>NZ_JBXALO010000006.1:319025-342305 GCF_058799515.1 Serratia sp. GW822-FHT06D09
GCATCCATAGCTCAGCTGGATAGAGTACTCGGCTACGAACCGAGCGGTCGGAGGTTCGAATCCTCCTGGATGCACCATCTAAAGAAAAACCCGCTTCGGCGGGTTTTTCGCTTTTCCGACCGCGAGGAGAGCGGTTGGAGGTTCGAGCCGAGCGTAGCGAGACAACGTTGCTTCAGCAACGGCCCGCAGGGAGAGGCGCAGCCGAATCATCCTCCTGGATGCACCATCTAAGAAAAACCCGCTTCGGCGGGTTTTTCGCTTTCTGGCCCCGAACATAGATTATTGAACCCCCGGTCCTTCACTCTCACGCACAGCACATTCCGCTATTACGCGATCAGCGACAACCTTCCGGCTTTACGCTAAAGTAGTTTTCTTTCCTCAACGATCATGGAGTAACGATGTACGACCGCTATCAGGGTCTTATTTTCGACATGGACGGCACCATTCTCGATACCGAGCCGACGCATCGCAAGGCGTGGCACGAGGTGCTGTCCCGTTACGGTATGACGTTTGATGAGGCGGCGATGGTGGCATTGAGCGGTTCTCCGACCTGGCGCATTGCCCAGGCGATCCTTGCCAGTCATCAAGCCGATCTCGATCCCCATCAGTTGGCTGCAGAGAAAACCCGCGCGGTAGAAGCGATGCTGTTGGACAGCGTGCGCCCATTGCCGTTAATCGAGGTGGTCAAAGCTTATCATGGTCGCCGTCCAATGGCGGTGGGCACCGGCAGTGAGCATCGCATGGCAGAAACCCTGCTGCGCCATCTGGGCCTGTTCCACTGCTTCGATGCGATTGTGGGTGCCGATGACGTGCAACGCCACAAGCCGGAACCGGATACCTTCCTGCGCTGCGCCGAACTGATAGGTGTGCCGCCGGAGAAATGCGTGGTGTTTGAAGACGCAGACTTCGGTATTCAGGCAGCGAAAAGCGCCAATATGGCCGTGGTAGACGTCCGTACGCTGTGAGTAGTACGCTGGCCGTCATGTCGTTATTCGGTAGCAGCTTTCTCAGTGCGACGTTGCTGCCGGGAAATTCAGAAATTGTTTTGGTTGCCTTGCTGACCAACAGCCGTGTCTCACCAGAGTTGCTGGTGTTGGCCGCGACGTTGGGAAATACCCTTGGCGGGCTGACCAATGTCATTATCGGGCGTCTGTTACCGGCGTTGAAACCGCAGCGAGGGCTGGATACAGCGCTCGGGTGGATGCAACGCTTTGGCCCGGCTGCGCTGTTGCTCAGTTGGGTACCGGTTGTGGGCGATTTGTTGTGCGTGTTGGCAGGCTGGCTGCGCATGCCCTGGGGCCCTGTCGCGCTGTTTCTGTGTATCGGAAAGGCGCTGCGTTACATCATTTTGACTATGATAACGTTACAGGGAATGGCCTGGTGGCATTAACGACGTGAATATAACTCAATATTCTCTCGGGTGCAGATTCAGTATGCTTACGAGTTATTGTTTTTAGAAGCGGGAGGTCAATTTGATCCCGGACGTATCCCAGGCGCTTTCTTGGTTGGAAGCCCATCCCCATGCATTAAAAGGCATCCGTCGCGGCATTGAGCGTGAAACGCTGCGTGTCACCGAAAACGGAACGCTGGCAACAACCGGACATCCGGAGAAACTGGGGGCGGCATTAACGCACCACTGGATAACCACAGACTTTGCTGAGGCGCTGTTAGAGTTTATTACGCCGGTTGACGATAACCTCGATCACATGCTGACGTTCTTGCGTGATATTCACCGTTACGTAGCGCGCAATCTGGGTGATGAGCGTATGTGGCCACTCAGCATGCCGTGCTTTATTGAAGCCGAGCAGGACATTGAGCTGGCACAGTTCGGTTCGTCGAACATTGGCCGCATGAAAACGCTGTACCGTGAAGGGTTGAAGAACCGCTACGGTGCGCTGATGCAGACCATTTCTGGCGTGCACTACAATTTCTCATTGCCGCTGGAGTTCTGGCAGGCATGGGCCGGCGTTAAAGATGCCGAAAGCGGTAAAGAGCAGATTTCTGCGGGCTATTTCCGCCTGATCCGTAACTATTACCGTTTTGGCTGGGTGATCCCGTATCTGTTCGGTGCATCGCCGGCAATCTGTTCCTCGTTCCTGAAAGGGCGTGAAACCTCGTTGCCGTTTGAGCGAACCGAGCAGGGCATGTGTTATCTGCCGTATGCCACCTCGCTGCGGTTGAGTGACCTGGGCTACACCAATAAATCTCAGAGCAATTTGGGTATCACCTTCAACGATCTGCAAAGCTATGTCGAAGGCCTGAAGCGAGCAATTGCCACGCCTTCCGAAGAGTTTGCCAAACTGGGCGTGAAGGATGGCGATCGTTATCTGCAACTGAACAGTAACGTGCTTCAGATCGAAAACGAACTCTATGCGCCAATCCGGCCGAAGCGTGTGACCAAAAGTGGCGAGACGCCGTCAGATGCGCTTTTGCGCGGCGGTATCGAATACATTGAAGTTCGCTCGCTGGACATCAACCCATTCTCGCCTATCGGCGTGGATGCGGTTCAGGCGCGTTTCCTGGACCTGTTCCTGGTGTGGTGCGTGCTGGCCGATGCGCCAGAGATGAGCAGCGATGAATTGCTGTGTACGCGCAAGAACTGGAATCGGGTGATCCTGGAAGGGCGTAAGCCGGGCCAAACCATCGGCATCGGGTGTGATGACAGCCGTGAACCGCTGGCAAAAGTAGGTAAAGCACTGTTTGACGATCTGCGTCGCGTGGCTGAAGTGTTGGATAGCGAAGCCGGCGATCGCCAGTATCAGCAGGTGTGTGACGAACTGGTCGCGGCGTTTGACGATCCTGATTTGACGTTTTCCGCTCGTATCCTGAAGGCGATGAAGGAAGAGGGGACGGGGCGTGTGGGCCTGCAGCTGGCCGAGCAGTATCGTCAGATGCTGACGGAAGAGCCGCTAGAGATTTTGACGGAGGCTGAGTTGGCACAAGAGCAGAAAGCCTCGTGGCAGCGTCAACGCAACATAGAAGCCAGTGATACGCTAAGCTTTGAAGAGTTCCTGAAGCAACACGGCGGGGGCTAAAAAAGAAAAGGCCACATCAATGTGGCCAAATATGCATCTCTGATGACAGGGATGATGATAACAAATGCGCGTCTTTCACATACTCAGACTCGCTGGGTTGGAAAAGGTTTCCTGGTTAGATAAAAAAGTTTCGAAATAAATACTCTTTTACGAGGAGGTAACGAAATGCCACTGCTGGATAGCTTCACCGTAGACCATACCCGCATGGCAGCCCCGGCTGTCCGCGTCGCGAAAACCATGAAAACTCCTCATGGCGATACCATCACCGTGTTCGATCTGCGCTTCTGCCGGCCGAACCTGGAAGTGATGCCAGAGCGCGGCATTCATACGCTGGAACACCTGTTTGCCGGCTTTATGCGTGACCACCTAAATGGTCAGGGCGTCGAGATTATCGATATCTCCCCGATGGGATGCCGCACCGGTTTCTACATGAGCCTGATTGGCGTGCCGGAAGAGCAGCGTGTTGCCGATGCGTGGAAAGCGGCGATGGCAGACGTGCTGAAAGTGACTGACCAGCGTAAAATTCCTGAGCTGAACGAATTCCAGTGCGGGACTTACCATATGCACTCGCTGGAAGAAGCGCAGGAAATCGCGAAGCACATTCTTGACCATGACGTCGTAGTGAACCACAACGAAGAGCTGGCGCTGCCGAAAGAGAAACTGCAGGAACTGCACATCTAGTTCGCCATCCATCGGGCTACAGCGATAAAAAAAGACGCGATATTCGCGTCTTTTTTCCTTTCTGGCGGCTGGTCAGCGTTGCTGAACGCTGGACTGCAGCGACTTGATCGGCGTGACCCGCACCTGTTTGATCATATTGTCCTGCACGTCGAGGATGCTGATGTCGTAATGGCCGATGCGAACACGGGTGCCGACCTCCGGGATCTCTTCCAGCTCTTCCAAAAGCATGCCGTTGATGGTACGCGCATCGGTGGCTGGCAACGTCCAGTTGAATGCCTTGTTTAACTCGCGCACGTTGGCTGTACCGTCTATCAGCACGGAGCCATCACTTTGCGGATTAACCTCTTCTGCCAGCGTTGGCGACATGGACGTGGTGAAATCGCCGACGATCTCCTCCAGGATATCCTCGACCGTCACCAGCCCCTGAATGTCGCCGTATTCATCGACCACGATGCCGACTTTCTCTTTGTTGCGCTGGAACTTCACCAACTGAACGTTCAGCGGCGTGCCTTCGGGCACATAATAAATTTCGTCGGCTGCGCGCAGCAGGTTCTCTTTGTTGAACTCTTTCTTCTCGGTCATCAGGCGGTAGGCTTCACGTACCCGCAGCATGCCGATGGCATCATCCAGCGAGGTGCGGTAAAGCACGATGCGGCCGTGTGGGGAGTGAGTAAGCTGACGCATGATCGACTTCCAGTCGTCGTTGACATCGATGCCGACAATCTCATTGCGTGGCACCATAATGTCATCGACCGTCACCTTCTCCAGATCCAACACCGAGATCAGCATGTCCTGATTGCGACGAGAAATTTGCGAGTGCGATTCCTTCACAATGGTGCGCAGCTCGTCCTTGCTGACTGCGTCGCTGATCCGCACATTGGTGCGAATGCCGAACAGCCGTAAAATCAGCGTGGTGATGCCATTGAGCAGCCACACCAGTGGGAACATCACCTTTTGCAGCGGTGCCAGCAAGAAGCTGCTGGGGAATGCGATGCGTTCCGGATACAGGGCGGCAAAGGTTTTTGGCAGCACTTCGGCGAACAGCAGCACGGCGAAGGTCAGTACGCCGGTGGCGATGGCAACGCCTAAATCGCCATACAGGCGCATGCCGACAATGGTGGCCAGCGCCGAAGCCAGAATGTTGACCAGGTTATTGCCAATCAGCACCAGGCCTATCAGGCGATCCGGTTTTTGCAGCAGCTTTTCGACCCGGCGGGCGGAACGGTTGCCCTGTTTGGAGAGATGACGCAGACGATAGCGGTTCAGCGTCATCATGCCGGTTTCGGATGCTGAGAAGTAAGCGGAAACCACAATCATGACCACCAGGATAATGATCAGGGTCCCTGTCGAAACGTGCTCCAACGCGGTATTCCTTATGTATGGAGAAAGAGTGCCTGAGAGCTTAGCGAACCATCACTTGCTGAATCAGACGGCTGCCAAAGTAGGCCAGCGTGAGTAGGAAGGCACCGGCAAAGCTGAACCAAACGACGCGGCGACCGCGCCAGCCTTCGTGATAATGGCCCCACAGCAAGACGATATACACAAACCACGCCATGATAGACAGCACGGCTTTGTGCACGTTCTCTTTGCTGAACAGGTTATCCATATAAAGCAGGCCGGTGCACAACGTGAGCGTGAGCAACACGACGCCTATCTGGGTGATGTGGAACATCTTGCGTTCGATGCTCATCAACGGCGGCATATCGGCGCTGAAAGACAGCTTTTTGTTTTTCAGCAGGTAATCCAGCCAGGCCAGTTGCAGCGCATACAGCGCGGCAATGATCAGCGTAGCGTAGGAGAACAGCGCCAGGCCGATATGCACCATCAGTTCCGGGCTGGCTTCCAGATGCGTAATAAATTCACCCGGCATAAAGCTGGCGAAGGCCAGGTTGATCATCGCGAAGCTGTAAACGATAGGCAGCAGGAACCAGCCGCGATCGCGCGAAGCCACGAAGGTCATGACCGAGCAAATGATCAGGCTGACTATCGAACCTATGTTCAGCAAGCTGAGATTTTGCCCGGCGCTGACGTCAAAGATACGCTGCTGAAGTGCGATGGCGTGGCAAATTAGCGCCACCACCGCCGAGACGAGAGCAAGCCGACGGTATGCGCTGTTCTTCCGCAACAAGCTGGGAATAATCAGTCCAAGGCTGAGCAGGTAGGCGATCAAAGCCACAATGGAGAAAACTGGCATAGCGTTTAATTTTGCTTCGACGTGGTGAATTGGATTGTCAGTATAGCGTCGAGCGCGTCCCACTCCAACCGATCTCCAACGCTGAGGCAGAGATCCTCTACGCTTCGTGTTATAATCGCCGCAATTATGTCGCCAGAGCGGCCTGTCATTACACGTTGAGCATGAGACGATGTTTGAAAATTTAACCGATCGTTTGTCGCGCACCCTGCGCAATATCAGCGGCCGTGGGCGGCTGACCGAAGAAAATATCAAGGAAACCCTGCGTGAAGTGCGCATGGCATTGCTGGAAGCGGACGTTGCGCTACCGGTTGTGCGGGACTTTATCAACCGCGTTAAAGAGAGCGCGGTAGGTCATGAAGTCAACAAAAGCCTGACGCCGGGGCAAGAGTTCGTCAAGATCGTCAAGAGCGAGCTGATTGCCGCGATGGGCGAAGTGAACACCGAGCTGAACCTGGCGGCGCAACCGCCAGCAGTGGTGCTGATGGCGGGCCTGCAGGGCGCCGGTAAAACTACCAGCGTCGCCAAGCTTGGTAAATTCCTGAAAGAAAAACAGAAGAAAAAAGTCCTGGTGGTTTCCGCCGACGTTTATCGCCCAGCGGCGATCAAACAGCTGGAAACCCTGGCGGAAAGCGTCGGCATCGACTTCTTCCCGTCTGATGTCAAAGAAAAACCGATCGACATCGTTAACCGTGCGCTGCAACAGGCCAAGCTGAAGTTCTACGACGTACTGATCGTCGATACCGCCGGCCGTTTGCACGTTGACGAAGCGATGATGGACGAAATCAAGCAGGTGCACGCGGCGATCAAGCCGGTGGAAACCCTGTTTGTGGTTGACGCCATGACCGGCCAGGATGCTGCCAACACGGCCAAGGCCTTTAATGAAGCATTACCGCTGACCGGTGTGGTACTGACCAAGGTCGACGGTGATGCGCGTGGCGGTGCCGCGTTGTCTATCCGTCACATCACGGGCAAGCCGATCAAGTTCCTCGGCGTGGGCGAGAAGACCGAAGCGCTGGAGCCCTTCCATCCGGACCGCGTGGCATCACGCATTCTCGGCATGGGCGATGTGCTGTCGCTGATCGAAGATATCGAAAGCAAAGTTGACCGCGAGCAGGCGGAGAAACTGGCTAACAAGCTGAAGAAAGGTGACGGTTTCGATCTGACCGACTTCCTAGAACAGCTGAAGCAGATGCGTAACATGGGTGGTATGGCCAGCATGCTGAGCAAACTGCCTGGTGCCGGCCAACTGCCGGACAATGTGAAATCGCAAATGGACGACAAGGTTCTGGTGCGTATGGAAGCAATCATCAACTCGATGACGCTGAAAGAGCGCGCCAAACCGGAAATCATCAAAGGCTCGCGTAAGCGCCGCATTGCGATGGGTTCCGGTATGCAGGTGCAGGACGTTAACCGCTTGTTGAAGCAGTTCGATGAAATGCAGCGCATGATGAAAAAGATGAAGAAAGGCGGAATGGCGAAGATGATGCGCGGCATGAAAGGTATGATGCCGCCGGGCTTCCCAGGCCGCTGACAGGCGCGTGCCCCTTGGGGTGAGCGTGTTTAAGCATTTGCCGTTCGCGGCAAAAACCGCCCGGAATATTACCGGCTGCAAAAAGTAGTTGACGCTGATCTACGCTTTAGATTGCTTTTTGCGCCAAAATGAGTAAAATTTTCGGGCTTTTTATATTGCAACCGGGCCCCGTTCCCTCAATGGGGCCCGGCTGTTTTATTAACTAAAGAGGATGTTATGGTAACAATTCGTTTGGCACGTGGCGGCGCTAAAAAGCGTCCGTTCTATCAAGTAGTAGTGACCGACAGCCGCAATGCTCGTGATGGTCGTTTCATCGAGCGCGTAGGCTTCTTCAACCCGATCGCATCTGGTCAGGCTGAAGCACTGCGTCTGGACCTGGACCGCATCGAACATTGGGTCGGTCTGGGTGCAACCGTTTCTGATCGCGTTCACGCGCTGATCAAAGACGCTAAGAAAGCAGCTTAATCTGTCGCGGTGGTGGCAATGAGCAAGCAACTCAAACCGGTAGCACCTAAGCAGCCGATTGTACTCGGTAAAATGGGGTCTACTTACGGCATTCGTGGTTGGCTCAGAGTATTTTCATCCACCGAGAACGCCGAAAGCATTTTTGACTATCAGCCGTGGTTTATCCAGCGGGCGGGTCAATGGCAGCTTGTCGAGTTGGAAGACTGGAAGCGCCACAGTCAGGATCTGATCATCAAAGTCAAAGGCGTTGATGATCGGGATGCTGCGAATCTACTGACCAATTGCGAAATTCAGGTGGATTCGGAACAACTTCCTCCGTTGGTGGGTGATGATTACTACTGGAAAGACCTTATGGGCTGCCAGGTAGTCACGACCACCGGTTACGAACTGGGTAAAGTCGTCGATATGATGGAAACCGGTTCAAACGACGTGATGGTAGTGAAAGCTAACCTGAAAGATGCGTTCGGCATGAAGGAGCGGTTGGTCCCGTTTCTTCATGGGCAGGTTATCAAGAAAGTCGATCTCACTGCTCGCGTGATTGAAGCAGATTGGGATCCTGGTTTTTGACCTCCGAATCAAACGGTCGAAACAAGTGGAATGACAGTATGGGGATTGGCTTGTGTTCATTGGTATTGTAAGCCTGTTTCCTGAGATGTTCCGCGCAATCACCGATTACGGGGTGACTGGCCGGGCAGTAAAAAATGGCCTGCTGAGCGTGCAGTGTTGGAGTCCGCGTGACTTCACCTACGACCGGCATCGTACCGTGGACGATCGCCCTTATGGCGGCGGCCCGGGAATGTTGATGATGGTGCAACCCTTGCGGGAAGCCATTCATGCAGCAAAAGCAGCGGCAGGCGAGGGAGCAAAGGTGATTTATCTGTCACCTCAGGGGCGTAAGCTGGATCAAACCGGCGTATGCGAACTGGCGACCAATCAGAAGATGATTCTGGTGTGCGGTCGTTATGAAGGGGTGGACGAGCGCGTAATCCAAACCGAAATTGATGAAGAATGGTCAATCGGCGATTACGTACTCAGCGGCGGGGAACTGCCGGCAATGACCCTGATTGATTCAGTCGCCCGTTTTATACCGGGTGTGCTGGGCCATCAGGCCTCAGCAGAAGAAGATTCTTTTGTCGATGGATTGCTGGACTGCCCGCACTATACCCGTCCTGAGGTGTTGGAAGGGATGGAGGTTCCGCCAGTCTTACTGTCGGGCAACCATGCCGATATACGTCGCTGGCGCTTAAAGCAGTCGCTGGGCCGTACCTGGCTTAGAAGACCTGAACTTCTAGAAAGCCTAGCTCTGACTGACGAGCAAGCGGTGTTGCTGGCTGAGTTCCAACGGGAACATCAGGCCAAGCAACAGGACTATGAAGGGAACGTCTGAGCAACTGGCTCGACGAGACCGATATATCAGTTTACCTAGGGTAAGAGACATATTATGAGCAACATTATTAAGCAAATTGAACAAGAGCAGATGAAGCAAGACGTACCTGCATTCCGTCCGGGTGATTCCGTGGAAGTTAAGGTATGGGTCGTTGAAGGTAGCAAAAAACGTCTGCAGGCATTCGAGGGCGTGGTTATCGCTATCCGTAACCGCGGTCTGCACTCTGCATTCACTGTTCGTAAGATTTCCAACGGCGAAGGTGTTGAGCGTGTATTCCAGACTCACTCCCCAGTAATCGACAGCATTACTGTTAAACGTCGTGGTGCCGTTCGTAAAGCCAAACTGTACTATCTGCGTGAGCGTACTGGTAAGTCTGCTCGTATCAAAGAGCGTCTGAACCGCGTCGGCTAACGCTGCATCCAAAGTTAATAGCTATGAAGGGGTTGGCACTGTGCCAACCCCTTTTTTTATGCCTGCAGATCGGGGATTGCATCTGCAAGATGCGAAAATGCTCCCAGGACGCCCGTTTTTACAGGCATAAAAAGCCTGCGTTTGCAGGCTCTTTGCATTACAGCGCCGCGGCGCGCTGTTTGCTTTTTTCCGGATGCGGCTGTGCAGGAACGATATCGCCAGGCTTTACAATCACGCGAGCGACAGACTCGTGCGTGGCAAAGGTACAGCTGCAGTTAATGTTTTGGCATTGGTGATAGCGCTCTTTGGTCGCTTCGCTCAGATAACGGCTGGAGCGAGTATGGGCCACGCTACCGCAGAGTGGACAGTGCATCATAAAAACCCCCTTGCAATATTTTAAGTGAAAACGGGTTGGGCATTAAGCCAAAATCAAAATCAGCAGCCTGCCTAATTAGGTGGGAGTTACACCCCAGCTTATTAACGGACACTCCTGATGGTAGTAACGGCTTCAGCCGCGATGATTGAGTTTTCTCATGCTCTGCACCCATTTAATTAATACTGTGTATACATACAGTATTAAGCTATTTGCTAAACTCGTCAATAGTAAACGTTATGTTTTTAGCAAAATGTCTAAATTTGATTTTCAGGCATAAAAAAAGCCCATCAATGATGGGCTTAGTCGTATAACAGGTGCAGAAGTAAGAAGGATTACAAACCGTACACCAGGCTGATAGAAGTGGTGGTGTCGGTATTCTTTGGCGCAGAGGCTGGAGGCTTGCTGTTGTAAGTCACGGTGTAAGCCAGACGCAACGCGAACTTTTCGTTAATGGCGACGCTGAGTGCGGTTTCGGAGTTCAGCGTGGTTTCTTCGTTCGCCAGCGCGGAAACGCCTTCAGAGAACTTGGTATTGTCGGTCAACTGGTACGAATAGTTGGCCGCACCGTAAGCCAGCGCTTTGGTGGAACGCCCACCGCCATGGTATTCGTCGTGACGCACGCCCGGACCGAATTCAACTCGCAGATCGCTAAGCGGCCCATTAAGGATTTGGCGACCATAACCGCCGGTCAGGGTCGAGCGGGAATCATAACCGTTGAAGCGATCGCTTAGCCAGCTCGCCTGACCGAACAGGTAATTACGATCGGACAGGTTATAACGGGTACGGCCGCCGGCCTGATACTTTTCTGACGAGCGCACGTTGGAGGATGTGGTGTTGTTGGCCGCACCCCACAGGCTGTAAGCGGCATCGCTGTTGAACCAGGTCATGCTGGTATTGGCCAACAGGGTAGAGCTTTGTGAGTTGCCTGACTGCGAGTTGTAACCGGCCTGGACGTTGCCTTCAAACGGTTTTTTGGCGGTGGCCGGATCGTCCATCGCGGTGAAAAGCGTATTGTCGGCAAGGGCTGAAACACTGGTGAAAGTCGTTAAGCAGCTAATGAACAGCGGAATAGCGCGGCGAGCGCGTAAAGAGAGCATTTTTGATCCAGTTGTTAAGAGTGGTTATAAGTGATTTCGGTCACATTATATCGGTTCGCCATTGCGACCAAAATAGCGACTATTAGCTTAAGTTTTTAATTTTTCGTCCTCACTTATTCACTTTTCTTCTACTGACTTTTAACCCTGTTAACGGCATAAAATACTGATTGCCATTATTATTTATGTGGTCAATGGTGTGGGCGGCAACGGGGAATACCGTTGCCGTTGGGGAAATGATTACAGGAAGGTGGTGACCAGAAGATATCCGGTGATACAGGAACACAGCACGCCGATCAGGCCAGGAATAATAAAGCTGTGGTTGATGATAAATTTGCCGATGCGCGTTGTTCCAGAACGGTCAAAACCGATGCAGGCCAAATCGCTTGGATAAGTGGGCAAGACGAAGTAACCGTACGCGGCCGGGAAGAAAGCCAGCAGCATTTTGGGGTCGACACCCAACTGCAGCGCCATTGGGGCAATGGCGGTGAGCGCAGCTGCCTGGCTGTTGACCAGCTTGGAAACCAGGAACAGAACGATCGCGTAAGTCCACGGCTGACTTTTTACCACGTCTTCAAGCAGGAGTTTTAGCTCTCCCATATGTGCCTGGAAGAAGGTATCACTCATCCACGCCACGCCGAATACGGAAAAAATGGCGACCATGCCGGCTTTGAAAACCGCACCATTGGCAATATCGCCGGGTTTGACTTTGCAGCCCATCAGAATAACGGCACCGGCGATCAGCATCATCATCTGGATCACCAGATTCATAGACAGCGGTTTCAGTACCCCTTTGGCATTGGCAAAGGAAGGGCGTAAATCAGCGAAAGCCCCCAAGAGCACGACGATGGCGATAGCCGCAAAGAAGATCGCTGTGGACCAGTAAGCCTGCTTGGGGAATCTCTGATTGAGCAGTGTTTCGGTGCTGCCAAAAATATAGGCCCGTTGTTCTGGATCTTTGATTTTTTCCTGGAATTCAGCGTCCTTATCCAGATCTTTACCGCGGCGCAGGCTCCATAAGGCCGCCATTAGCACCCCGACTAATGAAGCCGGGATCGAGACGGCAAGGATTTCTACCAGCGTGTAAGCTTTGCCAATCCCATGTCCTGCGGCAATGATTGAAACCAGGGACACAACGGCCACGGAAACCGGCGAAGCTGTGATGGCCATTTGCGAGGCGACGGAAGCCACGGCCATTGGGCGTTCTGGGCGGATCCCTTTTTTGATGGCGATATCGGAAATGATCGGGAACATGGTGTACACCACATGCCCTGTGCCGCACAGGAACGTCAGAGTCCAGGTGGTGAAAGGAGCAAGCAGCGTGATGTGCTGTGGGTGGCGGCGCAGCAGTCGCTCTGCATATTGCATCATTACGTTCAAACCGCCGGCAGTTTGCAACACTGAAGCACAACCGATTACGGCAAGAATAGTCAGCATAACCTCAACGGGAGGTTTACCTGGTTCCAACCCGAATATAAAACATAAGAGGAATAAACCAATACCGCTTATTAGGCCCAGCCCCATACCGCCAAACCGAGTGCCGACTAATAAGCAGATTATAATAATTAAGAACTGCAAAGTGATCATGATAGTCCCTTGTCAAGAAATGAAAAGCAGCTAACGCTCATACATTCTCAATGCAGGTGATACGGGCTCTGTCTACGCAGATTAACCCTAAAGAGGTGCGAACGAATAACACCATAATTATTTATTTTTCGCGCGATAACTGTGAAGTTCCGCAATATTTATTCAATAGGTTTTACTCATATTTTTGTATTTTAATTAATAGAGGAAAGTAATTGAAAATAAATTGCCGGTTTATTGTTTGTTATTTGTGTTTCAGTTGTTTAATTTTTAGGTGATTTGATTTACCCGTTAAGGTTCTCTGCTGTGGAAAGGGTAAACATCAGGCTTTTGAACGTTCGGTGGATGAGGCATGTGGGTCGTTGCGTTTCTAGTGTATCGAATTGTTTACGATTTTGTCGGGTTTTAGCATTTTGGTGTGCAAGGAGGCTTCGTGTAGGTGAAAGTCTTAAAAATAACTAATAATCATTATATTAGGTGATTTTTTGTGTTGTTTTAATGACTTATTTAGCGCTTTTTATTTGTGGTAATTTTTTATTTACACCAAATGGATTGAAATCTTTACATTTCGTGATAGGGTAAGAACCTGAAACGCTCAATGTTCTATCAACGCTTACGCATAACGGCAAACGACAGGAATAGCATCATGCAAAAAGACGCGCTCAATAACGTTCATATCAGTGCAGAACAGATTCTGATTACTCCGGAAGAGCTGAAGAACCAGTTCCCGCTTAGTGCCAGCGACGAGAATGAAATCGCCACGGCACGCAAAACCATCGCCGATATTCTGCAGGGGCGCGATCATCGCCTGCTGGTGGTGTGCGGACCTTGTTCTATTCACGACCCGGATGCGGCACTTGATTACGCCCGTCATTTGAAAACCCTGTCAGCTGAATTGAGCGATCAGCTATATATCGTTATGCGTGTCTATTTTGAAAAACCTCGTACCACCGTCGGCTGGAAAGGTCTGATTAACGACCCATACATGGACGGTTCGTTTGACGTTGAAGCAGGTCTGCACATTGCGCGTCGCCTGCTGCTGGATCTGGTTGGTATGGGCTTGCCGTTGGCGACCGAAGCGTTGGATCCGAACAGTCCGCAATACCTGGGCGATTTGTTCAGCTGGTCAGCGATTGGTGCGCGCACGACTGAATCGCAAACTCACCGTGAGATGGCTTCAGGGCTGTCAATGCCGGTAGGTTTTAAAAACGGTACCGACGGCAGCTTGGGCACGGCAATCAATGCTATGCGCGCCGCGGCAATGCCACACCGTTTTGTCGGTATAAATCAGGCAGGGCAAGTGTGCCTGCTGCAGACGCAGGGTAACCCTGATGGCCATGTGATCCTGCGCGGTGGCAAAACGCCAAACTACAGCGCTGAGGACGTGGCGGCCTGTGAAAAACAGATGCTGGATGCGGGACTCCACCCGTCCTTGATGATAGATTGCAGCCATGGCAACTCGAATAAAGACTATCGCCGTCAACCGGCGGTTGCCGAGTCCGTGGTAGAGCAGATCAAAGCGGGTAACCGTTCGATCACCGGCATCATGCTGGAAAGCCACTTGCACGAAGGCAGCCAGTCTTCTGAGCAACCGCGTGCAGATATGCGCTATGGGGTTTCTGTTACCGACGCCTGTATTAACTGGGAAAGTACAGAGACGCTGTTGCGCCATATGCACCAGGAACTCGGCACCGCGCTGACGGCACGCACTGGAGAGTAGTAAGTTATGGTGGCTGAACTGACCGCGTTGCGCGATCAAATCGACGAAGTGGATAAGGCGCTGCTGGAGCTGCTGGCTAAACGCCTGCAGTTGGTGGCGGAAGTGGGAGAGGTTAAAAGCCACCACGGCTTACCGGTGTATGTTCCTGAGCGTGAGGCGGCGATGCTGGCCTCACGGCGTCAAGAAGCGGAAAACCTGGGTGTGCCGCCCGATTTGATTGAGGACGTGCTGCGCAGGGTGATGCGCGAGTCTTACGTCAGCGAGAACGACAAAGGCTTTAAAACGCTACATCCGCAACTGCGCCCGATCGTCATTATCGGCGGCAACGGTCAAATGGGGCGGTTGTTTAATCGCTTGCTGACGCTGTCCGGTTACCAGGTCAAAGTGTTGGACCAGGAAGACTGGAATCAGGCTGATACGCTGCTTGCCGATGCCGGAATGGTGATTGTCAGCGTCCCTATTCACGTCACCGAACAGGTGATTGAGCGGTTACCGCCGCTGCCGGCGGACTGTATTCTGGTTGATCTGGCCTCGGTAAAAAATCGCCCGTTGAATGCCATGCTGGCGGCGCACCGCGGCCCCGTTGTGGGGCTGCATCCCATGTTTGGCCCAGACGTAGGCAGCGTAGCCAAGCAGGTGGTGGTCTATTGCGATGGCCGCGAACCGCAAGCCTACCAATGGTTGCTCGAACAGCTGCAGGTATGGGGGGCGCGTTTGCACCGTATCAGCGCGGTTGAGCACGATCAGAACATGGCGTTTATTCAGGCGCTGCGTCACTTCGCGACCTTTGCTTATGGTTTGCATCTGGCGGAAGAAAACGTGCAGTTGGAGCAGTTGCTGGCCCTTTCTTCACCGATCTATCGGCTGGAGTTGGCGATGGTCGGGCGGCTGTTTGCTCAAGACCCGCAGCTGTACGCGGATATCATTATGTCTTCCGAAGAGAACATTGCGCTGATCAAGCGTTACTATCAGCGGTTTGGTGAGGCAATAAAACTGTTGGAGCAGGGTGATAAACAGGCGTTTATCCAGAGCTTCCAGAAGGTCGAACATTGGTTTGGCGACTATGCGCAGCGTTTCCTGGTGGAAAGCCGTTCGCTGCTACGTCAGGCGAATGACAGTCGCCAATAATGATAAGGGTTCGGTTATGCCGAACCCTTTTTTAATGGTATTCAGGACGGGTTGACTGGCACCACGGTGTCGCTCGGGTAACACCCCAGCACCTTCAGCGAGCGGGTGATTGGCGTCAGATCTCTCAATGCCTTCTGCATCGCTTCAGAACGCAGGTTAGCCTGCACATCGATATAAAACATCTCTTCCCACGGGTTGCCGTTAATCGGGCGCGATTCCAGCTTGGTCATGATGATGCCGTTGTCGCGCAGTACCAGCAGCGCTTCCACCAAGGCACCCGACTGCTGGCCGGTGGCCATAATCAGCGTGGTCTTAGCGGGCACCTGCTCGGAAACTTCGATAGCCTTGCGCGCCAATACGATAAAGCGGGTAATGTTCTGCTGCTGATTGGCCAGGTTATGTTCCAGTACCTGCAGGCCATAGAGTGCACCGCCGGCTTCGCTGCCCAGCGCCGCCGCTTTTGGCGAGTTCAACTTTGCCACTTTTTCCATTGCCGCAGCGGTGCTTTCACAGTATTCGATTTTCCAGTGCGGGTAGCGATTAATAAACTGGCTGCACTGTTGGAAAGGTTGCGGGTGGCTATATACGGTTTCGATCTGATCAAGGTCAGTATCGCTGGCGATCAGCACACAGTGATCGATAGGGTTAGTCAGTTCGCCGACGATCGACAAACTGGTGTGTTGCAGCAGGTCGTAAACGTCATTAATCGAGCCGGAGCTGGTGTTTTCGATCGGCAGGATGGCGTAATCCGCCTGGCCGGTTTCAACCTGGGTGAAGATATCCTGGAATTTCTGGCAGCCGCACTCGATCAACTGATCGAAATGGCGAGCGGCGTATTGGCGGGCCGCCAGGTGTGAGTAAGAGCCTTTCGGGCCAAGGAACGCAATACGGGCAGAATGCTGGCTGATTTGATTAAGTTGATGCTGCAGCAGCGCCTGCTGAGTCAGTACGGAGTCTTCGATAATCAGTTGAAACAGACGGGTGACGTAAAATCCGTCCAGATCGTAGGGCTTGGCTGCGGCGATCAGGGCGTCCAGCAGGTCGCGTTCACGCTCTTTATCACGGATTGGCCGATGAGAGTGCAACTTGGTTTTACCTACTTCTACCGCCAGCTCACGGCGTTCTGCCAGCAAGGACAGCAGTTTAAGATCCAGTGCGCTGATGCGTTGGCGCAGCACGAGTAACGGGTTGTCGGTCATAATCAGCTTCTGCCTTATATTTTTATACGTCGTAAAATAGCCATAAAAAAAGCCCCCTGATTTCAGGAGGCTTTGCTGTTCGTCTTCGCATTCTTTATCACACGACGAAACGCCTCCCAATCAGGGGAAGGTAAAAAAGAATGCGAAGAAAAACGGTTTACGGACCATGTACTATCCAAAGTGTGTGAGACAGGTTTTAAAGTAACCGCAGGTTTTTATCTCGTCAATAAAAAAACCAGACAAAAAACGCGCCCTCAGGCGCGTTTGATGTGAAACAGCCGCTAAACGGTTATTCCTGTTCCGGCTCCACTTCCGGAACGATGTCCTTCACGCTGGCGGCGGCACGGCGTGCTTCGCCTTTGTGCTGCACCTTGTTCAACTGACGCTCCAGCTTGGCGATCAGTTCGTTAACGGCGGTATACATGTCTTCATGTTTTGCGCTGGCGACCAGCGGGCCGTTAGGTGTGGTAATGGTGGCGTCGGCAACAAACCCTTTCGGTTCTTTGGATAAGACGATATGCGGGTTAATCAGTTGGGCCTGCCATTTTTCCAGTTTGGTGAGACGGTCTTCGACGTGACTGCGGATTGCGGGAGTGATATCCATTTGTTTGCTGGTAATGTTCAATGTCATATAACTTACCTCTCTGTCTTTCCGTCTTGGATGAGTCCAGCATACCCCGCTTTTTGCTGAAATGCGTGATGAAAATCACGTTTTTTTGTCACTTTTTGCAAAGTTAGTTCAATCTGTGATTCAGCATCTGAAATGGCCATCTAACGCTTGAGTCTTGGAAGCGGAACGCGCATTATTGAAAGGATAAGCGGTGTTGCAGTCTTGCTAACATCGTGTTTTTGCTTGTGTATTTATCCGGGTCTGGGTGAATTTACAGCAAATAAAAACGGCAGCCGAAGCTGCCGTTTTGTTTTCCTGCCGTTACCCATCAGACTATGCCGGGTTGGCGCTAATCACTTTGGCCACTTTGTCGGCCTGGCCGTTCAGTTGCAACTGCTTGTACGCATTTTCCATCAGCGGCAGCGCGTCGCGCGTCGCTTGAGTATCAGGGAATTCACGCAGCATCTGTTCAGCACGATTAACGACCGCGACGTAGGCACCGCGTTTAGTGTAGTATTCCACCACCGAAAGCTCATACTTGGCCAGGCGGTCTTTCAGATACACCAGACGCTTGTTGGCATCGGTTACATACTGGCTGTTCGGGTACTGCTGAATCAGCTGGCTGAAATCGCGAAATGCAGCGCGAGCATGCTGTGGATCGCGGTCTGAACGATCGACCCCGAAGAAGCCTTGCAGTGCACTGTCATCCAACGCCATATCGGTCAGGCCACGCATATACATCACGTAGTCGATGTTTGGGTGCGTTGGGTTCAGACGCATGAAACGATCGATAGATGCCTGAGCCATAGGTAAATCGGCAGATTTATAGTAGGCATAAATCAGGTCCAACTGTACCTGCTGAGAGTAGGGTCCGAAAGGATAGCGGTTATCTAACGCTTCGAGTTGCGTAATCGCGCCCTTAAAGTTACCGTCCTGCAGTTTTTGCTGGGCAGTAGCATAGATTTCCGAAGGCGGGTTGTCGGGAACCGCATCCTTGGATGTGGAGCAACCTGCCAGCGCCAGGCTCAACGTGGCTGCCGCCACCAGATATTTCATACGCGTCATGACGTTTTGATTATCCTCAGGGTGTTATTCCGGGAGACTGTCCGTTAAGCTCCCGACAAAGACCAGTTACAATAGCACATTATATTAAACGGCATCGCCGTGAAAACCCAACGTTAACGAAGAAGCTGCATATGGCACAACAAG
Organism: Serratia sp. GW822-FHT06D09; assembly: GCF_058799515.1. Taxonomy (NCBI): domain Bacteria; kingdom Pseudomonadati; phylum Pseudomonadota; class Gammaproteobacteria; order Enterobacterales; family Yersiniaceae; genus Serratia; species Serratia sp. GW822-FHT06D09. Next base: position 337,650 of record NZ_JBXALO010000006.1, read on the forward strand.
TACAACTCACCGCAACGGTGGCCGAATCTCAACTCGGACAACGTTTAGATCAGGCTTTGGCCGAATTGTTCCCTGATTATTCACGATCTCGCATAAAAGATTGGATCCTGGACGATCGGGTGCAGGTCAATGGCAAAACGATAAACAAACCGAAAGAGAAGGTGCTGGGGGGAGAGACGGTCGCCATTGATGCACAGATAGAAGAAGAGGCCCGTTGGGAACCGCAGGACATCGCGCTGAATATCGTCTACGAAGACAGCGACATTTTGGTCATCAACAAGCCGCGCGACCTGGTTGTGCATCCTGGCGCCGGTAACCCGGACGGCACGGTGCTCAATGCGTTGCTGCATTACTATCCTGAAATCGCCGACGTACCGCGTGCCGGTATCGTGCACCGTTTGGACAAGGACACGACCGGCCTGATGGTAGTGGCGAAAACCGTTCCGGCGCAGACCCGGTTGGTAGAAGCGTTGCAGGCACGTGAAATCACCCGTGAATACGAAGCTGTCGCCATCGGTACCATGACCGCCGGCGGTACCGTCGAAGAGCCGATTTCGCGCCATTCGACCAAACGTACCCACATGGCGGTCCACCCGATGGGGAAACCGGCGGTGACGCATTACCGCATTATGGAACACTTCCGCGCGCACACTCGCCTGCGTCTGCGTCTGGAAACCGGCCGTACCCACCAGATCCGTGTGCATATGTCGCACATTAACCACCCGCTGGTGGGCGATCAGCTGTACGGTGGTCGTCCACGTCCGCCAAAAGGGGCTTCGGAGGCATTCATTGCCACACTGCGCGGTTTCGATCGCCAGGCACTGCACGCCACCATGCTGCGTTTATATCATCCGATCAGCGGTATCCAGATGGAGTGGCATGCGCCGCTGCCGCAGGATATGGTCGATCTGATTAACGCACTGAAGCTCGATACCGAAGAATTCAAAGATCAGATGAACTGGTAATGGATTCGCTTATCTTGCCCGATTGGCCACTGCCTGCAGGGGTAAAAGCCTGCAGCAGCACCCGTAACGGTGGCGTAAGTCGGCCGCCGTACGGTTCGCTCAATCTCGGCACTCACGTGGGTGACGAGACTCAGGCGGTGGCGGATAACCGTCAACGTCTGGTCGCGGCGGCGAACCTGCCGCAGATGCCAGTCTGGCTGGAGCAAGTGCATGGCACGCGCGTGGTGCGACTGGATGGGCAAACGCCTGTCGATTTGCAAGCGGACGCGGTTTACAGCAATGTGCCAGGGCAGGTGTGCGCAGTGATGACAGCAGACTGCTTGCCGGTTTTATTCTGCTCGCAGTCTGGTGAGGAAGTCGCTGCAGCTCATGCCGGTTGGCGTGGATTGTGTAACGGCGTGCTAGAGCAGACTTTAGCGGCGTTTTCCACTCAGCCTGCAGGCATCAGCGTTTGGCTCGGCCCGGCGATCGGCCCGCAGCAGTTTGAGGTAGGGCCGGAGGTCCGCGCGGCATTTATTGCTGTTGATCCCGGCGCTGAGCTGGCTTTTGCCCCTCGCGGCGATAAATACCTCGCAGATATCTATTTACTGGCTCGTCAGCGTCTACAACGCGCAGGGGTTCATGCTATCTATGGTGGAGACCGTTGTACGGTGAGCGAAATCAGTCATTTTTTCTCCTATCGACGCGACGGAATAACCGGACGTCTGGCAAGTTTAATCTGGCTGATATAACCTATTGAATTAGGACGGTCCAACGGCGCATGATGTAGTACCGAAAATATACAGTCGAAATAACCTTGAAAATTTGAGGGATGACCTCATTTAATCTCCAGTAGCAATTTCGACCAATCTTGGAGGTGTTATGCGTCTGGATCGTCTTACTAACAAATTCCAGCTTGCCCTCGCCGATGCCCAATCTCTAGCCCTTGGGCGCGACAACCAATTTATTGAACCGTTACATCTGATGAGCGCTCTGCTCAATCAGGATGGGGGCACGGTTCGCCCATTATTAACTTCTGCCGGTATCGATGCTGGGCGCGTGCGCACCGAGATCGAACAGGCCTTGTCTCGTCTGCCTCAAGTTGAAGGTACCGGTGGTGACGTTCAACCGTCGCATGAGCTGGTGCGTGTCCTGAATTTGTGCGACAAGCTGGCACAAAAGCGGGCGGACAAATTTATCTCATCCGAACTCTTTGTTCTGGCGGTGCTTGAAGATCGCGGTAACTTGACCGATCTGTTGAAAGCAGCCGGTGCAACGACCGATAAAATCAGTAAGGCCATTGAGCAAATGCGAGGCGGTGATAGCGTGGAAGATCAAGGTGCTGAAGACCAACGTCAGGCGTTGAAGAAATACACTATCGATCTGACCGAGCGTGCTGAGCAGGGCAAACTGGACCCGGTTATCGGCCGTGACGAAGAGATACGCCGTACCATTCAGGTGCTGCAACGTCGTACCAAAAACAACCCTGTGTTGATCGGCGAACCTGGCGTGGGTAAAACCGCCATCGTCGAAGGCCTGGCTCAGCGCATCATCAATGGCGAAGTGCCGGAAGGTTTGAAGCATAAGCGCGTGTTGTCCCTCGATATGGGGGCGTTGATCGCCGGTGCTAAATATCGCGGCGAGTTTGAAGAGCGTCTGAAAGCCGTTTTGAGCGATCTGTCTAAACAGGAAGGCAGCGTCATCCTGTTTATAGATGAGCTGCACACAATGGTTGGTGCAGGTAAAGCCGATGGTGCGATGGATGCGGGCAATATGTTGAAACCTGCGTTGGCACGCGGGGAGCTTCACTGTGTCGGCGCGACAACTCTCGACGAATATCGTCAATATATAGAGAAGGACGCGGCGCTTGAACGTCGTTTCCAGAAAGTGTTTGTCGCCGAACCCAGTGTTGAAGACACCATCGCTATCTTGCGCGGTTTGAAAGAACGTTATGAACTGCATCACCACGTGCAGATCACCGACCCGGCAATCGTTGCGGCGGCCACGCTGTCGCACCGCTATATTTCCGATCGTCAACTGCCGGATAAGGCCATTGACCTGATTGATGAGGCGGCGTCCAGCATCCGCATGCAGATGGACTCCAAACCGGAATCGCTCGATCGCCTTGAGCGCCGGATTATTCAGCTCAAGCTGGAGCAGCAGGCCTTGAGTAAAGAGTCGGACGACGCCAGCAAGAAACGTTTGGAAATGCTGAGCGGTGAGCTGGAGCAGAAAGAACGCGAGTATTCAGAGCTGGAAGAAGAGTGGAAAGCGGAAAAAGCTTCGCTCTCCGGCACGCAAAATATTAAAGCGGATCTTGAGCAGGCCAAAATCAGCCTGGAGCAGGCGCGTCGCGTTGGCGACCTGGGGCGGATGTCGGAGCTGCAGTACGGCAAGATCCCAGAGCTGGAAAAACAGCTTGCCGCTGCCACGCTGGCCGAAGGCAAGACCATGAAACTGCTGCGTAACCGGGTGACCGACGCAGAAATCGCTGAAGTGCTGGCGCGCGCTACCGGTATTCCTGTCGCCAGAATGCTGGAAGGCGAACGGGATAAGCTGTTACGTCTGGAACAAGAGCTGCATTCGCGGGTCATTGGCCAGAACGAAGCGGTGAGCGCAGTATCCAACGCGATCCGTCGCAGCCGTGCCGGGCTGTCAGATCCGAACCGACCTATCGGTTCGTTCCTGTTCCTCGGTCCGACCGGGGTAGGTAAAACCGAACTGTGTAAAGCACTGGCTTCGTTCCTGTTCGACAGCGACGACGCTATGGTGCGTATCGACATGTCCGAGTTTATGGAGAAACATTCGGTATCCCGGCTGGTGGGTGCGCCTCCAGGTTATGTCGGTTATGAAGAGGGCGGTTATCTGACCGAGGCAGTGCGTCGCAGACCTTATTCAGTGATCCTGCTGGATGAAGTGGAGAAAGCGCACCCGGATGTGTTCAACATCCTGCTGCAGGTATTGGATGATGGCCGCCTGACCGATGGCCAGGGCCGTACCGTCGATTTCCGCAATACGGTGGTGATCATGACTTCCAACCTGGGGTCTGATCTGATCCAGGAACACTTTGGTCAGATGAACTATACGCAGATGAAAGAATCGGTAATGGAAATGGTAACGCACCACTTCCGCCCGGAATTCATCAACCGTATAGATGAGGTGGTAGTGTTCCACCCGCTCGGTCAGAAACATATCGCCCAGATCGCCAAGATTCAGTTGGCACGTCTGTACAAACGTCTGGAAGAGCGTGGTTACGAAGTGACTATGACCGAACCGGCGTTGGAGCTGTTGGGCAAAACCGGTTTCGATCCTGTGTATGGGGCTCGTCCACTGAAACGAGCTATTCAGCAGGAGATCGAGAACCCGCTGGCGCAGCAAATCCTTTCCGGCAAGCTGATCCCGGGTATACCGGTGACGCTGGATGTGGAAGACGAGCATATCGTCGCCAAACAGTAACGGCTATCTATTATCTATATAGTGATTACGATGAAAGGGAGCGGGCGACCGCTCCCTTTTTTTGTCGGCTTTGGTTGGGTTTAAGCTGTTTGCCCTAGCAATGGCGCTAAAATCCCGTAATTTCGTCTAATAAATATCCTAAAATGGCTTTATTGGTGGTTATTTGAGCGCTTGAAAAATTTTTTGCATTTAGGGGTTGCGGCCTTCTGAGAACTCCCTATAATGCGCCTCCACTGACCGGGAACAACGACTCCTC
>NZ_JBXALO010000007.1:0-308099 GCF_058799515.1 Serratia sp. GW822-FHT06D09
CCCCTAAATGCAAAAAACTTTTCAAGCGCGGTATTTTTCGACAAAACGCTGCACAAGCCAGCGTTTTCGTCACTTTTTCCGGAAATCAGCGACAAAAGCTGGCGATCCGTAGAGTAAAATAAGAGTAACAATGTCAGTAAGGACTCGCAGCCATGCAATTTAATGCTCAACAACAGGCCGCCCAACGCAATCTTTCTTATCTACTTGCAGAAAAACTCGGCCAACAAATTCTGGCAGGCGATTATCAGGCCGGCAGTATCCTGCCCGGGGAGATGGAACTCGGGGAACAATTTGGCGTGAGCCGCACCGCGGTACGTGAAGCGGTGAAGATGCTGGCCGCCAAAGGCATGCTGCTCCCCCGTCCGCGCATCGGCACTCGGGTCATGCCGCAAAGCCAGTGGAACTTTCTCGATCAGGATTTACTGACCTGGTGGATGACCAAAGAGAACTTCGATCAGGTGATGCAGCATTTCCTTATCCTGCGAACCTCGCTGGAACCTCAGGCCTGCTCATTGGCGGCTGCCAACGCCAGCACGCAGCAAACGGCGCGGTTGGCTGAACTGATGGCGGAAATGCGGGCACTGCATGTTCAGTTTGACCGCGAGCACTGGATCCAGGTTGATACCCAGTTCCACCAGCTTATCTATGAGGCCAGCGGTAATCCGTTTCTAACCTCATTCGCCAACCTGTTCAGCTCGGTGTATCAAAGTTACTTCCGCGCCATCACCGGTAACGAAGTGATTAAGCTCCAGAACCATCAGGCCATTGTCGATGCGATACTCGCCGGCGACGGCGCAGGGGCATTAGCCGCCTGCCAGATCTTGCTCAGAGAGAAAGACTAACTCATGCCCTACTTATATATAGAAGAACAATGAAGGGACGAATACGACAGTTAACCGGGAATCATAATGACTAAATCCGCGCGCAGTATGGCAGGGCTCCCCTGGATCGCCGCAATGGCATTCTTTATGCAGGCGCTGGACGCCACCATCCTCAACACGGCGTTGCCTGCGATAGCGCAAAGCCTGGAGCGCTCGCCACTGGCGATGCAGTCTGCCGTAATCAGCTATACGTTGACGGTTGCCATGCTGATCCCGGTCAGTGGCTGGCTGGCAGACCGTTTCGGTACCCGGCGGGTGTTTATCTTTGCGGTTTCGCTATTTACTCTCGGTTCGCTGCTGTGTGCGCTTTCCCCAACGCTAAGCGTGTTGGTGACCTCACGCGTCATTCAGGGCGTTGGTGGTGCGATGATGATGCCGGTAGCGCGTTTGGCCCTGTTGCGCGCCTACCCGCGCAGCGAGCTGTTGCCGGTTCTGAACTTCGTGACCATGCCCGGGCTGGTTGGCCCGATCATGGGGCCGATGCTGGGGGGATGGCTAGTCACCTACGCCACCTGGCACTGGATTTTCCTTATCAACATCCCGATTGGCCTGCTCGGCATCTTCTATGCGCGCAAATATATGCCGGACTTCACCACGCCCAAGCGTCGGTTCGATTTCCTCGGCTTTATGCTGTTTGGCCTGAGTCTGGTGCTGGTTTCGACCGGGCTTGAGCTGTTTGGCGAACAGGTGCTGGCCAGCTATATCTCACTGGGTATTCTGCTCAGCGGCGTGGTGATGCTGTTCGGCTATATCGCTCATGCCCGCAGGCACCCTCAGCCACTGATTGGTTTGGATTTATTCCAGACTCGCACCTTCTCCGTGGGGATCGCCGGCAATGTCGCTTCACGCCTGGGTACCGGCTGCGTGCCGTTCCTGATGCCGCTGATGCTGCAGGTCGGTTTCGGTTACTCGGCGATTATTGCGGGCTGCATGATGGCACCGACGGCCATCGGCTCACTGATGGCGAAATCCACCGTGACTCAAGTGCTGCGCTGGTTCGGCTATCGCAAAACGCTGGTTGGCATCACGTTGATTATCGGCGTGCTGATCGCCCAGTTTGCATTACAAAGCCCGGGAATGCCGCTGTGGTTGATGATCCTGCCGCTGTTCGTGCTGGGGATGGCGATGTCTACACAGTTCACCGCCATGAATACCATCAGCCTGGCGGATTTAAACGATGCCAATGCCAGCTCCGGCAACAGCGTGCTGGCGGTTACTCAGCAGCTTTCCATCAGCTTCGGCGTGGCGATCAGCGCAGCAGTGCTGCGTTTCTATGAATCTATGTCGCTCGGCACCATGGTCGATCACTTCCACTACACCTTTATCACCATGGGGATTGTCACCCTGGCCTCAGCGTTTGTCTTTATGCTGTTAAAAAGGAAGGACGGTCGAAATCTGATCAGTGGCCGTGACAGCAAGAAAGAAGCCGAAGCTACCCGCTAGCGGCGGCCAACAGAAGCGCGTTCCACCAGCTCAGGGGTCAGTACCAGAACCTGAGCTTCACGTTCCGGATTCTGCAGGCGGTTGATCAACGCATCGATCGCCAATTCGCCCAGCGAATCTTTAGGTTGATGAATGGTGCTTAGCGGCGGCGCAAGGTATTTGGCCAGTTCGATATCATCGTAACCCATCACCGCCATGTCCTGCGGTACCGATAACCCAGCCTGATACAACGCCTGGTAAGCCCCCACCGCGACCGCGTCGTTACCGGCGAACACCGCGTGGGGTGGCTCAGCCAAGGCCAACAGCTGTTTCATGGCGATGACACCACCTTCAAATTCAAAATCGCAGTGCACTTCATACCCCGGCAGGATCGCCAGCCCAGCACGCTGCATGGCACTGCGGTAACCTTCCAGTCGGTGGCGTGCCGTGGTTTTATCCTGCGGGCCGGCGATGCAGGCGATTTTGCGATACCCGCGAGCGATCAGATGATCGGTCGCCATCTCGCCACCCAACAAAGAGTTGTCCTGGATGATGTCGTTAGCCCCTTCGAACGGCGCCCAGTCCATCATCACTATTGGTAGAGACGGGTAGCGACTCAACGCATCCTGCGATGGCCGATGGTTTTCGGTACACATCAACAGCAAACCGTCGACGCGCTTTTGCAGCAGCGTCTCCATATTGCGGTTCATGCGCGCGGCATCTTCTTCGGTATTGCACAGGATCAAACTGTAGCCACGTTCATAACAACTGCGCTCGACGCCACGCACCACCTCAGCATAAAAGGGGTTGTTGCTGGAAGTGACCAGCATGCCGATGGTTCGCGTCTGATTCAGTTTGAGACTGCGCGCCAGGGCGGAAGGCGCATAGTTCAGTTGTTCTATAGCCGCCATGATTTTGGCTCGCACGCTGTCGCTGACAAAGCGATTGTTATTAATAACGTGCGAAACCGTCGAGGTTGAAACACCCGCCAGGCGGGCGACATCTTTCATGGTGGCCAAGGGGGTTACTCCTGCTGCTGCAAGAAGGCGTCAATCTCTTCGCGCCAGGGCACGGAAGGTTGGGCGCCGGGACGGGTCACCGCAATTGCCGCTGCTGCATGAGCAAAGCGCACCGCATCCGCCATGGTTTTGCCTTCCAGCAACGCCGTGACCAGCGCCCCGTTGAAGGTATCGCCAGCGGCGATAGTATCGACCGCTTTAACCTTGAAACCGGGTACCAATTTGCCGTTGCCGTTCTCACTCAGCCACACGCCACGGCTACCAAGGGTGATGATCACCGTTGCGATACCTTTATCGTGCAACGCCTGAGCGGCGCGCGCGGCATCATTATCGTCATTGACCGCAATACCGGTCAGGCGCTGAGCTTCGGTTTCGTTTGGCGTAATCATATCGATAGTCGCCAGTAGATCGTCCGGCAGCTCACGAGCAGGTGCCGGGTTAAGGATAACCTGCGTCTGATGCTGTTTCGCCAGGCTGGCGGCTGCGATAACGGTTTCCAACGGAGACTCGAGCTGCATCAGCAACGCGTCGGCGTCGATAACCTTTTGCTGATAACGTGCAAGATAATCGGGGGTCACTGCGGCATTGGCACCCGCATCGATGCCGATCACGTTCTCGCCTTCCGCATTAACGAAAATCAGCGCGACGCCCGTGGTGCTGTCGGCAATAGCTTCTATCGGTTGGGTATCAATGCGATCGCTTGCCAGTTGCTGACGTACGCGTTCACCGATGTCATCGGCACCCACGCAGGCGATAAAAGCGATATCTGCACCGCTGCGCCCAGCCGCCACCGCCTGGTTTGCGCCTTTGCCGCCAAACGCCACTTTATACTGTTTCCCGATCACCGTTTCGCCCGGGCGAGGAAACTGCTCAATATTAAGGATATGGTCGGCATTGATACTGCCCAGAACCACCAGCTTACCTGTTGCCATCGCATTGATTCCTGAATTACGCGCCATCATAAACGCCCCGTTTTGATGGCGCTGGTATGACTTATTGGGTGACCAGTTTCAAATCCACCGGAATGGTAGCCGACACTTTCTCGCCTTTCAGCACTTTATCGGCGGTTTCTACGCCGATCACGCCGATCTGATCCGGACGCTGCGCGACGGTAGCCGCCAGTTTGCCGCCTTCAACCGCTTTCACGCCGTCGGCAGTGCCGTCGAAGCCTACCACGACCACGTCGGTTTTACCGGCGGTTTGCAGCGCACGCAGGGCGCCCAGCGCCATTTCATCGTTCTGGGCAAACACTGCCTGCACATCTGGGTGAGCGGTCAGCAGGTTCTGCATCACGTTCAGGCCTTTGGTACGGTCGAAATCTGCCGGTTGGCTGGCCAACAGTTTGAATTTGTTCTGATCCAGTGATTGTTTAAAGCCTTCGCCACGCTCACGGGCAGCGGAGGTACCGGCGATCCCTTCCAGTTGGATCACTTTAGCGTCTGCGCCCACTTTTTTGGCAATGAAATCACCGGCCATTTTGCCGCCAACGCGGTTATCCGAAGCGATATGGCTGACCACTTCGCCCTTGCTCGCCACGCGGTCCAGGGTGATGACCGGGATCTTGGCCTGATTGGCCATCTTGATGGCGTTACCGACCGCATCAGAATCGGTTGGGTTAATCAGCAGCAGCTTAGGCGCCTGCACCATCAGATCCTGCACGTTAGCCAGCTCTTTCGCCGGGTTATTCTGCGAATCCAGCACCACCAGGTTGTAACCCAGCTTGTTGGCTTCCTGCTGCGCCCCCTCTTTCATTGAGACAAAGAACGGGTTGTTCAGCGTGGAAACCACCAGCGCAATGGTGTCTTTCGCCAGCGCGTTAGCGCTCAGGGTGGCGCTCAGTGCGAAGGCTGAAGCCAAAATTGCCAGTTTTTTCATTTTCATCATCGTGATTCCTGTAGGGGGAGATTATTTGTTGCTTTTGTTCTCTACCAGAACCGCCAGCAGTATCACCACTGCCTTCACGATCATTTGGTAGTAAGAAGAAACACCCAGTAAATTCAATCCGTTGTTCAGGAAGCCAAGGATCAGCGCCCCGATCAGGGTACCAACAATGCGGCCCTTGCCGCCCGCCAGGCTGGTACCGCCCAGCACCACTGCGGCAATGGCGTCCAACTCATAGCCGGTGCCGGCGGTCGGCTGCGCGGAAGACAGGCGCGCCACTTCGATCACGCCCGCCAACGCCGCCAACAAACCACAAAGCGAATAAACGATAATCTTCACTTTATCGACGCTGATACCGGACAGGCGGGTCGCCGCCTCGTTGCCGCCCAGAGCATAAATATAGCGGCCCAGACGGGTATGGTGCAGCATGTACCACGCAGCGATAAAGACGATCGCCATGATCCAGATCGGGGTTGGTACGCCCAGCGGCCGGCCGATACCGAACCAGCCGAAAGTATCGGCCACGTCGGTAAAGCCGGTGTTCACCGGGCTGCCGTTGGTGTACACCATGGTGACGCCGCGCAACAGCAGCATCATCACCAGGGTCGCAATAAATGCCTGCACCTTGCCTTTGGCAACGATCACCCCGGTACAGGCGCCGACCGCGGCCCCCAATGCCAGTGCCGCCGCCACGGCCACCACCGCGTTAACTTCAAAGCCCACGATCGATGCCGCTACCGCACCGGTCAACGCCAGTAGCGATCCCACCGACAAATCGATGCCGGAAGTGAGGATCACCAGCGTCATCCCCACCGCCATAATGGCGTTAACCGAGGTTTGCTGCAGAATATTGAACAGGTTATTTAGGGTGAAGAAATTCGGGCTCATTGAAGAGACCACGGCGATCAGCACCAGCAGAGCAATCAGTGATTTTTGCTCTAACAGCCACTCTTTACTGAACCAGCGCTTTGCCACACTCTGGGAACTCATATCTGATTACTCCTGCTTTACGCCGTATTGCTTGCCAACGGCCGCAGCCATCAACGCTTCCTGGGTGGCCTGTTCAATCGGGAACTCGCCGCTAAGGTGTCCTTCGTGCATCACCAGAATGCGGTCGCTCATGCCCATGACCTCCGGCATTTCCGACGACACCAGAATGATGCTCAGACCTTCCTGCTTGAACTGGTTAATTAACTGATAGATTTCTTTTTTGGCACCGACGTCGACACCGCGTGTCGGTTCATCGAGGATCAACACCTTTGGCCGCGTCATCAGGCCGCGGGCGATTGCCACTTTTTGCTGATTGCCGCCGGAGAGCAGGCCAATGGGCTGTTCCATCGACGGCGTCTTGATATTGAACAAGCGGATGAAATCCCCCACCGCCTGCTGTTCTTCGGCCTGTTTCAGGCTGCCGCCGGCACGGCTGAAATAGCGCAGCGCGGTCAACGACATGTTTTCCTTCACCGACATCCCCAACACCAGACCATCGCGCTTGCGGTCTTCGGAGATATACACAATGCCGTTCGCCAAACCGTCCTGTGGAGAATGAGTGACCACCTGGCGGCCATCGAGGCTGACCGTGCCGGCCTTGCGCGGTGCTGCCCCGTAGAGAATTTTCATCAGTTCGGTTCGCCCGGCGCCCATCAACCCGGCAACGCCAAGAATTTCGCCACGGTACAGCGTAAAGCTGACATCATGCACACCCGGACCGGAAACCTGACTGACCTCCAGCCGTTTTTCACCGCGCGGCTGGTTGAGGCGCGGGTATTGTTCTTCCAGCTTGCGGCCGACCATCATTTCTATCAGCGAATCTTCCTGCAGCTCACTGACCGGACGCTCGGCGATAAACTGCCCGTCACGAAACACCGTGACGTCATCGCAAATTTCAAAAATCTCTTTCAGCCGGTGGGAGATGTAAACAATCCCTCGCCCTTCGGCCTTCAGTTCATTGATCACTTTAAATAAAGAGGCCGTCTCGGTATCGGTCAACGCATCCGTCGGCTCATCCATAATGATGACTTTCGATTCGAAGCTCAGCACCTTGGCGATTTCCACCATTTGCTGATCGCCGATCGACAGTTCCCCCACCAGCCGGTGGCTGCTGTAACTCAGGTTCAGTCGTGCGAGCAGTTTGTCTGCTTCGGCATACATGCGCTTCCAGTCGATGCGGCCGATACGGTTAACGAACTCACGCCCGAGGAAGATGTTCTCCGCAATGGTCAATTGCGGGATCAGGTTCAGTTCCTGATGGATGATGCCGATGCCCGCTTCCTGCGAATCCTTTGGGCCGTTGAACGCCACCTCTTTTCCGAGAAAGTACTGACTGCCGGCGTCTTTGTTATAAATGCCGGTCAGCACCTTCATCATGGTGGATTTCCCGGCGCCGTTTTCCCCCACCAGCGCCATCACCTTGCCCGGGTACACGCTGAGCGCAGCGCCGGAAAGCGCCTTCACGCCGGGAAAGGCTTTATCGATCCCTTTCAGTTGCAGTAAAGGTTGCATAGGTGCCTCAGAAAGTTACGCCGGCGCAAAGGATCACGTTCGCGTAGGGCGAACATTCCCCGCTGCGGATCACCGCACGGCAGTGTTCCGTTTGTGCTTTAAAAGCCTGGTGGCTGATATAGCTCAGGCTGATGCTCTTTCCCTGGCGTTGGCCAAGTTCGGTCATCTGAGCCAATAACGCGCTATGAAGCTGTGGATTTTGCTTAACGATCTCTTCCGCCAGAATGGCGCTTTCGACCTGCATCTCCTGCGTCACGACCTCGAGTACCTGTAGAAAAGTCGGCACCCCCTGAGTCAGCGCCAAATCGATGCGCTGCGTGGCCGCCGGAATAGGCAGCCCGGCATCACCGATAGCTATCTGATCGGTATGCCCGAGACGGGAAACCACGGCAGAGACATCAGCATTCAGCAACACGCCTTTTTTCATCTTGTTCTTCTCATTCCGCCAGCGAAACGTTTCGCTTGTGTCTGGAGTTTAAAAAAACGTCAGTAGAAGGCAACCGGGATAATGCAGAAGTGTGATCGTCATCGAAACGTTTCGCTCGTGTTACCGAGAACAGATACCCTAAATAATTGACGTTGCATCGCGGCGGCAAGCCTGCGAATTCCCGGGAGCATAGTCCACTATGTGACCGGGATGAGCTGGTGCAGCCAACAAAGAGGCAGCTTCAAGTATGACGGGGTTAAACAGAAAGGGCCCAGCGGTGGCTGAGCCCTTGAGGGGGAGTTAAATCTCGACCTGGGTTCCCAGCTCGATCACCCTATTGGGCGGGATCTCAAACTGGTCCGGCGCGCGTAGCGCATTGCGGCTCAATGCAATAAACAGCTTGCCGCGCAGGAACAGGTACCACGGCCGTTTGGTCAGGATCAACGACTCGTGCGACATAAAGAACGAGGTTTCCGTCATCCGGCACGGCAGCCCTTCCAGCCCGCAGCGGTGGAACACTTCTTCAACGTTCGGCGTTTCACGCCAGCCATAGCTGGCCACCACCCGCCAGAAGGTCGGTGACAGCTGTTCGATGGTCACTCGCCGCACGTTGTGAACGTAAGGTGCATCCTCGGTACGCAACGTCAACAGCACCACGCGTTCGTGCAGCACCTTGTTGTGCTTTAGGTTATGCAGCAGCGCAAAAGGGATCACGTTGATGGCGCGTGACATAAAGACCGCGGTGCCAGGCACCCGCACCGGCGGCGATTTTTCCAGCGAGGCGATCATCGCCTCCAGGGAATTGCCGTGCTCGTGCATGCGGCGCAGCAGGCGGAAACGTTCGCTCTTCCAGGTGGTCATGATGATGAACATCACCAGCGCCAACATCAGCGGCAGCCAACCACCCGAGAACAGTTTCAGGGCGTTGGCGGAGAACATCGGGATGTCGATAATCAGCAGGACAACCAGAATGCCGACGGCGAAGAAGCGATTCCAGTGCCAGTTTTTAATCGCCACCGACGTCACCAGAATACTGGTCAGCACCATGGTGCCGGTCACGGCGATGCCGTAGGCCGCCGCCAGATTACTGGAGTGCTCGAAACCGACAATCACCAGCACCACCGCGATATACAGCGTCCAGTTGATCACCGGAATGTAGATTTGGCCAGATTCCATTTCAGACGTATGGATGATGCGCATTGGCGACAGGTAACCCAGGCGCACCGCCTGACGGGTCAGGGAGAACACGCCGGAGATCACCGCCTGCGAGGCGATAACCGTGGCCAGCGTCGCCAGAATTAATAGCGGGATCAGCGCCCAGTCCGGTGCCAACAGGAAGAACGGGTTCTTGATCGCCTCCGGATTTTTCAGCAACAGAGCGCCCTGGCCAAAATAGTTCAGCACCAGTGAAGGCAGCACCACGGTGAACCAGGCCAGGCGAATAGGGAATTTGCCGAAGTGGCCCATATCGGCGTACAACGCCTCAACGCCGGTAATCGACAGCACCACCGCACCCAGCGCAAAGAACGAAACCTTCTTATATTCAATAAAGAAGTTCAGCGCCCATTTCGGGTTCAACGCCTGCAACACTTCCGGGTTAGCCATAATGCTGCGCGCCCCCAGCACCGCCAGGACGATAAACCACAGCAGCATCACCGGTGCAAAGAGCTTACCGACGCTGCCGGTACCGTGTTTCTGGATGGCGAACAGCAGCGTCAGCACCAGAATCGACAGCGGAACGATATAGCCATCGAGCGACGGAGCGGCGATTTCCAACCCTTCTATCGCGGACATCACCGATATCGCCGGGGTGATCACCACCTCGCCATAGAAGAAGCTGCCGCCAATCAGGCCCAGGATCACCAACACTGCGGTAGTGCGCGCTGAAGTATTACGCCCGGCCAACGACATCAGCGTCAGGATCCCGCCTTCGCCGGCGTTATCTGCCCGCATGACATAAGTGAGGTATTTAAGGGAAACAATGATGATCAGCATCCAGAAAATCAGCGACAGGAAGCCGAAAACTACGTCTGGACGAACATCGAAGCCGTAATGGCCGGAGAAACACTCTCTGAGAGTATAGAGAGGACTGGTGCCGATATCACCGTAAACCACCCCAATTGCCGCCAGGGTTACCGCCGATAAGGACTGTTTATGCTCTGTGCTCATAATTCGTTTCTTTATTAGAACATCCGTTAGCGATGCATCCGCATCAGCCAGAGATACGGGCTCTAAGATCCGTTACGCCCACTAAAAGGCGCACAGTATGCACGATTTATACTGCTTGCCTACTCTTATATCAGACCCAAAAAATAAACAAAATGTGAACCGGCCGCTCTTTTGATAATAGAAAGATTTTACTAATCAACAAGCTATACCATTAAAAATAATGGTGGTTTATCATCGGATTATCCACCAAGATTGGCTAACTCTCGGACAACACGACAATAATATGGCGCCATCATCACTTCTTGCAGAACGGATTTCCCGCCTCAGCAGCGCGCTGGAGAGCGGTCTTTATGAACGTCAGGAAGCCATTCGCCTGTGTCTGCTGGCGGCGCTCAGCGGTGAAAGCGTGTTCCTGCTCGGTCCACCGGGCATTGCCAAAAGTCTGATTGCACGCCGGTTAAAATTCGCCTTTCGGCATGCGCGCTCCTTTGAATACCTGATGACACGCTTCTCGACGCCAGAAGAGGTGTTCGGCCCGTTATCCATCCAGGCGTTAAAAGACGAAGGCCGCTATCAGCGCCTGACCGCCGGCTACCTGCCCGAAGCGGAAATCGTATTTCTGGATGAGATCTGGAAAGCCGGCCCGGCAATCCTCAATACCCTGCTGACCGCGATCAACGAACGTCGCTTCCGTAACGGCAACGCGGAGGAACCGATCCCCCTGCGGCTGTTGGTTACCGCCTCCAATGAATTACCGGAAGCCGACAGCAGCCTGGAAGCGCTGTACGACCGCATGCTGATACGCCTGTGGCTGGACAAAGTGCAGGACAAGCAGAACTTTCGCTCGTTGCTGGTCAGCCGCCAGAACGAGAATGAAAACCCGGTGCCGGAAGCCCTGAGCATCACCGACGAGGAGTATCACCAGTGGCAATCGCAGATCGACAAAATCAAGCTGCCTGAAAGCTGCTTCGAACTGATATTCCAACTGCGTCAGCGGCTGGATGCGCTGGACCATGCTCCTTACGTTTCCGATCGCCGATGGAAAAAGGCATTGCGCCTGTTGCAGGCCTGCGCCTTTTTCAGTGGTCGCGACGCCGTGGCCCCGATCGACCTGCTGCTGCTGAAAGACTGTCTGTGGCACGATCTCACCTCGCTAAAACTGCTGCAGCAGCAAGTAGAGCAGTTGCTGAACGAGTCGGCCTACCAACAGCAAACGCTGCTGATCCAGCTGCAACAGATCCACACCCGCTGGCTGCAGCACCAACAACAGCAGAGCGACAGTCAGGCGATCACACTGGTAAAAAAAGGCGGCATGTTCAGCCGAAAGTCGCAGTTTGCCCTGGCCACGCCGCTCGGCACCGGCTCCCTGACACTGTTGCTGCAAAAACCGCTGCAGCTGCATGATATTCAGGTCAACCATCTGAGTATTGAAAACAGCGTACTGGAAAACTGGCTGCAAAAAGGCGGCGACGTACGCGCCAAACTGAACGGCATCGGCTTTGCCCAGCAGATCGATCTGGAAGTGGACGAAAAACTGCATCTGACGGTACTGGACGTCAGTCGTCAGCCTTCGCTGCTGGCCCTGCCCGGTATAAAGACCGGGGGAACGCCTCAGGCAATGCTCGACGAAATGGACCAGTTGGCTCAGCGTCTGGCGGAACAGCGTCGGTTGTTCAGTCAGCATCAGCCCTGCCTGTTTACCCCGGCCGCCAGGCTGGCAAAAATTGAGGCCAGCCTGTTGCAGGTGGCGGAACAAATCAAACAGCAGCACCAGCAGATGCGCTGTCAGTAAGCATGCTCAGCCTGGAAACGCTCGATCTGCTGCTGGCGATCACCGAAGGTGAACTGATCGAGGAGATGATCATCGGTATGCTGGCGGCCCCGCAGCTGTCGATTTTCTTCAAGAAGTTTCCGGCGATCCGCCGGGCGCTGGATCGCGACCTGCCGCGCTGGAAGCTGCAACTGAAACAGCGTCTGCATGAAGCCATGGTGCCGCCTGCGCTGGCGCAAGAATTTTACCGCTATCAACAGTGCCAGTTAGAGAACAATACCCAGTTCTTTCATAACCTCAATGACACTCTGGACCTGCTGCGCCAGCTGGTTTCTCCTTTCTATGAGCAGGCCCGCTCGCTGGTGGACGCCGCCGATCTGCCCAATAATCCGCTGGACGACAGTTTCCAGACCCTGTTTTTACAACGCTGGCGTATCAGCCTGACGCTGCAGGCCACCATGATGCACCACCAGTTGCTGGAACAGGAACGCGAACAGCTGATGGCAGAGCTGCAGGAGCGTCTGGCACTGAGTGGGGCGCTGGAACCGCTGCTGTCGGAAAACGACACCGCCGCCGGGCGACTGTGGGACATGAGCAAAGGCCATCTTCAGCGCGGCGATTATCAACGGCTGGTGGAATACGGCAACTTCCTGCAGCAACAGCCGGAACTGAAAAAGCTGGCGCAGCAGCTTGGGCGCAGCTATCAGGCCAAAGCGGTACAGCAACAAGATGCTTTGCCAGAGCCGTTTCGCGTCATGGTGCAGGTACCCGCCACGCTGCCGGAAGAGGTCAGCGGTATTCATCAGAGCGACGATATTCTGCGCCTGCTGCCGCCTGAGTTGGTCACGCTGGGTATCGAAGAATTGGAATTTGAGTTTTACCGACGCCTGCTGGAAAAGCAGTTATTGAGCTACCGCCTGCAGGGCGATGTCTGGCAGGAACAGATAACGATCCGGCAGGTCACCCACCAGCAGCAGGATCAGCAGCCACGCGGCCCGTTTATCGTCTGTGTCGATACCTCAGGCTCCATGGGTGGGTTCAATGAGCAGTGCGCCAAGGCGTTTTGTCTGGCGCTGCTGCGCATTGCGCTGGCGGATAACCGCCGCTGCTACATCATGCTGTTTGCCAACCAGATAGTGCATTACGAGCTTACGGCCGCCAGCGGAATTGAACAGGCAGTGCGTTTTCTCGGTCAGCAGTTTCGCGGCGGCACCGATCTGGCAGCCTGCCTGAACGCCACGGTGAGTAAAATGGCGGAGAGCGGCTGGTTCGACGCGGATGCGGTGATCATTTCTGACTTTATTGCCCAGCGGTTACCGGAGGAGGTCATAAAGAAGGTCAAACAGCAGCAGCAGAACCACCAGCAGCGCTTTCACGCGGTGGCAATGTCCAGCTATGGCAAACCCGGCATCATGCGCATCTTCGATCATATCTGGCGCTTTGATACCGGGTTAAAAAGCCGCTTGATGCGCCGCTGGCGGCGCTGATTTTTACAGAAGCCCTTCGACCGCGTCACGCACTTGCGGTGACCACACGCCACACTGCACCTGACCAATGTGCGACAGTTGCAGCAACAGCATCACCAGGCGTGACTGGCCGATACCGCCACCGATAGTCTGCGGCATATCGCCACGCAGCAATGACTGATGCCACTCCAGCGCCAGACGATCTTCATCGCCGGTTTGCGCCAACTGGCGCTTCAGCGCACTGGCGTCAACGCGAATCCCCATAGAAGAAAGCTCGAAGGCATCCTGCAATACCGGGTTCCAGACCAGAATATCGCCGTTCAAACCAGCCAGGCCTTCTGCCGCCGGTGTCGTCCAGTCATCATAATCCGGCGCACGGACATCGTGTGATTTGCCGTGCGACAGCTTACCGCCGATCCCGATCAGAAATACCGCGCCCAGCTCTTTGGTAATCGCCCGCTCACGGCCTTTGGCATCCAGTTCCGGGTAGCGTTGCAACAGGGTTTCACTGTGAACAAAATGAATCTGCTCCGGCAGGAACGGCGTTAAGCCATATTCGCGGCTCACTTCGACTTCAGTGGCCTTAATCGCCGCATAAATACTGCTCACGGTGCTTTTCAGGTAATCCAGGCTGCGCTCACCATCCCCCATCACCCGCTCCCAGTCCCATTGATCGACGTAGACCGAATGGATCGCGCTCAGACGATCTTCATCAGGACGCAATGCTTTCATATGGGTATACAGGCCTTCACCGGCGCCAAAATCGTAGCTGCCCAGCGTTTTACGTTTCCATTTCGCCAGTGAGTGCACCACTTCGAAAGTGGCTTCCGGCAGGGTTTTGACCTTTACCTGCACCGCTTTCTCACTGCCTGACAGGTTATCCTGGGTACCGTCACCCAGGCGGCTGAGGATCGGCGCCTGCACTTCGATCAGGCCAAGCTGCTGTTCCAGCTGGCGTGAGAAGAAGGATTTAACCAGGCTGATTTGTTGTTGTTTTTGAATAAACTGTTTTTTCATTGCCGTATCTCTTATAAACCTGTCTCTGTTGCCAACGATTAAGCAACAGAACGGCACAGTAATTCAATATCCACTAATCAATATTGCCTTTTCACTTTTAATCGTTCATTTTGAAGCGGTAATAATTCAACAATCAGCAATTAGTGGGGGATTAAATGGCTGAAAATTATCAGATCGATAATCTCGATCGCGGCATTCTTAACGCTTTGATGGAGAATGCCCGCACGCCTTACGCCGAACTGGCCAAGAACTTTGCCGTCAGTCCCGGTACCATTCATGTGCGAGTAGAAAAGATGAAGCAGGCCGGTATCATCACCGGTGCGCGGGTAGACGTGAACCCCAAACGCCTGGGTTACGATGTCTGCTGTTTTATCGGCATTATATTAAAGAGTGCTAAAGACTATCCTTCGGCACTGAAAAAGCTCGAAAGCCTGGAAGAAGTGGTTGAGGCTTACTACACCACCGGCCACTACAGCGTGTTTATCAAAGTGATGTGCCGCTCAATAGATGCGTTGCAACAGGTACTTATCAACAAGATCCAGACCATTGACGAGATCCAGTCCACCGAAACGCTGATCTCGCTGCAGAACCCCATCATGCGTACCATCACGCCCTAGCCAATTAATTACTATACCCATATTATCCACAGGTAGATCCCAGCCGATTCACAGCGTACAATGCTGCCACTTTGAGAAGGCTGGGATCATTCATTTCATGGCAGACATTACTCTGATCAGTGGCAGTACGCTTGGCAGCGCCGAGTACGTAGCCGAGCACTTGGCTGAAAAACTGGAAGCTGCGGGTTTTACGACCGAAACCCTGCACGGCCCTGAATTGGATGAACTGACCCTGTCCGGGCGCTGGCTGGTGGTGTCTTCTACCCACGGTGCCGGCGATTTACCGGATAACCTGCAACCGCTGCTGGAACAAATAGAAGAACAGCTTCCTGACTTATCCCAGGTGCAGTTCGGCGCAGTCGGTTTGGGTAGCTCGGAATACGACACTTTCTGTGGTGCGATCCAACGGATCGACGATCTTCTGATCGCTCGCGGGGCGAAAAGGATCGGCGATCGGCTCGAGATCGACGTGACTGAACACGAAATTCCTGAGGATCCGGCAGAGGAATGGGTGAAAAATTGGATTAATTTACTCTAATTTGTTCAAAGATCACCCGAACGATTGTGGATAACTATGCTTAAAAGCAGGGTAAAAGCGGTAGTTATCCCAATAACAACCTTAGGTCGCTTTTTGTCCTGTGCATAACATGCCATTTAGATCCCAGCTTATAAGCTATAGGATCACCGATCATTCACAGCTAACGATCCTCCTTAATTCGCTGATCTCAATCACGAATAATCACTTATCCACAGAAGATCGCGATCCTAATAAGAGATCTAATAAAGAGATCTTTAAATAAAAAAGATCTTCTTTTAATTACCGACGATCCTGACCACTTGGTCGATCGACTAAACTTGAGTAGAATCGCCCTCCCCAGGGCAAACAACGATCGTTCGCAATACGGCGAGGTGCAGTTCCATGTTTTATCCAGAGCAATTTGACGTCATCATCATCGGTGGTGGCCATGCCGGTACCGAAGCCGCAATGGCTGCGGCACGCATGGGGCGTCAGACTTTATTATTGACACACAATATCGATACGCTGGGGCAGATGTCTTGCAACCCGGCGATTGGCGGTATTGGTAAAGGGCATCTGGTTAAGGAAATTGATGCACTTGGCGGCCTGATGGCCACGGCGATTGACCATGCCGGCATCCAGTTTAGGATACTAAACGCCAGCAAAGGCCCGGCGGTGCGAGCCACTCGTGCCCAGGCTGACCGCGTACTGTATCGGCAGGCTGTACGCACCGCCCTGGAGAACCAGCCGAACCTGACTCTCTTCCAGCAGCCGGTCGAAGATCTGATTGTGGAAAACGATCGCGTTGTCGGTGCGGTAACCCAAATGGGGCTGAAGTTCCGTGCCAAAGCGGTGGTACTGACCGTCGGCACCTTCCTGGATGGCAAGATCCATATCGGTCTGGAAAACTACAGCGGAGGCCGCGCCGGGGATCCTCCGTCGATCTCGTTGTCACAGCGCCTGCGTGAATTGCCTTTGCGCGTTAATCGCTTGAAAACAGGTACGCCACCGCGTATCGATGCACGCACTATCGATTTCAGCGTTCTGACGCCGCAACACGGTGATACACCGATCCCGGTGTTCTCGTTTATGGGTAATGCCGGGCAACACCCGGAGCAAATGGCGTGCTACATCACCCATACCAACGAAAAAACCCATGACGTGATCCGCAATAACCTCGATCGCAGCCCGATGTATGCCGGGATCATCGAAGGGATCGGCCCACGCTATTGCCCATCGATCGAAGACAAAGTCATGCGCTTTGCCGATCGTAACGCTCACCAGATCTTCCTTGAACCGGAAGGCCTGACCAGCAACGAAATTTATCCTAACGGCATTTCCACCAGCCTGCCGTTTGACGTACAGATGCAGATCGTTCGTTCGATGGAAGGGATGCAGAATGCCCGTATCGTTCGTCCGGGTTATGCTATCGAGTATGATTTCTTCGATCCGCGCGATTTAAAACCGACGCTGGAAAGCAAATTTATCCAAGGCTTGTTCTTCGCCGGTCAGATTAACGGCACCACCGGCTACGAAGAAGCCGCTGCACAGGGCCTGCTGGCCGGTCTGAATGCCGGACGTTATGCCAACGAAGATGAAGGCTGGTCACCACGTCGCGATCAGGCTTACCTCGGCGTGCTGGTGGACGATCTCAGTACCCTGGGTACCAAAGAACCGTATCGCATGTTCACTTCACGCGCCGAATATCGCCTGATGCTGCGCGAAGACAATGCCGATCTGCGCCTGACCGAAAAAGGCCGCGAACTGGGTCTGGTGGACGATGCCCGCTGGGCGCGCTTTAGCGAAAAGCTGGAGCACATCGAACAAGAACGTCAGCGCCTGCGCGACATCTGGATGCACCCGCATGCGGAGAATGTCGATCAGGTCAACGTACTGCTGAAAGCGCCGCTGTCGCGTGAAGCGAATGGCGAAGAGTTGCTGCGTCGCCCTGAAATGGATTACCAACAGCTGACCTCCGTAGCCGCATTTGCGCCGCCGTTGGCCGATACCCAGGCCGCAGAGCAGGTTGAGATCCAGGTAAAATACGAAGGCTACATTGCTCGTCAGCAGGAAGAGATCGAAAAACAGCAGCGTAACGAAAACACCGTGCTGCCGTTGGATCTCGATTATCAGCAAGTTTCCGGCTTGTCGAATGAAGTGATTGCCAAATTGAATGACCATAAGCCGAACTCGATCGGCCAGGCTTCACGCATCTCCGGCATCACACCGGCGGCGATCTCAATTTTGCTGATCTGGCTGAAAAAGCAGGGTTTGCTGCGCCGCAGCGCATAAATCTTGTTTTTGTGCGACCGTTTGTCTACTTGATAGACAAACGGTCGCTGACATCGTCCCGTGCCTGAATTATCATGCTTGGCTTCTTGGCCAGCCCCAATTTGGCTAGTCGTTCCACGCCAGTCAGAGGACCCGTTGTGCAGAAAAAATTAGACTCGCTGCTCACTGCAGCAGGCATTGCGCTTCCCGATCAGCAAAAACAGCAATTGCTGGGCTATGTCGGCATGCTGGACAAGTGGAACAAGGCTTATAACCTCACCTCGGTGCGCGATCCTCAGCAAATGCTGGTACGCCATATTCTCGACAGCATCGTGGTAAACCCGCATTTGCAGGGCTCCCGTTTTATCGACGTAGGCACCGGCCCCGGTCTGCCGGGCATTCCGTTGGCGATCGTTCGTCCTGATTCCCATTTCACCTTGCTGGACAGCCTGGGCAAGCGCGTACGCTTCCTGCGTCAGGTGCAGCACGAACTGGGCCTGACCAACGTTGAGCCGGTACAGAGCCGCGTTGAGGAGTTCCCGGCCGAACCACCGTTTGACGGTGTGATCAGCCGTGCTTTTGCTTCGCTGCAGGACATGCTGTCCTGGTGCCACCATTTGCCGGCGAAAGGGCAGGGGCGTTTCTACGCGCTGAAAGGGGTTCGTCCTGATGAAGAGCTGACGCAACTGCCGGAAGGTATCGAACTCGAGTCGGTGGTGCGCTTGCAGGTGCCGGAACTCGAAGGCGAACGTCATTTGGTGATACTTAAAGCAAACTGAGTTTGTTTTTGATCAAATAAGCGTGAATTAAAAGATAGTGTCTAGAGTAAATGTAAGCAGGCTAATCAAATAGCGGTTTTTTTAGTTAATTTACTTTTTATTAACACAAAAATAGCCGCCAATTAGCGACAATAGAGTAATTGCAATTCGAAATAGTCACGTTAGCAACGATAAGTTAACGATTCTGCTTTGGCGCTAATGTTAATTGGCTGTTGTAATATTACGCGACAAGCTGTCAATAAAAGGTTTTTACCGAGTAGATGGATTGTTTTTGAACGGTTAACTTGTAATATTTTGATTTATAATGTTTTTTGATCACTCAATTTGCTAAAGACGGTTTACACGTCGGTGAGTTATAAATCAGAAAGAGGCATTATTGTGAGCGGTTCGACGTTTCGTACTGTAACGCTGGAATAATCAGACAATTTAATGCGCCCTATATTCCGACCGTTTTCTTGTGAAAATAGCCTGAAATGGGGGAATTTAAATAATTGTTCACCTTTTCGCTACTTATCGATTGAATTCGTTGGTATGCCCCGTATAATTTGCTCGTTTTTTGCTGCTTGACTCAGATCAGTAAAAACAGTTTTATACGTCACTCAGCATACCCCCTCTGGGGTACGGAGAGAACAAACGTCATGTCTGTGTCCCTTTACAGCGGAAAAGTTGCTCGTAAATTGCTGTTTCTGCAGTTAATGACTTTTGTTTTGATCAGCGCTGCCTTCGGTCTGAAAAGCCTGGAATGGAGCGGTTCGGCACTGGCGGGCGGTCTCGCAGCCTGGTTGCCGAGTACCATGTTTATGCTGTTTGCCTTGCGTCATCAGACGCAGACGCAGGCACCCGGTCGGGTCGCCTGGTCATTCGCCATCGGCGAGGGGTTAAAGGTCTTGATCACCATAGTTTTGTTGATCGTGGCGCTTGGGGTGTTCAAAGCGGAGTTTATACCGCTTGGCCTGACCTATTTAGCGGTGTTAGCGGTGCAAATTATCGCACCCGCCGTGATTAACAGTTACCGAAATTAACTAAATAAGGGTAGAGGCATCATGTCTGCAGAGGGATACAACAGTCCACAGGAGTATATCGGTCACCACCTGACGCAACTTCAGGTCGGGACTGGTTTTTGGTCGATTAACCTCGACTCGATGTTTTTCTCCGTTGTCCTCGGGGTTCTGTTCCTGGTGATTTTCCGCCGGGTTGCCAAAAACGCCACCAGCGGCGTACCGGGTAAGCTGCAAACCGCAGTGGAACTGGTCGTCGGGTTTGTCGACAGCAGCGTACGCGATATGTACCACGGCAAGAGCAAGGTAATTGCTCCGCTGGCGCTGACGGTGTTTGTCTGGGTATTCCTGATGAACATGATGGACCTGATCCCGGTCGACTTCCTGCCATTCATCGGTGCCCAGCTCGGTCTGCCGGCACTGCGTGTGGTGCCTACGGCTGACGTGAACGTCACCCTGTCGATGGCGTTGGGCGTATTTATCCTGATTCTGTTCTATAGCATTAAAATGAAAGGCGTTGGTGGGTTCGTTAAAGAGTTAACCATGCAGCCGTTCAACCACCCTGTATTCATTCCTATCAACCTGATCCTTGAAGGTGTCAGCCTGCTGTCCAAGCCTGTTTCACTGGGCCTGCGACTGTTCGGCAACATGTATGCGGGTGAGTTGATCTTCATCCTGATTGCCGGCCTGTTGCCGTGGTGGTCACAGTGGGTCCTGAGCTTGCCTTGGGCTATTTTCCACATCCTGATCATTACGCTTCAAGCCTTTATTTTCATGGTTCTGACGATTGTCTATCTCTCGATGGCATCTGAAGAGCACTGATTTTCTTAAAACACTTGCACTTTTAAACTGAAACAAACTGGAGACTGTCATGGAAAACCTGAGTATGGATCTGCTGTACATGGCTGCCGCTGTGATGATGGGTTTAGCGGCAATCGGTGCTGCGATCGGTATCGGCATCCTGGGTGGTAAATTCTTGGAAGGCGCTGCTCGTCAGCCTGACCTGATTCCTCTGCTGCGTACACAGTTCTTTATCGTTATGGGTCTGGTTGACGCCATCCCGATGATCGCTGTTGGTCTGGGTCTGTACGTGATGTTCGCTGTCGCGTAAGTAGAGAATTTCTCTACACTGAAACCACACTATTAACTTTTAAAGAGGCATTGTGCTGTGAATCTTAACGCAACAATCCTCGGCCAGGCCATCGCGTTCGTTCTGTTTGTCTGGTTCTGCATGAAGTATGTATGGCCGCCGATTATGGCAGCCATCGAGAAGCGTCAGGGAGAAATTGCTGACGGTCTCGCTTCTGCAGAACGTGCCAAAAAAGATTTGGACTTAGCGCAAGCCAATGCGACCGACCAGCTGAAAACTGCTAAAGCAGAAGCTCAGGTGATCATCGAGCAAGCAAACAAACGCAAAGCTCAGATCATGGATGAAGCGAAAGCCGAAGCCGAGCAGGAACGTAACAAAATCGTGGCGCAGGCTCAGGCTGAGATCGAAGCCGAACGTAAGCGCGCTCGTGAAGAGTTGCGTAAGCAAGTCGCGATGCTGGCAATTGCCGGCGCCGAGAAGATCATCGAACGTTCCGTGGATGAAGCTGCTAACAGCGACATCGTTGATAAACTGGTCGCTGAACTGTAAGGAGGGAGGGGCTGATGTCTGAATTTGTAACTGTAGCTCGCCCCTACGCCAAAGCAGCTTTTGACTTTGCCGTTGAGCATCAAAGCGTAGAGCGCTGGCAAGATATGCTGGCGTTTGCTGCTGATGTCACTCGCAATGAACAGATTTCTGAACTGCTGTCTGGCGCTATGGCGCCAGAGACGCTGTCCAAGACGTTCATCGCGGTATGTGGCGATCAACTCGACGAACATGGCCAGAACTTTATCCGTGTAATGGCCGAAAATGGACGTTTACTGGTTCTTCCTGCCGTGCTGCAGCAGTTCAACGAACTGCGCGCCTTGCTGGAATCCACCGTCGAAGTCGACGTGCTCTCTGCGAGCGCACTGAGCGACAAACAGCAGGCTAATATTGCCGCTGCGATGGAAAAACGTCTGTCACGCAAAGTTAAGCTGAATTGCAAAATTGACAAGTCTGTACTGGCCGGCGTAATTATCCGTGCTGGCGATATGGTGATTGATGGCAGCGTTCGCGGTCGTCTTGAACGCCTGACAGACGTCTTGCAGTCTTAAGGGGACTGGAGCATGCAACTGAATTCCACCGAAATCAGCGAACTGATCAAGCAGCGCATTGCTCAGTTCAATGTGGTGAGCGAAGCTCACAATGAAGGTACTATTGTTTCCGTCAGCGACGGGATCATCCGCGTACACGGTCTGGCCGAAGTTATGCAGGGCGAAATGATCGCACTGCCAGGCAACCGTTACGCAATCGCATTGAACCTGGAGCGTGACTCCGTAGGTGCCGTGGTTATGGGTCCGTACTCGGATCTGGCCGAAGGCATGAAGGTAAAATGTACCGGCCGTATTCTGGAAGTTCCGGTTGGCCGTGGCCTGCTGGGCCGTGTAGTTAACACCCTGGGTGCACCTATCGACGGTAAAGGCCCGGTTGATAACGACGGTTTCTCCCCGGTTGAAGCTATCGCCCCTGGTGTTATCGAGCGTCAGTCCGTAGATCAGCCGGTTCAAACTGGCTACAAATCTGTCGACGCCATGATCCCAATCGGCCGTGGCCAGCGTGAGCTGGTGATCGGTGACCGTCAGACCGGTAAAACCGCTCTGGCTATCGATGCGATCATCAACCAACGCGACTCCGGCATCAAATGTGTTTACGTGGCTATCGGCCAGAAAGCGTCTACCATCGCTAACGTGGTGCGCAAGCTGGAAGAGCACGGCGCACTGGCAAACACCATCGTTGTGGTTGCTACCGCGTCTGAATCCGCTGCACTGCAATACCTGGCGCCTTATGCCGGTTGTGCGATGGGCGAATACTTCCGTGACCGCGGTGAAGATGCACTGATCGTTTATGATGACCTGTCCAAACAGGCCGTTGCTTACCGTCAGATTTCCCTGCTGCTTCGTCGTCCACCAGGTCGTGAAGCTTACCCAGGCGACGTATTCTACCTCCACTCCCGTTTGCTGGAGCGTGCTGCGCGTGTTAACGCCGACTACGTTGAAGCCTTCACCAAAGGTGAAGTCAAAGGCCAAACCGGTTCACTGACCGCTCTGCCGATCATTGAAACCCAGGCAGGTGACGTTTCCGCGTTCGTTCCGACCAACGTAATCTCGATTACCGATGGTCAGATCTTCCTGGAATCCAACCTGTTTAACTCCGGTATTCGTCCGGCGGTTAACCCGGGTATCTCCGTATCCCGTGTGGGCGGTGCAGCGCAAACCAAGATCATGAAAAAACTGTCCGGTGGTATTCGTACCGCGCTGGCACAGTACCGTGAACTGGCTGCGTTCTCTCAGTTCGCTTCCGATCTGGATGATGCGACCCGCAAACAGCTGAGCCACGGTCAGAAAGTGACCGAGCTGCTGAAACAGAAACAGTATGCGCCGATGTCCGTCGCACAACAGTCTCTGGTGCTGTTTGCCGCAGAACGTGGCTACCTGAACGACGTTGAAGTCGCGAAAGTCGTGAGCTTCGAAGCCGCGCTGGTTGCTTACGCAGACCGCGAGCATGCCGAGTTGCTGAACCACATCAACCAAACTGGCAATTTCAACGATGAGATCGAGGGCAAACTGAAAGCCGTCCTCGAGACCTTCAAGAAAACCCAGTCCTGGTAACGCTCAGCGGCCTGCAGTTGAAAGACAGCAGGCCGTCTGGCAATGAGGAGAAGCAGAGATGGCCGGCGCAAAAGAGATACGTAGTAAGATCGCGAGCGTGCAAAACACGCAAAAGATCACTAAAGCGATGGAAATGGTCGCCGCCTCCAAAATGCGTAAATCGCAGGAACGCATGGCGGCCAGCCGTCCTTATGCAGAGACCATGCGCAAAGTGATTGGTCACCTTGCGTTGGGTAATCTGGAATATAAGCACCCGTACCTGGATGAGCGTGACGTTAAGCGCGTCGGGTATCTGGTGGTGTCTACTGACCGTGGTCTCTGTGGCGGCTTGAACATCAACCTGTTCAAGCGTCTGTTGGCAGAGATGAAAGGCTGGTCCGAAAAAGGCGTTGAAGTTGATTTGGCGCTGATTGGCTCTAAAGCGGCCTCTTTCTTTGGTTCCGTGGGCGGCAACGTGGTTGCCCAGGTTACCGGCATGGGGGATAAACCTTCCCTGTCGGAACTGATCGGTCCGGTGAAAGTGATGCTGCAAGCCTACGACGAAGGTCGTTTGGACAAGCTGTACATTGTCAGCAACAAATTTATCAATACGATGTCCCAGGAACCACAGATTATTCAGCTGCTGCCGTTGCCGCCTTCCGATGACGGTGAGCTGAAGAAAAAATCTTGGGATTACCTGTATGAACCCGATCCAAAAGTGCTGCTTGATACCTTGCTGCGCCGCTATGTGGAATCGCAAGTTTATCAGGGCGTCGTGGAAAACCTGGCCAGCGAGCAGGCCGCACGAATGGTAGCGATGAAAGCCGCAACCGATAACGGCGGTAGCCTGATCAAAGAGCTGCAGTTGGTATACAACAAGGCTCGTCAGGCCAGCATCACTCAGGAACTCACCGAGATCGTTTCGGGAGCCTCCGCGGTTTAAGCTAGGTTTACGAATTACGTAGAGGATTCAAGATGGCTACTGGAAAGATTATCCAGGTAATCGGCGCCGTAGTGGACGTCGAGTTCCCTCAGGATGCCGTACCAAAAGTGTACAATGCTCTTGAGGTAGAAAACGGTACCGAGAAGCTGGTGCTGGAAGTTCAGCAGCAGTTGGGCGGTGGCGTAGTTCGCTGTATCGCGATGGGGACCTCAGATGGTCTGCGCCGCGGTCTGAAAGTGAACGATCTGGAACACCCAATTGAAGTACCGGTAGGTAAAGCTACCCTGGGCCGTATCATGAACGTATTGGGTGAACCAATCGACATGAAAGGCGACATCGGCGAAGAAGAACGTTGGGCGATTCACCGTCCGGCGCCAAGCTACGAAGATTTGTCCAACTCCCAGGATCTGCTGGAAACCGGTATCAAGGTTATGGACCTGATTTGTCCGTTCGCTAAGGGCGGTAAAGTTGGTCTGTTCGGTGGTGCTGGTGTGGGTAAAACCGTAAACATGATGGAGCTGATCCGTAACATCGCGATCGAGCACTCCGGTTATTCCGTGTTTGCAGGCGTGGGTGAGCGTACTCGTGAGGGTAACGACTTCTACCACGAAATGAACGACTCCAACGTACTGGACAAAGTATCCCTGGTTTACGGCCAGATGAACGAGCCACCGGGTAACCGTCTGCGCGTTGCTCTGACCGGTCTGACCATGGCGGAGAAATTCCGTGACGAAGGCCGCGACGTTCTGCTGTTCGTTGATAACATTTACCGTTATACCCTGGCCGGTACCGAAGTGTCCGCACTTCTGGGCCGTATGCCATCTGCGGTAGGTTATCAGCCAACGCTGGCGGAAGAGATGGGCGTTCTGCAAGAACGTATCACCTCTACCAAGACCGGTTCTATCACTTCCGTACAGGCCGTTTACGTTCCTGCGGATGACTTGACTGACCCGTCACCAGCCACCACCTTTGCTCACTTGGATGCAACCGTGGTACTGAGCCGTAATATCGCTTCTCTGGGTATCTACCCGGCCGTTGACCCGCTGGATTCCACCAGCCGTCAGCTGGATCCGCTGGTAGTTGGCCAGGAGCACTACGATGTAGCGCGTGGCGTGCAGTCTATTCTGCAACGCTACCAGGAACTGAAAGATATCATCGCAATCCTGGGTATGGACGAGCTGTCAGAAGATGACAAACTGGTCGTATCCCGTGCGCGTAAAATCCAACGCTTCCTGTCTCAGCCGTTCTTCGTGGCAGAAGTCTTCACCGGTTCTCCGGGCAAGTTCGTATCGCTGAAAGACACCATTCGTGGTTTCAAAGGCATTATGGACGGCGACTATGACCACCTGCCTGAACAAGCGTTCTACATGGTTGGCGCCATTGAAGAAGCAGTGGAAAAAGCCAAGAAACTGTAACGCCTTGAGAGGAGGGTGATATGGCTATGACTTACCATCTGGATGTAGTCAGCGCGGAAAAACATATGTTTTCCGGCCTGGTGCAAAAGATCCAGGTGACAGGTAGCGAAGGCGAACTGGGGATTTTCCCTGGCCATGCGCCGCTGCTGACTGCCATCAAGCCTGGCATGGTGCGTATTGTTAAACAGCACGGTGAAGAAGAGTTCATCTACCTGTCCGGCGGTATCCTTGAGGTACAGCCGAGCGTGGTCACCGTGTTGGCGGACACTGCCATCCGTGGAACGGACCTCGACGAAGCGAGAGCGCTGGAAGCTAAGCGTAAAGCTGAAGAGCACATCCGTAGCTCTCATGGCGATGTCGACTATGCTCAGGCATCTGCGGAACTGGCGAAAGCGATCGCAAAACTGCGCGTTATCGAGCTCACCAGAAGAGCGATGTAACATTTTGGCGCGTGCATAACGCAACCAAAATTAAGAAAGCGGCCTATTTGGTCGCTTTTTTTTTGCTTTAAAATAAGCGTTTCAACCCGGTGGGCATTGTGATGTATAACCCTCGAGAGAGGCTAAAAATGTCTCCGATCGCCGACAGTTCCACCCAGACTGGGGTTATCTGAATGTTAACTGTGGCGCGCCTAGTGCCCCATGGCCTGCGCCGGGTTCGTGCAGAGAAATATGTAGTAATATCGTCACTAAAGAGTTCTACTTTCGTCTATCAAAATGGAGTTATCAGGTTGCTTATGTCGAACAGCGCAATGAGTGTGGTGATCCTCGCCGCGGGCAAGGGAACACGCATGTATTCCGATCTTCCCAAGGTGTTACATCCATTGGCCGGTAAGCCGATGGTGCAGCACGTCATTGATGCCGCGATGAAACTGGGCGCGCACAACGTCCATTTGGTCTACGGCCACGGCGGTGAGTTGCTGAAAAAGACCCTGACCGACAGTGCGCTGAACTGGGTGCTGCAGGCCGAGCAGTTGGGGACCGGCCACGCCATGCAGCAGGCTGCACCGCATTTTGCCGATGATGAAGACGTGCTGATGCTGTACGGTGACGTTCCGCTGATCTCTGTCGATACCCTGCAGCGCCTGCTGGCGGCGAAGCCACAGGGCGGTATTGGTCTGCTGACCGTAAAACTGGCTGATCCAAGCGGTTACGGTCGTATCGTGCGCGAGCAGGATACGGTGGTGGGAATTGTTGAGCACAAGGATGCCAGCGAAGCCCAGCGTCAGATCAATGAAATCAATACCGGTATCCTGGTGGCCAACGGGCGCGATCTGAAGCGCTGGCTGGGGATGTTGAACAACGACAACGCGCAGGGTGAGTTCTATATCACCGATATCATCGCGTTGGCACATGCCGACGGCAAGAAAATTGAGGCGGTCCATCCATCTCGCCTGAGTGAAGTGGAAGGCGTGAATAACCGCCTGCAGCTGTCGCGACTTGAGCGCATTTATCAGGCAGAACAATCTGAAAAGTTGCTGCTGGCCGGCGTAATGCTGTTGGATCCGGCGCGTTTTGATCTGCGCGGGGAACTTGTGCACGGTCGCGACATCTCTATTGATGCCAACGTGATTATTGAAGGTTCGGTCAAGCTGGGCGACCGCGTGAAAATCGGTGCCGGCTGCGTGCTGAAAAACTGCGTAATTGGCGACGACTGCGAGATCAGCCCGTATAGCGTATTGGAAGATGCGGTGCTGGCAGCGGAATGCACCGTGGGGCCATTCGCCCGTCTTCGTCCGGGGGCAGAGCTGGCGGTGGGCGCCCATGTCGGTAACTTCGTCGAAATGAAAAAAGCACGCTTGGGCAAAGGTTCCAAGGCGGGCCATCTGAGCTATCTGGGCGATGCCGAGATTGGTGACGATGTGAATATCGGCGCCGGTACTATCACCTGTAACTATGATGGCGCCAACAAGCATAAAACCATTATTGGCGACGGCGTGTTTGTTGGTTCCGATACCCAACTGGTGGCACCGGTCTCCGTCGGCAAAGGCTCTACCATCGCCGCTGGCACTACGGTTACCCGTGATATCGGCGAGGACGAACTGGTGCTGAGCCGCGTTAAGCAGGTGCACATTCAGGGTTGGCAGCGTCCGGTGAAAAAGAGATAGCCCTTCATCTTTCGAGCTGCAGCGTTGTTGGCTTCATGCCAGAACCCCAGTCACTTACTTGAGTAAGCTCCTGGGGATCCTGACATTTGCCGCCTAGCTGCAACTCGAAATCTATTGGGCGGCAGCATGTAGTAGAAAGAATATGTTTTGTATTGCGCTCCAATGTAGAGCCCAATACAAAACATAATAATCCCCATTCTCTACAGGCTCGGGGACGCACGGTAAAAACCGGCAAAATCAGGTCAAGACATCGAAAGCGCCCCGAAAGGCGTTTAATTAGGAATACAACTGATGTGTGGAATTATAGGCGCAGTAGCGCAACGTGATATTGCAGAGATCCTGTTGGAAGGTTTACGCCGCCTTGAGTACCGTGGCTATGACTCAGCCGGTTTGGCAGTGGTGGATGCGGAAGGCAACGTTAACCGTTTACGCCGCGTGGGCAAGGTCAATAAACTGGCCGAAGCCGCGGAACAACATCCCTTGCACGGCGGCACCGGTATTGCTCACACCCGCTGGGCAACGCACGGTGAACCTACCGAAGCGAATGCGCACCCGCATGTTTCTGATTACATTACCGTGGTGCATAACGGCATCATCGAAAACCACGAACCGCTGCGTGAATTGCTGATCGAACGGGGCTATCACTTCAGCTCCGAGACCGATACCGAGGTGATTGCTCACCTGGTGCATTGGGAACAGCGCCAGGGCGGCAGCTTGCTGGAAGTGGTGCAGCGCGTGATCCCACAGCTGCGTGGCGCCTACGGCACCGTGGTAATGGATAGCCGCGACCCGAGCGTGCTGGTGGCAGCGCGTTCCGGCAGCCCGCTGGTGATCGGCCGCGGCGTGGGTGAAAACTTCTTGGCATCCGACCAACTGGCGCTGCTGCCGGTGACCCGTCGCTTTATCTTCCTGGAAGAAGGCGACGTGGTGGAAATGACCCGCCGCACCGTCAACATTTTCGACAAACAGGGTAACGCCGTTGAACGCCCTGAGATTGAATCTCAAGTGCAATACGACGCCGGTGATAAAGGCGCTTACCGCCATTACATGCAAAAAGAGATTTACGAACAGCCGCTGGCGCTGAAAAACACCCTGGAAGGGCGTTTCAGCCATGGCCAAATCAACCTGAGCGAGCTGGGCCCGCGAGCCGATGAGCTGCTGGCGAAGGTGCAGCATGTGCAGATCATTGCCTGCGGTACGTCATACCACTCTGGCATGGTTGCTCGCTATTGGTTCGAATCTCTGGCCGGTGTGCCTTGCGACGTCGAGATCGCGTCTGAATTCCGTTACCGCAAATCTGCCGTGCGTCCGGGCAGCCTGATCATCACGCTGTCACAGTCCGGCGAAACCGCCGATACCCTGGCGGCGCTGCGCCTGTCGAAGGAATTGGGCTACCTCGGTTCGTTGGCGGTGTGTAACGTGGCCGGTTCTTCGCTGGTGCGTGAATCCGATTTGGCGCTGATGACCAAGGCCGGGACCGAAATTGGCGTGGCCTCTACCAAGGCCTTCACCACCCAGTTGGCGGTGTTGTTGATGCTGGTGGCGCGTTTGGGCCGTCTGAAAGGCATGGCGGAAAGCGTTGAGCATGAAATCGTACACGGCCTGCAGGCGTTGCCGGCGCGTATCGAACAGATGCTGTCGCTGGACAAAAGCATTGAAGCGCTGGCGGAGGGCTTCTCCGACAAGCACCACGCGCTGTTCCTCGGCCGTGGCGATCAGTACCCGATTGCCATGGAGGGTGCGCTGAAGCTGAAAGAGATCTCCTACATTCACGCGGAAGCCTATGCGGCCGGTGAATTGAAGCACGGCCCGCTGGCGTTGATCGATGCCGATATGCCGGTGATCGTGGTGGCGCCGAACAACGAACTGTTGGAAAAACTGAAATCCAACATCGAAGAAGTTCGCGCGCGCGGTGGCCAGCTGTACGTGTTCGCCGATCAGGATGCCGGTTTCGTCAGCAGCGAAGGGATGACCATCATTCCATTGCCGCACGTAGAAGAAATCGTGGCCCCTATCTTCTACACCGTGCCGTTGCAGCTGCTGTCTTACCATGTGGCGTTGATCAAAGGTACCGATGTTGACCAGCCGCGTAACCTGGCTAAGTCTGTCACCGTAGAGTAATCCGCTGCTGTTAATCTCTAAAAGCCGGCCACTGTGCCGGCTTTTTTCATAACGGGATCAAATATGACAAGAGTGCTACAGCGGAGATAAAAGTTGTCATATTCAAACGGATAGCGGCGATGGAAAGGGTTTTTTTATTGATTAATTACTGAGTGGTTTTATGTTTAATGGTTTGATTTTTATAGAGTAATCACATCCGTGCTCTCACTGTAATATAACTGTCATATTTCGTACATTTTACTGTCACCAAACTGTCCTATTTTCCCTCCTGCAGCAATACTTACTCTGATGAAAACGACTCAAAGTCGATTTTTGAATATCCCATTAGGAGGGATTATGAAACTGATGCGTACCACCGTCGCCAGTATTGTGGCAGCGACTTTCTCCCTGACCGCCGTGTCCGCGTTCGCTGCTGCTAGCCTGACCGGTGCAGGTGCGACATTCCCCGCTCCGGTTTATGCCAAGTGGGCAGATTCTTATCAGAAAGAAACCGGCAACAAAGTTAACTATCAGGGCATCGGCTCTTCTGGTGGCGTGAAGCAAATCGTCGCCAATACCGTTGACTTTGGTGCCTCCGATGCACCTTTGAGTGATGACAAGCTGGCGGCCGATGGCCTGTTCCAGTTCCCTACCGTGATCGGTGGCGTGGTGCTGGCCGTTAACATCCCGGGCATCAAATCCGGTGAGCTGACCCTGGATGGGAAAACCCTGGGTGATATCTACCTGGGCAACGTGAAAAAATGGAACGACCCGGCGATCACCAAGCTGAACCCAGGCGTCAAGCTGCCGGATCAGAACATTGCGGTTGTTCGTCGCGCGGACGGTTCAGGCACCTCTTTCGTGTTCACCAGCTATCTGTCTAAAGCCAACGCGCAGTGGAAAGAGAAAATCGGTGCAGGTTCTACCGTTAACTGGCCAACCGGTCTGGGCGGCAAGGGCAATGACGGCATCGCCGCATTCGTACAGCGTCTGCCAGGCTCCATCGGTTACGTTGAATACGCGTATGCCAAACAAAACAACCTGGCCTACACCAAGCTGATTTCTGCCGACGGCAAAGCGGTTAGCCCAACAGAAGAGAGCTTCAGCGCCGCCGCTAAAGGCGTTGACTGGAGCAAAACCTTCGCCCAGGACCTGACTAACCAGAAAGGTGACAACGCCTGGCCAATCACCTCCACCACCTTCATCCTGGTGCACAAAGAGCAGAAAAACCCGGCTCAGGGCACCGAAGTTCTGAAGTTCTTTGACTGGGCGTATAAAACCGGCGCCAAGCAGGCTAACGACCTGGATTACGCCACGCTGCCGAACGAAGTTATCGAGCAGGTGCGTGCAGCATGGAAAACCAACGTAAAAGACAGTTCCGGTAAAGCGCTGTACTAACAACGCAGGGGCGCGTGATTCGGCGCGCCCCACTCAGTTTTTCAGGGCTCAATTCAGGTTGGGCCTGCCAGGGTTAACACAGAGAGTGATCTATGGCTGAGTACAAGCCGACCATTAAAGCACCGAGTAAAAATGGTGACGTCATCTTCAGCGCGCTGGTTAAACTGGCGGCGCTGATTACCCTATTGTTGCTGGGCGGCATTATTGTTTCGCTGATCTTCGCCTCCTGGCCGAGCATACAGAAATTCGGTTTCTCCTTCCTGTGGACCAAAGAATGGGACGCGCCTGCTGAGCAGTTTGGCGCCCTGGTACCGATCTACGGCACCGTCGTCACCTCGCTGATCGCATTGATTATCGCCGTACCCGTCAGCTTCGGCATTGCGCTGTTCCTGACCGAGCTGGCACCAAACTGGCTGAGGCGCCCGCTGGGTATCGCCATTGAACTGCTGGCGGCGATCCCGAGTATCGTTTATGGCATGTGGGGCCTGTTCGTGTTCGCCCCGCTGTTTGCCGAATATTTCCAGACCCCGGTTGGCGAGGTGCTGTCCGGCATTCCGATTGTCGGTGAGCTGTTCTCTGGCCCGGCGTTCGGTATCGGTATTCTGGCTGCCGGGGTGATCCTGGCGATTATGATTATTCCTTATATCGCCGCCGTAATGCGCGACGTGTTCGAACAAACCCCGGTGATGATGAAAGAGTCGGCCTATGGCATCGGCTGCACCACCTGGGAAGTGATTTGGCGCATCGTATTGCCGTTTACCAAGAATGGCGTGATTGGCGGTGTAATGCTCGGCTTGGGCCGTGCGCTGGGGGAAACCATGGCGGTGACCTTCATCATCGGTAATACCTACCAGCTCGACAGCGCTTCACTGTATATGCCGGGCAACAGCATCACCTCTGCACTGGCCAACGAATTCGCCGAAGCGGAGTCGGGCGTGCACACCGCCGCGTTGATGGAGTTGGGGCTGATTCTGTTTGTTATCACCTTTATCGTGCTGGCGCTGTCGAAGCTGATGGTGATGCGCCTGGCAAAGAGTGAGGGACGCTAACGTGACGACTATGGATATGCAAAATAGCGTAGCGCTGCTGGAAAGCCGCCGCAAAATGCAGGCCTGGCGCCGCCAGAAGAACCGACTGGCGCTGTTCCTGTCGATGGCGACCATGGTGTTTGGCCTGTTCTGGCTGGTGTGGATCCTGTTCTCCACCGTGACCAAGGGCATCGACGGCATGTCGCTGGCGCTGTTCACCGAAATGACTCCGCCGCCGAATACCGCGGGCGGTGGCCTGGCAAACGCCATCGCCGGTAGCGGCCTGTTGATCCTGTGGGCTACCGTGTTCGGTACGCCGCTGGGCATCATGGCGGGGATTTACCTGGCGGAATATGGCCGTAAATCCTGGCTGGCGGAAGTCATCCGTTTTATTAACGACATTCTGTTATCGGCACCGTCGATTGTTGTGGGCCTGTTCGTGTACACCATCGTGGTGGCGAAGATGGAACACTTCTCCGGTTGGGCCGGGATCATCGCGTTGGCGCTGTTGCAGGTACCGATCGTGATCCGTACCACCGAGAATATGCTGAAGCTGGTGCCGGATACGCTGCGCGAAGCCGCTTATGCGCTGGGCACGCCGAAATGGCGCATGATTTCCGCCATCACGTTGAAAGCCTCGGTCTCCGGCATCATCACCGGCGTGCTGCTGGCGATTGCGCGTATCGCAGGGGAAACCGCACCGTTGCTGTTTACCTCGCTGTCGAATCAGTTCTGGAGCACCGATCTGATGCAGCCGATCGCCAACCTGCCGGTGACCATTTTCAAATTCGCCATGAGCCCGTTCGCCGAATGGCAAGAGCTGGCCTGGGCCGGGGTGCTGTTGATAACCCTGTGCGTACTGCTACTGAATATCCTGGCGCGTGTGGTTTTCGCCAAGAAAAAGCATTCATAAAATTTTGAGCGCTGCCGTGGCGGCGCTGATAAAAAGAGAGAAGTCTTGATGAGTATGGTTACTGACGCTTCCAGCAGCAAAATTCAGGTACGCGATCTGAACTTCTACTATGGCAAATTCCATGCGCTGAAAAACATCACGCTGGATATCGCCAAGAACAAGGTCACCGCGTTTATCGGCCCGTCCGGCTGCGGCAAATCTACCCTGCTGCGCACCTTCAACAAAATGTATCAGCTGTACCCCGAGCAGCGTGCCGAAGGTGGCATTCTGCTGGATGGGCAGAACATTCTGACCGACAACTCGGATATCGCACTGCTGCGTGCCAAGGTCGGCATGGTGTTCCAGAAGCCGACGCCGTTCCCGATGTCGATTTACGACAATATCGCCTTCGGCGTGCGCCTGTTTGAAAAGCTGTCACGTGCCGACATGGATGAGCGTGTGCAGTGGGCCTTGACCAAGGCGGCGCTGTGGAACGAAACCAAGGACAAGCTGCACCAGAGCGGTTACAGCCTGTCGGGTGGCCAGCAGCAACGTCTGTGCATCGCCCGCGGCATTGCCATTCGTCCGGACGTGTTATTGCTGGACGAACCTTGCTCGGCGCTGGATCCGATTTCCACCGGTAAGATTGAAGAGCTGATCAGCGAACTGAAGTCTGACTACACCGTGGTGATCGTAACCCACAACATGCAGCAGGCCGCGCGTTGCTCCGACTCCACGGCATTTATGTATCTGGGCGAACTGATCGAGTTCAGTGATACTGATAACCTGTTCACCGCGCCACAGAAAAAACAGACCGAAGACTACATCACCGGCCGTTATGGTTGATAGGATGCATCATGGATAACCTGAATTTAAATAAGCACATTTCCGGCCAGTTCAACGCAGAACTGGAGCATATCCGCACCCAGGTATTGACCATGGGCGGGCTGGTGGAACAGCAACTGACCGACGCTATCACCGCGATGCACAATCAGGACGGTGAATTGGCCAAACGCGTGATCGAAGGCGACGCCAAGGTCAATATGATGGAAGTGGCGATTGACGAAGCCTGCGTGCGGATCATCGCCAAACGCCAGCCGACCGCCAGCGACCTGCGTCTGGTGATGGCGATCATCAAAACCATTTCCGAGCTGGAACGCATCGGCGACGTGGCGGACAAGATTTGCCGCACCGCGCTGGAGAAATTCTCGCACCAGCACCAGCCACTGCTGGTCAGCCTGGAGTCGCTTGGTCGCCATACCGTGCAGATGCTGCACGACGTGCTGGACGCCTTCGCGCGCATGGATTTGGATGAAGCTATCCGCATTTACCGCGAAGACCGGAAGGTCGATCAGGAATATGAGGGCATCGTACGCCAGTTGATGACCTACATGATGGAAGATACGCGTACTATCCCAAGCGTGCTGACCGCGTTATTCTGTGCCCGTTCGATCGAGCGTATCGGTGACCGCTGCCAGAACATTTGCGAATTTATCTTCTATTTCGTCAAAGGTCAGGACTTCCGTCATATCGGTGGCGACGCGCTGGAAAAGCTGCTGTCATCCGACGGAAAAGACGATAAAAAAGAGTAATTTCCCCCGAGAGTTACCCCTGAAGGCGCAGAAAACTGCGCCTTTATGCTGTTTAAAACCCTTAAAGACAAAAAGGTTATAAATATAGCTTTTTATATTATTTCCTGACCTAAGAGGGTCTTGCTAGCTTAGCAGCCAGCAGGACATCAACCCTTAGGAGCTCCCCATGAAACATCGCGCTTTGGCCTTAACCTTATTAGCCAGCCTGACCAGCCTCGCCACCGGTGCCGCGCATGCGGACAAACTCGACGACATCAAGAAAGCCGGCGTAGTGCGTATCGCGGTGTTCGACAGCAATCCGCCGTTCGGTTATATCGACCCGCAAAGCAAAAAGCTGGTGGGTTACGATGTGGATGTCGCCGATGCGATCGGCAAAGCGCTGGGCGTGAAGGTTGAGCTGCGAGCCACCAACCCGGCCAACCGTATTCCTTTGCTGGTCTCGAAAAAGGTCGACCTGATTGCCGCTAACTTCACCATTACCGACGAGCGT
This sequence comes from Serratia sp. GW822-FHT06D09, assembly GCF_058799515.1. Taxonomy (NCBI): domain Bacteria; kingdom Pseudomonadati; phylum Pseudomonadota; class Gammaproteobacteria; order Enterobacterales; family Yersiniaceae; genus Serratia; species Serratia sp. GW822-FHT06D09. The sequence goes on from NZ_JBXALO010000007.1 coordinate 35,423, forward strand.
GCCAAGGAAGTGAACTTCAGCGTGCCGTATTTCGCCACCGGCCAGAAATTTATCGCCCATAAAGGCGTACTGAAAACCCCGGAAGACATCAAAAAGCTGCGCATTGGCGCGGACAAAGGCACGGTGCAGGAAATTACCCTGCGTGAACATTATCCGACGGCGAAAGTGATCTCTTACGACGATACCCCGCTGGCGTTCGTGGCGCTGCGTAACGGTAACGTGCAGGCGATCACCCAGGATGACGCCAAGCTGGTGGGCCTGCTCGGCAACCTGCCGGCCGCCCAGAAAGCTGACTTCGAGATCTCGCCGTTCAGCATTACCAAAGAGTACCAGGGAGTCGGCATTCCCAAAGGCGAAGATCGCCTGACCGCCAGCGTTAACGACACGCTGATCAAACTGGAAAAAGACGGCGAAGCGGTGAAAATCTACAATCGCTGGTTCGGGCCGGAAACCAAAACGGCTCAACCGCGCGGCGATTTCACCATCGCACCCCTGGATCAGCAGCCTAAGGCCTGATTCTGCGGGGTCGTGAAGTCAGAACGGAGGGGCGCAGCTTGCTGCGCCCTTGGCGCATGGTGCAAAACAAGGATTAGGCATGAATCTGCAACAACTCTCAGACTGGCTGCTGGCGCCGCAGTATCTGAGCTGGTTATGGGATGGCTTCCTGCTGACGCTGTGGCTTTCCGCCTGTGCGAGCCTGGCAGCCACGCTGTTGGGGTTTTTACTGACGGCGATGCGGGACAGCCGCCTGAGGGTGCTGCGTTGGCTGGCGGTCGGTTACAGCTCATTGTTTCGCAATACGCCGCTGCTGGTGCAGCTGTTCTTCTGGTATTTCGCCGCCGGGCAGATTTTGCCGTCTGCCGCCATGCAGTGGCTGAATACGCCACACCACATCGGCCCGCTTGAGTGGCCCTCATTTGAATTTCTGGCCGGGTTCTTCGGCCTGACGCTTTACTCCACCGCTTTTATCGCTGAAGAGATCCGCTCCGGCATCCGTGGTGTCGCCAGCGGACAAAAGTACGCCGCCAACGCGCTGGGGCTGACCGGATGGCAGGCCATGCGTTATGTGGTGCTGCCGCAGGCGCTGAAAATTGCCATGCCGCCGCTACTGGGCCAATACATGAACGTAATAAAAAACTCCTCGCTGACCATGGCGATCGGCGTCGCTGAACTTTCCTATGCTTCGCGTCAGGTAGAAACCGAGACGCTACGCACCTTCCAGGCCTTTGGCGTGGCGACGGTGTTGTATATCGCCATCATTGCGCTATTGGAAGGCTGGGGCATGTGGCGGCAGCAGCGTAAACCGCTGGGAGGACATTAAGATGGATTTCAGCATCATTTACGACAACCTGGGATATCTGCTGTGGGGCACCTGGCCGGATGGGCCGCTGGGGGGCGCGGCGCTGACACTGGCTATCAGCCTGATGGCGGGGGTGGCTTCGGCTATTCTCGGTACGCTGTTGGGGGTGGCATTGGCGATGTCACGCGGCGTGGTGGCCGGGCTGTTGGCGGCGGTTTTGGGCTTTTTCCGCGCAATTCCGGTGATCATGCTGATTTTCTGGACCTATTTCCTGCTGCCCATCGTTTTTGGCGTAGATATTCCGGAAATTACCACGGTGGTTTGCGCTCTGGCGTTGATCGCCTCCGCCTATCTGGCGCATGCGGTGAAAGCCGGCATTGCCGCCATCGGGCCGGGGCAGTGGCAGGCCGGGTTATCGTTGGGGCTAACCCGCTGGCAAACGCTGTGGTTGATAGTGCTGCCGCAGGCGCTGCGCATGATGGTGCCGTCGTTTATCAACCAGTGGATTTCGCTGATCAAGGACACCTCCCTGGCCTATATCGTTGGTGTCAGTGAGCTGACCTTTCTGGCGACACAGGTCAACAACCGCAGCATGGTGTATCCGATGGAGGTATTCCTGTTTATCGCGTTGGTGTACTTCGTGTTCTGCCTGGCGTTGGATCTGCTGGCCAATGCGATCAATCGCCGCTACAGCCCGCAGACCCGGGCTGTAAAACGGTCATGGCGCTGGTGGCGCAACAAACCGCCGTTGCCGGCTAGTTAGTCAGCTGCCAGCCGCGTTCACGCCAGAGCGCCGGCAATTGCGCCAGATTGTCGAATACGGTGACCAAGGGGTGATCGATAGGTTTATTGTGCGGATCGGCGCAGAAGTAAAACACCGGGATCCCGGCGGCGATCCCTGCCTGTGCTCCGGCGGCGGAATCGTCCACCAGGATGCAGCGCTCCACCGGCACCTGCATTTTTTCGGCGGCGTGGAACACAATGGCCGGATCCGGCTTCCAGCGTTGGATGTCATAGCCGCTGAACAACCGGTCATCAAAATAGTGCAGCATATCGGTCAGGCCGAGCGAGTGTTGCATTTTGCTGACCGGGCCGTTGGAAACGGTGCACATCGGCACCTTCACCTGCGCCAGCAGTTCACGCGCCCCGGCGATTTGTTGCAGCTCGCTATCGAACAAGCGGGCCACTTCCTGGCGGTACAGCGGTTCAAGCTCTTCCTTTGCCAGCGTGGTGCCCTGTTCTGCATTAACCTGTTCGATAATTTCGTACAGCTTCACTCCTTTGAATCTTCTGAACACGTCGTCCAGCGACAGGTGGATGCCGAAGTGGGCAAACATGTGCACATAGGCTTTGCTGCACAGCACTTCGCTGTCCACCAGCGTGCCGTCGCAATCAAACAAAATACAGTCAATCTGGTTCATCAGCGTCAGTGTCCTTCGAGTCAACAGCGATAATGCCACTTTAACCGCATCAGGCAGGATTGCGACTCCTGAATCCTGGTTTTCCGATGAATATCAGCAAATACAACCTGTTGGGGTTTATAGCCGTAAAGACGGCGAAAAAAACCTGTGATCAGCATCAAAACCCTGACTTTTTGTTATATACCCGGCATACTTGAAACCGCATCTGTGTTGGCTGCGAACGCTCACCCCAGTCACTTACTTGAGTAAGCTCTTGGGGATTCGCGTTCTTGCCGCCGTGATGCGACTCCAATTATTTTGGGTATAGGATAGCTGGCGACTGTCCATTCCCCTCTTCGGAATTCTGATAATGAGCAAACCAGTATCTGGCCTTGACGTCGAGCAAGGCTTGCTTGGGCGCGTGTTTAAACTCAAGCAACATGGCACTACGGCGCGTACGGAAACGATTGCCGGTATTACTACCTTTTTGACCATGGTGTATATCGTGTTCGTTAACCCCCAAATCCTGGGCGCGGCGGGCATGGATACGCAGGCGGTGTTCGTGACAACCTGTCTGATTGCCGCTTTCGGCAGCATTTTCATGGGCCTGCTGGCGAACCTGCCGGTAGCGCTGGCACCGGCGATGGGCCTCAATGCGTTCTTCGCGTTTGTGGTGGTCGGTGCAATGGGCATCTCATGGCAGATCGGCATGGGTGCCATTTTCTGGGGGGCAGTCGGTTTATTGCTGCTGACCATTTTCCGCGTACGCTACTGGATGATTGCCAATATTCCGATGAGCCTGCGGGTGGGCATTACCAGCGGTATCGGTCTGTTTATCGGCATGATGGGGCTGAAAAATGCCGGTATCGTGGTGGCTAACCCGGACACGCTGGTGACCATCGGCAGTCTGACATCGCACAACGTGCTGCTGGGTGCGCTGGGCTTCTTTATCATCGCGGTATTGTCTTCACGTAACTTCCATGCGGCAGTGCTGATTTCTATCGTGGTGACCACGCTGATCGGCTGGGCGTTGGGCGATGTGAAATACGGCGGCGTATTCTCGATGCCTCCTAACATCACGTCGGTAGTGGGTCAGGTTGATCTGGCCGGGGCGCTGAATATTGGGCTGGCCGGGGTGATTTTCTCCTTTATGCTGGTCAACCTGTTTGACTCCTCTGGTACCTTGATTGGCGTAACCGACAAGGCCGGGCTGACTGACGACAAGGGTAAGTTCCCGCGCATGAAGCAGGCGCTGTATGTCGACAGCATCAGTTCGGTAGCCGGTTCCTTTGTCGGCACTTCTTCGGTTACCGCCTACATTGAAAGCTCCGCCGGGGTGTCTGTCGGCGGCCGTACCGGCCTGACCGCTGTGGTAACCGGTATCCTGTTCCTGTTGGTGATTTTCCTGTCGCCGTTGGCGGGTATGGTGCCGGCTTATGCCGCAGCCGGCGCGCTGATCTACGTTGGCGTGCTGATGACATCAAGTTTGGCGCGGGTGAAGTGGGATGACCTGACCGAAGCCGTTCCGGCGTTCGTCACGGCAGTGATGATGCCATTCAGCTTCTCGATCACCGAAGGCATTGCGCTCGGCTTTATTTCCTATTGCGTGATGAAGCTGGGGACCGGTCGCTGGCGCGAAATCAGCCCATGCGTGGTGGTGGTGGCGCTGCTGTTTGTGCTGAAAATTGTGTTTGTAGACGGCCATTAATACGGCAAGGGCCGACGCTGGTCGGCCCTGTTATCTTTTAGGCACCCGGCGTTGCGTCGGGCGCCTGCTGCAACATCCACTGTAAAGGCCGTTTAAAACGGGCCTGCCAGCCGCCGTCAGGGTTCTCTCCCTGAGAAAAATGCAGCGTTTCTACCTGGTTATTCTCACTGAACAAATTGGCGAAATGCATCGCCAGCGCCTGATCGCTGAAGTTTTGCCGATCGTAATACGCCACCACCAAGCGCTTATTGGTCGCCAGCGATTGCTGGGCCTGCTTGATCTCACCATTGGGGGCGATCAGCATCGCGCCGGCATATAGCTGGGGATATTTGGCCAGCAGATTGGCCGCGTGCAGCGCTCCTTGCCCACGGGCGGTGAGGTAGACCTGCTGCGGGTTGAGTTTTAGTTCTGCGGCCGGTTGCAAAGCCCGCCGGATCGCGCTTTGGGTGCTTTCGTCACTGTAATTCGACCAGCGGAAGCTGTTCTCCGACAGCATCTGGGTACCGTTGATCTCAACATAGGCCACGCCCATCTCGCTAAACAACAAACGCTCTTCGGGGGTGATACCGGCGCTCTTGCCGTAGGTATGCAGGTACACCACCGTTGGCCAGCCGCCGGCAGGCGGTGTGCCTTCAGGAATGGCGTAGCTGGCTTTGCCTTCGTACCAATGCGCATGTTGCAGGTAGCGGGCTTTGGTGACCGCCAATATTGATTGATAGGTCCTGCTGTGCTGAATGCTATTGAAAGCGTCGTCCTCCAACAGGTTGTAGTAATACCACAACCCGCGATCGGCACTCAGCTGCAGATAGCGCTCCGCAAGTTCGGTTTGGCCCTTTTCCGCCGAAGAGGCCGCCAGTTGATAGGGGGCCCATATGTTCCGCCCGTCTTCGCGCATCAGCGTCAGGTACAGCGACATGGCCGCGATCTTTTTGTCTTCCTGGCCCTGGGCGGTGCGTGGGTATTGGGCATTCAAAGGGCTATGTACCGGCAGCTCGATCGGCTCTTCTCCGGCGGGATAACGCATTTCTGCGGCTGATAATGGTCTGGTGATGAAAGCCAGTAATATGGCTAAAATGAGAAAATACATAATTTTATGACTTTAATTTTAATGGGTTATAAAGTGATCTCTCATAAGAATGACGCCTTCAGTCAATTTTCTGCCGAAGGCGTCTGTAAAATAATCTTACTTCAGTCGACGAATATAATCACTGAATGCGGACAGCTGGCCGGTGAGGAAGTCCAGCGTGCCCTGATCAATCAACTCCCCAGCCTGAGCATCCACTTTATTCTGGATCACGCCGCCCATAAATTCCGGTTTGTTCATCACCATGGCATCGAGAAACACCAGGATCTGGCGCAGGTGATACTGGCAGCGCGCGCCGCCAATCGGTCCCATAGAGCTGGTCTGAATGGCTACGGGTTTACCGGCTAACGGCTGGTTCGGCAGGCGAGACAGCCAGTCGATGGCGTTTTTTAACCCGCCCGGCACCGAGTAGTTATATTCCGGGGTAACGATGATAACGCCGTCCGCCTGACGGATTTGCTCTGCGATCGCTTCCACTGCAGCAGGGAAACCTTCTTCCTGTTGCACATCGGCATCATACAGCGGGATATCACGGATTGAAGGAAGCGCTTCGATGGTGACGCCTTGTGGCGCAAGGCCCGGTAGGGCATTGGCGACCATGGCGTTGTACGAGCCTTTACGCAGGCTGCCGAGCAGGGTAACGATTTTTAATGCTTGGTCTGACATGGTGATTCTCCCTTTCGAATGAACAGATTCAGCTTAGAACATCAGGAGATAGTAGGGCAAAGCTGCAGGAGAGAATAGATGATTGCTGAATATTTAGCTGACTTTACAGTTTAATGCAGGAATTTATGCGTTAAAGAAAGTTTTATCTCAGGGGTTCGTCGCAGGGTAAGCGGCCGATGTCAGCGGTGAAGTGCCAGGCTGGTCAGTTTGATAAAGCGGGTGGAACTGGCCGGTGCTCGTGGAGAGATCTCGCCGTTTTTCTGCAGGCCTTTATTGGCTTCATACTGCCAGCATACCAGACGTTCCAGGCTGGGTTCGCGCGCGCAAGCCCAGCTCAGATATTCGTCGGCATCGCTCATCACCTGAACCTGGGGGGTGATGCTGGATCGCAGGTGGCCGGAAAAAGGGTGCAGCAGCAGCGACGATTGCCCGCTGTTACCCAGGCCGGAAATTTTCAACACGCTTTGACGGATGCTCCACAGCTGCGTTTCCGCCTCCAGCCGATCGTATTGCGCACTGATCCAGGCACTTTCTGCCGGCGTTTGAAATTGGTCTTGCAGCCTTTTCTGTTGCCCGCCCCGTGCGCGCATGACTTCAATATCCAGCCCCACCCTGCCTTCATCGCTTAACAAAACCCCTACCGTATCGCTGGCGTAGGCCAGGCTGAAATCGGGCAGGTGGTTGTCGACAAAACAGGGACGGCCGGTAGGTGTGGTAGCGATGGGGGGCAATGTCGGCAGACCGTAGAGATAAAACATCATTTCGGCGAGCAGGATGCGCCCCTGCAGAAAGCGTTGGCGGCGTTTAATGGAAAAAGCGGTGGTAGCAGCAACGACCTCGGCGGAGAGCCTCCGGGTATCCAGTGCGGTGGACGTGGGGATCCATCGGGCAAAATGACACGCCATTATTCACTCCATACCAGAGGGGTCGCTGAAAACGCAGGGGAGTTAGATTAAGCATAAGTCGAGGATTTATCATCAAAAAACAGTATGCGTTTTATCCTATTTATTTGTTTGAGTAATATCATCGTCCGGGGCAGCGCCGCTCCACCATTGGATCAGCGAGGCGTTTGGTGCCAGATCAAAATGGGGTTTACCGAGCAGATGATTCAGAATGCGTGCTGAGCGCCAGGCCATCAGGCTGAGCCCGCCTTCCGCGCTGCCGTGGCTGTGGATACCGGCATTCACCGCATAAATGCGATTCTGCTCAGGCCCCTGCCATTCGAGGTTAAAATCGGGCAGTAACGGCAAGTGTTGTTGGTCGTCGAAAGGAATGCGTGGCAACAGGGGTTTTAAATAGGCAGGGAGTGAAGGGCGATAACCGGTTGCTAAAATGACGACATCGGCATTGAATCCTTCCTGGCGATTTTCAAGACCGTGTCGGGTGCGCAATTGGAACCCTTTGCCTGTCGGCTCGATCGCCAGCAGAGTGCGATGCGGCAAAAGACGCACGTTGCGCGGCTGGTGCATCACATCGAAACGCATATAAAGCTCCCGGTACAAAGTACGTAGCGTATGGTTACTAATACCGTCGGCCGGCAGTTTCTGAGTCTTGAGTTCGCGCTCGCGGATATCCTGCGGCAGCGTATAAAAATAATCGACGTACTCCGGGGTGAAATATTCATTGGTGAAGGCAGACTCGTCCAGCGGCTGAAAATTGGGCCGACGGGAAATCCAGTCGAGCTGTGCCGGTTCGCCCCAGTGCCCCCGCAGCGCGTTCAGAAAAATATCGGCACCGCTTTGGCCGCCGCCAATCACCGCCACCCGCTTACCGGTCAGATCCGGATTACGCAGGCCGATTTCGGCGGCATGCAGGCAGTTTTCACCCAGCGCCGGATAAAACTCCTCAGGCAGCCAGGGGTCGTGGCCGGTGCCCAGACAGATATTCTTCGCCCACAGGGTTTGGTCGCGGGTGCGTACTTTGAACAGCTGTTTTTCATCGTCAAAATCGATGCTTTCAACCGACTGCGAAAACTGTAACCCTTCTAATCTATTACAGGCCCAGCTCAAATAGTCGGAGAACTCTTCGCGGCTGATAATTTGCTGTTCGGTAATCAGAAAACGATAAATTTTTTTCTGCTCGACCAGGTAATTGATAAAGGAGAATTGGCTGCGAGGCGTTACCGCCGTAACCAGGTCCTGCAACACATAGGTCTGCATATAGGCGGAAGGGAGCAGCATGCCGGGATGCCAACGGAAGCTGGCGTTGCGATCGAGAAAGGCATAATTCAGTGCACCACTTTCATAGGCCAACGCCGCCAGGCTGAGGTTGAAAGGGCCAAGGCCGACGCCGAGTAAATCCAGTGGTTCATTCATTTTTTCTTATCTCTTTGATGGAAATTGCTGAGATAAGCTTAGGTGAATTTTGGCAAGAAGGAGGAGAAAGCAGGCGTTTGTCGGGGGTTCTTCCTGCCAGATTCTGTGGCAGGAAGCGAAAACCAGCTGGCTTGTTAACGTCTTATTCCAGCACGAAAGTGTCTCCGGTCGCGGGTGACATCACCTCCGGTAGCCACAGGCGTCCCCAGGTTCCGGTGCAATGGCACCCCATTAATTTCTCTGGTTTTTGCTGATGAAGAAAATGTCTTACCCGCCATAGCGTGAGCGGCGACGCGCAGCGCAGATGAAAACCGCCGATCAAAGCGTGGATCCGATCGATCCCAGTGATTTTCTGGCAGTGACGCACGATGTGAATGATCCCGCGATGCCCGCAACCGGTAATAATCACCAGCCCGCGATCGGATTTATAAATCAGCACGCCTTCGTCGATGACATAGTCCACTCCTGCATTTTCCCCGACAATCACTCCATAGGCGCGCGGTGCGGGTACTGCGATTTCGCCTGACCACATAAAACGATCGCTGATAGACAGTGGTTTGCGGCTGTACTCCATGCGGTGGCGTGAGTAATCGATATCCAAAGAGAGCTTTTTGATTTTGCGGGTGTGGCCCAGTACCTTCAGCGCCGCATAGCGTTCGTCACCGATCTGCGGATGGCAGATAATGCGGCTGCCGTCAGGCAGCCAGGTGACGCCGCCGCAGTGGTCATAGTGGCCATGAGAGAGCACGGTTGCGGTTATTGTGGAGAGATCTACGCCCATCAGCCGCGCATTGTGCAGGAAACTGCCGTCAGGGCCGGTATCAAATAAAACGCTGGCAGTTTCATCCTGAAGCAGCAGGCTTAAGCCTGCCTTGGCCAGCAGTGACGGATTGGCGCTGGCGGCGCGGCGGTTTTCCAGCAGTACCTTGAAGGTTAATGCCATCTTTGCTCGTTCCTGAGAAGGATCCCTGACCCACCAGTATATCTAGGGAGTTATGACGGCTCTGTGAGCCAAGGCGCAGAGCGGGGCAAAGAAAAACGGCCAGAACAAAGGTTTGTCCTGGCCGTGAATAGGTCGCTTGTTACGTTACCGCCGCTTATTTACCGATGCAGAAGCTGGAGAAAATGCGTCCCAGCAGGTCATCTGAGGTAAATTCGCCGGTGATTTCACTCAGCGCTTGCTGCGCCAGTCGCAATTCTTCGGCCAGCAGCTCCCCCGCGTAAGCGCTCACTAACTGTTCTTTGCCCTCGACCAGATGCTGGGCTGCTTGCTCAAGCGCCTGCAGGTGGCGGCGACGTGCCAGGAAACCGCCTTCCATATTGCTGGTGAAGCCCATACTCTGCTTCAGGTGGTCCCGCAGCAGGTCGATACCTTCACCGGTGCGCGCCGACAGGCGAATAAGTGAGTGACCATTTACTTCTGTCATGCCCAAGGGTTCACCGGTGATGTCGGCTTTGTTACGTACTACGGTGATCGGCAGACGATGCGGCAGACGTGCCATAAACTCCGGCCAAATCTCTGCCGGCTCGGTTGCCGCGGTGGTGGTGCCATCGACCATAAACAGCACACGGTCGGCCTGTTCGATCTCGTTCCACGCACGTTCGATACCGATACGCTCCACTTCGTCGCTGGCTTCGCGCAGACCGGCGGTGTCGATGATGTGTAAAGGCATGCCGTCGAGGTGAATATGCTCGCGCAGCACGTCGCGAGTGGTGCCGGCGATATCGGTGACGATAGCCGCTTCGCGACCGGCCAGTTCGTTCAACAGGCTGGATTTACCGGCGTTAGGACGCCCGGCGATCACCACTTTCATCCCTTCGCGCAGCAGGCTGCCCTGACGCGCTTCTGCGCGTACGTTGGAAAGAGAGGCCATGACTCCGTTGAGCTGCGCCTCGATTTTACCGTCAGACAGGAAGTCGATTTCCTCATCCGGGAAGTCTATCGCTGCTTCTACATAGATTCGCAGGTGAGTAAGTGCTTCCACAAGCTGGTTGATGCGGGTGGAGAACGCCCCCTGCAGCGAGTTCATGGCAGAACGTGCCGCCTGCTCGGAACTGGCGTCGATCAGGTCGGCAATCGCTTCGGCCTGCGCCAGATCCAGCTTGTCATTAAGGAAGGCACGCTCGGAAAATTCGCCGGGACGGGCGATACGCACGCCGGGCAGCGCCAGTACGCGTTTGAGCAGCAAATCGAGGATAACCGGCCCGCCGTGGCCTTGCAGTTCCAGCACGTCTTCGCCGGTAAACGAGTTCGGGCCAGGAAACCACAGCGCGATGCCCTGGTCCAGAGTGGCGCCTTCGGCATCACGGAACGGCAGGTAATCGGCGTAACGCGGCTTCGGCAGTTTGCCGAGCAGGGCCTGGGCTACGTCTTTGGCGCCACGGCCGGAAATACGCAAAATGCCGACGCCGCCGCGTCCCGGCGGGGTGGCTTGGGCTACGATGGTATCGGTGGTGCTCATAGTGATTCTCTCTGACGATTCAATATGCAAAAAGGCGGTCTTAATGACCGCCTCTTATCTTTTGCTGCAAGGGTTCAGCGCGCCGAACCCCTACAATACGCTTAGGTCTTTTTCTTGTCGCGGCTGTGCAGGCCACGTTTTTCCAGGCCGCGGTAAATCAGCTGCTGCTGGAGGATGGTCACCAGGTTACTGACGATGTAGTACAGCACCAGACCTGACGGGAACCACAGGAAGAACACTGTGAAGATCACCGGCATAAAGGTCATGATTTTCTGCTGCATCGGGTCAGTGACGGTGGTTGGCGACATCTTCTGGATGAAGAACATCGTCACGCCCATCAGGATTGGCAAGATGTAGTACGGGTCTTGCGCCGACAGGTCATGGATCCACAGGGCGAACGGCGCATGGCGCAGCTCAACCGAGCCCATCAACATGTAGTACAGCGCCAGGAAGATTGGCATCTGGATAACCAGCGGCAAACACCCACCCAACGGGTTCACTTTCTCAGACTTGTACAGCGCCATCATTTCCTGGCTCATGCGCTGTTTGTCATCACCGATACGCTCACGCATCGCCTGCAGTTTTGGCTGCAGCATGCGCATTTTGGCCATCGAGGTGTACTGCGCTTTGGTCAGCGGGTACATGATGCCACGCACGATGAAGGTGATGATGATAATTGAGAAGCCCCAGTTACCGATAAAGCCGTGGATAAACTTCAGCAATTTGAACAGCGGCTGAGAGATGAACCACAACCAACCGTAATCCACGGTCAGATCCAGATGCGGCGCCAGTTGGGCCATCTGGTCTTGCAGTTCCGGACCCACCCACAGGGTGGCATTCAGCTGCTGCTGCGCACCAGGCTGCACCACTACCGGAGTAGATTTGAAGCCAATGGTGGACAGGTTATCGCCAGGTTTGGCGGTATAGAAGGTGTTGCTGCCTTGAGTTGCCGGCACCCATGCGGTGGCGAAGTACTGTTGCAGCATGGCAACCCAACCGCCCTGCGTGGTGACACTCAGGTTTTCGTCCTTATCGAACGCATACTTCTGATATTTGTCTTCGCTGGAAGAGTACGCCGCGCCACGGAAGGTGTGCAGAGCGAAGTTGTTGCTGCCGGTGTCACGGTGCTTAGGCAGCTCGGTCGTCTGCTTCAGTTGGCCGAACAGGGTCAGTTCCAGCGGGGTGGTGCCTTTGTTGTCGACGTTGTAGTCAACAGCAACCGCGTAATGATTACGCTTGAGCACGAAAGTCTTGGTGTAGATAGCGCCGTCTTTACCGGTAAAGGTCAGCGGAATGCGCAGCTCTTCCTGGCCTTCCGGCAGGGTGTAGCTGTCCTGCGCCGCCTGGAACAGAGGACGTTCGCCGTTTGCCGGGTTATCCGGGCCGTTTCTGCCGGTCAGGCCGCTTTGCGCCTGATAAACAAATGACGGTGTGGTTTCCAGCAGTTGGAATGGCGTCGATGAACCCAGAGTGTCCGGGTAAGCCAACAGTTTAGCCTGCTCGATATCACCACCACGGGTGTTGATGGTCAGCGACAGCACGTCAGTATTAACGGTAATCAGTTTACCCTGACCACTGGCTGGAACTGCTGAGCTTGCGGCATCACCGGTAGCAGTGTTCGAAGTCTGTTGCGTGGTCTGGGCGACTGGTTGCGGAGCATTGTCCGTTTGCCAGGCTTGCCAGATCATGAAAGACACGAACAGCAGAGCGATGAGGAGAAGATTGCGTTGCGAATCCATCGTTAGTGTTCTCTGTTATCGTCGGGTTTCGGCGGCACGGGATCATCGCCACCTGGGTTCAAGGGGTGGCATTTTAATACGCGTTTCAATGCTAACCAACTGCCTTTTATCATGCCAAACCTGCTTAATGCCTCAATTGCGTAATGAGAGCATGTCGGCTGGAAGCGACAACGAGGCCCAAGCAGCGGACTGATGACGAGCTGGTAAGCCCGCACCAGCCCGATCAGGATGCGGGAGCCTGGCGACAGTGGCGACGCCATAATTTTTCCAAAGCTTCCGTCAGCGCGCGGTTATCCAAATCCGCTATCCCTTTTTTGGCCACCACGACAAAATCCATCGCCGGTAACTCGTGCTGACGTAAACGGAAGCTTTCGCGGGTTAGGCGTTTGATCCGATTGCGTTCATGCGCGCGTTTGACGTGTTTTTTGGCGACGGTAAGACCGATGCGGGGATGCCCCAGCTGGTTCAGGCGGCCGAGGATGGTGATTTGCGGCGTGCCAGCCCGTTGTGGCTGCTGGAAGACGAAAGTGAAATGAGTGGGAGTTAACAAACGTAACTCCCTGGGAAAAGCTAGCTTAACCACTCAGCGGGTTAGCTTTTATTACTTAGAAACAGTCAGACGAGAACGGCCTTTCGCACGACGGCGGGCCAGAACTTGACGACCATTTTTGGTGGCCATACGAGCACGGAAACCGTGGCTACGGTTGCGCTTCAATACGGACGGTTGGAAAGTGCGTTTCATGGCGATTTCTACCTAAACTTAAATAATTACTGATCAGTAAACGCGTTTGGCTATTCGGCGTGAAGACGACCGACGCCTCAATCGCAATATATAAAGAAGCGGGATTGTAATAATTGTACAGTCCTGAGTCAATTCACATCGCGCTAGCCTACCTGGTTGTCTGCCAATACGGAGTAAAATCCGGTCTTGGCCCGTGGTCACCGCAGAATCCTGTCTGGTTAATGACACACCATTAAGGAACCAGGTACACACGTAGGGCGAAGATTATACGGACTCGGGGGTAAATCGCAAGGATCCCGACGCGATCCTTGTGGTTAAAGCCAAGGATCCGACGTGGATAACAGGGTATAACCGGTTGACAATGTAAAAAATACCGTTCATCAGGCGGTATTTCGCCTGCAATTTGGCGTGGCTGGCGAAAAGATCGCCGCAGGCCGGGGCCTGTGGATAAAATGGATCTAATCTGTGATGAAGGGGAGGATCTCTTGCGCGGATTGCGCTATGATCCGTCATTCCGATCGCGATCTCTCAAGCGGGGATCGTGAGGGACATAAACCGTGAAAGGCGGTTCGCATCCCCCACAGGCAAACAGCCGATGCCGGGTATGTGTCAAAAATCATGAGTTATAAAAAATTAGCCTGATTCTTTTCTTTTATTGATCTTGTTCGAGTGGAGTCCGCCGTGTCACTTTCGCTTTGGCAGCAGTGTCTTGCCCGATTGCAGGATGAGTTACCTGCCACAGAATTTAGTATGTGGATACGCCCATTGCAGGCGGAACTGAGTGACAACACCCTGGCGCTTTATGCGCCCAATCGTTTTGTGCTGGATTGGGTTCGCGATAAGTACTTAAACAATATCAATGGCCTGTTGAATGATTTCTGCGGTACGGATGCCCCCTTGCTGCGTTTTGAAGTGGGCAGCAAACCGATCTCCCAAATCATCAGCCAGACCGTTACCGCCAGCGTGAGTGCAAGCGCACCCAGCGCACCGGTAGCGCGCGCCGTGGCGCCGTCCCGCCCCAGTTGGGACAACGCGGCTCCTCAGCCTGAACTTTCCTACCGCTCCAACGTTAACCCAAAGCATACCTTTGATAACTTTGTTGAGGGTAAATCCAACCAGTTGGCGCGCGCGGCGGCCCGCCAGGTGGCGGATAACCCGGGCGGCGCCTATAACCCGCTGTTCCTGTATGGCGGCACCGGCCTGGGTAAAACTCACCTGTTGCACGCGGTAGGCAACGGCATCATGGCCCGCAAGGCCAACGCCAAAGTGGTCTATATGCACTCTGAACGCTTTGTTCAGGACATGGTCAAAGCCTTGCAGAACAATGCCATTGAAGAATTTAAGCGTTATTACCGCTCGGTCGATGCGCTGCTGATCGATGACATCCAATTTTTTGCCAATAAAGAGCGTTCGCAGGAAGAGTTCTTCCATACCTTTAACGCCCTGTTGGAAGGCAATCAGCAGATTATCCTGACCTCAGACCGCTACCCGAAAGAGATTAACGGCGTGGAAGATCGCCTGAAGTCGCGCTTCGGTTGGGGGCTGACGGTGGCGATCGAGCCACCTGAGCTGGAAACCCGCGTGGCGATCCTGATGAAAAAGGCCGACGAGAACGATATCCGTCTGCCGGGCGAAGTGGCGTTCTTTATCGCCAAGCGCCTGCGTTCCAACGTGCGTGAGCTCGAAGGGGCGCTGAACCGCGTGATTGCCAACGCAAACTTTACCGGCCGTGCCATTACCATTGATTTCGTGCGTGAAGCGCTGCGCGATCTGCTGGCTCTGCAGGAAAAGCTGGTCACCATCGATAATATTCAAAAGACGGTGGCGGAATACTATAAAATTAAAGTCGCGGATTTGTTGTCCAAGCGGCGTTCGCGTTCCGTTGCCCGCCCGCGCCAAATGGCGATGGCATTGGCAAAAGAACTCACCAACCACAGCCTGCCAGAAATCGGCGATGCGTTTGGTGGCCGCGACCATACCACGGTGTTGCACGCCTGCCGGAAGATTGAGCAGCTGCGTGAGGAAAGTCACGACATCAAAGAAGATTTCTCCAATTTAATCAGAACATTATCTTCCTAGCGCTATGAAATTTATCGTTGAACGTGAGCATCTGCTAAAACCGCTGCAACAGGTGAGCAGCCCGCTGGGCGGCCGCCCAACCTTGCCAATTCTGGGTAACCTGCTGTTGCAGGTGACGGAAGGCTCCCTGCTGCTGACCGGCACCGATCTGGAGATGGAGATGGTGGCGCGCGTTGCCCTGTCCCAGCCCCATGAAGCGGGCGCGACTACCGTCCCCGCGCGTAAATTCTTTGATATCTGCCGTGGTCTGCCTGAAGGGGCCGAGATCACCGTAACGCTTGAAAGCGAGCGCATGCTGGTGCGTTCCGGCCGCAGCCGCTTCTCACTTTCTACGTTGCCGGCGGCGGATTTCCCGAACCTGGACGACTGGCAGAGCGAAGTTGAATTTTCGCTGCCACAGGCAACGCTGAAGCGCCTGATTGAAGCTACGCAGTTCTCGATGGCTCATCAGGACGTGCGTTACTACTTAAACGGCATGCTGTTCGAAACCGAAGGGGAAGAGCTGCGTACCGTGGCGACCGACGGTCACCGCCTGGCGGTGTGTTCGATGCCGATCGGCCAGGAATTGCCGTCGCATTCGGTGATCGTGCCGCGTAAAGGCGTGATGGAGCTGGTGCGTCTGCTGGACGGTGGCGAGACCTTGTTGCAACTGCAGATCGGCAGCAACAATATTCGCGCTCACGTCGGTGACTTTATCTTCACCTCCAAGCTGGTTGACGGCCGTTTCCCTGATTATCGCCGCGTATTGCCGAAGAACCCGGACAAAACGTTGGAAGCCGGCTGCGACTTGCTCAAGCAGGCGTTTGCCCGCGCGGCCATTTTGTCGAACGAAAAGTTCCGCGGCGTGCGCCTGTACGTTAGCCAGAACCAGCTCAAGATCACCGCCAACAATCCGGAACAGGAAGAAGCGGAAGAGATCCTCGATGTCAGCTACGACGGCACCGAGATGGAAATTGGTTTTAACGTCAGTTACGTGCTGGACGTTTTGAACGCGCTCAAGTGTGAAGATGTGCGTCTGCTGCTGACCGACTCGGTTTCCAGCGTGCAGATCGAAGACGGTGCCAGTAAGTCTGCTGCTTACGTCGTCATGCCAATGCGTCTCTGATCTATGGCGGGCTATTTTACTTGCCAGCTTGGGATTGGGCAGTGCTCGCCATCCTCACGTACATTAAGTACGCTCCGGTGGCTGCGCGCTGTCCGCGCCCAATCTGTCTGCGACAATTACGCCCTCGATCATAAGAAATAGTCGTATGGCATTAACGCGTTTACTGATTAAAGACTTCCGCAATATAGAAGCGGCGGATTTGTCGCTGGCGCCGGGATTCAACTTCCTGGTTGGCGCTAACGGCAGCGGGAAAACCAGCGTGCTTGAGGCGGTGTATACCCTTGGGCACGGGCGTGCGTTTCGCAGCCTGCAGGCCGGCCGGGTGATCCGCCACGACCAGCCGGAGTTCATTTTGCACGGCCGTATTGACGGTGCAGAACGTGAAATATCCGTAGGATTAAGCAAGAGCCGTCAGGGTGACAGCAAGGTACGCATCGATGGCAGCGACGGCCACAAAGTGGCTGAACTGGCGCAGTTATTGCCGATGCAACTGATCACCCCCGAAGGTTTTACCCTGCTAAACGGCGGGCCGAAATTCCGGCGCGCCTTCCTGGACTGGGGCTGTTTTCATAACGAACCCGGTTTTTTCACCGCCTGGAGCAACCTGAAACGGTTACTGAAGCAGCGCAATGCCGCGCTGCGCCAGGTCAGTCGCTATGCGCAAATCCGCGCCTGGGATCAGGAACTGATCCCGTTGGCAGAGCGCATCAGCGAGTGGCGGGCAGCTTACAGCGACGCGATTGCCGCGGATATTACCGCGACGTGCGCGCAGTTTTTGCCCGAATTTGCCCTGAGTTTCTCTTTCCAGCGCGGCTGGGACAAAGAGAGCGACTACGGAGAGCTGCTGGAGCGCCAGTTTGAGCGCGACAGGGCGTTAACCTATACCGCGGTGGGGCCGCATAAGGCGGACTTCCGCATTCGTGCCGACGGCACGCCGGTAGAGGATTTGTTATCGCGCGGTCAGCTTAAATTGCTGATGTGCGCATTGCGCTTAGCGCAGGGTGAGTTTCTCACCCGGCAGAGCGGGCGGCGTTGCCTGTATCTGATTGATGATTTTGCCTCCGAGCTGGACACCGGCCGTCGCCGGTTGCTGGCCGATCGCCTGAAAGCCACCCAGGCCCAGGTCTTTGTCAGTGCCGTGAGCGCTGAACAAGTGACCGATATGGCCGGTGAAAAGGGCAAGATGTTCCGCGTGGAACAAGGTAAAATAGAGGTTCAACCACAGGACTAAAATGAGCGAGAAACGTTGATGTCGAATTCTTATGACTCCTCAAGTATCAAGGTATTAAAAGGGCTGGACGCGGTGCGTAAGCGCCCGGGCATGTATATCGGCGACACCGATGATGGCACCGGTCTGCACCACATGGTATTCGAGGTTGTGGACAACGCTATCGACGAAGCACTCGCTGGCCACTGTAGTGACATTCAGGTGACCATCCATGCCGACAATTCCGTTTCGGTACAGGATGATGGCCGCGGTATCCCAACCGGTATTCATGAAGAGGAAGGGGTTTCCGCAGCACAGGTGATCATGACCGTGCTGCATGCCGGCGGCAAATTTGATGACAACTCCTACAAGGTCTCCGGCGGTCTGCACGGCGTGGGCGTCTCCGTTGTTAACGCCCTGTCTGAGAAGCTGGAACTGGTGATCCGTCGTGAAGGCAAGGTGCATGAGCAAACCTATGCCATGGGCGAGCCATTGTCGCCGCTGAAAGTGGTCGGTGAAACCGATCAGACCGGCACCACGGTCCGTTTCTGGCCGAGCTATGAAACCTTCACCAACAATACCGAATTTGAGTACGACATTCTGGCCAAGCGCCTGCGCGAACTCTCTTTCCTGAACTCCGGCGTGTCTATCCGCCTGAAAGACAAACGTACCGACAAAGAAGACCACTTCCACTACGAAGGCGGTATCAAGGCGTTTGTTGAATATCTGAACAAGAACAAAACCCCGATCCACCCGAACGTGTTCTACTTCTCGACCGTCAAAGACGACATCGGTGTGGAAGTGGCGCTGCAGTGGAACGACGGTTTCCAGGAAAACATCTACTGCTTCACCAACAACATCCCGCAGCGTGACGGCGGTACCCATCTGGTCGGTTTCCGTACCGCGATGACCCGTACCCTGAACAGCTACATGGATAAAGAAGGCTACAGCAAAAAGGCCAAAATCAGCGCCACCGGCGACGATGCGCGTGAAGGTCTGATTGCCGTGGTTTCGGTGAAGGTGCCCGATCCGAAGTTCTCTTCTCAGACCAAAGACAAGCTGGTGTCTTCCGAGGTGAAAACCGCGGTTGAAACGCTGATGAACGAGAAGCTGGTCGATTATCTGATGGAAAACCCGGGCGATGCGAAAATCGTCGTCGGTAAAATCATCGACGCAGCGCGTGCTCGTGAAGCGGCGCGTAAAGCGCGTGAAATGACCCGCCGTAAGGGCGCGCTGGATCTGGCCGGCCTGCCGGGCAAGCTGGCGGACTGCCAGGAACGTGATCCTGCGCTGTCTGAACTGTACCTGGTGGAAGGGGACTCAGCGGGCGGCTCTGCCAAGCAGGGACGTAACCGTAAGAACCAGGCAATCCTGCCGTTGAAAGGTAAAATCCTCAACGTAGAGAAGGCGCGCTTCGACAAGATGCTGTCTTCGCAGGAAGTGGCGACGTTGATCACCGCGCTGGGCTGCGGCATTGGCCGTGACGAGTACAACCCGGACAAACTGCGCTATCACAGCATCATCATCATGACCGATGCCGACGTCGATGGCTCGCACATCCGTACGCTGCTGTTGACCTTCTTCTACCGTCAGATGCCGGAAATCATCGAGCGTGGCCATGTGTTTATTGCTCAGCCGCCTTTGTACAAGGTGAAAAAAGGCAAGCAGGAACAGTACATCAAAGATGACGAGGCGATGGATCAATACCAAATCGCCATCGCGATGGACGGCGCAACCCTGCACACCAACGCCAGCGCCCCGGCACTGGGCGGTGAGCAACTGGAAAAACTGGTTGCCGAACACTACAGCGTGCAGAAGCTGATCGGTCGTATGGAGCGTCGCTACCCGCGCGCGCTGCTGAACAACCTGATCTACCAGCCGACTCTGCAGGAAGAAGACCTGAGCGATCAGTCCAAGGTTAAGACCTGGATTGATTCTCTGGTGAAACTGCTGAACGACAAAGAGCAGCACGGTAGCAGCTATGACTCGGTGATCTTCGAGAACCGCGAGCGCCAGATGTTTGAGCCGGTGCTGCGCATTCGTACCCACGGTGTGGATACCGATTACGCGCTGGACTTCGACTTCATCCACGGTGGCGAGTACCGCAAAATCTGCGTGTTGGGCGAGAAACTGCGCGGCCTGATCGAAGAGGGGGCCTTCATCGAACGTGGTGAGCGCCGTCAGCCGATTGAAAGTTTCGAGCAGGCATTGGAGTGGCTGGTGAAAGAGTCACGTCGCGGCCTGGCGGTACAACGCTATAAAGGTCTGGGCGAGATGAACCCAGAGCAGCTGTGGGAAACCACCATGGATCCGGAAAGCCGCCGTATGCTGCGCGTGACCGTGAAGGACGCCATTGCTGCAGACCAATTGTTCACCACCCTGATGGGTGATGCGGTCGAACCTCGTCGTGCCTTTATCGAAGAGAATGCCCTGAAAGCGGCAAATATCGATATCTAACGCATTGATGGCTGTGAAAATCCGCGCCGGGCAACCCGCGCGGATTTTTTTACGCCGTTTTTGACGCTGACACGGCGGGCTGAAACGCGTTAGCATGGAAAAAAACCACTGGGAGAGGATCGAATGGCTATTGAACTGATTGCGATTGATATGGACGGCACGCTGCTCAACCCGCAGCACCAAATTACGCCGGCGGTAAAGCAGGCAATCACCGAGGCGCGCCGCAAAGGGGTGCATGTGGTGCTGGCCACCGGGCGGCCTTACGTCGGCGTGCAAGACTATCTGCGTCAGTTGGACATTCAGGGTCCTGGTGATTTTTGTATTACCTATAACGGTGCGCTGGTTTTGAAGGCGGTAGATGGTGCCTGCATTCTGCAGGAAACGCTGGGCTTTGAGGATTATCTCTACTTCGAGCAGATGGCGCGCGAATTCGGCGTTCACTATCAGGCGTTTGATTTCGATACGTTGTATACACCGAACAAAGATATCGGCAAATACACCGTGCATGAATCGGAGATGACCGGCATTCCGCTCAAGTACCGCAGCGTGGAAGAGATGGATCCGGCGATCCGTTTCCCTAAGTTGATGATGGTTGACGAGCCTGAGCTGTTGGATCGTGCCATCGCCCGCATCCCGGCTGAAACGCGGGAGCGTTATACCATCCTGAAAAGCGCGCCGTATTTCCTGGAGATCCTGCATAAGAATGTGGATAAAGGGACCGGCGTGAAAATGCTGGCCGATCATCTCGGTATTGCACAGCAAAACGTGATGACGTTGGGCGATCAAGCCAACGACACCGCAATGATCGAGTATGCCGGCGTTGGCGTGGCCATGGGCAATGCCATTGAGGAACTGAAGGCGGTGGCGCAGTTTGTGACCACCACCAATACCGAAGACGGCGTGGCACGCGCCATCGAGAAATTTGTGCTGAATGCCTAACGTTGTTTTGCATCAGGGGGCGCAGTTGCGCCCCTTAATCCCGTTATAACCGCGCTAAAATTCCCTTCACAATCTGCACATCCTGAATCGCCAAGCCGGTCAGATCGGCCAGGGTGATTTGCTCCGGATCGCTGCGCACCTTCTTTCCTTGCGCCAGAACGGTACCTAATTCGACGAGGGGTATCGAAGCCAACAATCCCTGCCGATAAGCCATGGCGATTTCGCCGTATTCTGTACATTGAGACACAGAGTCTGCCAGCAACACATCCGCCCTGGCCACCAGACCGCTCTCCAGTTCCTGCTTGCCATGGGAATCGGCGCCTACCGCGGTGATGTGGGTGCCGGGCCGAATATCCGTCGCCCGCAGAATCGGCTCTCGGCTGGGCGTGGTGGTGATAATCAACCGGCAGTGTGCCGCCAGTTCTGCCGCATCCTGGGTTGTATGCACCCGAAATCCTTCGGCCTCGGCACTGTGGCGGTAGGCTTGCAGTGCCGACTCGTTGCGGCCCCATACCCAGACTTCACGGCAGGCGGTCAGAGGTTTTAGCTGTTGCAACTGCAGCAGGGCCTGCATGCCGCAGCCGACGATACCTATGGCCGGGATCTCCGTCGGTGCGCACAGTTCGGCGACGATGCGCCCAGCCAGAGCGGTGCGTAATGCGGTTAACCAGCCTTCGTCCAGCAACAACGCCTGCGGTTCACCGGTTTGTGCTGAGAAAGCCATCATCAGCCCTTGATTGCTGGCCAACCCCTGCGCTGGATTACGGTAAAAACCGGAGGAAACCTTGAGGACAAATTGCTCGTCTCCTTCCAGCCACGCCGATTTAATACAGCAGTCGCCGGCTGCCTGCTCAAACAGAAAATGTTGTACCGGCGGTTGCTGTACCTGCCGTTTTGAATAGGCAATAAACCCTTCTTTTAGCAGTAACGTGGTGGCATCTGCGTCGAAAGCTTCAAGTATCTGCCTTTTGTTAAGGATTTTCATCGGCGATCGCCTTGAGGTATTTCTCGAGCACGATGTTTTTTCCGCACAGGACGACGGCCACTTTTTTCCCCTGAAATTCCGGTGCCAGCTTAATGGCGGCGGCTAAGGCTACCCCGGCCGCCCCTTCGATAATCCAGCGATCGCTGACGGCAATTTGGCGCATAGCCTGCTTGATTTCAGTTTCACTGACCAAGACTTTTCGGTCGATCAGCTGCTGACACAGAGGGAAGGTAATGGCGCCTGGCTCCACGCCCCCGGCAGTGCCGTCGGACAGGGTATCTTGCTCTTCCACCGGGAAAATGTGGCCGGCTTCCAATGCGCTGTACATGCTGGTGGCGTTTTCTGGCCAACAGGCAATTAGCTGCGTTTTCGGCGATAGTTGCTGCAAAACGCTGCCAATGCCCGAAATATAGCCGCCACCCCCCACCGCGACAAACACCGCATCCAAATCCGGCTGTTGTTCGACCAGCTCCATGCCGCAGGTCCCCTGACCGGCGATGACCTGCTCGTCATTATAGGGAGAGACATAAACCTTCCCTTGTTTCTGCGCCGCCTTTTCCCCCGCCTGCTCGGCATTTAGCGCATCGCCCGCCACCAGCTCTACCTGGGCGCCCAGAGCGCGAATGGTGTCGAGTTTTATCGCCGCTGCCGTTTCCGGCGCATAAACCTTGACCTCAACGCCCATCAACTTTCCCGCCAGCGCCATCGCCTGGCCATGATTGCCGCTGGAGGCGGCGATCACTCCGCGTTTGCGTTGCTCTTCACTCAGTAGCCGCAGTTTATTACTGGCGCCGCGAAACTTAAAAGAGCCGGTAGGCTGCAGGTGGTCGCATTTCAGGAACAGTTCGCAACCCAAGCGTTGCGACAACAGTACGCTGCGTTCCAGTGGGGTGACGCGAACCTGTGGGCGCAATTGTTGGTGGGCGGAAACAATTGCATCGAATAAGTGGCTCATGACGGCTCCAGTAAAGAAGATGATATAGACTTTAAAATCCAGTTTGTACTTTTTAGTATTTTATGTAAACCCCTATCTGTCTATGGGAGAGTATGTCGATGGGTGATGTGAAACGCGTCGGGTGATCCGGTAAGATGGCGGCTCAGTGCCAGCATGCGCAGGGGAGCCGCCATGAGCCATCGGGAAAAACAGCTGACTTTTGACCCACGTGGGCATCAGTTAACCAATATTAATGTCTGGACGCCGGACAGCCAGTGGCTGGCTTACGACGTACGCCCGAACGGTGCCTCCTTCACCGGTCTGAGCATCGAGCGGGTGAATGTCGATACCGGCGTAGTCGAAGTCGTGTATCGCGCCCAACAGGGCGCCCACGTTGGTGTAGTGACCGTCAGCCCGGATGAACCCGCCCGCTATGCTTTCATTCATGGGCCTGAACACCCGGACAGCGTCTGGCATTACGATTTTCACCATCGCCGCGGGGTGATCGTCAGCGAACCCGACCGCGAACTGGCCATTACCCTTGATGCGATGGACATCACTCCCCCTTATACGCCGGGCGCACTGCGTGGCGGCACTCACGTACACGTGTTCAGCCCGGACGGCAGCCGCCTGAGCTTTACCTATAACGACCACGTCATGCACGAACTGGATCGGGCGCAGGACCTGCGTAACGTTGGCGTGGCCGTACCGTTACAGGGAGTGAACCCGCCGAAGCAGCATCCTCGTGAATATGACGGCAGCCATTACTGCGTGCTGGTGAGCGAGACTACGCCACAACCCCAACCCGGCAGCGATCAGATTAACCGCGCCTATGAAGAGGGCTGGGTCGGGCAAAGGGGCTATGTACGGCCCGATGGGCGTCAGCAGCGCTGGGCGCTGGCATTTATCGGCGACACTCTTTCTCATCACGGTGAAAAGTTGCCGGAAGTATTCATTGTGGATTTGCCGCAGGATGACGCGGATTACGCCAGGGCAGGTTCCCGGCCGCTGCAGGGGACCGCAAACAGCTTGCCTGCGCCACCGCGGGGCGTGCACCAACGGCGGTTGACCTTTACCGGCGAGCGTCGTTATCCAGGCGTGGTAACCGCCCCACGTCACTGGCTGCGCAGCTCGCCCGATGGCAGCATGATTGCCTGTTTAATGAAGGATGATGCGGGTGTGGTACAGCTGTGGACGGTTTCGCCAAACGGCGGTGAATCGCGGCAGGTCACTCGTGGTGAACAGGGGATCCAATCGGCGTTCAGTTGGCACCCACAGGGTGGGCGAATTGCGCTGGTGTGTGACAACAGCCTGATGCTGTGCGAGGTGGCCAGCGGCCGCATGCAGCGCCTGACTCAGCGGACGGCGCTACCCCCATCGGGCGATGCTATCGTATTTTCACCGGATGGAAACAAAGTGGCCTTTATGCGCGAGGTCGACGGATTCAGCCAGATTTTTGTGGTTGAAGTCTGATCGAGGGTGCGGGCGAGAAGCCCGCATCAGAATATTTTACTGGGGTGTGGTCGTAGCGGCATGGGCCGGATCGCCGCTGGCGGCCAGGTTCTGCTCTTCGCCGCGCAAAATACGCGCTTTAGGTGAGTCCGCGGTACTGTCGCTGCCGGAGCGCATGTAGTCGTAAGGCAGTAATACGGTATCCATCACCGCCGAGAATGGCAGGTCCAACGCCACCAGCGGCATCATTGCCCAGCTGGTATTGTCGTCCTTCAGCATATCCACGCTGGCACGGGTGCCAGGATAGTAACCCTGATTAGGGCCGGTATGGCTCATTACGCTGGAGCAGCCGTTGGTCGCTAACAGCATGCAACTGGTTGCTATGACTCTTATCGTTTTCATTTTCCATCCTGCAGGGTGCTGTTCCCCAAAATCTGCTGATCTATAACATCCTCTGGATGTTTTAAAAGGAGCAAGGACCCGCTCTGTGGCGGTTGTCTCACTTTATTGTAAGGGATAAAAAAACTTTCGCCGAACTGATTGTCATTTTTTTGATCGTGGGCGGTTGAAATGGTGAAAGCGACCCCCATTTTCTTATCAAGGCCAAATTAAGAATTTGCCGTAAGGGAATTCTGGCTATTTAGTCTGTCCATGATGGAAGGCTTAATTATTCAACCTCGCTGAAGTGCCTTAGGAGGCTGTTTTATGCGTAACTTTGATCTTTCACCGCTTTACCGTTCCGCTATTGGGTTTGACCGTTTGTTTAACGCGTTGGAGGCAGGTCAGAGCCAAAGCAATGGCGGTTATCCACCCTATAACGTTGAGCTGGTCGATGAAAATCATTACCGCATTGCGATCGCGGTGGCCGGATTTGCCGAACAGGAGCTGGAAATCACTACCCAGGACAATCTGCTGATAGTCCGTGGCGCTCATAATAACGATCCAGCGGAAAGAACCTACTTATATCAAGGTATTGCCGAGCGAAACTTTGAACGTAAATTCCAGTTGGCCGAGCATATCCAAATTAAAGGCGCCAAACTGGAAAACGGGTTGCTGTATATCGATATGGAACGCCTGGTACCGGAAACATTAAAACCGCGTCGTATAGAAATTAAATAATTCATATTTCATCGGCGAAACGTCTCGCTGGTGAAATGTTAATGCCTGCCGACAGGGGGCATACCTTAATTTACCCTATGAATTTCAAGCTACGGGTAAAATCTCGCTTCATAGAAGGAGTTTACATCATGCGTAATTACGATCTTTCACCTTTGCTTCGTCAGTGGATTGGTTTCGACAAATTGGCCAGTTCAATGGGCGGCCAGGAGCCACAGGGGTTCCCGCCTTACAACATAGAGAAAAGCGACGACAACCATTACCGCATTTCTCTGGCGTTAGCCGGGTTTAAACAAAGTGAGCTGGATATTGAAGTAGAAGGCCCACGCCTGACCGTACGTGGCAAGCCGACACCGCCAGAAAAACAGGTGGAATACCTGCATCAGGGGCTGGTGTTCAAAGACTTCAACCTGACCTTCACGCTGGCTGAACACCTGCAGGTCTCTGAGGCCAAGTTTGAAAACGGCCTGCTGCATATCGATCTGGTGCGTCATGTCCCAGAAGCTCTGCAGCCACAGCGTATCGCCATCGGCACCACGCCGGGGTTGGAATCAAAATAACGCTTTGAAAAATTCATAGTTTTACCTATGCATTTCAGGCCGCAGAGGTTCGTACGGCGGCCTGAAAGAGGAAAGGTATCGACGGGGGAAGTCCAAACGGGCTTCCCCCGTTGCATTATGTGGCTTAACCCACAGTCGCGTTTTCCTACCTATGCCAAAATCCCTGTTAATTGTGTGACTTTGACCGCAAACCGGTTGTTAAACTTCTGGCAAGGATGTGACCTATGAGCGAAATCGCCCTGACCGTGAGTATGTTGGCGTTGGTGGCCGTTCTCGGGCTGTGGATGGGTAACTGGAAGCTGTATGGGGTTGGGTTGGGGATTGGCGGGGTGCTGTTTGGCGGCATTATCGTCGGGCATTTCGCCCAGAGTTGGCAGCTCAGTCTGAATGGCGACATGCTGCACTTCATTCAGGAGTTTGGCCTGATCCTGTTCGTTTACACCATAGGTATTCAGGTCGGGCCCGGTTTCTTCTCTTCCTTGCGGGTATCCGGATTGCGGCTCAACGGCTTCGCCATTTTGCTGGTGCTGGTGGGCGGGGTGGTCGCGGCGGTGGTTCACAAGCTGTTTGACGTCCCGCTGCCGATCATTCTTGGCGTGTTCTCCGGTGCCGTCACCAATACTCCCGCACTCGGCGCCGGGCAGCAAATTCTTACCGATTTGGGCTCAGATCCGGCCATGGTCGATCGTATGGGGATGGGCTATGCCATGGCCTATCCGTTCGGTATCTGCGGCATTCTGCTGGTGATGTGGCTGATACGCCTGTTTTTCCGCATCAATATCGAACGGGAGGCTCAGGCTTTTGAAAGCAGCCTGGGCAACCAGCGCGAGCTGCTGCAAACCATGAATATCGCGGTGCGTAACCCGAACCTGCAAGGGATGGCGATCAAGAATGTGCCGCTGCTGAACGGTGAGGATATTATCTGTTCACGCCTGAAACGCGGTGAGTTGCTGATGGTACCGGCGCCGCTCGAGAGGCTGGAGCTGGGCGACTATCTGCATCTGGTGGGCAAACGCGAAAGTCTGGAAAATGCGCGGTTGGTGATTGGCGAAGAGGTCGACGTCTCGCTGTCAACGCGGGGGACGGAACTGCAGGTGGTGAGGGCGGTGGTGACCAATGAAAAAGTCTTGGGCAGCAAAATCCGCGATCTGAACCTGAAGCAAAAGTACGACGTGGTGATCTCGCGCCTCAACCGCGCGGGGGTTGAACTGGTGGCAGGCAGCAATGTCACGCTGCAATTCGGCGACATCCTCAATCTGGTTGGCCGCCCGGAGTCCATCGAGGCGGTGGCGGCCATTGTCGGCAATGCCCAACAGAAGCTGCAGCAGGTGCAAATGCTGCCGGTGTTTATCGGTATCGGTTTGGGGGTACTGTTGGGATCTGTGCCGCTGTTTATTCCGGGTTTTCCTGCTGCGTTGCGCTTGGGCCTGGCCGGTGGACCGCTGGTTGCGGCCTTGATACTCGGGCGTATCGGTAGCATTGGCAAGCTGTATTGGTTTATGCCGCCCAGCGCTAACCTGGCGTTGCGTGAACTGGGTATCGTGCTATTTCTGGCGGTGGTGGGGCTGAAGTCGGGCGGCAACTTTGTCGATACCCTGATTAATGGCGAAGGGTTGGCGTGGATTGGTTACGGTGCACTGATCACCGCAATTCCGTTGCTCAGCGTTGGCGTATTGGCGCGGATGGTGGGTAAGATGAATTATTTGACGCTGTCCGGCATGCTGGCAGGTTCAATGACCGATCCGCCAGCGCTGGCCTTTGCTAACGGTCTGCACCCGACCAGCGGCGCTGCCGCGCTGTCTTACGCCACGGTATATCCGTTGGCGATGTTCCTGCGCATCATGTCGCCGCAGCTGCTGGCGGTGCTGTTCTGGGCAATGTAAGGCTTTGGGGCGCTGTCTGAGCGCCCCTTATTCAAATCAGCCCGCTTCCTGGTGAGCACGCTCGATCTCTTCCGCCAGTATCGCCACGCCACGTTCAATTTTCTCCGGATCCGGCACGTAGTTCATCCGCATGCACTGATGAGTATGCGGCCATTCATGCTCCAGCCCCGGGAAGAAGTAGTGGCCTGGCACCATCAGCACGCCGCGCTTTTTCAGGCGCTGATACAGCAGCTCGGTGGTGATCGGCAGATCCTTGAACCATAACCACAGGAAAATCGCCCCTTCCGGTTTATGGATCAGGCAGCGTTCCGGCGACAGATAGCGGCGGATAATGCCGATAGTCTGCTCGACGCGCTGCTTGTAGAACGGACGGATCACCTCGTTTGACAGTCGCAACAGGTCGCCACGTTCGATCATTTCCGTTGCCATGGCCGGCCCCATGCTGCCTGGCGACAAGCTGATAATGCCGTTCATGTTGGTCAGGGCGCCGATGGTTTTCTCATCGGCGATCACGATGCCGCAGCGCGAACCGGGCAGGCCAAGCTTCGACAGGCTCATGCACAGGATAATGTTCGGGTTCCACAGCGGCGTAGCGTCGCTGAAGATAATGCCGGGGAAGGGCACGCCGTAAGCGTTATCGATCACCAGCGGGATATTGCGCTGCTGCGCCAGCCGATCGAGTTTCATCAGCTCTTCGTCGGTGATCACGTTACCGGTCGGGTTGGTTGGGCGCGACACGCAGATCATGCCGATATCGTCGCCGATATTCAGATGTTCGAAGTCAACGTGATACTTGAACTGACCTTCCGGCAGCAGCTCAATGTTGGGCTTGGCCGAAACAAACAGCCCCTCGTCCAACCCGGCATCGGCATAGCCGATATATTCCGGCGCCAACGGAAACAGCACGCGGCGACGGCTGCCGTCGGCATAGCGCCCGGCAAACAGGTTAAACAAGTAGAAAAATGCGCTCTGGCTGCCATTTGTCAGTGCAATGTTCTGTGGCGAGATCTGCCAGCCCAGCTCATCGCGCAGCAAATTAGCCAGCGCTTTCAGCAGGGCGTCTTTGCCCTGCGGGCCGTCATAGTTACACAGCGCCTCGGTCAGTTTGCCCTGATCGAGCATGTCCTGGCACAGTTGTTTGAAGTAGCTTTCCATCTCTGGAATTTGCGCCGGATTACCGCCGCCGAGCATGATGGCACCGGGGGTGCGCAGGCCTTCGTTCAGGTCATCCATTAAACGGGTAATGCCCGCGTAACGGGTAAATTTGTCGCCGAAAAGTGAAAAAGTCATAGGTGCAACTGTATTGTTTTTAGCAGGTAATACCCCACCATACCGCCAGACAATTTCCGGTGCAATGCGGTTCATAAAACAACCACCGGGAGTAAACTTCACCCGATGGTTTTTTAGCAGCATATCTCTCTGAATTATTGTGACCGATCGCCGACCCAGGCCACTATCACTTTATCGTCGCCGAGCCGACGGCTGAAAGCATAGTAGTGTGCCGTTTGCTGCGACTGCTGTGTGCCGGCACCGATCGCCGGGTGACGAGCGCGGAATTGACCCAGCCGCTGCCAGTGTGCCAACAGAGGAGCTTTGCTACCCTGCAACTCGGCCCAGTTCATATCGGAACGGGTACCCTGCAACGGATCTGAGCCGGTAGGGCCTAGATCACGGCCACTTTCATCGCCGTAGTAAATCTGCACCGCACCGGGTGCCAACAGCAACAGATCGGCAGCGCGCTGCTGCAGCGTTAGCGACCCTTTAGCATCGCTGGCAAAGAACAGCCGGGTATCGTGCGAGGAGATGTAGCTCAACACGTTGAAATCCTGCAGCTTGTCGGCCATCTGTCGGTAGGTGGCATCGATGTTGGAGAAGCAAGCCAAGGCCTGGGAAGCCTGATCCTGGAAGTCAAAATTGATCATCGCGTCGAAGCCGTTCTGGTAATAGTCGCTTTTCATCACGCCATGGCCCCAGGCTTCGCCGGTCATCCAGAAAGGAGCATCATCCAGCGCCTGTTGTGGATGGGCGGCTTTCCACTCTGCCAGAGCTGCGGTGGCGCGCTGTTTCAATAGCGCCAGCGTTGGTTTTTCTACGTGCTTGGCGGTGTCGACGCGAAAACCGTCAATGCCATAGTCACGTACCCACTGGCTAAGCCAGGTGGTCAGGTAGTCGCGTGTGGTGGCGCCGGGAATCTCCCGCGCAGCGGTATCGGGTTTATGGCGGTAAAACAGGGGCAGACCACTGGCTCCGGGCGCTTCAGTTTTGATGTCCGGAAGGAAAGCCAGCGACATGGTGAGATCGTTATAGCCGGGTGGATCGTAGTCACCGATATCGGTACGGATCCAGTTTTTGCCCCACCATGAACTCCAGCCCGCTTTATCGCTGAAGTTGATGTAATCGTTGAAGCTGTGCCAGTTTTGACCTGGGCCTGGTCGCCAGTCGCCCCAATGTTTACCCAACGTTTTTTCGATTTCTCCCTCCTTCAGATACAGCGAGCCGAATTGGAAGGTCTGCATATCTGCCAGCGTGGCGTAGCCGACGTGATTCACTACCACGTCAAACAGAATGCGGATACCGCGTTGGTGCGCCTGATCGACCAGCGTGCGCAGGTCTTGCTCGCTGCCCATATTGGCATCGAGTCGGGTCCAGTCCAGCGCGTAATAGCCGTGGTAAGCGTAATGCGGGAAGTCTCCTTTGGTGCCGCCGCCGACCCAACCGTGGATTTGCTCCAGCGGCGAACTGATCCACAGCGCATTGACGCCAAGCTGTTGCAAATAATCCAGTTTGTTCGTCAGGCCAGCCAGATCGCCGCCGTGGAAGGTGCCGATCTCCTGCATGCCGTCGCTGCGGCGTCCGTAGCTATGGTCGTTGGCCGGGTTGCCGTTCTCAAAGCGATCGGTAAGGGCAAAATACACCGTGGCGTTGTGCCAATTGAAGGGCGCCGGTTTTTCGCTATCGGCAGATTCCAACAACAGCAATCCACCGCTACCGACGGCGGGTTGCAGGGTGATTTTTCCCTGGCTGACCTTTGCCGTTTGGCCTGAATAGAAATCGCGTACCAATTCGCCTTCGTCAAAGGTTGCCGCGACGTCAAGGGTGATCGGTTTACCGTCCCAGCGTTGGCAGGTGCGCGTGGCGGCGGCAGTGGCGATTTCCGCTGCGGTTTTCAGACTGAGTTGTAACGTCGGCGTGCCGCTGCGCGTGTCGATGCGCACCTGATATTCCCCGGTGCGGAACAGCCGCCAGTTAACCGGCGGGTTATCGCCGCAGGGTTGCAGTGACAACGTCTGGTTCAGTTTGACCGGCGCAGTTGGCTGCCAGCATTGCTGGTCTTGGTAAATTTTCAGCGGCAGTTCGCCTTTGGGCAGCGTGGCGTGGCTGGTGAACAAGCCGTCGGCGGAAGTACCGTCAAAGGCTGGGAAGCTTTGCAGCGTCCAGTTTGCCATTGCCGCAGGCGACAGCAGCATCAGCAGGGGAAGGGGCAGGCGTTTCATGGCTCTCCTTACGCGTGGCAGGAAGCGTTTTTATCGTAGGGTAACGCCCAGTGTGACGAACGATGAAAAAATAGCCTCATCCCGGCGCGAGATTTTCGGGGAGGAGAAGGCAGGGGGAGGTGAGGCTGTTATCCGGTGATTTTTTAATCTATATTACAATGTATACATTGTAGTGTGAGGTGATCTATGAGCGTGATGTCCGTTCGACTATCGGAAGATCTCAGTGAGCAGCTCGAAGCTTTGGCCAAAGCGACCGGCAGGACTAAATCGTTTTTGGCCGGGCAGGCCATCCGAGATTTTATTAACCGTGAAGCCTGGCAAATTGCTGAAACTCAGCAGGCAATTATTGAGGCGGATCAGGGAGATTTTGTTTCTGACGATGAAATGGAAGCCCGCTTCAAGAAGATGGGGGTGATTGTTAACGATGAAAATTAAATGGCTAAGGAAAGCCGCAAGCAATTTTGATGACGAATATGATTTGTTTTATCAAGAGAGTCCTCAGGTTGCGACAGAGTTTGCCAGGGAGGTTTTTCGCTTAGTGAATTTGCTGGTTTCAAACCCGGCCCTCGGCAGGGCAGGCAGGGTGATGGGCACCCGGGAAATTGTGATGAAAACCTTCCCGTACCTGATCCCGTACAGAATTAAAAACAATGAAATACATATCCTGAGAATATTTCATATGCGCAGGCGTCCGCCCAAAAGGTGTTGGTGATTTTGCATGGATGCCAGTTTCTTGCTTACTGGCACCCATGAAAGTTACTACTTCAGTAGCTGCGGGTTAACGCAGTTTTCTGTGACCTTGCCGGTCAGCGCGGCGATCAGGTTGTCCACGGCGCAGGCGGCCATGCCATAACGGGTCTCATGGGTCGCAGAACCGATATGCGGCAGCGCTACTACGTTCGGCAACGTCAACAGCGGTGAAGATACCGGCAGCGGTTCCTGTTCGAACACGTCCAGCCCGGCGGCATGAATAGTGCCGTTTTTCAGCGCCTCAACCAGTGCCGCTTCATCCACCACCGGACCACGGCCGGCGTTGATCAGAATACCGCTCTTTTTCATCTTCGCCAGTTGGTCACGGCTGATCATATGGAAAGTTTCGTCGGTCAGCGGTAGCGTAATGCAGATGAAATCGGATTCGGCCAACAGGGTATCCAGGTCACAGCGGCGGGCATTAAAACGCTGCTCTGCTTCTTCATGAGTGCGGCGGGCGTTATACAGCACCGGCATGCCGAAGCCGAAATGAGCGCGTTGCGCCAGCGCCAGACCAATACGACCCATGCCGAGGATGCCGATAGTTTTGTGGTGCACGTCAACGCCAAACCAGTCTGCCCCAATGCTGCCTTGCCATTCGCCGGCCTTCACTCGTTCGGCTACTTCTACCACGCGACGAGCTGTCGCCAAAACCAGGCTCATGATGGTGTCGGCGACGGTTTCAGTCAGCACGGTTGGGGTGTGCATCAGCAGCACGTTATGGGCATTAAGCGCGTCAACGTCGAAATTATCGTAACCGACGGAAATGGTTGAAGCCGCGCGCAGTTTGGGGGCCTGCTGCAAGAAAGCCTCATCAATTTTGCCGCCGGAACCGATGATCCCTTCTGCCTGTTGCAGCGCCTGGCGCAACTCATCGCGGTTTTCCGGGTTTAGCCCGTTGAAGGCATGCACGGTGAAGTGCTGTTCCAGTCGTTCACGCAGATCGGTGGGAATGCTTTTGTATAACACGATAGAAGGCTTCATCACTTACTCCAGCAATACCCTTCGTCTTTCAGACTGCAGCGTTGTTAACTGCTCGAACTTCCCCCAGTGACTTACTTAAGTCAGCGCCTGGGGGAAGTTCGTTTGTCGCCTGGCTGCAGCCTGAAATCCATTGGGTATATTCAACAAAAAATAAATTATAACGAGACTAAGCCAGTTGTGGGTGAGCCTCGTTGCGAGCGGGCTTGACGATCAGCGTCACCACCACGGCCACCAGCAGCGCAATGGCCATAAACATATACGAAGCTGCCGGGCTGCCGGTTGCGCCGTTGAGGTAACCGACGAACCAGGAACCGAAGAAGGAACCCAGCGCACCCATGCTGTTGATCAATGCCATGGCACCGCCGGCGACGTTTTTCGGCAGCATCTCGGGAATGATGGCGAAGAACGGCCCGTAAGGGGCGTACATTGCCGCACCGGCAATCACCAGCAGGGCATAAGAGATCCAGAAATGGTTGGCGCCTACGGCATAAGAACCAAAGAACGCCAGCGCGCCAATCAGCAGCAGTGGCCAGACGAACAGCTTACGGTTTTGCATTTTGTCCGAAGCCCAGGACACCAGGATCATGGCAATGGTCGCCGCCAGGTAAGGCACCGCCGACAGCCAGCCGGCCTCCACCATGCCCATTTCCATGCCGCTGCGCAGGATAGAAGGCAACCACAGCACGAAGCCATACACGCCAATGCTCCAGGCGAAGTACTGGACGCAAAGCAGGATCACGTTGCGTGAGCGGAAGGCTTCGCTGTAGTTACGCACCGCCTTGATGCCTTTCTGCTCTTCTTCCAACTGCTGCTGCAGGGCCAGCTTTTCGTCATCGCTTAACCATTTGGCCTGCGCCGGTTTGTCTTTGACCAGCACCCACCAACAGAAGGCCCAGATCACCGCCGGAATGCCTTCAAAGATGAACATTTCACGCCAGCCGTAGGCATGGATCAGGTAGCCGGAAACCACCGACATCCACAGCACGGTGACGGGGTTACCGAGGATCAGGAAGGTATTGGCACGCGAACGTTCGGACTTGGTGAACCAGTTGCTGATGTAAATCAGCATTGCCGGCATCACCGCGGCTTCCACCACGCCGAGGATAAAACGGATGGCCGCCAGCATCGGGATATTGCTAACCATGCCGGTCAGCGAGGCGCAGGCGCCCCACAGGATCAGGCACCAGAAAATCAGTTTTTTAACGCTGCGGCGTTCGGCATAGATCGCCCCCGGGATTTGGAAAAAGAAATAGCCGAGGAAAAACAGCGCGCCCAGCAGCGATGACATGCCTTTGGTGATGCCCAGATCGTCATTGATGCCAGCCGCCGAGGCAAAGCTGAAGTTGGCTCGGTCGAGATAGGCCAGGCTGTAGGTGATAAACACGATGGGCATGATGTACCACCAGCGTTTAGCCGCGATAGTCGCTTTGGTCATGTTCAGATTCCTTCAGTGGTGTCGTGGTGCTCTCCCGGCGGATCTGGTTGTAGGGCCAGAGACATCAGCCGTTCGGAGAAGGCTATTAACTGATATTGTTTTGTTATATTTATTCAGCCAGTGCCGCGCGGGTCGGCAACCCTTCGCTGTCACCGATGGCCTGAATGGCCAGCGAGCCGATTTTATTGCCGCGTTGCACCGCCTGTTTCAGCGTTTTGCCTTCCAGCAGGGCGCTGATGGTCCCGACGGCAAAGCCGTCTCCTGCACCTACGGTATCCACCACATTGCTGACTTTGATTGCGGCTACCGCCGCCTGATCGCCCGCTGCGGTTTTAAACCAGGCGCCGTCCGGGCCGGTTTTAATGATCACCGCCTGTACGCCGCGCTCCAGATAAAAATCGGCAATCCCTTCCGGTGTCGACTGGCCGGTAAGAATTTGCCCTTCTTTCAGCCCCGGCAGCACCCAGTCGGCGGCAAACGCCAGCTTGTTCAGCTGCTCGATCATCACCTGTTGGCTGGACCACAACACCGGGCGCAGATTGGGGTCAAATGAAATGGTTTTGCCCATCGCCCGCATCTCGCGCGCCGCGTGGTTGCACAGCGCCAGCGATTGACCGGACAGCGCTGCCGCCACGCCGCTCAGGTGCAGGTGGCGTGCGGAACCAAAGTAATCGCGGTTGAAGTCGTCGACCGACAGGTGGCTGGCCGCCGAGCCTTTGCGGAAATACTCCACACTGGGATCGGTACCATCGGAGGTTTTAGATTTGATCTGAAAACCGGTCGGATAATTAGCATCCACCGTCACTTGCTGGGCGTTGATGCCTTCTTTTTTCAACTGCTGCAGGGTGAAGCGGCCGAAAGTGTCGTTGCCGACGCGGCTGACCCAGCCGACGTTCAGCCCCAGACGAGCCAGGCCGATTGCGACGTTCAGCTCGGCGCCGGCAATGCGTTTGGTGAAGTTGTCCACTTCCGCCAGATCGCCGGTTTGGGTTGCCACGAACATCGCCATGGCTTCACCCAGAGTGACGACGTCCAGTTGCGCGCGATGCGCGGTAGTCAGCGTTGTCATGATGTTTACTCCGCGCGCAAAAGGTTAACGTAGTAGCGGGTCACGTCTTCCAGACTGTCACCTTGCAGTGGGAATTCAATGCCGCGTGGTGCGTCCAGCGGCAGGCGAGTCAGCAGATCGCGCCATTTGCCATCGCTGTCATCCAGCGCCACGGCACGCCAGCCTTTCAGGCTATGAGTTGCGGCTTTAACGTGAACGTAGCTGACGTGGCGGGCCAGGCGATCGGCGGCGGCGAAGGCGTCTTGCCCCACCCAGTGCCAGTTGGCCATGTCGAACGTCATGCTGACCGGCAGACGGTTATCTTCTGCGGCGTGGAAAAAGGCGTTGAGCAGCGACAAAATCCCGCAGTCAGGCGTTTGATCGTTCTCGACCACCAGGCTGACCGGATGTTGCTCCAGTGCCACTTTCAGTTCGGTAAAGTCGAAGCCCGGCTGGTAATGTCCAAGCGAGAGTTTCAACTGACGCGCGTTCAGCGTTTGGGCTTCCGCCAGCAGTGCCGGCAGGTTCGGGTTGAGCGTATGTTGTGGAGTGAACAGAGCCTCAGGCGCAGAGTAAACGGCAAACAGCTGCTGTTGTTCGATGGCCTGAGCCAGTGCCGGCAGGTTTTCCAGCTCCTGGGCAGAAAACAGTTCGCGGCGGATCTCTACACCGTCGGCGCCGGCATCGGCAATGATCGGCAATAATGCGGCCTGGCCGCCGAGCTGTTGGACGGTATCGGTGCCGTAGGCACCGGTCACCACGATAATTTCTCTTGTCATTTTTTGCTCCTGAGGTGGCGTTATCCCACCGCTGCTGTTAACCACACGTTAAATGGTACCGGTTCCAGGCGAAAGCGACAGAGTGTAAAAATATGATCGCAATCACGAACATGAGCAAAAAATAGTCTGAGGAGGATGTGGCTGGGGCGCCGTATGTCGCGCCCTGAGCGGGAAAGAAGGGGGGATTATCGGGTGGTGGAACCGCGCACGATCAGTTCACCGGGGAACATCTGCTCGCTGATGGGGGTATCCAGACCCTGAATGCGTTGCACCAGTTGTTCTAGCGCGGCGTGGCCCATCTGATAGGTCGGCTGTTTCAGCGTGGTGATGCCTACGCCGGCCAGTTCGGCCCATTCCAGTTCGTCAAAGCCCAGCAGGCCGATATCGCTGCCCCATTGGATACCCAGTCGACGCATGGCGCGCGCTACCTGCAGGGTCAGGGCACCGTTGGCGGAAATCACCGCTTTGCGCATGCCGCGATGGCGAGTATTGAAGTCGCCGAGCACCCCTTCCAGCAGCTTGACGTCGTTCAGCGGAACTTCGGCCTGTTCTGCCAACAGACCGGCATGTTGCGCCATGGTTTGGTTAAACGCGTGCAGCCGCTCCAGGCGGGTATTGACCGTGCCAATGGGCTCGCTGAGAAACAAAATGGCTTCGAAACCCTGTTGCAGCAGGTGTTCCGTGGCGGTCGTCGCGGCCTCGTGGTTGTTGAGGCCCACCACATCGCAGGCGAAATCATGAATTTTTCGGTCGATCAGTACCATCGGCAGCATGGATTGTTGCAGCGTCGATAACGCCTCTTCGCGCATACCGACGGCGTTGACCACAATGCCCTCTACCCGGTAGCTGCTGAGCAGTTGCAGGTAGTGCTGTTCCTGATTGACTTCGTTGTTGGTGTTACACACCAGCAGGGTAAAGCCGTGCTGACGGCAGGCGGCTTCGATGCCGCGCATCACGTCCACCGAATAGGGGTTGGTTATATCGGCGATGATCAGGCCAATCAGCCGCGTCTGTCCGCCTTTCAGGCTCCGCGCCATCTGGCTTGGGCGGTAGTCGAGCTGGAGGATAGCCTGCTCGATGCGCTGTTTGAGATCGTCAGAAAGCAGGTGCTGCTCACCATTCAAGTAGCGCGATACGCTGGTTTTACCGGTCTTGGCGGTTTTCGCCACATCGCTGATGGTGGCCCGCCCCGAGGCGCGTATTGCCTTAACACTGCTCACAACCGATCTCCCCTGAGGTTAATTGCCAAGGAGACTATCACACAGAATGTATAGCCGGGAATGTTGAATGGGATAAGGGAAGAGGATCGACAGGATAAAAATGGCGGGGCATTGTGCCCCGCTCGGGATTATTGCAGCGGGCTGAGGGTGATCTCGACGCGACGGTTTTGCGCCTTGCCTTCTGCCGTGCTGTTGGAGGCGATCGGATTATCCGGACCTGCCCCGGTGGTGCGAATGCGGTTAGCCGCCACGCCCTGGGTGATTAACGCGCTGCCAACGCCGTCGGCACGCTGCTGCGACAGGGTCATGTTCAGTGAACGGGAGCCGGTGCTGTCGGTGTAGCCGACCACGTTAACCGCCGTTTTCGGGTATTCCTTCAGTACCATGGCAACGCCGGTCAGGGTGTTGGCACCCGCCGGTTTCAGGGTGGCGCTGCTGCTGTCAAAGGTGACATTGTTCGGCATGTTCAGCACGATATTGTCGCCCTGACGGGTAACGCTGACGCCGGTGCCTTTCATTTTGTCGCGTAGCTTGGCTTCCTGCACGTCCATGTAATAGCCGGCACCACCGCCCAATGCTGCACCTGCCGCTGCGCCGATCAGTGCGCCTTTGCCGCGGTCTTTTTTCGACGAGGACAGCACGCCAACGCCGGCACCCAGCGCGGCGCCCAGGCCTGCGCCAATCCCGGATTTACCGGCTTCGGATTCCCCGGTGTACGGGTTGGTGGTACAGGCTGACAGCGTGAGCGCCACGCTCACCGCGCCGGCAATAATCGCAATGCGTTTTTTCATCTTTTTTCCTTTGTGGCATCAGAATCTGGGTGCGCCAATCCAATTGGGGGCGCTAAAAAACCGTTGTCGGCATGCCAAGACGTGCCGAGGCGCTACTATGACGCGGATACTTTCCGGCAGTTCCGGAAAAAAACGTGACAAAATATAAGCGGATAACGGGCTTGAGCCTGTTATCCGGCAAAAAGCGAGGGAATACCATGCAGCGGATTCTGAATTGAACGCATCCCGGTGCGGGATGCGCCTTTTTTAGCCGGAAGTGACAAGATTTAAACTGCGGACGGCCAGTTCATGATTAAGGTATAGGCCTGAGTTTCTTCGTTAAACAGACGCTGCGTCACCTGAAACCCCAGCTTGTGGTAGAACGCGCAGGCGCGCAGGTTTTGCTCATACACCTCCAGGCTTAGCTGGGGATAGCGCTGTTGTACGTGCGCCATCAGCGCCTGTCCTACGCCATGGCCGTGAAAGGCCTGTTCAACGAACAGTGCGCCAATAAAGCGTTGATCCAACACGCTGATAAACCCGACGATTTCCCCTTGATGCCAATAGGCCCAGCTTTGCGCTCGCGGCAGATAGTTTTCCCGCACCAGCGTCGCGCTTTCTTGCCAGTAGCTTTCCTTGACGAACGGATGCGCAGCAATGGTGCTCGGCAACCACAAGGCCATTAACCGCTCCATATCTGCCGGGTGGCAGGGGCGGATCACTGCGGCTTTGGGTAGCAGAGGCATCCTGTGAGATGATCGTTCACCAGCCCGCTGGCCTGCATAAAGGCGTAACAGGTGGTGGAGCCGATAAATTTGAAGCCGCGTTTTTTCAGTGCCTTGGACATCGCGTCCGAGCGTTCGGTTTTCGCCGGCACCTGGTTCAGTTGCTGCCAACTGTTGAGCTGCGGTTCGCCGTCGACAAATGACCAAATGAAAGTGACAAAATCTTCCCCGGCCGCTTCCATGGCCAGATAGGCTTTGGCATTGGCGATGATGGCTTCAATTTTGCCCCGGTGGCGGATAATGCCGCTGTCTTGCAACAGCGCGGCTATCTCTTGTTCATCGATAGCGGCCACGCGCAGCGGATCAAAATTGTGGAAGGCGCGCCGGTAATTCTCACGCTTTTTCAGCACGGTGATCCAGGACAGCCCGGCCTGCTGGCCTTCAAGGCATAGCATTTCAAACAGCTCGCGCGCATCGGTGGTTGGTGCGCCCCATTCCTTGTCGTGATACTCGAGATATAACGGATCCGCCGTCACCCAACCGCAACGTTCATTGGCCATACTGACTGTCCTTGTGCTGTGTTTATTTACAGTAATCATTACCTGAAGTGGTGAACTTGGCAAGCCCCTGATTGTTTTATCATCAGTCGGCTTGACGTGGGGGAAAAGCCAGCAATATTTACTAGATGGCCGGCAGGTAAAAAGGCCAATGATAAAAACGTATTTTCCTTCATTTGCTGGCTCTCAGGAGTCTATTCATGCCTCTTAAAATAACCTGTCTGCCCCGCCCGGCGGTGCTTGCAGTGGCGATATTATGCAGTATGACGACCCCGGTGCTGGCTTATGACCAACTCTACGTCTTCGGTGACAGTCTGAGCGATACCGGCAACAATGGCCGCTTTACCTACGACAGCAATAAACATCTGTTATACGACGAAGTACTGGCGCAACGCATCGGCGCGGCGTTAGTGGCTTCGGACGATGGTGGCAATAACTACGCCGCCGGCGGGGGCGTGGCGGTGCCGGCGCTCAACCCGGCGGACAATACGCAGGATCAGGTGCAGAGCTACCTCGGTCAGGTCAATGGACGGGCTGACGGCGATGGCCTGTATATACACTGGATTGGCGGCAACGACCTGGCGGCGGCGGCATTAAACCCGACGACCGCGCCGGGCGTAGCCTACAACAGCGCAGCGGCGGCGGCCGCGCAGGTTCATTCATTGCTGAATGCCGGTGCCGGTACGGTGATCGTGCCGACGGTGCCGAATATTGGTTCCACGCCGCAGTTGATGGAGCTGATCATCCAGCAGGCGTTGACGCCGGTGCAAAACGCAGCGGTTCAGGCGGCCTACGCCACCCTGAATTCGCTGGCCACGCCGGA
This sequence comes from Serratia sp. GW822-FHT06D09, assembly GCF_058799515.1. Classification (NCBI taxonomy): domain Bacteria; kingdom Pseudomonadati; phylum Pseudomonadota; class Gammaproteobacteria; order Enterobacterales; family Yersiniaceae; genus Serratia; species Serratia sp. GW822-FHT06D09. The sequence goes on from NZ_JBXALO010000007.1 coordinate 76,141, forward strand.
TAACGCTTCGCGTACCGAGGCTATCCACCAGGCCCTGACGGCGGCAGCGGCGCAGGGCAGCGCGATCCCCCAGGTGCAGCAGGCGATTGCCGCACAGCTGATTGCTGCTTATGACAGCCTCAGCGCGCAGGCGGCACAACTGACCGATTTCTATAACCAAAGCGAAGACCACCTGCTGGCGCAGGGGGGCGGGAACATCGTCCGGGTTGACGTGAACAAACTGTTTGGCGAGGCGATTGCCAACCCGGCGCAGTTTGGCTTTACCAATACCGCAGGCATGGCCTGTCCGCCGGGCGTCTCCTCTGCGGTGTGTCGTTCTACCATGCCGGGTTTTGATAGCAGCCAGGCCTACCTGTTCGCCGACCATTTCCACCCCAGCCCGCAGGCGCATCTGTTGATTGCCGATTACATTCAGGCGGTGCTCGATGGTCCTGCGCAGGTGGTGGCGCTGAATCAGGCGACGGCGGCCATGGCGCGTGACAGCCGTGCTACCCTCGACAGCCGTTTTCAACAGCTGCGCAGTGGCGAAAACCCGCAAGGATCGCTGGGCGTGTTCGGAGGCTATGCCGGGCAACACTATGATTATTCTTCCAATCTGGCGGCGAGCGACGGCAATGCCACTACTCATAATCTGACGGTAGGGGTGGATTACCAGTTGACCGACGGCTGGCTGATCGGCGCGCTGATTTCCGGCTCCAATGACGATCAACAGCCCTCCAGCCGCTACGACTACAAAGCGCGTGGCCTGCTATTTTCCGCCTTTACCGCTCTTGAGCTGTTTGAAAACGGTTGGGTGAATGCCGATTTGCACTATGCGACGATGAATTACGATGATATTCGCCGCAGCATGCAGCTTGGGGCGTTAGCCCGTACCGAGACCGGCAGCACCGACGGCAAGCAATGGGGAGCGCGGATCACCGCCGGTTACGACTTCCCAGTCACCTCTTACCTGACCACCGGACCGATGGCACAGTTTGCCTGGGATTACAGCAACGTCTCCGGTTACAGCGAAGACGGCAATGACAGCACCGCCATGCGCTTTAACGATCAGACCTACCATTCGCAGATCGGTGCGTTAGGTTGGCGGTTGGACAGCAAGTTCGGCCTGTTTAATCCCTATGCCGAGGTGAGCTATCAGCGTCAGTTTGGTGATGACGTTTACCGTGCCGGCGGTGGCCTGAAGTCCACGCAGACTTCGTTCACTCGCGACAGCGCCAGCCAGGATAAAAACTGGGTGGATGTGACGCTGGGGGCGAATATGCCGTTGACCGATCAGGTGGCGGCGTTCGCCACCGTTTCTCAGACCGGCGGCCTGAGCAGTGGCGAACAGTTTATGTATAACGTCGGGGTCAGCGCCCGCTTTTGAGTGCCGATGCCCGATCGCTTAGGGGGCCGTTTGCTGCATACCTGGGCGGTTGGGCAGCGCGATATCTGCCATAATCTTTTTTTCCGGCTGTAGCAGCGTCATGCACAGCATGCTGCAGAAAGACACCACGGCGGTGGCGAAGAACATGGCGCCATAGCCGTGATGCTGTGCCAGCCAACCACTCAGCATCGGCGCGGTGATCGAGGCAATATTGGCGATCGCCAGCGTCATGCCGCTGTAAGCCCCCACCGAAGCTTTCGGCGTGACGTCTATCACCACCGACCAATACACGTTATTGACCAGCGCATTCAGCGCATTGCCCAGCGTCATCAACAAAATGATTTCGGTCGGCGTGCTCATAAAGGGGATCAAGACGAAGCAGGTGGCGGTCAGCAACAAGGTGACTGCCGCAAACAGGTTGCGCGCCAGCCGCAAGTTGCCAAAGCGTTTCAACAGCGCATCGGCGATGCGGCCGCCGAGCAGCACGGTGAAGCAGGCACCGCTCCACGGGATCATCGCCACGTACCACAGCGAATGCAGATCGTAGTTAAAAGTATCCTGCAGGTATTTGGGGCCCCAGGTCACCAATACAAAGGTGACGTAAAGGAATGAGAAGTAACCCAGCGCGTTAAACACCAGCGTGCGGTTGGTGAAAAACGCCCACCATGGCAGAGGTGCTTGTGCGTTATCGGCTTCCTGATCGGCGCTGATGATGGCCAATTCGGCGGCGTTGACTTCAGGATGCTCCTGCGGCGTGTCGGTGAAGAAACGGGCAAACAGCAAAATGGCGATCAGCGAAAACAGGCCCAGCAGCATGAACATGCTGCGCCAGTCATCGGTCAATAGCAGTAACCCCACGGCCAGCGGCGCGGTCAGCAGCGAACCCACCTGGGTGCTCAGCAACCCGATACCCAGCGAAAAGCCACGCTCTTTGCGCGGCGCCCAGTTGGCGATGGTTTTATTCATCAGCGCGTAGGCCGGACCTTCGGCAAAGCCGAACATGATCCGCAGTGCGGCAAACCCCATAATGGCGGAACCGCCGAACAGCGCCACGCCCAGTTCGCCAGCCCAGGCGGTCGCAATTTCCAGCAGCGACCATAGCGCCCCGGCGATCAGCCAGACTTTTTTGGTGCCGATACGGTCGGCCAGAAAACCGCCGCACAGCGAACCGAACAAATAGCCAAAGCCAAAATAGCCCAGCACGGCGCCCAGCTGCGCCTTGTTGAAGTTGAATTCATGGGAGATATCGTTGGCGGCGAAGGACAGTGCGCCGCGATCGACGTAGTTGATCAGTGCAATGAAGAACACCATGGCGAAAATGCGGTAACGATAGCGGCTGTCGGTTAAGGCGGTTGTCATCAGCGAATCTCCTGAAAGGGGGATATCAGGACGCTAGCAAGGTTGGTGCCAGCCTGAGTGACGCCTTCTGGCCGGGGAATTGGGGGGATTATGACGCTTAAACGGCGCTACAGAGGGGCATTTGCCCCGTTTTAGTGCGCGAAAAGACCGCGCTTCTTTGATGATTCACACTTGTTGCGGGATTCTGGCTGTATATCTTACGGTCAACGGGTATACTGGCCCATCCCATTTAAATCCACTTGTATCGCGTGCGAATTCAACATGCAAAAGTTTGATACCAAGACCTTTCAGGGCCTGATCCTGACACTGCAGGACTATTGGGCGCGCCAAGGCTGCACCATCGTTCAACCACTGGACATGGAAGTCGGCGCGGGAACCTCTCACCCGATGACGTGCCTGCGCGCGCTGGGGCCGGAGCCAATGGCTACCGCCTACGTGCAGCCGTCCCGCCGTCCGACTGACGGCCGCTACGGTGAAAACCCGAACCGTTTGCAACACTACTATCAGTTCCAGGTGGTGATTAAGCCATCGCCGGACAACATTCAGGAACTGTACCTGGGCTCGCTGAAAGAGCTGGGTCTGGATCCGACCATTCACGACATCCGCTTCGTGGAAGATAACTGGGAAAACCCGACGCTTGGCGCCTGGGGCTTGGGCTGGGAAGTTTGGCTCAACGGCATGGAAGTGACGCAGTTCACTTACTTCCAGCAGGTTGGCGGCCTGGAGTGCAAACCGGTCACCGGCGAGATCACCTACGGTCTGGAACGTCTGGCGATGTATATCCAGGGCGTGGACAGCGTATACGATCTGGTGTGGAGCAACGGCCCGCTGGGTGTGACCACCTATGGCGACGTGTTCCACCAGAACGAAGTGGAGCAGTCCACTTATAACTTCGAATACGCCGACGTGGACTTCCTGTTCTCCTGCTTTGAGCAGTACGAGAAAGAAGCCCAATCGCTGCTGGCGCTGGAGAAACCGCTGCCGCTGCCGGCTTACGAACGTATTCTGAAGGCCGGCCACACCTTCAACCTGCTGGATGCGCGCAAGGCGATCTCGGTGACCGAGCGTCAGCGTTATATTCTGCGTATCCGCACGCTGACCAAAGCCGTTGCCGAGGCCTACTATGCTTCCCGCGAAGCGCTGGGCTTCCCAATGTGCAAAAAGAACGAGAACTAAGAGGCAGCCATGACTCAACAGACTTTCCTGGTGGAAATCGGCACGGAAGAGCTGCCGCCGAAGGCTCTTCGTTCACTGGCAGAATCCTTTGCCGCGAATTTTACCGCCGAGCTCGACAGTGCCAATCTCGAACATGGCGAAGTGAGCTGGTTTGCCGCACCGCGCCGTCTGGCGCTGAAAGTGGCCGACTTGCGCGCTGCGCAGGCCGATCGCGAAGTCGAAAAGCGCGGCCCGGCCATTGCCCAGGCGTTTGACGCCGAAGGCAAGCCAAGCAAAGCGGCCGAAGGTTGGGCACGCGGTTGTGGCATCACCGTCGATCAGGCCGAACGCCTGGTGACCGATAAAGGTGAATGGCTGCTGTATCGCGCCCATGTTAAAGGCCAGCCTGCGCAAGCGCTGCTGGCGGGCATGGTCAGCAATTCGTTGGCCAAGCTGCCGATCCCGAAACTGATGCGTTGGGGTAATTCTGACGTGCAGTTCGTGCGTCCGGTACACACCGTGACCCTGTTGCTCGGTGAAGAACTGATCCCGGGCACCGTGTTGGGCATCGATTCTGGCCGCACTATTCGCGGTCACCGCTTTATGGGTGAAGCCGAACTCACCCTCGACAACGCTGACCAATATCCGCAGATCCTGCTGGAACGCGGTAAAGTGGTGGCCGATTATGAAACCCGCAAGGCGCTGATCAAGCGCGATGCGGAGCTGGCTGCGCAGCAGCTTGGCGGCAAGGCCGATCTGAGCGAAAGCCTGTTGGAAGAAGTGGCCTCGCTGGTGGAATGGCCGGTGGTGCTGACGGCTAAATTCGAAGAGAAATTCCTGGCGGTGCCGGCGGAAGCGCTGGTCTACACCATGAAGGGCGATCAGAAGTATTTCCCAGTGTATGACGCCGCGGGCAACCTGATGCCGAACTTTATCTTCGTGGCCAATATCGAATCCAAAGATCCGCAGCAAATCATCTCCGGTAACGAGAAGGTGGTGCGCCCGCGTCTGGCCGATGCCGAGTTCTTCTTCAATACCGACCGTAAAAAACGCCTGGAAGACAATCTGCCGCGTCTGGAAACCGTGCTGTTCCAACAGCAACTGGGAACCTTGCGCGACAAGACCGATCGCATCCAGGCGCTGGCGGGCTGGGTTGCCGGCCAAATTGGTGCCGACGTTAACCACGCCACCCGCGCGGGCCTGCTGTCGAAGTGCGATCTGATGACCAATATGGTCTTCGAATTCACCGACACTCAGGGCGTGATGGGCATGCACTATGCGCGTCATGACGGCGAAGCGGAAGACGTTGCCGTTGCGCTGAACGAGCAGTATCAGCCGCGTTTTGCCGGCGATGCGCTGCCGGAATCGCTGGTGGCCTGTTCGCTGGCGATCGCCGACAAGATGGACACCCTGGCCGGTATCTTCGGCATTGGGCAACATCCGAAAGGTGATAAAGACCCGTTCGCACTGCGCCGTGCCGCGCTGGGCGTGCTGCGCATCATCGTTGAGAAAAACCTGCCGCTGGATCTGCAGACCCTGACCGAAGAGGCCGTGCGCCTGTACGGCAGCAAGCTGACCAACGCCAAGGTCGTCGACGAAGTTGTCGAATTCATGCTGGGCCGTTTCCGCGCCTGGTATCAGGAAGAAGGTCACGCCGTCGACACCATTCAAGCGGTGCTGGCACGTCGTCCGACCAAGCCTGCGGACTTCGACGCACGCGTCAAGGCGGTCACTCACTTCCGTACGCTGGAAGCGGCTACGACGCTGGCGGCGGCCAACAAGCGCGTCTCCAACATCCTGGCCAAATCTACCGATACGCTGAACGATCGCGTTCACGCTTCGGTGTTGAAAGAGGCGGCTGAGATCCAACTGGCGACCCACCTGGTGGTGCTGCGCGATAAGCTGGAGCCTTTCTTTGCTGAAGGCCGCTACCAGGATGCGCTGGTGGAATTGGCGGAGCTGCGTGAGCCGGTCGATGCGTTCTTCGACAACGTGATGGTGATGGCTGATGACGAGGCGGTGCGTGTAAACCGTCTGACGTTGCTGAGCAAGCTGCGTGAGCTGTTCCTGCAGGTCGCGGATATCTCCGTACTGCAATAAGCGGTTCTGTCGTGAAAAGGCGCCTTAGGGCGCCTTTTTTATTGCCGTCGGTGCAGCGAAACACCTTGAGCGGTTAGTCGGTATTTTTGCAGGCGACTGTTGGGTTTTTCGGGCAGGGTCATTTCAATTAGCCGCGCGTTTAGCGCAGGACGTAAATAACGCTCACTGAAAGATTTTCGATCCTGCAGTTGCAGCGCATGCTGAATTTCCTCGCGTGACATCTCGCCTTTAAGTATCGCCAATAGTTCGGCGACTTGGGGGGTGACTTGGGGGGTGACTTGGGGGGTAAGGCTATGTTCTAGCGCTCGCAAGATCATGCCCAGCATAAATTCGACAAAGGGAGCGCAGTCACTCTGTTGGTTACTGGTGTTCAGCGCCTGGTAATAACCGGACTGATTGTCATGTACCAGGCTTTCAACCGGCACGTTGGCAAACAAGGGCTCCCAACGTGACAGGATCAGCGTTTGCCACAGTCTGCCCATTCGTCCGTTACCATCGGCGAAAGGGTGGATAAACTCAAATTCGTAATGAAATACACAGCTTGCGATCAGCGGCGGTAGGTCGGTCTCTTTTAACCAGAGCAGCAGTTGCCGAATTAACGGGCAAACCCTTTCCGCAGGTGGCGCCATATGAATGACGGTTTTACCGTTCATCACCCCGACACCGCCATGGCGGTAATGTCCGGCATCTGGCAATAGGCCAGCCATTAGCAGCCGGTGTGCAGCGAGTAAATCCTCCTCCTGCATGGGACGCCAGTTGTTCAAGTTTCCATAGCAACGAATAGCATTGAGCGCCTCCTGAATATCGCGAGGTGGCGCAATGATACGTTTACCTTCGATGATGGCGGTGATCTGCTCTTCACTTAAAGTATTGCCTTCGATAGCCAAAGAGCCCTGAATGGTACGGATGCGGTTGATGCGGCGTAGCCGTAAGGCATGTTCTTGCTCAGCCTGCATTTTTAAACGCGCAAGCCGATCGCCAACATCGGTTACCAGATGCAGCATGCGTGAGCTGATGGTCAACGGTGGCTGATAGGATGACATGCGCAGCTTGGCCAGGTGATAAATGATACAAAAGTGTATCATGCCCCTGAGTCGGTACAGTAGCCCCTTGCCAGCGCGTATAGCGTCTTGCATGTTGGCCTTTCGCCCAAGAATAACCACCAAAAGGTGAATCGCGTATCGGATCGCATTCAGTTGATCTATTCTTATAGGCGCAAGGAGTGCAGCAAAAGGGACGGAGTCCGATGAAAAAGCAGGTTTATAACAGGAGTTATGTCACATGGCGGTAGGGATCAAGAGCAGAGTTTTCGCGCGTTGGTTGGCCCCGGTATTGGCATTGTTGGTGGTCATGCAATTGACTGCCTGCGGCGATAAAGAGCCGGAACAACGCAAGGCGTTTATTGATTACATCCAGAATACGGTGATGCGCAGCGGCGCGAAAATCCCGACGCTGAGCGAAGATCAGAAACAGAAGTTCGGCAACTATGCCGGTGATTACGCCATCCTGGTCGGTTTTTCTCAGCAACTGTCCAAATCACTGGATGCCAGCCTGACGCCGGCGTTGGATCAGATTAACCAGATCCGCACCGCACAGGACTACATGAGCAAGCGCGATACGCTGCAACAGTCCGTTGGGGCGCTGAACCTGCTGGGGCAGCAAATCCAGTCAGCCAAGTCGCAGGCGGATACTGCCCGGACAGCGCTGAAGCAACCTGACGATCTGAAAGCCGTGTACAACCAGGCGTACGACAAGATTGTTACCGGGCCGGCCAATGCGCTGATGCCGGTGATTCCGACCACGGCCAGCTTCGTTCAGGATCTGGTTCAGGTGGGTGATTTCCTGCGTGCCCAGGGCAATCAGGTGGCCTTTAATAATAACGGCGTGCAGTTCCGTACTTCCCAGCAGGCAACGCAGTACAACACCATGATGTCGAATCTGGTGGCCAAGCAGCAGGATTTACTTAACGCACAGAAAATCGTCTCCAGCGTTAATCAGTAATCTCCAAACGCAGAAGCCGGCAGTCCGGCTTCTGCCATTCCCTTCTGACTTTCCAACGGCTTGCTCACTTCTTGCACCACGCATCTGTACTACACTTCAATTAATCATCTATTTCCGACATGTAGTTTTCTTTCATTCATCGCACCGCTATTTCCCGACGGGATGAATGCTCACAGGGAAGACCTTCTTCAAGCCAGGATTCGGTAGCCACTGAAAAATAGATTGTGATCACCATCACAATTTAAAAACAAACGTGCATCAATTAAATGTGACTCAAATCACATTTAATTGGGTTTTAGGCGAATTTTGTTCTCGTTGTGGCTTTTTTAAACTGAGTAACTGTGATCATGATCACTATAAGTGCCCCAATAATGGGGGTGTTAGTGTGATGTTTGTCACAAAAATTCCGTGAAGTTCGCACGGTAAAAACTGCGTGATAGAGTCCATTTCGCATACAGCAACAACACGGCTGGATCGTAACAACAATAATCACGCGCTCTTATTGTCAGCGCGTAACAATAGGGGTGTGTTTTATGTTTTCACCAGACATCAAAGTCAAAGTTCAAAACTTTGGCCGCTTCTTAAGCAACATGGTGATGCCTAACATTGGCGCCTTTATCGCCTGGGGTATCATCACCGCATTATTCATTCCTACCGGTTGGCTGCCGAACGAAACCTTAGCCAAACTGGTTGGCCCAATGATCACTTACCTGCTGCCGCTGCTGATCGGTTTTACCGGTGGCCGTCTGGTGGGAGGCGATCGCGGTGGGGTGGTGGGTGCTATCACCACCATGGGCGTGATTGTCGGGGCAGATATGCCGATGTTCCTCGGCGCCATGATTGCCGGTCCGCTGGGCGGCTGGGCCATCAAGCATTTTGACCGCTGGGTAGACGGCAAAATCAAAAGCGGCTTTGAGATGTTGGTGAACAACTTCTCCGCCGGCATTATCGGTATGCTGCTGGCTATTCTGGCATTTATGGCCATTGGCCCGCTGGTTGAAGGGTTGTCACATATCCTGGCGACCGGCGTGAACATCATGGTGACCAACAACCTGCTGCCGCTGGCGTCAATCTTCGTGGAGCCGGCGAAAATCCTGTTCCTGAACAACGCCATCAACCACGGTATCTTCTCGCCGTTGGGCATTCAGCAGGCGACCGAAACCGGTAAATCCATCTTCTTCCTGATTGAAGCCAACCCAGGCCCGGGTATGGGCGTACTGATGGCCTACATGTTCTTTGGCCGCGGCAGTGCCAAGCAGTCTGCCGGCGGTGCCGCGATCATCCACTTCTTCGGTGGCATCCACGAAATTTACTTCCCGTACGTGCTGATGAATCCACGCCTGCTGCTGGCGGTGATCCTGGGCGGTATGACCGGCGTGTTCACACTGACCCTGCTGAACGGCGGTCTGGTGTCTCCGGCTTCTCCGGGTTCGATTCTGGCGGTATTGGCGATGACCCCTAAGGGCGCTTACTTCGCCAACCTGGCGGCGATCGCCGCAGCGTTCGTGGTGTCCTTTGTGGTTGCCGGGTTCCTGCTGAAAACTTCGAAAGCGAAAGAAGAGGATGACCTGGAAGAGGCCACTCGTCGCGTACAGGCGATGAAATCCCAGTCTAAAGGCGGTGCTGCGGCTCATGCAGCGGTGGATGGTGACCTGACCACGGTGCGTAAAATCATCGTTGCCTGCGATGCGGGCATGGGTTCCAGCGCCATGGGGGCCGGGGTACTGCGCAAAAAAGTGGCGGACGCCGGGCTGAAAAATATCTCCGTGACCAACAGTGCCATCAACAACCTGCCGGATGATGTGGATCTGGTGATCACTCACCGTGACCTGACTGAGCGCGCGATGCGTCATGCGCCGCAGGCACAGCACATCTCGCTGACCAATTTCCTCGACAGCAAGCTGTACAACGATCTGACCGAGCGCCTGGTGGCGGCCAATAAAACCACCGATAACCAGCAGAAAGTCATCAGCACGCTGGACGACAGCTTTGAGGCCACCGAGCAAAACCTGTTCAAACTGAGCGAAAGCAACGTGTTCCTTAACCTGCAGGCCAGCGACAAGGAGCAGGCGATTCGCTTCGCCGGCGAGCAGTTGGTCAAAGGCGGTTACGTTGAGCCGGAATACGTCGCGGCGATGCTGGAGCGTGAAAAACTCACCTCAACCTACCTGGGTGAGTCAATCGCCGTGCCGCACGGCACCATCGAAGCCAAGGACCGGGTGTTGCGCACCGGCGTGGTGTTCTGCCAGTACCCGCAAGGCGTGCGCTTTGGCGATGAAGAGGACGAGGTGGCACGACTGGTTATCGGTATCGCCGCACGCAACAACGAACATATCCAGGTGATCACCAGCCTGACCAATGCCCTGGACGACGACGGCGTCATCGAGCGGCTGGCGAATACCACCAGCGTACAGGAAGTGCTGGACCTGCTTAGCGGCAAAAAAGCCGGATAACAGAATCATTTTAAGGGGTGCAGCTTGCTGCACCCTTCGACATTAGAAAGGTAGGAATATGAAAGCATTACATTTCGGTGCGGGAAATATTGGGCGTGGTTTTATCGGCAAACTGCTGTCGGACGCGCAGGCCGAACTGACTTTTGCCGATGTTAACCAGACGGTGTTGGATCTGTTGAACAGCCGTAAAAGCTACCAGGTTCACGTGGTCGGCGAACAGGAGCGGGTCGAGCCGGTCAACAACGTCAGCGCAGTGAACAGTGGCAGTGAAGAGGCGGTAGCGCTGATCGCCGAAGCGGATATCGTGACGACCGCCGTGGGCCCGCAGATCCTGGGTAAAATTGCCGGTACTATTGCCAAAGGGCTGATCAAGCGTCATCAACAGGGCAACAACCAACCGCTGAACATCATTGCCTGCGAAAACATGGTGCGCGGCACCAGCCAGTTAAAACAACATGTGTTCGATGCATTGCCGCAGGACGAGCAGGCGTGGGTCGAGCAGCATGTTGGTTTCGTCGACTCGGCGGTTGACCGCATTGTGCCGCCGGCGGAAGCGGGCAGCAGCGATCCGCTGGAAGTGACGGTGGAAACCTTCAGCGAGTGGATTGTCGACCAGACCCAGTTCAAGGGCCAGCCACCGGCGATCGCCGGCATGGAGCTGACCGATAACCTGATGGCGTTTGTCGAACGCAAACTGTTCACGCTCAATACCGGTCATGCCATCACCGCTTATCTTGGCCAGCAGGCCGGTCTGCAGACCATTCGCGATGCCATTCTGGACCCGGCGATCCGCCGCGTGGTGAAAGGGGCGATGGAAGAGAGCGGAGCGGTATTGATCAAACGTTATGGCTTTGACGCCGCCAAGCATGCCGCTTATATCGACAAAATCCTCAGTCGCTTTGAGAACCCGTATCTGCACGACGACGTTGAGCGTGTGGGGCGCCAACCGCTGCGCAAGCTGAGCGCGGGCGATCGTCTGATCAAACCCCTGTTGGGCACTTTGGAATACGGCCTGCCGCACGCGAACCTGATTCAGGGCATCGCCGCCGCCATGAGCTACCGCAGCGAGCAGGATCCGCAGGCCAAAGAGCTGGTGGAACTGCTGACTGAACTGGGGCCAAAAGCGGCGCTGGCGCAAATTTCCGGGCTGCCGGCGGAAAGCGAGGTTGTAGAACAGGCCATTGCTGTGTATAACGCCATGCAGCGCCAATAGGCTATTTTACTTGCCATTTTACGGTTGGGCAGTGCTCGAATTCCTCACGTACTACGTGTACGCTCCGGATTCTGCGCGCTGTCCGCCCGCAAACTGGCTGCGACAATAACGCCTATGGTATTAAATTAGTGGCCGATACAGCATACCCCTCCCACGCCATTCGAAAAGCGACGATGGAAGAAGCACAGGCATTTGAAAATAAGGTTCTGGAAAGGCTGAACGCAGGCAAGACGGTGCGCAGTTTCCTGATAGCGGCGGTAGAGCTGCTGGCGGAAGCGCTCAACGTACTGGTGGTGCAGGTGTTTCGCAAGGACGATTATGCGGTGAAGTATGCCGTCGAACCGCTATTGTCCGGTGCCGGTCCGCTGGGGGAGTTGTCGGTGCGCCTGAAGCTGATGTACGGGCTGGGAGTGATCTCCCGCCACGAATACGAAGATGCCGAGTTGCTGATGGCGATGCGCGAAGAGTTGAATCACGACGGCACAGAATACCGCTTTGTCGATGATGAAATCCTCGGGCCGTTCGGCGAGTTGCACTGCGTGACCGCGTTGCCGCCGGTGCCGACTTTCCTGCAGCCCGGCGAAGCGGAAGAGTCGCTGATCGCCATGCAGCGCCAGCGCTATCAACAGGTGTTGCGTTCCACTATGGTGCTTTCCGTCACCGATCTGATAGCCGGTATCGGCGCCAAACAACCGTCCCGGCTCTCTCCTCTCGGCCGCAGTTAGGCAAAGGCCGCGCGCCACTCGTCGAACAGCAGCCACAGTGCCGTGGCTGCCATCAATCCCGCCATCACGCCGTTAAACAACCGCAGTTTCCAGGTCACTCGCAGCGCATCACGCAGGCGATCGCCCAATATCGCCCAGACCAAGACGCAGGGAATGTTCAGCGCGGTAAAGGCGGCGATAATCATCAACGTATGACCGAGGCTGGCGCCTTCCCGCGGGGTGAACAGAATGGCGACGTTAATGGCCATTAGCCAGGCTTTGGGATTGACCGCCTGGAACAACGCCCCGTTGATTAAGCGCATTGGCTGCGCCTGCTGTTTGCCGTCCGGCGATGCCGCTTTGAACAGCTTCCAGGATAGCCACAGCAGATAGGTACAACCGATCACCGCCAGCGGAAAACGGATCATACCGGCCCAGCTCAAAATCAACGCCAGCAGGGTGGTGGTCAGGGCCAGCTGCACTGCGCAGCCGACGCTGATGCCAAAAACCATCGGCAGAGTGCGGCGCAGGCCAAAATTGACGCCGGATGACGCCAGCAGCAGGTTGTTGGGGCCTGGGGTGATCGACATGACGGTGACATAACTGATAAAGGCGGAGTCCAGCATAATGGGTTCCTCACAGGGCTGGGGGAGCAAGGGAACCAGCATAAAACCTGCCGATGGATGGTGACAGAACCAAAAACCAGTTATTGTTATGGATACAGTTATACCAATATTAAACTGTACCCATTGCCTGGAGACAAACTGTGACCCTGCTCGATGAAATGCCGGAAACGCGCTACCAACAGCTGGCGGATACGCTGGCGGAAGCCATTCGCCGCGGTACGCTGCTGCCCGGCAGTCGTTTACCCTCGGTACGTCGCTGCGCGCAAACCCACAGCGTCAGCATCAATACCGTGGTCGCGGCTTACCGCACGCTGGAAGATCGCGGATTGATAGAGGCGCGGCCACAGTCGGGGTTTTATGTGTGCAACACTCTGCCGGCGTTGAAGGCCGCTTTGCCGACCAGCAGCCGAATAGAGCCACCGGCGGACGATGTGCTGGCCTTGATCGACACCGTGTTTGCCGCCCAGCAGAACCCGGCATTCACCAACCTTTCGCTGGCCTGCCCGCAGACCTCGGATTTTTACCCCGGCGGGAAATTGGGGCGGATGCTTTCATCGCAGCTGCGTCGCCAGCCGAACCTGATCGGTCAGTACGCGCTGCCGCCCGGTAGCCTGCGGCTGCGTCAGCAGATCACGCGTCGCTCGATGACGCTGGGTATGCTGCTGGAACCGGGCGATATCACGCTGACGCACGGCTGCATGGAGGCATTGCAACTGGCGCTGCGGGTAACCACCAAACCGGGCGACTGTATCGGGCTGGAATCGCCGACCTATTTTTACCTGCTGCCGCTGCTGGCCAGTCTGGGGCTGAAAGCGCTGGAAATCCCCACCGATCCGCAACACGGGCTGTCATTGGACGCGCTGGAACTGTTGCTGAACGAGAAACGACTGAACGCGGTGATCGCCATGCCGACGGTGCAAAATCCGTTGGGTTGTACCATGCCGCTGGCGGCGAAAAAACGCCTGGCTCGGCTGATGAACGATCATCAGGTGCCGCTAATTGAGGACGGGTTGTACGCGGAGATCCAGTTCGGTGGCGCACTCTCCCCGGCGGTGAAATCATTCGACCGCGACGGTTGGGTGCTGTTTTGCTCCAGCTTTACCAAGACGCTGGCGCCGGATTTTCGCATCGGTTGGATCAGCGGCGGACGTTTCAACGATGCGTTGCGCAAGCTGAAGGCGGTGTCGTCAATGTCCGAGTCACAGTTGCTGTCGGAAACTCTGGCGATGTTCCTGGAAACCGGTGGCTACGATCACCATCTGCGCAACCTGCGCAAGCGCTATGCCGCCCAGGTGGATGAGGCGCGAGGGTTGATTGCGCGTCACTTTCCACGCGGTACGCGAGCCACGCAACCGGCGGGGGGATTTGTGTTCTGGGTGGAATTTCCGGACGGGGTCGACAGCGTAGCGCTGTTCCACCAGCTGTTGGAGGAGCAGATCTGCCTGACGCCTGGCACGCTGTATTCTCCCAGCGGCCGCTATCGTAATGCGTTGCGGCTCTCCTGTTGTTATCCGTTTAATGCACGCTACAGCCAGGCGCTGGCACGCGTGGGGGCTAAAGCCTGCGAGATGAGTGGCTTGCCGCCGGGCATTGCGCAAGACGGGTAACGACGCGCGCATTTTGCTACAATGTGGGCATCATTGATTAGCGTGCCGACAGGCACAACAGGCCAGAAACCATGAAAGAGATAGAAAAGGCAGAGATTAAGCGCCTTAGCGACCTGCTGGACGCACTGAACCACAAAGACACCCTGGTGATCCAACAGGGCAATCCCGATCTGATTGCCCAGCACACCAAAGAAAAAGAGAAGCTGGCGGCAGAAATCGAGCGCCTGAAAGGCGTACGTGTTGAAAAGCTGAGCGCAGAAGCGCAAAAGCTGAGCCAACTGCCGTTCAGCCGTGAAATCACCAAGAAAGAACAGGCGGATATGGGCTCGTTGAAGAAAAACGTGCGCGGCCTGATCGTGGTGCACCCAATGACCGCTCTGGGCCGTGAAATGGGCCTGAAAGTGGTCACCGGCTACGCCAGAAAAGCTTTCTGATCGCCAGGGGCGCCGTCGATGGCGCCCCGTTTTCATAGCTTGGTGGTGAAATACGCCTTGGTCTGATAGGGCACGGTCAGGTTTTCTTTGCCCTGCAATTCCTCTTCTTCTGCCACCAGTTGGCGGATCTCATCGATCACTTCTTCCTGCTGCTGGGGCGGCAAGGCAGCGATAAAGCTGGTGGAACGCACCCGGTTATAAATCACATCTTCTGCCGCACCCTGGTGGGCGAGCATAAATACCTGCTCCTGCAGCGCATCCAGCCCTTTGAACGGGAAAAGTTTACGCCATTCTCCGGTGTAAAAACGCGGGGCGTCGCCTTCGTGACGGTCGACAATCTGGTTCAGCTTACGCACCCAACTTACGCGCGCATCGCGCATATTCCATACCAGGCCAAGCTTGCCGCCGGGTTTGAGAATGCGCTTTATCTCGGCCAACGCCTGCGGCGTGGCGAACCAGTGGAAGGACTGTGCGCAGACCACGGCGTCCACTGATTCATCCGGCAGCGGGATCGACTCCGCGGTGCCCGCCAATGTTTTCACCTGCGGCAGCGCAATCGACAGCTTTTCCAACATCTGCGCCACCGGTTCAACGGCGATCACCTGAGCGCCGGTTTCCAGCAGGCGGGGCGTGAATTTGCCGGTGCCGGCCCCGAGATCGATCACCGTCATACCGGCATGCAGGCCGAGGGTGTCGCGCAGCCAAGCGGCAACTTCCGGTGGGTAATCCGGTCGCCCTTTAACGTAGCGATCGGAATTGGCCTGATAGCCAGCGGCTGCGGCATGGTGGATCGAATGAGATGGGGAGGTCATAACTTTGCTCCTGCCTGAGAGAGGTTGCCGGTTGGGTTGCATCACAGTATAGGTCGGTAAAAAGGCTTAACGCAGTATTCTGCGCCACGTTTTTCCTTCCCGGCTGCTGTTTCTCAGCGGCCCAGCAAGCGGCGATTAAAGTCTTCAATACGGTGTTCACTGATACGCGTCAGCATGGTTTTACTCCAGCTGGCGGACAACCCGGCCACCGCCAGCAAGCGGCGATATTGCTCTTCATCAAACGGCATATGCCAGGCGATGCCAATCGCCTCGGCGACCGAGATATCGCTACTGCGTGTTACCAGTTCCAACGGGCGTTCGCCGCTGACTTTACCGGCGGAGATCACGCGGTACAGCCAGCCGCAGCGGCCGCTTTGTTGCATCAGCACCGAGATGTCGTCGATATCAAAATGGTAGTTGAGCTTGAAGCAGGGAGAGCGCGGTTGGGTGACCTGAATCAGCGCGTCGCCCCAACGGAAGATGTCGCCCATAAACACGTTGTGTTCGGTCAGCCCCAGAGTTGAAAGGTTTTCGCCAAAGGCCGGCGCGCTGAACTGTTCCGCCTGCGTCGGGAACTGTTCGCGCCAGTGTTGGTAATGTTCTCGGGGATAGTGGCACAGCGCGCGGTCCGGCCCGCCGTGATAGCTTTTCTCCGCCTGCTCATCGCCTTCCAGGCCGAGGGACGTCAGCTTGATGGCACCGTCCACCAGGCGCTTGGCGATACCGCTCGGCCGCCCGCCCTCGTAGGGTTGAACGGTACCGATATAAACCTCAGGATGATGCATATGCGCCTCCATGTCTCGCTTCGAAGGTTCAGCATAGCCTGAGTTAGCCGGGGGGAACAATAACCGCCCGAAAGGTTCGGGCGGGTAAACGTTAGAAGGTGGTCCAGTTATCTTCCGCTTCGGCGCTGGCTGCGGGCTTTTTCATCGCCGGTGCCTTGACCACCGTCCCTTTCACGGCGGCCGGTGCAGAAAGTTCCGCCAGACGGAATACCGAGACGCTTTGCAGTAGCATTTCCGCCTGTTCTTCCAGCGAGTCGGCTGCGGCGGCAGACTCTTCCACCAACGCGGCGTTCTGCTGAGTGGTGTGATCCATTTCCACAATCGCCTGGCCAATTTGGGCAATACCGCGGGTCTGCTCGTCGGAGGCGGCGGCGATCTCTGCCATGATGTCGCGCACATGGGTGACCGACAGGACGATCTGCTCCATGGTATTGCCGGTGTTTTCCACCAAAGTGGTGCCGGTCTGTACCCGGCTGACCGACTCGGTAATCAACCCTTCGATCTCCTTTGCCGCCTGGGCGCTGCGCTGCGCCAGGTTGCGTACTTCGCTGGCCACCACCGAGAAGCCTCGGCCCTGTTCACCGGCACGCGCTGCTTCCACTGCCGCGTTGAGCGCCAAGATATTAGTCTGGAAGGCAATACCGTTGATCAGGGTGGTAATTTCGGCGATTCGCTGCGAACTGCTGGAAATGTCGCGCATGGTGCTGACGACGCTTTCCACCAGTTTGCCCCCCTGCTGGGCGGTTTGTGAGGCGTCCGTGGCCAGCTGATTGGCGTGATGGGCGTTTTCGGCGTTCTGTTTCACCGTGGCGGTGAGCTGTTCCATGCTGGCGGCGGTTTCTTCCACCGCGGCGGCCTGTTGCTCGGTACGGGAGGACAAATCGGTATTGCCTGCGGCAATCTCCGCAGCGGCGGTGGACACCTGGCTGACGCCCATCTGGATTTTCTCAATCATGTCGCGCAGGTTCTGGCTCATCGCCGCCACGGCATTCAGCAATTGCCCCAGTTCATCGCGACGGGTGCTGGTCTGCGCCTGCCGCAGATCGCCACTGGCAATGCGTTCCGCCAGCGCCAGCGTACTTTGCAGCGGTCGGGTGATTTGCAGCGTGATGCGCCAGGCGATCAGCAGCCCGGCAATGATGGCAACCAGCGTGGTGATGCCCATTTGCAGCTGCGCGGCGTTGATATCGTTATGGGTTTGCGTCAGTTCGTCCTGCATAAAGGCGTTGACCAGCGTACCGACTTCCTGCGCGCTGTTGCCCAACTGCTGGCTGATGTTTTGCTCCTGTTGATAAGCCGGCAGGTAGGCCTGGATACGGTTCTTGTAATCATCAAGCGCGGTCAGCAGCGGTTGCAGCAGAGGACGCTGAGCGTCGTTGAGCCGCCGGCTGAGCGCGTTGGCCGCGCTACGGGCATCATCTATCGCCGCGACCAGTGGGGCTTCGGACTCGCTGCTCAGGCTCAACAGCAGGCCGCGCGCGCCGTAGCGCACCAGGGTCAGTTTTTGGTTCAACTGAATGAAGGCCAGCTGCAGGTCGCCATTGGTAAGCTGACGCTCTACCTGATTCAGGCTGTCTTGCACTTCCGACATGTTCCAGCTTTGGCGCACGGCATCCTTTGCCGCTACCGCCTTCTCGAAAGCGTTTTGCTGCTGCTGGTAGTGGCCGATCAACTCCATCAAACGCTGCAGGTCTTTGCGGCTTTGGGGATCCCAGTCCAGGTCCTGACCCTGGTTAATCATCTTCACCGCATTCTCGATGCTGGTGCGGTTATTTTTCAGGTATTCAGGCTTATAGGTTTGGCCGAACAGCGCGCGGTTGTATTTGGCTTGATTGATCTCGTCATTCAGCTTGTTACTGAAGTCGATGCGATCGGCGCGGGACTCGATGGTATGCAGATACTGTGCGCCGGTTCCGGCGATAATGGCCGTCAGTAACAGCATCAGGCCAAAACCGAGACCGAGCTTTTTACCCACGGTGAGATGAACGAACTTTCCTGCCAGTGTTTGCAATGCCGCCATAATGATTTTCCTTTCCGGGCGAACGTCAATTGAACAAATCATCGGCAAAGGGCGGTTAAACTTTAGCGGATTTTAGGCAAAAAAATGCCCGCATTACGCGGGCATCTTCAGTACCGGGGGCGAATTACTTCTTCGCAGCGAAGCGTGCTGCCGCTTCATCCCAGTTAACCACGTTCCAGAATGCCTTGATGTAATCTGGACGTTTGTTTTGATATTTCAGGTAGTAAGCGTGTTCCCACACGTCCAGGCCCACGATTGGGAAACCTGAAGCGCCGGCAACGGCTTCGCCCATCAGCGGGCTGTCTTGGTTAGCGGTAGATACCACGGCCAGTTTGTCGCCTTTCAGCACCAGCCAGGCCCAACCAGAACCGAAGCGGGTCGCTGCGGCTTTCTCGAACTCTTCCTGGAATTTCTCTACGCTGCCGAAATCACGCTCGATAGCGGCTTTCAGGGAGCCACCCAGCGTGGTGCCGGTTTTCAGGCCTTTCCAGAACAGGCTGTGGTTAGCGTGGCCGCCGGCGTTGTTACGCATGAAGGTGCGCTTGTCAGCAGGCACTTTATCCAGATCCTGGATCAGTTCTTCAACGCTGTATTGCGCCAGCTCTGGGTAGGCTTCCAGTACGGTGTTGGCGTTGTTAACGTAGGTCTGGTGATGTTTGGTGTGATGGATTTCCATCGTCTGCTTGTCGAAATGCGGTTCCAGTGCGTCGTAGGCGTACGGCAGGGATGGCAGTGAATAACTCATAATCATCATCTCCAGTGGTGTATGGGCGGCGCAATGTTGTGAGCACCGCGTAAGCAGTCGGATCATTATAGTTATTTAAATGATATTGAAAATGATTATCAATGCCCTACTTACAGTGTGGGTTTAATCTGATCAACCAGGCGCTGCGGGTGGGTAAACACCGTGGCGCGGCCGGGTTTGCTGAAGCCGACCAGCGTCAGATTACTGCGCTCGGCGATTTCCACGGCCAGCGAGGTTGCCGCAGACACCACGAACAAAATCTCCACGCCACACATCGCGGCCTTCTGCACCATTTCATAACTGGCACGGCTGGAGGTTAATACCGCTCCCTGAGACCAGCCCTGTTTGGCGCGTACGCCGAGCAGCTTGTCCAGGGCGACATGACGGCCCACGTCTTCGCATCCGCCAAGTACTTCACCCTGTGGGGATAACCAGGCGGCGGCATGGGTGCAACCGGTCAGTTGCCCAACTTCCTGTACTTCTCGCAGCTGTTTCAATGCGGAGTCGAGATTATCCAGGGAAAAAGTTTGGGTGAACGGCAGTGCAGGCAGCGGACGGAAAATGTCTGCCAGCTGTTCAATACCGCATACGCCGCAGCCGGTGCGGCCTGCCATGGCGCGACGGCGCTCCTTCAAACCGGCAAACCGACGGCTGGAGAGCTCTATTTGCACCTCCAGTCCGTTACAGGTTTGGTTAATCTCTATACTGTAGATATCGCGTGGCGATTCGATGATGCCTTCCGACAGGGAAAAGCCCAGGGCGAACGCCTCAAGATCTTTGGGCGTGCACATCATCACCACGTGAGAGATGCCGTTATAGACCAGCGCGACCGGAACCTCTTCCGCCAGCCAATCCGGCTGTGCGGTGGCGAGTTGCCCGCGTTGATAAACCTGAGCTTGGGTCACCCCTGTGAGCGAGGTCTCATTTATGTGTTGGTCTGAGTTTATATTGTTCACTTAACTGGCACCTGTTTGTAACAACCACATACACGCTGTGGTAATATTGCCACCGCAAAAACAACAGTAATTTTAGCGCTTCCCGCTTCGAGGGGGAAAGCGCCATTTGAAACAATGTGACAATCGAGAGTGAAAGGAGACCCCCATGCAGGTCAGCAGAAGGCAGTTCTTTAAGATCTGCGCTGGCGGTATGGCAGGAACGACGGTAGCTGCGCTGGGCTTTGCCCCGGAAGTGGCGTTGGCGGAAACCCGGCAGTACAAACTGCTGCGCGCGCGCGAAACCCGTAATACCTGTACGTATTGTTCCGTCGGCTGTGGGCTGTTGATGTACAGCCTTGGTGATGGCGCCAAAAACGCCAAAGAAAGCATTTTCCACATTGAAGGGGATCCGGATCACCCGGTCAACCGCGGTGCGCTTTGCCCGAAAGGCGCCGGCCTGGTCGACTTCATCCACAGCGAAAGTCGCCTCAAGTACCCGGAATACCGGGCGCCAGGTTCGGACAAATGGCAACGCATCAGCTGGGACGACGCCTTCACCCGCATCGCCAAGCTGATGAAAGAAGACCGTGACGCCAATTTCATCAAAACCAACGAACAGGGCGTTACCGTCAACCGTTGGCTGAGCACCGGCATGCTGTGCGCCTCTGCCGCCAGCAACGAAACCGGTTATTTGTCGCAAAAATTTAGTCGCGCTCTCGGCATGCTTGCCGTAGACAACCAGGCGCGTGTCTGACACGGACCAACGGTAGCAAGTCTTGCTCCAACATTTGGTCGCGGTGCGATGACCAACCACTGGGTTGATATCAAGAACGCGAATCTGATTATCGTCATGGGCGGTAATGCGGCGGAAGCGCATCCGGTGGGGTTCCGCTGGGCGATGGAAGCCAAAATTCACAATAAAGCCAAGCTGATCGTTATCGATCCGCGCTTTACCCGTACTGCATCGGTAGCGGATTTCTATACGCCAATCCGTTCCGGGACCGACATTGCTTTCCTGTCGGGCGTGTTGCTGTACCTGATGACCAACAACAAAATTAACCGCGAATACGTTGAGGCCTACACCAACGCCAGCCTGCTGGTGCGGGAAGACTTTGCCTTCGACGACGGCCTGTTCAGCGGCTATGACGCGGAAAACCGCAAATACGACAAAACCACCTGGAACTACCAGTTCGACGAGAACGGCTTCGCCAAGCGCGACGTCACGCTGCAAGATCCACGCTGCGTATGGAACCTGCTCAAGGAACACGTCAGTCGTTATACGCCAGAGGTGGTGACCAACATCTGCGGCACGCCGAAGGAAGACTTCCTCCAGGTGTGTGAATACATCGCCGAAACCTGCGTGGCGGATAAAACCGCATCGTTCCTGTACGCCCTGGGCTGGACTCAGCACTCGGTCGGCGCACAGAACATTCGTACCATGGCGATGATCCAACTGCTGCTCGGCAACATGGGCATGGCGGGCGGCGGTGTTAACGCGCTGCGCGGCCACTCCAATATTCAGGGCCTGACCGATCTGGGTCTGCTGTCGCAGAGCCTGCCGGGCTACATGACGTTGCCGTCGGATAAGCAACCGGATCTCGAGACTTACCTGAAAGCCAACACGCCGAAGGCGCTGCTGCCGGGCCAGGTGAACTACTGGGGCAACTACCCGAAATTCTTCGTCAGCCTGATGAAGAGCTTCTACGGTGACAAGGCGCAGAAGGACAACAGCTGGGGCTTTGACTGGTTGCCGAAGTGGGACAAAGGCTACGACGTGCTGCAGTACTTCGAAATGATGTCTCAAGGCAAGGTCAACGGCTACTTCTGCCAGGGCTTCAACCCGGTGGCGTCGTTCCCGAACAAGAACAAGGTCGTGGCTTCCCTGTCCAAACTGAAGTTCCTGGTGACCATCGATCCGCTTAACACCGAGACATCGAACTTCTGGCAGAACCACGGCGAGTTCAACGACGTCGATTCGTCGAAGATTCAGACCGAAGTGTTCCGCCTGCCGTCCACCTGCTTTGCCGAAGAAAACGGCTCGATCGTCAACTCCGGCCGCTGGCTGCAGTGGCACTGGAAGGGCGCCGATGCCCCTGGCGAAGCGCTGAACGACGGCGAAATCCTTGCGGGCATCTTCACCCGTCTGCGTGAGATGTACGCGCGTGACGGCGGTGCGGTGCCGGAACAGGTGTTGAACATGACCTGGGACTACCTGACGCCGGATAATCCTGCGGCCGAAGAAGTGGCGATGGAGAGCAACGGTAAGGCACTGGCGGACATTCTCGACGCCGACGGCAAAGTGTTGGCGAAAAAGGGTGAGCAGCTCAGCACCTTTGCTCACCTGCGCGACGACGGCACCACCGCCAGCGGTTGCTGGATCTTCGCCGGTAGCTGGACGCCGGCGGGCAACCAGATGGCGCGGCGCGATAACGCCGATCCGTCCGGCCTCGGCAATACGTTGGGTTGGGCCTGGGCATGGCCGCTTAACCGCCGCATCCTGTACAACCGTGCTTCGGCGGATCCGCAAGGCAAGCCTTGGGATCCAAAACGTCAGTTGCTGGAGTGGGACGGTGCCAAGTGGGGCGGGGTGGATATCCCGGACTACAGCGCCGCCGCACCCGGCAGTGACGTCGGGCCGTTCATCATGCAGCCGGAAGGCATGGGGCGCCTGTTCGCCACCGATAAAATGGCCGAAGGGCCGTTCCCGGAACACTACGAGCCGTTCGAAACGCCGCTCGGCACCAACCCGTTGCACCCGAACGTGGTGTCCAACCCGGCGGCGCGCGTGTTCAAGGACGACCTGGCAGCGATGGGCAAATCCGACAAATTCCCTTACGTCGGCACCACCTATCGTCTGACCGAGCACTTCCACTACTGGACCAAGCACGCGTTGCTCAATGCGATCGCGCAGCCGGAGCAGTTCGTGGAGATCGGCGAAAAACTGGCGGAGAAAAAGGGCATCCAGCATGGCGATACCGTGAAGGTCAGTTCCAACCGTGGCTACATCAAGGCCAAGGCGGTGGTGACCAAGCGTATCCGTACTCTGCAGGTGCACGGCCAAGAGGTCGACACTATCGGCATCCCGATCCACTGGGGTTACGAAGGGGTGGCCAAGAAAGGCTTTATCGCCAACACGCTGACGCCGTTTGTCGGCGACGCCAACACGCAAACGCCAGAGTTCAAGGCGTTCCTGGTTAACGTGGAAAAGGTGTAACGGAGACGAATTATGGCAATGCAATCTCAGGACATCATTCGTAAATCCGCCACCAATGGTTTCACGCCGGCGCCGCGCGCCCGTGACCACCAGGAAGAAGTGGCCAAGCTGATCGATGTCACCACCTGTATCGGCTGCAAAGCCTGTCAGGTGGCCTGTTCCGAATGGAACGACATTCGCGACGAAGTCGGGCACAACGTCGGGGTGTACGATAACCCCGCCGATCTGACCGCCAAGTCGTGGACGGTGATGCGCTTCTCCGAAGTGGAGGAAAACGGCAAGCTGGAGTGGCTGATCCGCAAGGACGGCTGCATGCATTGCGCCGACCCGGGCTGCCTGAAGGCCTGCCCATCGGAAGGTGCGATCATCCAGTACGCCAACGGTATCGTCGACTTCCAGTCTGAGCACTGTATCGGCTGCGGTTACTGCATCGCCGGGTGTCCGTTCGACGTGCCGCGCATGAACAAGGACGACAACCGGGTGTACAAATGTACCCTGTGCGTCGACCGCGTTGATGTTGGCCAGGAACCGGCCTGCGTGAAAACCTGCCCGACCGGCGCCATTCACTTCGGCACCAAGGAAGCGATGAAGCAGGTCGCCGCCGATCGCGTCAGCGAGCTGAACACCCGTGGCTATCAGAACGCCGGTCTGTACGATCCGGCGGGCGTGGGCGGCACGCACGTTATGTACGTGTTGCACCATGCGGACAAACCGCAGCTGTATCACGGTCTGCCGGATAACCCGAGCATCAGCCCGGCGGTCACGTTCTGGAAAGGCGTGTGGAAACCCCTGGCGGCCATCGGCTTTGCCGCCACCTTTGCAGCGAGCGTGTTCCACTACGTCGGCGTCGGACCAAACCGTGTCGAAGAGGAAGATAACGACGAGCTGCATGATGAGGAGACGCGCAAATGAAAAAGGAAAAGCGTATTCAGCGCTATAGCGCGCCGGAGCGGATTAACCACTGGATTGTGGCGTTCTGCTTTGTGTTCGCCGCCATCAGCGGGCTGGGGTTCTTTTTCCCCTCCTTCAACTGGTTGATGAACATTTTCGGTACGCCGCAGCTGGCGCGCATTCTGCACCCCTTTGTCGGCGTGATTATGTTTGCGGCTTTCTTGCTGATGTTCCTGCGTTATTGGAAGCATAATCTGATCAATCGCGAGGACATCGTCTGGGCCAAAAACATCCATAAAATCGCCATGAACGAGGAAGTGGGTGACACCGGGCGTTATAATTTCGGTCAGAAGTGCGTATTCTGGGCGGCAATCATTAGCCTGGTGTTGCTGTTGGCCAGCGGTGTGGTGATCTGGCGGCCTTACTTTGCGCCGTCGTTCCCGATACCGCTGATCCGCATTGCGCTGCTGGTGCATTCGCTGGCTGCGGTCGGTCTGATTATCGTGATTATGGTGCACATTTACGCCGCGCTGTGGGTAAAAGGTACCATTACCGCGATGGTGGAAGGCTGGGTGCCGGCGGCCTGGGCTAAAAAACATCACCCGCGCTGGTACCGAGAGGTCCGCGAGAAACAACAGGAAGACAAACCCTGATGAGCATCCGCATCGTTCCTAAAGAGCAGTTAGGGGCACAGCGCGAGAAGTCCACAACGGCGGAGACCATCCCGCCGTTACTTTTCGCTAATCTGAAAAGCCTGTACAGCCGCCGCGCTGAACGCCTGCGTAAGCTGGCGACCGACAACCCGCTGGGCGACTACCTGAATTTTGCTGCCCAACTGGCCGAAGCGCAGCACCATGCGTTGCACGACAACCCGCTGACGCTTGATCTTACCGAAGTCCTGCAGCAGGGTGCCGACAGTGGCAAGCCGCCGCTGGATCTGAGCGTTTTTCCGCGTAGCCAACACTGGCACCGGTTGCTGACATCGCTGATTGCCGAGCTGCGCCCGCAGGCGCCGGAGCACATTCTGGCGGTGCTGGATAACCTGGAAAAAGCCTCGGCGCACGAGCTGGAATTGTTGGCTGATGCGTTGCTTAACCAGGATTTCGCCAAGATCGGCAGCGAAAAAGCGCCGTTCATCTGGGCCGCGCTGTCGCTCTATTGGGCGCAGATGGCCAGCCTTATCCCCGGAAAGGCGCGCGCCGAATATGGCGAACACCGTCAATTCTGCCCGGTGTGCGGCAGCATCCCGGTTTCCAGCGTGGTGCATATCGGCACCGTCAGCGGCCTGCGCTATTTGCACTGCAACCTGTGCGAAAGCGAGTGGCACGTGGTGCGGATCAAATGTAGCAACTGTGAGCAGACCCGCGATCTCAACTATTGGTCGCTGGACACCGAGCTGGCATCGGTTAAAGCGGAGAGCTGCGGTGACTGCGGTACCTACCTGAAGATTTTGTATCAGGAGAAAGACCCGCAGGTCGAGGCCGTCGCTGATGATTTGGCCACGCTGGTGCTCGACGCCAAAATGGAAGACGAAGGCTTTGCCCGCAGCAGCATCAATCCATTCCTGTTCCCGGGGGAATGATGATCGGCTACCGGGCTGCGACATTTTAACCTTGGGCAGTGCTCGGCCTCCTCACGTACTGCGTGTACGCTCCGGGGCCTGCGCGCTGTCCGCACTCAAACTGTCCTTGCCCGCGACGCCTTTAAGGCCGTAAATACCATTAATTTCGGACGGGGATTCTGGCATTCGCCCGGGCGAGTTGCTACGTTTACGCAATGACGCGCGAAGCGAAAGGAAAAGGGACAGACGATGTTGAAGACCATTGCGAAATTCACTGCGGTTGCTGTTTTAGCGGCAGGGCTGGCAGCCTGTGACAACAAGGACGATACCAAGCCGGAGATACCGAAGCCGGATCCCAAACCGACCGTCACGCAGCCTGCACCGCCACCGCCGGCGGTCGAAACCCCGCCAGCGACGCCCCCGGGGCTGAAAGTCTCGATGCAAAAGGGCAAGATCACCTTTGAATTGCCGCCGGGCTTTAGCGATCAGACTGAGAACAGCGGCATCGTCAACGACAGCCAGTCCACCATTCAGCGCTTCCTCGACGGGAAATCACGCCAGAGCACCGTCTCTTCCGAAGTGATCCCGCCTGACGGCATGAAGCTCAACGGCAGCGATAAAATGCTCAAGGACCTGACGCAGAGCATGCTCACCGAACTGGCCGATCGCTATCAAAATATTCGGACCACCAAAGAGGAGAATTTCACCGTCGGCAAGCAGAAGTTCCATCGGCTGGATACCGAGCAGAGCGTCAGCGGGCAGAAGGTAGTGTCTACCATCATGTTGACGGTGTTCAACAAGCGGGTGGTGACGTTGCAAATGCTGTCGCCGGCCAAAACGCCGGAAGCGCACCAGGCGCTGGTCCAGAAGATTATCGACACGCTGGCGGTGCAATAACAACGTTGTGGTTTGCAAGCGAGGGGAAGACTGATGAAGCTTATTGGCAGTTACACCAGCCCTTTTGTCCGCAAGATTTCCGTGATGCTGCTGGAAAAGGGGATGGCGTTCGAATTCGTTAACGATCCGCCGTATGAACCGGGCAGCCGGGTGGTTGAGCTGAACCCCTTGGCCAAAGTGCCGGTGCTGGTGGCCGATGATGGCGCCGTATTTTACGACTCGCGGGTGATTGCCGAATACCTCGAAATGTTGTCCGTGGCCCCGGCGTTTTTGCCTGTCGAACGCGCCGCCGCGTTGCGCATACGCCAGGTGGAAGCCTTGGCCGATGGCGTGACGGAAGCTGCCGCCACGCTGTTTCG
This sequence comes from Serratia sp. GW822-FHT06D09, assembly GCF_058799515.1. Taxonomy (NCBI): domain Bacteria; kingdom Pseudomonadati; phylum Pseudomonadota; class Gammaproteobacteria; order Enterobacterales; family Yersiniaceae; genus Serratia; species Serratia sp. GW822-FHT06D09. The sequence goes on from NZ_JBXALO010000007.1 coordinate 103,378, forward strand.
CGAGAGCAAACGGGCGTCGGAAAAACAGGACGAAAACTGGATCTTGCGCCAGCGAGACAAGCTGACGCACGGACTGGATGCGCTGGAAAAACTGGCGCAGGAAAAAACGTTGCTCAATGCCGAAGCGCTGACGCTGGCGGATATTGCTACCGGTTGTGCGCTGGGCTACCTGAATTTCCGCCGCATCATGCCCAACTGGTGCGTCGAGCGACCGGCGCTGATCAAACTGGCCGAGCGGCTGTTTGCCCGTGAAAGCTTTGCCCGCACCTTGCCCCCCTGATTTCCCTCACCCCGCTGCGGCGGGGTTTTACTTGATGCGAGACCTCTACACTGAAACCGAGCGACCATGAGCACTGAATCCCAGCTTCTTTACAGCCAGTTACCCGCCATCGATCGCCTGTTGCGCGATCCCGCTATCGAACCGCTGGTTACGCAGCACGGACAAACGCTGATTGGCGAGTTACTGCGTCAATTGCAACTGCAGGCGCGTGAAACCATTAAACACCACCAAAGGTTACCCGACTGGTGCGGTGACTGGGCACAGGCGCTCAGCGCGGAGCTGCAGCAATGGCAGCGTCCGGCTTTGGCCCCGGTATTCAACCTCAGCGGCACCGTGCTGCACACCAACCTTGGCCGGGCTCTGCTGGCGCAGCCGGTGATAGAAGCGGTGACGAATTCCATGGGCGCGGCGGTAACGCTGGAATACGATCTGGACGGTGCCGGTCGTGGTCACCGCGATCGCGCGGTGGCGGATTTATTATGCCAATTGACCGGCGCGGAAGACGCCTGCATCGTCAACAACAATGCGGCTGCGGTGCTGCTGATGCTGGCGGCGATCGCCCCCGGCAAGCAGGTGGTGGTATCGCGTGGCGAACTGGTGGAAATTGGCGGTGCGTTCCGCATCCCCGACGTGATGCGCCAGGCCGGTTGCCAGCTGGTTGAGGTCGGCACGACCAACCGCACCCACCTGAAAGATTACCGCAGCGCGATTAACGAACAGACCGGGCTGCTGATGAAGGTGCATACCAGCAATTACAGCATCCAGGGCTTTACCGCCGCGGTGGAAGAAGCCGAACTGGCGCAGCTCGGCGCAGAGCATGGCCTGCCGACCGCCACCGATCTGGGCAGCGGCTCATTGATTGATATGGCGCAATACGGCCTGCCGGCGGAACCCATGCCGCAGCGGTTGCTCGCCGCCGGAGTAGATTTGGTGACGTTCTCCGGCGACAAGCTGCTCGGCGGCCCGCAGGCCGGCATCATCGTTGGCAAAAAGGCGCTGATCGCCAAGCTGCAGCAACACCCTCTGAAGCGTGCGCTACGCGTTGGCAAACTGACGCTGGCGGCGCTGGAAGCGACTTTACGACTCTATCAACAGCCCGAACTGTTGGCACAACAGCTGCCGACGCTGCGGCTATTGACCCGCCCGCAGCAGGCGATGCAGGGTTCTGCCGAACGCCTGTTGCAGGTGCTGGCGCCACAGTTTGCCGGGCATTTCCAACTGCGTGCCGAACCCTGCTGGTCGCAGATTGGCAGCGGTTCGTTGCCGGTCGATCGGCTGCCCAGCTATGCGCTGACCTTTGCGCCGCGCGATGGCCGTGGCGCAACGTTGGAAGCGTTGGCAGAACGCTGGCGTCGGCTGCCGCAGCCGGTGATCGGCCGAATTAACGACGGCAGGCTGTGGCTCGATCTGCGCTGTCTGGAGCAGGAAGACGCGCTGATTGAGGCCCTGAGAGAATGATTATTGCTACCGCCGGCCATGTCGATCATGGCAAAACCACCCTGCTGCAAGCGATCTCCGGGATCAATGCGGATCGCCTGCCGGAAGAAAAACGCCGTGGCATGACCATAGATCTGGGTTATGCCTACTGGCCGCAGCCCGATGGCCGGGTGTTGGGCTTTATCGACGTGCCGGGACACGAGAAATTCCTCGCCAATATGCTGGCGGGCGTTGGTGGCATCGACCATGCCTTGCTGGTGGTGGCCTGCGATGATGGCGTGATGGCGCAAACGCGCGAGCACCTGGCGATACTGCGATTGAGCGGGCGTCCGGCGCTGACGGTGGCCTTGACCAAAGCCGATCGGGTGGATGAAGCGCGTGTCGAAGAGGTTCGACAGCAGCTTGACGAGGAGCTGACGCGCCAGGGGTGGCAACAGGCACCGGTGTTTGTCACCGCCGCGCCGCAGTCGCAGGGAATCGACGCACTGCGTGCGCATTTGCTGGCGTTGCGGCCTGACGAACATGCGGTAACGCGCCGCTTCCGCCTGGCGGTGGATCGCGCGTTCAGCGTGAAAGGCGCTGGTTTGGTAGTGACCGGTACCGCACTGGGTGGCCAGGTGGCGGTAGGCGACACGCTGTGGCTGACCGGCGCCGACGCGCCGGTACGGGTTCGCGGTTTGCACGCGCAAAACCAACCGGCTGAGCAGGCGCAGGCTGGACAGCGTATTGCGTTGAATATTAGCGGTGACGTCAGCAAAGATCAGGTCGCACGCGGCGATTGGTTGCTGGCGCAAAAGCCCCCGATCGCCGCCGAACGAATTCTGGTGGCGTTAGATAAGGATTTGCCGATAAAGCACTGGCAGCCGCTGCATTTACATCATGCCGCCAGCCATATTACCGGACGAGTTTCGTTGCTCAGTGATGGGCTGGCGGAACTGATCCTTGACCGTCCGCTATGGCTGGCCGAAAACGATCGGCTGGTGCTGCGCGATATTGGCGCACGCCAAACCCTGGGCGGCGCAAGGGTGCTGAGCTTGACGACGCCCAAACGGGGTAAGCGCCAACCCGAGTATTTGGCCTGGCTGGCGGCGCTGGCACAGGCAGACGATGACTGTCAGGTGCTGGCGCTGCATTTGCCCAAGGGCGCGCTGGATCTGGCGGCCTTTGCCTGGGCACGACAACTGACCGAGAAACCGCTGGCGAAGTTGTTGGCGAGTCATGAATTGCTGATTGCCGGTGGTAGGGCGTTGGCGCAGGATAATGCACAGCTGGATCAGCAGCGTCTGCTGCAGGTGTTGGCCGAGTATCACCAGCAGCATGCCGATCAGCTCGGCCTGGGGCGTGCTCGCCTGCGGCGCATGGCCGTGCCGCAACTGTCTGAGGCGCTGGCATTTATGATGATCGATCGGCTGCTGGCTGCCGGCTTACTTAGCAATACGCGCGGGTGGCTGCACCTGCCGGAGCACGGTTTGGCGTTCAGCGCCGAAGAGCAAATCCTGTGGGCCCGTATTGAACCGCTGTTCGGCGACGAAGCCTGGTGGGTGCGCGATCTGGCTGCCGAATTGGGCGAGGACGAGGCATGGGTGCGGACCACGCTGCGTAAAGCCGCTCAGTTGGGCCATGTCACGGCAGTGGTGGTGGATCGTTACTATCTAAGCCAACGGATAGAACAATTCGCCGCGTTGATCCGTGAACTGGATGAAACGCAGGGCAGTGCCAACGCCGCCGATTTTCGTGACCGGCTCGGCGTGGGGCGTAAACTGGCCATTCAGGTGCTGGAATTTTTCGACCGCAGCGGATTTACCCGCCGCAAGGGTAACCAACACCTGCTGCGCGACAGCGGACTCTATACCCGTCATACCTGAAGCTGCCTCTGCGTTGGCTGCCAGCACTCACCCCAGTCACTTACTTGAGTAAGCTCCTGGGGAGTCATGCTCTTGCCGCGTTACTCGGCAAAGCCTCGCCCCGTTGGGGCCAGCGCAAGCGCTGTTCAACAAAGCCGTGGCTTTGTTGTGATGCAACTCCAATTATTTTGGGTATAGCCGCGTATTCTGATTAAGTCGCGAGGTCATCAGGATGAATACTGAAGGTTTATCATCACTGACCATAAGAAAAGATGATGAAAAGTATGCCGGGTTTGTGCGAGAGAAAGAACAGAGGTGCTTGACGCTAGAGGCACTTAGTGACGTTGAACAGATGAATTTTATCAGCCATGAGGCGGTACTGGCATGGGCTATAAGTTTGAGAACTGATTCATCTGACTGATAGAGTTAAATCCAGTGTAAATCTTGAAACACGGAAAGAGATATCGTCTCTTCCCGTGTCGTTAGCTCGGCGCTTGTTATAACGCAGCGTTAGGCGTCGGCGTTGCATCGCCGCTGCGGCGTTTGCTGAGGAACAGCGCCACCAGTGCCAGCCAGCACAGGCCACTGAGCAGGTTGAACAGATTGAACAGCCCGCTGCCGCCCCACACGTAAGCCACTTTAGCCAGCTCGATACCGACGGTGAACACCATCATGCTCAACATGCCCATGGTGGCGGAGACCGTGCCTTTGCTGACGTTGCTTGAGAACAGCGTCAAACGGTACAGCCCGGCGTTGGCCAGCCCGATGCCGAAAGCGTACAGGCTGAGACCCGCAGTCATCCACAGATAGGCATGGCTGGAGAATATCGTCGCCAGCGCCGCGATCAGCAAACCCAGCATCATCGGCCCGGCACCCAGCTTGATCAGGCGCGGGACGCTGTTCTTGCCGGTGAGACGTGCCAGCGTCAGGTTGCCGAGGATCAGCGCACCGAACACCGGAATTTGCAGCAGACCGTAATCCAGCGTCGACAGCGACTCGCCGCTGATCAGGATCACCGGCGATTGGGCAATCCAGGCCAGCAGCGGCAGGCTGGCGAAACCGATGGCCAGCGCGCCGCAGATAAAGCGGCGGTTGGACAATACCTGACGATAGTCGCGCCACAGGTTGGCGGCCGAGAATTTCTCACCCTGCAGCGAAGCCGTCTCCGGCATGGCTTTCCACAGGCCGTAAAAGGCAAACGCAGCCAGTGCGGCGAACAGTACGAACATGCTCTGCCACGGCGCGACGTGGATCAGCGCGGCACCGGCCAACGGCCCCAGCAGCGGGGCAATCAGCGCCACGTTGGCCATCAGCGCGGTGATTTTGATGCACACCGACTCTTCAAACGACTCCTGGATGGTGGCGTAACCCACTGCGCCGATAAAGCACAGGCCAATCCCCTGCAGGAAACGCATAAAGATAAACTGTTCGATGCTGGTCACCAGCAAAATAGCCAGACAGGCGACGATAAAAAACGCCACGCCGGCCAACATGACCGGGCGACGCCCGCGCCGATCCGACAACGGCCCCAGCAGCCATTGCAGGAAAATACCGCCCGCCAGATAGGCGGTCATTGAGGTTGGCACCCACTCTTCTCCGGCGTTGAAATCGGCCACTACCGCCAACATGCCAGGTTGGATCATATCGTTGCCGATATAGGTGGCAAATTCGAACAGCACCAGACAAAGCGGGAATAAAAGCGCCTGTCGACCCAAGCGAGCCGCAGGTGGTAAAGTAGTTTTCATATTTATCGTACTGAAAGTAAAGAAGAAATAAGGAACTGCCAGGGCGGGAAGCGCAATCTGAGCGAGTTGTGGCGGCTATTTTGCCGCCAATTGTTCACCTTAGCAACGATAAGGTGTTGTTTCAGCACATTCTGATATTCGCCGTCAGGGTTGCCACCCACACTTTCGCTCTATAACCTTATTTTAACAAATCAAGATGACAATATTGCGGGCGATCTTTTGAGCAATAAAATTGGCTGGATAGATAACTTGCGCGCCGTAGCGTGCATGATGGTGGTGATGATCCACGCCACCACCTACTACGTCACCAGCGGGGTGGCGGTGGGCGAACATAACTGGGACATCGCTAACGTACTGAACTCACTGTCGCGCGTTTCGGTACCCCTGTTTTTCATGATTTCCGGCTACCTGTTTTTCGGCGAGAAAAGCGCCGGCAAAAAGCATTTCATCCGCATTGGCTGCTGTATTGCGTTTTACAGCGCGGTCGCGCTGATTTATATCGCGGCGTTTACCAAAATCGGTTTCTGGCCGTCGCTGCGCGGCATATTGTTAAAGCCGGTGTTCTACCATCTGTGGTTCTTCTATGCGATCGCGGTGATTTATCTGCTGTCGCCGCTGATCAACGTCAAGCCGGTATCACGCCGCTATCTGGCCAGCGTGTTGGTGATCCTGGCGGTGGTCGCCAATCCCAATACCAGCTCGCTGACCCTGGGTAACGCTCACCTGCTGCCGGTCAATCTGTATATCTACGGAGACACCTTTTACTACCTGCTGTACGCGTTGGCCGGCCGGGCGATTGGCATGATGGACACCCAGGGGCGAGGTACCAGTTGGCTGGCGATATTGGGGTTTGTGGCTAGCGTGGCGTTAATCGTTCAGGGCACCAAAAGCCAGATGTTCATCAACGGTAACTTTGCCGATACTTATTACATCTACTGTGGGCCGCTGGTGTTTATCGCGGCGGTATCCCTGGTGGTATGGTTTAAAAATTGTCTGCCCGAGCCTATTGGCTGGTTGGGCGTTTTTTCCCGACATTCGCTGGCAATCTACGGTTTTCACGCCATTATCGTCAATTTTATGCGCAGCCGTCACCTGACGCTGACCGCCCATCCGTTACTGGATATCTTCTGGGTATTCGGCGTGGCGTTGGCGCTCAGCCTGTTGTTGTCGATGGGGCTGCAGAAAATAGACTCTCGGCGGCTGGTGTCATAACGCGGTCGAGCCGCGCTGCTGGGCACGCCGCAGTTGACGACCGGAGGAAAACCCCGCCGCCAGCGCCGCCTTTTCCAGCCCATAGCCCTGTTGCAGCCGCTGCTGCGCCACCGCCAGCCGCAGCTGTTCATGGTATTCGCGCACGCTGATGCCGACATGGCTACGGAACAGCCTGGCCAGATGGCGACTGCTGACATGGGCCTTTTCCGCCACCTGCGGCACCGACCATTCGGCCTCGGGTTCGGCTGCCATCACGTCTTGCGCACGGTGCACCGCCGGGTGCAGATGGTTGCGGTAACGCAGCCAGGGGGAGAGCTGCGGATCATCGCCGGAACGGCGAAAATACACCACCATTTCGCGGGCAATCTCCATTGCCCGTATTGCACCGCATTGACGGTTAATCAAATGCAGCGCCAGATCGATACCGGCGGTAATGCCGGCGCTGGTGTACAGGTTGCGGTCTTCAACAAAGATACGGTTCTCTTTCACCTGCGCGGCCGGGGCCTGCTGACGCATGCGTTCGATCACATCATGGTGGGTGGTGCACTGATAGCCGTCGAGTAGCCCGGCCTGCGCCGCCAGCAGGGCGCCGGAGCAGATACAGACCAGCGTGATGCGCTGCTGCCGCAAATCGGGTTGCAGCGCCGCCAGCCAGTGGCGGGCCTGTTCGGCCGCCAGATGGTCAAAATCGCTGCGTGAATCGCGTGCGCCGGGTACCACCACAATAGCGCCGTCTTCCAGTCGGGTGGGCAGCGGCTGCAGCTGGCTCAACGTCATGCCAATCGAGCAGGTGATCTGCGGCAGTGGGCTGATGTAGCGCAGGCTGAATGCCCCGGCCAAACGCAGGGTTTCGGCCGGGCCGCTGACGTCCAGCGACAGCGCGTTGGGCAACATCAAAAAATAGACGGCCTGCGGCATGATTACTCCTGTGAGAGTTGCGCCAGCACTTCATCCACGCTGGCGAGCTGGGCGAAGCGGTCGACCAGCACCGTCTCAGTATGCCGCTTGAGTTGTTCGGTGGTAAAGACTTCTCCATTGGGATGCTGCATCGGGAAAGTCATCGTGGCCTCGGTGACGAAAGTCACCCGATAACCGAGATCGGACGCCACCCGGGTGGTGGTTTCGCAGCACTGTTCGGTGCGGATGCCGGAGATAATCAAGTGATCGATATCCCGTTGGCGCAGCCAGGCGTCCAGACCGGATTCGGTCAGTGCATTGTGCACCTGTTTATGAACGGTGACGTCTGCCTGATGGTTGAGGAACGGCAGCGGTTTTACCCAGCCGGATGCCAGCGAAAACGGCCCCTCCGGTGATACGTGGAAAACATCAACCAGGGCTATGCCCTGCCGGCGACAGCCTTCGATCAGCCGTGTCAGTGCCTGCTGGAAAGCGGGCAGATCTTCTTCCTGCCAGAATGGGCGATGCTGGAATGATTGTTGAACATCGATGATCAATAACGCGCTCTGTGACATTTTCGGCCCTCCGCCAATGGGTATGACGCCATACTGCGCCGTTACTTTGTCTGGCAGAAGGCCAAAAACGGCCATCATGGTGGCATCAACGGACCAGCATCAGGCTTTGTCGACCTGGCCAGCGACCAGCCGCCCCTGATGGAAAGTGGCCGTGCGCGCCGGCAGGCGTGCCACCGCCTCGGCGGAGCAACTGGCGTTGACCAGTACAAACTCTGCGTTGTCCCCGGCCTGCGGCCAGACGCGTTGGCCTTTGTCGTTCAGCGGCAGCACGCCACCGGTCGAGATTGCCATAGCACGGGAGAGGTGGAATTCGTCGGAGCCGCGGTAAAGTTGGGCGTAAAGGTTGGCTTTTTCCAGAATGTCACCGCTGCCGAACGGTGACCAATGGTCGATCACGCTGTCGGTTCCGGTCATCACAAATACCCCTTTTTCACTGAGCTGCGGCAGCGGCATCATCAGCCCGCCAATCGGCACCGTAGAGGCGATGGTGATTTGCTGCGCCGCCAGCCGGCTAGCGGTTTCCTCCAGCTCATTCGGGTTCAGCACGGTTAGGGCAAACGCATGGCTGATGGTGACTTTACCGCGCAGCGCCGGGTTCTTTTCTACGGTGGCGATCATGTAGTTGATTGCCGCTACGCCGGCGGGGCTGGTTTCATGCAGGTGGATATCGACGCCTTTGCCGGTGTCGAGTGCAATCTGGAACATCGCATCCAGCGACTTCTCCATGGCGCCGTCAACGTTGGTCGGATCCAGTCCGCCGACGTATTGCACCCCCATTTGCATGGCCTCGCGCATCAAGCCGTCGACTTTGGAATGCAGCAGGCCATGCTGCGGGAAGGCGACGATTTCACAGCTGAAGTCCGCCCGGTGGTTTTCCAGCGCACGTTGCAGGTGTTCCAGGCTTTTCAGCCCGCTGACCGGATCGATATTGCAGTGGCTGCGGGCTACGGTGCTGCCTTTCGATTGCAGCAAGGCGATCAGGTTTTCCGCACGCTGCTGCGAGGTGGGCAACAGCTTGGGGATCAAGGTCTGTTCGAGCGCGATCATGTCCATGATGGTTTTGCCCTGACGTGGGCGCGGTGCCTGCCATGGGCCGCTGTAGAAGGTTTTATCCAGATGGATATGCATGTCGCGAAACGCCGGCAACAGCAGTTGGCCCTGCGCCTGATAGCGCGCTACGCCGGCGGGAGGCGTTGCCTCTTTCGGGTGAACTGCGGCAATTTTTCCGTCTTTGATTTCAAGCTGATACAGCGCGGTGCGGGTGCCGATCACCGTCTCGCCATCGTACTCAAAACCGTCTTCCAGTCGAACGTCGCTCAGCCAGTAGTGGCTGTCGGTCAGGGTCATAGGTGTGCTCTCTGGTATACATGCGCTGCTCGCTGGCGCGGAGGCTTGCGCCACGCCCCCCGTCAGGCCAATGACTGCGCAGGCGGTGGTGAGCTTGCCGGTTTGGCTGAGGAAAGCTCTGCGGCTTTGTTGTTGGTTTTTTTCCACGTTCAATTCCTTAATCCAGAGGTGAGGTGCGTCAAAAGACAGCCACCAATTTAGGAGAGGAGCGCGTGGGTTGGCAGTGACATTTGCCACTGGCGACTATTCGATTTGGCAATAATAAGGGGGCGCTGTTTGGCCCCCTTTCGGTTTTACATCAACGGTAACAGACGGGAATAGAGCTCGCGGAAGGTGCTGCGCAGCGCGGTGTACTGCTGGTGGCACTCGGCATCCGGTGTATGTACCTGTTCCAGCGGCAATTCAGGCAACAATTCAGCCAGTGGGCGCTGCGGGTTCAGGGCAATCTGAGCCAAGCGAGCCGCTCCCAGCGCCGGGCCAACATCGCCGCCGGTGCGGTATTCCAGCCGCTGACCGCTGATATCCGCCAGCATTTGTCGCCAGAAGGGGCTGCGCGCGCCGCCGCCAATCAGGGTGATACTGGACGGCTGCAGACCGCTGGCGTGCAGTACGTCCATGCCATCAGCCAGGGCGAAACCAACCCCTTCCAGCATGGCGCGCGCCAGGTCGGTTGGCCCATGCTGGTGAGTCAGGCCCCAGAATGCGCCTTTGGCGTTAGGATTGTTGTGCGGCGTACGCTCGCCGGAAAGATAGGGCAGGAACCACAGCGGCGCTGCCGCCGGCGGTGCCTGTTCGACATTGCGCAGTAGGGTAGCAACGTCCTCGACGTTGGTTAGCTTGCACACCCAGTCCAGACAGGATGCGGCACTGAGCGTGACCGACATCAGGTGCCAGGTGTCGGGCAACGCATGGCAGAAACTGTGTACCGCGCTGGCCGGGTTACTGAGAAAACCGTCGCTGACGGCAAAATAAACGCCGGAGGTGCCGAGTGACAACATCGCCTGCCCCGGCTGATACAGGCCTACGCCGATCGCCCCGGCGGCATTATCACCGCCGCCGGCCACCACCGGCACTGGCGACATGCCCCAACGTTTGGCCAGTTCAATATGGGTCTGGCCGGTGATCTGATTGCCTTCGAGCAGCTGTGGCATCTGGCGGCGAGTCAGGCTGCATGCCGCCAGCATCTCCTCGCTCCAGTCGCGCCGCGCCACGTTCAGCCAGCCGGTTCCTGCGGCGTCCGACATGTCGCTGGCGAATTCGCCGGTGAGGCACCAGCGCAGGTAATCCTTGGGCAGCAGGACTTTATCTATACGTTTGAACAGCTCGGGCTCATGCTGCCGTACCCACAGCAGTTTGGGGGCGGTAAAGCCCGGCATCATCAGGTTGCCAGTGATTTGCCGCGACTGCGGCACCGCCTGTTCCAGCGCCAGACACTGTGCGGCGCTCCTGCCGTCGTTCCATAAAATCGCCGGGCGCAGCACCTGCTGACGTGCATCCAACAGCGTGGCACCGTGCATCTGACCGCTGAGCCCAATGGCTTTTACCTGCTGCAGGTTGTGTTGTTTGCCCAGCGCCAGCATCGCGCGGTCGGTGGCGTGCCACCAGTCCTGCGGGGCCTGCTCTGACCATAGGGAATGAGGACGGGAAATGGGCAGCGATTCACCGTGGCTGGCGAGCAATTGGCCCTGCTCGCTGAGCAAAATAACTTTTACGCCGGAAGTGCCGAGATCGATGCCGATATACATGGTTGAGGATCCTTAAAGGCGCGGCGTGTGCCGCGCGATCGGTTAGCCGAACAGATAGCGGTTCATCAGGTTTTCGAGCTGTTCCTGACGGCCGCTGACGTGCTGCGGCGCCAGTGCATGGCCTTCAGCGTACTGCGCCAAGGCTTCGAGCGACAGTTTGCCCTGCAAAATTTGCTGGCCCAATTCACCATTCCAGCCGGCATAGCGTTTCGCTACCTGCTGATGCAACTGGCCGTCAGTCACCATTTTTGCCGCGACCTTCAGTGCCAGTGCCATAGTATCCATGGCGCCAATATGACCATAGAACAGATCGTACTTGTCGGTGCTTTGACGGCGGACTTTGGCATCGAAGTTCAACCCACCGGTGGTGAATCCCCCGGCGTTGAGAATTTCGAACATCACCAGCGCGTTCTCTTCTACGCTGATCGGGAATTGGTCGGTATCCCAGCCCAGCTGTGGGTCACCCCGGTTGGCATCGACAGAGCCGAAAATGCCCAGCGCAATGGCGGTGGCGATTTCATGGTGGAACGAATGGCCTGCCAGCGTGGCGTGGTTGGCTTCGATATTCACCTTGATCTCTTTTTCCAGGCCGAACTGCTTAAGGAAACCATAGACGGTGGCGACGTCGTAGTCGTACTGATGTTTGGTCGGTTCCTGCGGTTTGGGCTCAATCAGCAGGGTGCCCTGGAAACCGGTTTTGTGTTTATGCTCCACCACCATCTGCATAAAGCGGCCAATTTGCTCACGTTCCTGGCGCAAATCGGTATTGAGCAAGGTCTCATAGCCTTCACGCCCGCCCCACAGCACGTAGTTTTCACCGCCCAGGCGCTGGGTGGCGTTCATGGCGGTGAATACCTGGGTGGCTGCCCAACTGAAGATTTCCGGATCCGGGTTGGTGGCGGCCCCGGCGCCATAACGCGGATGGGTAAAACAGTTGGCGGTGCCCCACAGCAGTTTCACGCCGCTGCTGTGCTGCTTTTCTTCCAGCACGTCGGTCATTACCGCAAAGTTGTGCAGATACTCTTTCAGCGAGGCACCTTCCGGTGAGACGTCTACGTCATGGAAGCAGTAGTAAGGTACGTTCAGCTTGTGGAAGAACTCGAACGCCACGTCGGCTTTGCGTTTGGCCAGCGCCAGCGCGTCGCCCGGCTGCTGCCAGGGACGATCGAAGGCACCGACGCCGAACATGTCCGCGCCGTTCCAACAGAAGGTATGCCAGTAACAGGCGGCGAAACGCAGATGTTCCGCCATGCGCTTGCCAAGCACCAGTTCATCCGGATTGTAGTGATGAAAGGCCAGGGGGTTATTGCTGGCTGGGCCTTCGTAGCGCACTTGCTCAAGCTGATCAAAATAAGGTTGCATTATCGACTCCTGGGTAGCAATGCCCGAGTTACGGGATGGCTTTATCTTCGGAGTTTGCGGCAGACGGCTCAATTACGTTATTTCACACTTAAATTCACAGAATTATTAAATGTGCGGCAGATCCCATAATAAGGGTTTAACCGTGCTTTATTTAAGGCTTCTTTCATTTTTATTTGTCGATGAGCTGTTTTACAGCGTGAAAGCATGACCGCCATCATAAAAATAACATTAAACCAAAAATCGTAATTGGCCGGTAAAAATCAGTAATTGCCGAAGTATAAATAAGCGACAACAATCTGCTCGAAGCTGTGTAATCGGCCTATTTCAATTACCTTCCTTATGCTTTAAATAACAAAGGTATATAAGATGAAATTTAAACCTGTGTTCCTTTCTGTCTGCGCGCTGCTGGCGCTGGCCAGCCAACCGGCGCTCAGCAAAGAAGTCAAAATCGGCATGGCGATCGATGACCTGCGCCTGGAGCGCTGGCAAAAAGACCGCGATATCTTCGTCAGCAAAGCCAAGTCGCTGGGGGCAGACGTGTTTGTCCAATCCGCTAACGGCAATGAAGAAACCCAAATGGCGCAGATCGAAAATATGATCAACCGCGGCGTCGACGTGCTGGTGATTATTCCTTATAACGGCCAGGTGCTGAGCAACGTCATCAGCGAAGCCAAACGGGAAGGCATTAAGGTCCTGGCTTACGACCGCATGATCAATAACGCGGACATCGATTTCTACATCTCCTTTGATAATGAAAAGGTCGGCGAATTGCAGGCACAAAGCCTGGTGCAGCGGGTACCGCAGGGCAATTATTTCCTGATGGGCGGCTCGCCGGTGGATAACAACGCCAAGCTGTTCCGCCAGGGCCAGATGAAGGTGCTGCAACCGCTGATCGACGGCGGGAAAATCAAGGTTGTGGGCGATCAGTGGGTTGATGGATGGCTGCCGGAAAACGCATTGAAAATCATGGAAAATGCGCTGACCGCCAACAATAACAAGATTGACGCGGTGGTGGCTTCTAACGATGCCACCGCCGGCGGCGCAATTCAGGCGCTTGCCGCACAAGGCCTGGCGGGCAAAGTGGCCATTTCCGGCCAGGACGCCGATCTGGCGGCGGTGAAGCGTATCGTCGCCGGCACCCAGACCATGACGGTCTATAAGCCAATCAGCAAACTGGCCGATGAGGCTGCGGGCATTGCCGTGCAGCTGGGCAAGGGCGAACAGCCGAAAACCAACGCCAGCTTAAATAACGGCAGCAAAGAAGTGCCCTCCTGGTTATTAACGCCGATCCCGGTGGATAAAGCGAATATCGACAGCACCATTATTGCCGACGGTTTCCACAAAAAAGCCGACATTCAATAATTCCGAAAGCCGGTAATGTGGAGGGAATAATGCCCAACCTATTAGAAATGAAAAGTATCACCATGCAGTTCGGTGCGGTTAAGGCGGTGGATAATGTCAGTCTGAAACTGGAAGCTGGCCAGGTATTATCGCTGTGTGGTGAGAACGGTTCGGGAAAATCCACCCTGATGAAAGTGCTGTGCGGAATATATCCACACGGCAGTTATCAGGGAGATATTTATTTCTCTGACGATTTATTGACGGCGAAAAATATTCGCGACACCGAGCAGAAAGGTATTGCCATCATTCACCAGGAGCTGGCGCTGGTAAAGCAGATGACGGTGCTGGAAAACATGTTTCTCGGTAATGAATGGCGCCGCTACGGGGTGATGGATTATGACGCCATGTACCTGCGCTGCCGACGTATGCTGGCGCAGGTCAAACTGGAGGTGGATCCCAATACGCCGATTGGCGAACTCGGGTTGGGGCAGCAGCAACTGGTGGAGATCGCCAAGGCGCTGAACAAACAGGTTCGGCTACTGGTATTGGATGAACCTACGGCTTCGCTGACGGAAAGTGAAACCGCCACGCTGCTGGCGATCATCGGGGATCTGCGCGATCACGGTATTGCCTGTATCTACATTTCGCACAAGTTGAACGAGGTGAAGGCGATCTCGGATCTGATCTGCGTGATCCGCGATGGCAAGCACATCGGCACCGGTCCGGCGGCGGAAATGAGTGAGGACGACATTATCGCCATGATGGTGGGGCGAGAGCTGACCGAGCTGTATCCGCAACAACAGCATGAGATAGGCGAGGTGATCCTGCAGGTGGATAACCTGACCGCCTGGCATCCGGTTAACCGTCAGGTTCGCCGGGTAGACGATGTCTCTTTCAGCCTGCGGCGCGGCGAAATACTCGGCGTTGCCGGGCTGGTCGGTTCAGGGCGTACCGAAACCATGCAGTGCCTGTTCGGCGTCTACCCTGGTCGTTGGCAGGGCAGTATTACCCTCAATGGTCAGCCGGCCACCATCAACAACTGCCGTCAGGCGATGCGCTACGGCATAGCCATGGTACCGGAAGACCGCAAGCGTGATGGCATCGTCCCCGTGATGGGCGTCGGGGCCAATATGACGCTGGCGGCGCTGAGTGATTTCAGCGGCATGCTGACGGTGATCGACGACGCCCATGAACAGGCAACCATCCGCCAGTCGCTGGCGCAGCTGAGGGTGAAAACCTCCTCGCCAGAACTGGCTATCGCCCGCTTGAGCGGGGGCAATCAACAGAAGGCGATTCTGGCCAAGTGTCTGCTGTTGAAGCCGAAAATCCTGATTCTGGATGAGCCGACGCGCGGCATCGACATCGGTGCAAAACAAGAAATCTATAAATTAATCAATCAACTGGTACAGCAGGGGATTGCGGTGATCGTGGTTTCTTCCGAGTTGCCGGAAGTGCTGGGATTAAGCGATCGGGTGTTGGTGATGCACCAGGGGCGCATCAAGGCTTCGTTGATCAACCGCGGTTTGACTCAGGAACAGGTGATGGAAGCCGCTTTGAGGAGTGAAACAGATGTCGAAAAACACGCAGTCTGAAGCGTTGGTAGCGGCAAGGGTGGAGAAAAAAACGACGGTGAAGCTGAAATCCATCAATTTGCAGGTGTTTGTAATGTTGGCGGCGATAGTCGTCATTATGCTGTTCTTTACCTTTACCACCGAAGGGGCCTATCTCAGCGCGCGTAATATCTCCAACCTGCTGCGCCAGACGGCGATCACCGGCATTTTGGCAGTCGGAATGGTGTTCGTGATCGTTTCGGCGGAAATCGATCTGTCGGTCGGTTCGATGATGGGGCTGCTGGGCGGCGCGGCGGCGATTTTTGACGTCTGGTTCGGTTGGCCGTTGCCGCTGACCATCGTGGTGACGCTGGTGGCCGGTCTGCTGTTGGGGGCCTGGAACGGCTGGTGGGTTGCCTATCGCAAAGTCCCTTCGTTTATCGTCACTCTGGCGGGGATGTTGGCCTTTCGCGGCATCCTGATCGGTATCACCAATGGCACCACGGTGGCACCGACCAGCAGCGCCATGTCGCAAATCGGTCAGAGCTATTTACCGGGTGGGCTGGGTTTCGGTATCGGCGCGGTGGGGCTGATGCTGTTTGTGGCCTGGCAATGGCGGCGGCGCAGTCGACGCGTACAGCTGGGGTTGCCGGTAGCCACGCCGACCGGTGACGTAACCCGGCAGAGCATTTTGGCGCTGCTGGTACTCGGCGCAATCTATTTGCTCAACGACTATCGCGGGGTGCCTACGCCGGTGCTGATCCTGACCGCGCTGATGCTGGCGGGGATATTTTTGGCCACCCGCACCGCCTTTGGCCGTCGGATTTACGCCATCGGCGGCAATATTGACGCTGCGCGCCTGTCGGGCGTCAACGTCGAGCGCACCAAACTGGCGGTGTTTGCCATCAACGGTCTGATGGTGGCGATTGCCGGTCTGATCCTCAGTTCGCGGCTGGGCGCCGGTTCGCCTTCTGCGGGCAATATTGCCGAGCTGGACGCCATCGCTGCCTGCGTGATTGGCGGCACCAGCCTGGCCGGAGGCATAGGCAGCGTGGCCGGGGCGGTGATGGGGGCGTTTATCATGGCCTCGCTGGATAACGGCATGAGCATGTTGGACGTACCGACTTTCTGGCAGTACATCGTCAAGGGGGCCATTTTGCTGCTGGCGGTGTGGATGGATTCCGCCACCAAGCGCCGGGCATAAGAATATATCCTTCATACTTGAAGCTGCATCTGTGTTGGCTACACTCACTCACCCGGATCACTTACTTTAGTAAGCTCATCGGAATGAGTTCCTTTGCCGCCTTGATACGACTCCAATTATTTTGGATATAGCGCCCGCGGTCACAGTTATGAGGTGATGCTTGCTGCTCTCGCAGAGAATACCCTGTAGCTTTCAAGTTGCAGCCAGGCGACTCACTCGCCATCCCCAGACAGGGTAGGGGCGCTGCATGCTGCGCCCGCCTTAATCGGGGCGAATTTATTCGCCCCCTACCTTCACTGGGGGTTACTGGGGATACCGCATGTTCGAAAAGCGCTTTCGCATTACGTTGCTGTTCAACGCCAATAAAGTGTATGACCGCCAGGTGGTTGAGGGCGTTGGTGAGTATTTACAGGCTTCACAGTGCGATTGGGACATCTTTATTGAAGAAGATTTTCGCTGCCGTATCGACAACATCAAGGATTGGTTGGGCGATGGGGTGATTGCCGATTTCGACGACCGTGAAATCGAACATTTGCTGCATAACGTCAGGGTGCCGATCGTCGGTGTGGGCGGCTCTTATCATCGTGATGAGGATTACCCGCCGGTGCATTACATCGCCACGGATAATCAGGCGTTGGTTGAGGCGGCGTTCAGCCACCTCAAGGACAAGGGCATTAATCGCTTTGCCTTCTACGGCTTGCCGAGCGAAGGCGGTAAACGTTGGGCGCAAGAGCGTGAACATGCTTTCCGTCAGCGGGTGGCGCTGGAGCAGTATCAGGGCGTGGTCTATCAGGGCATGGCCACTGCGCCGGAGAATTGGCAATACGCCCAGAACCGGCTGGCGGACTGGGTACAGACGCTGCCGCAGCAGACCGGCATCATCGCCGTGACTGATGCCCGGGCACGCCATCTGCTGCAGGTTTGCGAACATCTGGATATTGCGGTGCCCGAAAAGCTGTGCGTCATCGGCATCGACAATGAAGAGCTGACGCGCTACCTGTCGCGGGTGGCGCTGTCTTCCGTGGCGCAGGGCACCCGCCAGATGGGCTACCGTGCCGCCAAGCTGCTGCATCAGTTGCTCGATCGTCGTGAGCTGCCGCTGCAACGTATTCTGGTGCCGCCGGTGAAGGTGATCGAGCGCCGTTCCACCGACTTTCGTTCGCTGCGTGATCCGGCGGTGATCCAGGCCATGCATTATATTCGCCATCACGCCTGTAAGGGTATCAAGGTCGAACAGGTGCTCGATGCGGTAGGGCTGTCGCGTTCCAATCTTGAAAAACGCTTCAGAGATGAAACCGGCGAAACCATCCACCATGTAATCCATCAGGAAAAGCTGGATCGGGCCTGTAACCTGTTAAAGGCAACTTCATTGACCATCAACGAGATTTCGCAGATGTGCGGCTACCCCTCACTGCAGTATTTTTACTCGGTATTCAAGAAGGGTTACGACATGACGCCGAAAGATTACCGCGAGCGTTACGGTGAGGTCGGGTATTAGTGCTTGCTTGTTTAATGTAGCTTTGTTGGCTACAATTGTAGCTAATAAGGCTACATAGAGAAGCACCATGTACGACTCTTTGCTCGATCTTTTATTCAGTGAATATCGACGAAAAGTGCTAAATCTGCTGCTAATGCAGCCGGAGCAGGCATTTCATGTGCGCGAAATTGCGCGTCGGACCGCAACTCAGGCCGGTACTCTACATAAAGAGTTGAGCAAGTTGGCGCTGGGCGGCATTCTGCTAAGACTGCCCCAAGGAAAGCAGATTTATTATCGCGCTAACCCCGACTGCCTGATTTTTGCAGAGTTGGTAGCGATTTTCCGCAAAACCTCTGGGGTGGCCGCACGTTTGCGGCAGGTATTATCCGAGCTTAATGCTGAGCTTGAGCTGGCGTTTATTTTTGGTTCGATCGCCAGTGGTAAAGCGACGGCAGACAGTGACATAGACGTCCTGATCGTCGGTCACTTGTCTTTTTCTGAGGTGATCAACGCGTTTTACCCGTTACAGCAGGAACTGGGTCGAGAAATTAACCCCAAGCTGTACTCGCCGGCAGAGTGGCAAATGGCTTTGGCGGAAAACTCAGCCTTTATTCAGGATATTATGAGTAAGCCCCAGCTAAGGATTTTGGGAGGCAAGGATGACGTTAGACAACCTGATAGGTCTTGGCCTGGAGGCGATACAACCTGACGCGGGCGCCATCAGAAAATTACTCTCCGCCGCTGCGCGTAACCAGCATGATGCCAGCATCACTTTGCTTAGCAATGAAACACGTTTTGATGCGGCCTATAAAGCGGTTATGCAAATTGCCAATGCTGCTCTGCAGGCGGAAGGTTTTCGGACTTCGACAAATAAACCTGGTCATCATCAGCTAATGATTCAATCGTTGCCGCTTACCCTGGGTATCTCGCGTGAAGCAATGATCTGTCTGGATGCTTTGCGAAAACAACGCAATATCGCTGATTACTCAGGTGATTTAGTGACGGATGCAGCAGTGTACACTTGCCTGGAACAAGCCGAGGCACTGTGGTTGGCGATTAATGATTGGTTGTCACTCAAACATCCGCATCTTTTGGAATAGCCTGTTCACACTAATCCGCAAAACGCCTTCAGCCGTTCGGCCAGTGCCGGGGTGGCGGCGGGGGCACCGTCGCGGTAATACAGCGCCAGTTCGATGCTGTCGATCGGCGGTAACCCTTCGGCGATGCCGAGCACCCGGTGGCTGGGCAAGCGACAGCTCGCTGGCAACAGCGTGACGCCCAACCCGGCGGCGGATGCGGCGGTGAGAGCCGCCAGACTGGCACTGCTGTAGCCGATGCGCCAGCGCTTGCCAAGGTTATCCAGCGCCTGGCACAGGTCATCGCGGTACAGGCCATTGAGCGGGAACACCGCCAGCGGTACCGGGGATTGTTCGATGGCCGGAAAGGCCAGGCTATCCAGCCACAGTAGCGGCTCCGGCCTGGCGGCGCGCGGAGGTTGACTACGACGCTGTTTCACCAGGATCAGGTCCAGTTCTTCACGGGCATAGGCGCTGTGCAGATCGGCGCTCAGGCCGCTGGTGACGTCCAGCCGCAGGTGCGGGTGCGCCCGGCTGAATTCCGCCAGCAGTTCAGTAGTCGGTGCCGCGAAATCCTCCGGCATCCCCAACCGCAGTACGCCGTCGCGCCAGATACCGGTCAGGGCGTCGTGTGCCTCTTCATTCAGCGCGATGATCCGCCGCGCATAGCTCAACAGTTTGACGCCTTCCTCGGTCAGCAACACCTGATGAGAGGAGCGCTCAAACAGCGGTTTACCGAGCATCTCTTCCAATCGGCGCACCTGCTGGCTGACCGTAGACTGCGATAAAAATACCCGGTCCGCGGCGCGGGTGAAGCTACCGCTGTCGCACACGGCGACAAAGCTGAGCAATAACTGCGGATTGAACATCGGGTAGCGATTCATTTTCCCACTGCTGGCTATTTTATTATTTAATTTCCCAATACTAGCGGCGTTGCCTAGAGTAATGCAACGCTGCGGCGTACAGGTTGTGACGTCGCACTCTTCACCCCGGAAGTTCAGGAATAGACCGTGTTAAATCATTTTATTGCTCCCCCTTTCTTACGCCGCTGGTTCAATCCCCTGCTGTGGGTACTGGTGCTGATTGGCTTGAATATGCGGCCGTTGCTGACGTCTATTGGCCCGCTGCTGCCGACGCTGCGCCAGGCTACCGGGCTGAGTTTTGGCGGCGCGGCCCTGCTGACCACCTTGCCGGTGTTGATGATGGGGCTGATGGCGTTAGCTGGCGGTACCATCAACCGTTTGTTCAGTGAACGCACCAGCGTTGTCCTGAGTTTGCTGGCCATTGGCCTGGGTGCTGCCTGGCGCGAGCTGGCACCGGGCAGCACGCAGTTGATGTTGAGTGCAGTGCTGGGCGGGCTGGGGATTGGCGTTATCCAGGCGGTGATGCCCGGTATTATCAAGCATCATTTTCTCAAGCAGATGGCGTTGGTGGCCGGGCTGTGGTCGGCGGCGCTGATGGGCGGCGGTGGGCTGGGGGCGGCGATTACCCCCTGGCTGATGAGTGTGGGCCATGACTGGCATAGCGCGCTGGCCTGGTGGGCAGCGCCGGCGCTGGTGGCGTTGATCGCCTGGTGGCCCGTCAGCCGAGGCTTGGCACGCCTGACGCCGTCCGGTACTGCTCGCGGACCGAGTTTATGGTTCAGCCGTCGCGCCTGGTTGCTCGGTGCCTATTTCGGTTTGATTAATGGCGGCTACACCAGCCTGATCGCCTGGCTCCCCCCTTATTACATGCAGCTCGGCTGGCAGCCGCAGGCCAGTGGATCGCTATTGGCGCTGATGACCTTCGGCCAGGTCGTGGGGGCGCTGCTGTTGCCCGCCTTGGCGCGCGCTACGGACCGCCGTCCGCTATTGTTGCTGGCGCTGATCATGCAGTTGGCAGGTTTCATCGGCCTTATCTACCTGCCGCAAACGCTGCCTTGGCTGTGGGTACTGCTTTCCGGCCTGGGGCTGGGCGGTGCATTCCCGCTGTGTCTGGTGCTGGCACTCGACCATATTCCGCACCCGGCGGCGGCGGGGCGACTGGTGGCGTTTATGCAGGGTATCGGCTTCCTGCTGGCGGGTACGACGCCGTACATTTCCGGCCTGTTGCGTGATTACAGCGGTGGCTTTGTGCTCGATTGGCAAATTCACGCACTGCTGGTGGTGGTGCTTATCGCCATCACCTGGTGCTTCCATCCGCACAGCTACCGGCGAGCGTTCGCCGAATAATATTTCTGTCATTGCGGCTCCCTATAGTGACGTTGCTTTTACTTCTGGGCGATAACAACAAAAAGGGAACCATGACATGCACATCACCAAAACTCGTCTGGCGCTGTTGGCTGGCTGTATGGCGCTGAGCGGTAACCTGTGGGCTGACGCCCAACCGGTGTCTGCGACGCTGGCCGGGCATGCGATACTGGCGGTAAAATCCAGTATTGCGGCGCCACAGGATGCTCCCACCGATTTGCAACAAAGCGGTAAGTACACCAGCGGCAAACGCGTGACGGAACTGGGCAGCGTGGCGGGAAAATCCGCCGATCGCATGACCGGTATCGGCCTGCCGATCGCGGGCCAACCCCTTCAGGGCCATTCCGGTATCAAGCACATGCCTGACGGCACCTACTGGGTGTTGACCGACAACGGCTTCGGCAGCAAAGCCAACTCACCGGATGCGATGCTGTACCTCAATCACTACAAAATCGACTTTGACAACGGCACGGTGACGCCGCTGAAAACGGTATTCCTGCACGATCCTGACCAGAAAGTGCCGTTCCATATCGTCAATGAGAGCACCGACCAGCGTTACCTGACCGGCAGTGACTTCGACCCGGAAAGCTTCCAGTTCGCCGACAATGCCCTGTGGATCGGCGATGAATTCGGCCCTTACCTGATCAAGGCCGATCTGGACGGTAAGGTTTTGGCGGTGTTCGACACCAAGGTGGACGGCAAGGTAGTCAAATCGCCGGATAACCCGACGCTGACCCTACCGGGTGCACCGGATGGCAAACAGAACTTCCAGGTGGCGCGTTCCAAGGGTTTTGAGGGCATGGCGGCATCGCCGGACGGCAGCAAGCTGTACCCGTTGCTTGAGGGCGCGCTGTGGGATGGCGAAAAGTTTGAAAACCGCGATGGAAAACGTTACCTGCGGGTGCTGGAATTTGACGTGAAACAGCAGGCCTGGACTGGCCGCAGCTGGCAGTACGTGCTGGAAGACAACCAGAACGCCATCGGCGATTTCAATATGATCGACGCTACCCATGGCCTGGTGATTGAGCGTGATAATGGCGAAGGTACGCCGGACAAAGCTTGTGCGGCGGGTGCGCCAACCGACAACTGCTTCAGCCAGGTGGCGAAGTTCAAGCGGGTATATAAAATCGCTTTTTCTGATGCCAACGTCGGCAAACCGGTCGATAAACTGGCTTATATCGACCTGTTGAACATTCAGGACCCGAACAAGTTGGCGCGCAAACCGCTGAACAACGGTGTGCTGACCTTCCCGTTCTTCACCATTGAAAACGTCGACGTGGTGGACGGCAGTCATATTATTGTCGGTAACGACAATAACTTCCCGTTCTCCTCCAGCCGCCAGCCGAACATGGCGGATGACAATGAATTTATCCTGCTGGACGTCAAAGATCTGTTGAAGCCGTAATTCTGCCGGCCTCCGGTATTTTTGCCGGGGGCCGCCGCTATTTCCCTCTTAGCGCTAAGGATAAACTGCGCTATAATCAGGCTCTTGCTTCTGACTCCCGAAGGAAGATCCTCGTCCCCGGTGGGGCGGCCGGACTTCAAATCCGGTTGGGGCCGCCAGCGGTCCTGGGCAGGTTCGACTCCTGTGATCTTCCGCCACTCTCCAGCGTAAACCCCTTCGGAGCAGCCAATGACCTTCTGCCGCGATGGCTTTATCCCCACGGTAACCGACTTCTCATTGCAGGATGCGTTCACGCCTGTGCTGACAGCGTTGGTCGCAGGCTTGCCGAGCCATTTCCCCGACTTGATCCACTGTATTTATCTCTATGGCAGTGTGGCACGCGGGCAAGCGACACCGGGGGAGTCCGATTTGGATATCACCTTGTTGCTGAGTCGGCGGGCTACTGACGCTGAATTGGCGCTTATTGAGCAATGGCGTGAGGATTTCCAGCAACATCAGACGATAGTCAGTAAGGTGGATTTTGATATTGGCACCCTCGATGAAGCGCTAAATCCCGCCAATCGCTATAGCTGGGGCTATTGGTTGAAACACCATTGCCGCTGTCTTTGGGGAAATGACGTAAGCAACGCATTGCCACTGTTCCGGCCAGATCGTCGCATTGCGCGGGCGGTAAATGCCGATCTGCGCACCGTGCTGGAAGATTATGGAGTGAAAATCTCGGGCGGGTCTCGGGTTGCTGAGCTGCAACGACTCAAACGCGAAGCGGCCAGAAAGCTGATCAGAGCAACTAATATGCTGCGTGATCCTGATAGCCTGTTTTGGCCGATAGCGCTTGATGATTATGCCGAGCAATTATTAGCGCGGCATCCTGATAAGGCTACAGAAATAGATTATCTGCTGGCACATGCTATCAATAATGCTAATGACGCTGAGTCTACCGAGCGAATGATGGACTTTCTTTGTTGGCTTGAACGTCAGCAATAAAGCCGCCCCGAAGTGGCGGCTTATAACTTAAGGCTTAGGCGTACTGGGTTAACTTCCAGGTAGCCGCCTTATTATTGTAGGGCGGCATGGTATTACCTTTCGCGATGGGGGCGGTGGTTGATGGTGTGCCCACGACCTTCCAAACGCCGCTTTCCGGGCATTTTTTCCCTGTTGAAGCAGTAGTACCAAGGGGGGATCTGGTCATCATGATCTTTCCTTAATCAGTGCGGCGCTACCCTAGCACCGCTAATAAAGATATTTACAGGTTCCTGTAGATATTCAATCCCATAAGTGAAATACAAGACATTAGTTTGATATTAGTGAATGCTGGAGTTGATTTTCTAAATTTAAAGATATTTAGCCATTGTTTGTTTCGATATATAAATAATTTATATCATTTCCATTGCACTATTTTATTTATATATATTTTGATGAGTAATCTTAATTGATTATTATTAAATGGTTGGGGTGTTTATAAAATAGTCCAATATATAATAAATTAAAATAGCGCAGTGGACTCGGCTCAAAGACGTTATCTCTGGCGAACACCATTCTTTGCACTGACGCTAGATCGTCTAGTCAAACAGGGGCTGGTCAACAGCGTCAGCGCAGATGAATTTGAAAGGATAAATTAGCAGTGTTAAAGTAAGGATCCCGGTCAGCAGTGATTTTTCGTATACCCTGTCTGACCGGAAATTTTTCCCTGGTGTTGGCTGTGTTGGCTACCTGACCGTACAGGTCAGGTTTTTTTTCCAGTGCCTAACGAGACTCATTATATGTTGCGGTTCCAAATCCGTAAGTTGTACTTAAGTCCCATCTATACCTAAACTTAAGTTCAGGTTCGATCACCAAAGGGAAAGTCTGACCGCCACGGAGCCTGTATGTTTTCTATCTTCAATGAAAATCAAACAATAACGGAAACGCTCCGGGATCATATCGACAGAAAGCTGTCTCCACTCGGTAGCCCGGAATACGCTTATACTGTTGTTAGAAAAAAAAATCCGTCAGATGTGCTTATTATTTCCAGTTATCCTGACGAATGGGTAGACCTCTACCGCACCAATAATTTCCAACTCACTGACCCGGTGATACTGACAGCATTCAAACGCACTTCGCCCTTTGCATGGGACGAAAATATCACTCTCATGTCAGATTTGAAGTTCACCAAAATTTTTTCCCTTTCCAAGCGGTACAACATCGTTAACGGATTTACCTTTGTGCTGCATGACCATATGAACAACCTGGCGTTGTTGTCTGTCATTATTGCCACCAACGGACAAGGGGAGCTGGAAAAAAGACTCTCATCTGATCGTGGGGCCATGCAGATGTTGCTGATCGACATTAATGAACAGATGTATCGTCTCGCCGGCTCCGCTTCATCTACTGGCCATAAGCATCAGGCAGACACGGATAAACCCATTTTTACTCCACGGGAAAATGAGGTGCTGTATTGGGCCAGTATGGGAAAAACATACGGAGAGATTGCCGCCATAGCGACTATTTCGGTTAGTACGGTGAAGTTTCATATGGGTAATATTGTGGTCAAGTTAGGTGTTAGTAACGCCCGGCAGGCTATCCGACTGGGCGTTGAGCTGGAACTTATAACTCCGGCAGCGACAGCGGCCAGGTAATAACGGTAACCGCTGGACAATTAAGCCCGGAGATAATTCCTGACGCCATTTGGTTCTGGTCCTCTGGCCCAGTTGGGAGTACCACCAGGTAAATACGCTCGTGTTCGCTGAGGAAGGCTTCTTTGAGTACACGGATTTGCCATCCGGAGCGCTTAAGGATCCTAAGCATCGCTCGGCTTACGATGGTATGAATAGCATTGTACTTATGGTGCAAAGCCCAATTAATCATGGCCAGAAACAGGGCTTGACTGACTGGGTACCGCTCGCCTAGCAACCGCCGAGCATGAGCTTTGTCGACAAAAAAACGGCTTGATTCGACCCCTTCTACAGGGAGCTTAACGCTGTCAAAACAGGCGCGGAATGTGTGGGTTATCATGTTGGGCTGGCTCAGTGCGGTGAAACGCACGCTGCAGACCAATTGTCCGTTGCACAAGCCGAGAATATAGCGCGTGCCGGAGTTATCAAACTCATCGAACTCCATATCAAGGTTACATGCTACGTCCCAACCTAGTCGGTCACTGAAGGTTTTTTTTCTCAGCCGGTAAAGCTCGCTCGAGTGTGTCGTTTTCAGCTCTTCGTAGCTGACATCAAATAATTCAAGCATTCCATGACCCTTTTATTATTGGCGTAAATATATTACGTATTTCAAACAGTCTGCGAGTATTCTACAAAAATTTTAAGCTAGCTGATGAAAACAAGGTCATATCGGGAGATAAAAAACAACTTTGGTGATGAAATTTTTGCCTTTCACAATGACGTTACTCCCAAGTAAATCATAAGGCACTGTTTATGGATTTGGCAGACATGGGGTAAATCTTGGAACATAGGGCACAGGCTAATAATTATTGAGCTATGCCAAATCAATAAATCACCCGTCCTTAAGTAGTTAAAAATGATCCTAAACGGGTAATAACTCATTATTTCCAAATGGGCATAATTATAATAAGCCTCGCGATCAAGCCTTCAAAGAGTCTGCTTGCCATCTTAGTTACCCCGCGAAAGGGCAGCTCTCCGCCAACTGAGTCAACCCCTCACGTTCTTGTCGGAACGAAACCTTGCCTTGATCCAGCGTGACCACAAAAATGCTGTCGAAGTCGCTGCCTGGCCATTCGGGCACCAAACTGGCGTCGCCGCCGCGCGCGGCAACGATGTTCTTCACTGCCTTATCGAGATTCTTGTGCTCCCAGGCGATGAAGATGCGCGAGTTTTGGTACTTATCGCTGAGCAGCTCCTGCTGCAGCCCGGCGATGTCATCGGCGTGGAATTGAATGCCGATCGGCAGTCCGACACGTACCGCGGTGGGCATAATGGTCGACAGCGCTCGCAGCGAACTGCCGGTCTTATTCTCTTTGGGCCCGGCGGCAAAGATAAAATCAGGTTTGCCATAGCGGTCCAGTAGCACGTCCGGCAGTGCCAGCGCGCGATTGAGCCCTTTGCAGGTTAACTGCCCGCTGTCGTTGGCGGGTTTCTCCCCGTGCCGCACGAAGATCAGCGTTTCCTGTGCCAGTGCGCTTTGGCTGAGCAGCAGCAACGCCGCTAAACCGCCCAGGATTTTGTTGCCGATTTTGTTAAACATCCTCAACCCTTATGTAATGGCCTGCTGATTTCTGAGCGCTTTTCGTCACGTTACTCGCTATCATAACTGGCGTGACAACAAGGCATGCCGCGCTGATGCGGTGCCTCTGGGATAATTAAATACTGACCTAAGGAAGGATTTACAATGAAAAACATTTTCTTTTTTGATGCGATGCTGACGCCGAAAATCATCACCGGCGTGTACTGGCTGTGCCTGCTGGGCATCATTGTTGGCGGGATTGGGTCGATGTTCTACGGTGAGTTCTTCCGCGGCCTGTTTGCGATCATTATCGGCGGCGTGTTCACCCGCGTTTGCTTCGAAATGATCATCATTGCGTTTAAAAATAATGAGTACCTGCGCAAGATTGCCGAAAAGCCTTAATTAAGTAGTAAACGCCGGGCCATGCCCGGCGTTTTGTTATTCCCCCAGCGTTATCGCCAGCCGTTCCCTCATTAATTCAATAAAATTCTCCGGCACGGTTCTCGCCGTTGGCGAGCGTAGCGCCTGGCTCCAGACCGGCTCCGGGAAATGTGAGTCGTCGAGGTAGCGCGGGATGATATGCCAATGCAAATGGGGCAGTGCGGTGCCCAGGCTGGCGATATTGATCTTCGCCGGCGTCAGCAATTGCCGTAGTTGCGCTTCAACCTGAGCGACCACGGTCATGATGCTGTTGCGCTGATCGTCACGCAAATCGCTCAGTTCGGCGATATGCTCATGCCAGACCACCCGACACCAGCCGGGGAAAGGGCTGTCGGCAATGAAAATGGCCCGGCACAGCGGGTTTTGCCACAGCAGGATTTCATTGGTTGGATGGCAGTAAACGCAGGATTCATTGTTCATTTTTATTCTCCCGCCGCGGTTTTGGGCGCAGCGAAGCTCCCGCCGCGCATTAGCGCAGCATGGATTCAGTATGGAAGAGAGCGGAGCCGTAGCCCCGCAGGAGGTTACGTGTTAATGACCGACTGGCGGCGCACCAGGCTAGGCGCGAATAAAAATTCCTCCACCGGCAATTCAGGGTTTTCCAGCCGACCAATCAGCCGATCGACGATTTTCACCGCCATCTCGCGCAGCGGCGGCGCCACTGAGCTAAGCGCCGGGTTAAACAGCTCGGACAGGAACATGTTATCGATGCCGACAACTGAAATATCCTCGGGCACCCGCACACCAAGCCGCTGGAAGGCAGAAATCATGCCGATGGCCAACATGTCGTTCAGCGCTACAATGCCGTCCGGCCGGGGGTCACTCTGGCAAATTTGTTCGGCCAGCGTCTTGCCCAACTCGGCCATTTCAGCATCGCCGTAGGCGAACTGCGCCTTGCCTTCGATCACCCAGGCCGGCAGCCCTGCGTTTTCCAGTGCCTGCCGGTAACCGGCAATTTTGTTGGCGCGGCTGCTGGTCATGCCGGAAGCGGTAGCGAAGGCGATACGGCGGCAGCCTTGGGCGATCAGATGCTGTGCCGCCATGCTGCCGGCGGCGCAATTATCCATCGACACGCTGTCGATCGGCAGCGCCGCCTCGCCAGTGGCGGCCAGGGTGCGCTCGTCGTAGTTAATCATCACCAGGCCGCGTTTCAGGGCATCGCGAAAATGGGGGCGATCGTAAAACGTGGAGGCCACCACCACGCCGCGAATGCCTAACGCCAGCAGATCGTCGAGAAAACGGATCTCTTCTTCCTGTTGGCGATGGGTATCGCCCAGCAACACCTGATAACCATAGTTTTGCTTGGCCGCCAGCTCAATTTCGCGCACCAGCGCAGCGAAGCTGGGGTTGACGATGGACGGTACCAGCAGGCCCAGCATTTTGACCTGCCCGGTTTTAAGCTGCTGCGCGGCGCGGTTTGGCTGGTATTGCAGCGCCGCCATCGCCTGTTCAATACGGGCCAGCGTATCCTTGCGCATCTGATCGACTCGGCCGTTCAGCACGTTGGATACCGTACTGACCGACACCCCGGCATGACGTGCCACATCACGTATATTCGCCATCACATTCCCGTTTTGCATTAACCCATTACCCCGACTTTATCACGCGGCCGAAAGTGAGTCACAGACCCTTAGGGCGCGAGTTGACCGCCGTTGACGTCGATAATTTGCCCGGTGATATATCCGCTACAGTTATGCGAGGCCAGGAACAGGTAGGTGGGCGCCACCTCTTCGCTGCGGCCAAAGCGGCCCATCGGAATGGAAGCGCGCATTTTACCCAGCACTTCGTCGCTCTTGCCGTGATGGAAGGCGGTGTCGATGCTGCCTGGCGACACGATATTGAAACGGATATTGTCCTGGGTGAACTCCTTCACCCAGTTGCGGTGGATATTGTGCAACCAGGCTTTGGCGCTGGCATACAGCCCGGCGCCGATCCCGCCGCCTTCGCGTGCAGCAATGGAGCCGGTGCTGATGACGCTGGCGGTCGTCCCGTTCTCGCGAGCCGAAGCGCGCAGGTGAGGGATAGCGAATTTGGTCACCATCAGCGCCGAGCGGCAGTTCAAATCCATCACTCGATCAAAAAACTCGTCGTCTATCGCTTCCAGCCCGTTGCGACCGCCCAATCCACCGGCGTTGTTGATCAAAATATCGATGCCGCCAAAGCGGGCGACAAAGGCTTCCACCAATGCCTCGCAGCCGGCGGATCGAGACAGATCGGCCGAGAAGAATGCGCATTCACCGGGGAAGGTGGCGATCTCTGCCGGTGGCTCACTGCGCAGGCCGTTAATGCCGACCTTGGCGCCGTGCCGGGCGAACAGGGCGGCGGTCGCCAGCCCGATACCGGCGGTGGAACCGGTGATCAATACGCGTTTGTCGGTTAAATCAGAGAACATGGTGTGACTCCTTGCTTGAGAAAATCAGTAGCCCAGCCGCGTCGGCAACCAGGTGGAGAGCGCCGGGAATAGCGCGATAACGATGATGCCAAACAGCACGATCAGCAGGTATTTGGCCATAGGTTTAATCACGTCCTGCATCGGGACGCCGCAGATGGCGCAGGTGGTGTACAACCCCAGGCCGATCGGCGGGGAAAACAGGCCGAAACCCATCGCCAGAATCATCACAATGGCGTAGTGCAACGGGTTGAAGCCGAGCTGGGTGGCGATGGGCACCAGGATCGGCGCAAAGATAATCAGCGCCGGAGCGCCCTCCAGCACTGCGCCGAAAATAATCAGGATGACAATCGACAGTAGCAGGAACAGCCACGGACCGTAGTCTGCGCCGATGGCGACCAGCAGCTGTGCGCACTGCTGCGGGATCATTTCGATGGTCAGAGCGAAGGACAAACTGGTGGCGCAGGCGACGATAAACAGCAGCATGCCGGACAGCGCGGCGGTGTCGACAAACAGCTTCAGGGTAGCTTTCAGCGTCAGCTCACCAAAGGCCAACCGCCCGACCACGATGGCGTAGACCACCGCGAAGGCGGAGATCTCCGTGGAGGTGGCGATGCCGGCCACCACCCCCTTGCCGATCATCAAAATCATGACCAGACCGACGGCGGCGCCGATCAACAGTTGGCGCGTCGGCATCCGTACCGGGTAGGCGTCATCGACGTTGATGCGTTTGCCGAATATCACGGCGGCAATCAGCAGCAATACCAGCAGGCACAGGGCGGGGATCAGCCCGGCGATAAACAGCGCGCCAATCGAAATGTTGGCGATAAAGCCCATTACGATCAGGTTTACACAGGGGGGAATGGTCTCCGCCATAATGGCTGAAGCGGCGAATACCCCGGCAGATTCTTCGGCAGGTTGGCGAGCCCGACGTACCGCCGGCATCAGTACGCCGCCGACCGTGGCGACGTCCGCCAGCTTGGAACCGGAAATGCCGGAGAAAAACGCCATCGACAAAATCGTCGTCATGTTCAGGCCGCCGCGATAGCGCCCCATGCCGCGCACGATCAGCTCAACCAGCCGTGACGACATGCCGTTGACTTCCATCACCGCGCCGGCCAACAGAAAGAACGGGATCGCCAGCAGCACGAAATGGTCGACGCCGGCGGTGACCTGTTGGGCAAAGAAGACGAACGGCAGCGACGGATCGCTGAGGAAAAACACCATCGCCGACATTCCGAGGGTAAAGGCGATCGGCACGCCGGAGATAATGCCAAGAATAAAGCAGGCCAGCATCAATGCGGCGGGCAGCGAGCTGAGCCCGGTGGCAGTATGCAAGCTAAGGTAGCCCGCGGCACCCAACAGCGCGACAACGGCGGCGCTGGTTAACACCACTTTCAGCGGCGCCTGGCAGGCCTGGTCGAGCGCGCTGACCAACATCACCGCGGCACCGATAAATACCGGCACCACGAAAATTGCCTGCGGCAGGCCGTGCTCGGTGGTCTGCGGCAGCGAAATGCCGACCAGGCTGAAGCTGGATACCGTCAGCCCCAATGCCACCAACACCAAAACCCAGCGGCTGGCATGCACCACATACGGCCGGGTGGCTTCCGGTAGCCAGCGCAGAAACAGATCGACACCAATGTGTCTGCCGCGCCCGGTGGAGGTGGCGACGCCGAAGAACACCAGCGTCACCATCAGCGCTCGCGCCACCTCTTCAGCCCATTCGATCGGGCTGTGCAGCGCGTAGCGCCAGACGACTGAAGCGAATACCACCACTACGTTCACCAGCAGTGCCAGTGCGCCGCCCCAGGCGGTAAAGCGGGTCAGGCCGCGGCTTAACTGCGTCAGAATAGCCACTTTTTTCACGCTCATTTCAAGGGTTACAGGAAGGGTCATAGCAAATCCTCCGCCGGGGCGCGTTACGGCTGCGCTGCGGCATGAATGGCGTCCAGCACCGCTTTGGCCTGTGGATACTTAGCGGTAAATGCCGCCTGCAGCGGCAGGGTTTGCTGGCGGAAATAGCCGCGGTCGGTTTCGCTGAAAATCACGCCGGCGGCTTTCAGTTTTTCCATGGCCTGAATTTCTTTTTCCGCCGCAATTTTGCGTTCATAAAGGGTGGCTTCGTTGGCCGCGGCCAGCACCTCGTCACGCAGGTCTTGCGGAATGCGCTGGAAAGCCGCCTGGCTGATGGTGGCTACTATCGGGTTATAGATATGACGGGTCAGCGTGGCGTTTTTGGCGATCTCGTAATACTTGCTGGTGTACACCGTGGCGGCATCGTGTTCTACGCCGTCGATCACTCCCATTTGCAGTGCGGAGTAAACCTCACCGCCGGGCATTGGGATTGCCGTAGCGCCCATGCTTTTCAGCGTGGCGATGAAATTGGGGGCCGGCAGCACCCGCACCTTCATCCGATTAAGATCCTGCGGCGACTGCAGCGGTTTTTTACTGTAAATGTTGCGCGCCCCCAGGCTGAAACCGTAACCCAGCACCTTGATATTGCTCTGTTTGGCCAACATGGCGCTCAGCAGTTGGCCTGCCTGGCCGTCGAGCGCCCGGCCCAGTTGTTGGTTGTCATTAAACAGATAACCCAGATCCAACACGCCGATCTCCGGCACCAGCGTGGCCCAGATGGAAGTCCCGGAGATCATCATGTCGATCGCGCCGATGCGCACCTGCTGCACCGCATCGGCTTCTTTTCCGAGCATGCCGTTCGGGAAATAGTTGAGGGCAATTTTACCCGGCAGACGCTGCTCCAAATTCTGTTTGAAACGGTTGAACCAGATAGCGTGTGCGGAGTAGCCATCGTCGGGTAACGATGAATAAACCCGCAGGTTGACTTCGGTGGCGTTGGCGCGCAACGGCAGGGTAAACAGCATAAATAACAACGTGATAAACAGGCGCAGCGTTAAGCGGCATGTCATTGATTTCATGAGCCTGGCTCCCGATCGCAGACAGCCTGCGATGCTGGTGGTGAAGATGATTCCCCTGCTGGGCAATGCGGTAGGGACAGGGGGAACGGGACGATACTTTGTGTCTTAATCTTTAACTGTAACGTTTTAGTGTATCGTTACAGAAAACCTACAAACATTCGGTTGGCAGATCAATTTTTATCCGTGAAAAAGGCCGGGAAATGCGCGTTCTGTGAGCAGGCTCTAAAAATAGGCGGGTAGAAGTTGGCGGTCAGTGAGCTGCCCCTGCGGGCGTTTAGCTTCTATAATCGCTGCTGGATAACCGTGAATTCAGGAGTGAGCATGCCTTCCAGGGCGATCATTAAATGGACCAAACGACTGACGATAGTGGGCGTCACCGTCTTGCTCACGCTGTTTGCGGTGCGGGTTTACGATACTCAGCGCGGCCCTGCGTTGGAGCCTTGGCATACTTTTGTGCCGCACGAGTTGTCGGCCGCCGAGCTGGATAAAACCAACTGGCAAGGTTATCTGGCCGCAGAGAGCCGGGTGTTTGACGAGGTGAAAGTTAACGTCACGGACAAACTCTCCGCCAGCGAACGCATTCCGCTCAACCGCTATTTTGACGGCAGCCCGGTCTACCCGGAACATTTTGCCCACGACTGGAACCGCTCCTACGAATTGCTGCCGCAGGGCGAACCCCGTGGTGCGGTGGTGCTGCTGCACGGCCTGACAGATTCGCCTTATAGCCTGCGGCATATCGCTGAGAACTACCGGCAGCAGGGGTATGTGGCGGTAGGTATTCGCCTGCCGGCGCACGGTACGGTGCCGGGGGCACTGACCGATATTGAATGGCGCGACTGGCTGGCGGCAACGCGTTTAGCCGTGCGCGAGGCGCGCAGCAAGGCCGGAGGCGACAAGCCGCTGCATATCGTGGGCTTTTCCAACGGTGGTGCGCTGGCGATGAAGTATGCGTTGGATGCGCTGGACGATCCGCAGTTGGCGGCGCCGCAGCGGTTGGTGTTGATCTCACCGATGATTGGCGTGACCAGTTTTGCCCGTTTCGCCGGTATTGCCGGCTGGCCGGCGGTGTTTCCGGCGTTTGCCAAAGCGGCCTGGCTCGGCGTCCTGCCGGAGTTTAACCCCTTCAAATACAATTCATTTCCGGTGAACGGCGCGCGTCAGTCTTATCTGCTCAGCAACGGTCTGCAACAGCAAATCGCTCGGGCAGCGCGTGACGGCAAGCTGGACAAGTTGGCGCCGGTGCTGACCTTCCAGTCGGTAATGGATTCGACCGTCAGTACGCGGGCGGTGATCCGCGCGTTATATAATGAATTGCCGGCTAACGGCAGCGAACTGGTGCTGTTTGACGTCAATCGTACGGTAAACTTTGGGCCCTTGCTGCGACCCAATGCGGCGGCGGCGGTCAGCCAGCTGTTGCCTGCGCCGCCGCGCCGTTATCAAACCACGGTGATTGCCAACGCCTCGCCCGAGAGTAGCGAAGCCATTGCCAGTGTGACAGCGGCCGGAGAAACGACGCAAAGCGTACAGCCACTGGGTATGACCTATCCGGCGGACATCTATTCGCTGTCGCACGTGGCGCTGCCATTCCCGGTGAGCGATTCGCTTTATGGCCGCTTCCCGGCTCAGCGCGGCGAGTTCGGTATCAGCCTGGGTACGCTGGCAGCGCGTGGCGAACGTTCGGTGCTGGTGGTCGATCTGGATTCGCTGATGCGCATTGCCTCTAACCCGTTTTTCCCTTACCTGCTGCAGCGCATCGATAGCAAGCTTTAGTCGAAACCGAGGATGCTGAAGGCATCGTCCTGCGGGTAGTAGCCGAGCAGGCGGGTGGTTTCCTCCAGCGACAGGCGCTTATAGCGGTTGTTGGAAACGCCGTGCACCACCGCATGGTGCACGCCTTCAATGCGCAGGCAGCGTTCGAGCAGATCGGCGGCGTCGCGATGGCTGAGGAAGGCGCTCATATCACGGGCGCTGAGTTGTTCACCGCGTTCCAACGTGGTGAAGTTGGCGATGCGTACCGACAGCGAAGACAGCCCCTCCTGATGGGCAAAGTAGGCGGCGATGCCCTCGCCAAACGCTTTGCTGACCCCGTACAGATTTTTCGGCTTGGGTGCGTCCTGCGGTCGAATTTGGTAATCCAACGGATAGCCCTCGACCGCCTGCGCGCTGCTGGCGAACACCACGCGTTTGCAACCGGCGTCCTTCGCCGCACGGAAGATATTGAAGGTGCCGAGGATATTGTTGTCCATCAGTGAATTGCAAAAATCGGCATCGGGGGAAGGATCGGCCGCCAGGTGCAGTACGGTATCGATATTGGCGCAGGCCGCCCGGCAAGCTTCGATATCGGCGATATCAAAACTGATGATCTCGTCGTCCGGCTGCAGATTGTGCAACAGGCTGACGTCTCTTTCCGCCAGCCGCAGCTGATAGCGATTGCCAACGGACTGACGGAATGCCGTAGCGACCCGGCCGCCCGCGCCGGTAATCAGAATTCGTCCAAACTCAGTACGCAAAGTCATGATCTCAGCTGTCCCTAAAGTGAATTACGCGGTGATCAGTAATAATCCCCTGCGTGACTTTTGTCCAGCATCAATTAGCCTTGCTGATGTTTTATGTCGCCAATGGGCATTTTTTTTCGATGGTATCCGCCAGAAAAGTCATCACTGCGCGTACGGCAACGGACCGCGCCAGATCGGGATAAGTGACCAGCCACAGCTCGCGAGTTGGCGCGGCGATGGGGGTGGGTAAAACCACCAGATCTGGGTCGCTATCGGCGACAAACGTCGGCAATACCACGGCACCTAGCCCAGAACGCGCGGCTTCTTGCAGCGAGAAAAGATCGCTGGCCTCAAAAACCACCGGGCGGCCCTGCAACAGCTGCTGCAGCCACTGCTGGTGGGGCTGGTGTTGGTAGTGGTGGTCATAGGCGATAAAGGCCCGTGCGGCTTCCGGCAGGGCTGCGTGCTGCGGCGTGGCGTACAGCGCGTAGCGCATCATGCCGATGCGCTGAACCAGCAGATCCGGTTGTTGCGGACGTACCATCCGCACCGCCACTTCGGCATCGCCACGGTCCAGTTCGGCGATGGCCGACTCGCCGGAGAGTATCAACGTAATATGCGGAAAAGCCTGATGAAATCTCGCAATCTCCGGTGCGATAACCCGTGCGGCTATCGACGGCGGTGCACTGATGCGCACCTGGGTTTGCGGTGTTTCGCCGGCGCTGCGCGCATGACGGACAATGGCATAGCTTTGGTTTTCAATCTCGGCAGCCAGCCCGGCAATCATTTTGCCATCCTGTGTCAGCGGTGTGCTGCGCGGCAGGCGGAGGATCAGCCGCAGACCGAGCGCTTTCTCCAGTGCCGCGACTCGGCGGCCCACGGTGGCGTGATCACAGCCCATTTCTCGCGCCGCTGCCGACAATGAACCGGTACGCGCCAGCACCACAAAGTGTTTTAAATCCTGCCAATCGAACATCAGTGAATTCCTGCACAGTATCGTTGCAAATTTATGAAATATTCACACAGAGCGGGGTGTGATTCAATGCCGTTATGTTTGAAACCAAATTGAATTATTCAATAAGGTAATCTTATGAATTTGCAACTGCAGGATCGCGTCGCGTTGGTGACCGGCGCCAGTGAAGGAATCGGTGCGGGTATGGTCAGGGTATTTGCAGCGCAGGGCGTTACCGTGGTGGCTACCGCCCGTCGTGAAGATCGCCTGCTGGCCCTGGCAGATGAGATCGCGAAAAGCGGTGGCATACGGCCTTACGTGATTGCGGCGGATATCACCGATGCAGGAGCACTCGACAGCCTGCTTGCTCAGGTGCAGCAACGCTTCGGCACGATAGACATTGTGATTAATGCCGTCGGCGGGGCTCGTCCAACCGCACTGAACGAAGGCGACGCGGGTTGGGAAGAGGCTTTTGCCCTGAATTTCACGCCGGCGCGTCGGGTCACCCACGCACTGCTGCCCGGCATGCAGGCGCAGGGATGGGGCCGGATCATCAACATCAGTGGCTCGATGGAGCCGCGTAGTTTAAACGCCGCCACTGCCGCTAAAGGCGCATTGCATCTGTGGGCCAAGGGGCTGGCGGGAGAGGTGGCGGCGCAGGGCATTACCGTCAATACGCTGCAGCCCGGGCGGATTAATAGCGAACAGGTGCGTGAAAAACTGCACCCGACCGACGCCGCGCGCCTGGCATTTATCGAACAGAATATCCCGATCGGCTATTTTGGCGAGCCGGAAGACATGGCTTATCTGGCCGCGTTTCTTTGTTCCCCGCTCGCGCGATATATCACCGGTGCGGTGATCCCGGTAGACGGCGGCATGCACTATTTCGCTCACTGACGCCGTTTTGTACGGCGGATCACAGTTCGGTAATTTGCCGCCGCAAGCTCTTGCCTCGACAAAAAGTCGGGTGGTAACGTCATAACTCAGCCGATTTAGGGTTGTCACTGCTCAGGCAGGCAAAACCTAAACCTCGTGCTTCTGTTCCCTTCGTGGGTGCAGAGGCCATGAGGTTTAGGTTTTTTTTTGCGCTGAATTCTGTGGCGGCGATTGGCCACCGCTGAGTGGGATTTGGCAGAACGCAGGATTGAAGGATATCGCGATGAAATATGAAGCATTAGCCAGTGAGATTTTGGCCGGCGTCGGTGGCCGCGACAACGTAAAAAGCCTGGTGCACTGCGCCACTCGCCTGCGCTTCAAGCTGCGCGACAGCCGCCGTGCCGACGCCGCCGCCCTGAAAAAAAATCCGGGTGTGATCATGGTGGTGGAAAGCGGCGGGCAGTTTCAGGTGGTGGTAGGCAACCATGTGGCCGACGTCTACAACGCGCTCAATCA
This sequence comes from Serratia sp. GW822-FHT06D09, assembly GCF_058799515.1. Taxonomy (NCBI): domain Bacteria; kingdom Pseudomonadati; phylum Pseudomonadota; class Gammaproteobacteria; order Enterobacterales; family Yersiniaceae; genus Serratia; species Serratia sp. GW822-FHT06D09. The sequence goes on from NZ_JBXALO010000007.1 coordinate 140,878, forward strand.
GGTGGGCGGCCTGAGCGAGCGTGAGGCGGTGGCGGAAGATGGTGACAAAAAAGACAATCTGTTCAGCCGCTTTATCGACGTGGTCTCCGGCATTTTTACTCCGCTGTTGGGGGTGATGGCCGCTTCGGGGATCTTGAAAGGCTTCCTGGCATTGAGCCTGGCCTGCGGCTGGCTGCTGGAGAGCAGCGGCACCTTTAAAATGCTGTTTGCTGCCAGTGATGCGCTGTTTTACTTTTTGCCCATCATGCTCGGTTACACCGCTGGGAAAAAATTTGGCGGTAACCCCTTCATCAGCATGGCGATCGGCGGTGCTTTGACCCACCCCCTGATGATGGCGGCGTTTGAAGCCGCCCAGCAGCCCGATGCGGTGCGGGAGTATTTCTTCGGTATCCCACTGACCTTTATCAACTACAGCTCGTCGGTCATTCCGATCATATTTGCCGCCTGGATTTCGTGCCGCCTGGAGCCGCTGTTTAACCGGGTGATCAACAGCGCGGTCCGCAACTTTATTACGCCGCTGTTGTGCCTGGTGATCACCGTCCCGCTGACTTTCCTGCTGATCGGCCCGGCGGCCACCTGGCTCAGCCATCTGCTGGCCAATGGCTATCAGAGTATTTACGCCTTTAACCCGATTATTGCCGGGGCGTTTATGGGCGCGATGTGGCAAGTGTGCGTGATCTTTGGCCTGCACTGGGGACTGGTTCCCTTGATGATCAATAACCTGAGCGTGTTTGGTCGCGACACCATGGTGCCGCTGCTGCTGCCGGCCGTGATGGGGCAGGTGGGGGCTACGCTGGGCGTGATGTTACGTACCCGTGACGCCAAACTTCGGGCGCTGGCAGGTTCTGCTATCGGCGCAGGGATTTTTGGTATCACCGAGCCCGCCGTTTATGGCGTGACCCTGCCGAACAAGCGGCCGTTTATTTTCGGCTGTATCGGGGGGGCGCTGGGCGGAGCGGTGATCGGTTATTTCCACACTGCCACCTATTCCTTTGGTCTGGTGAACGTTTTCACCTTTGCGCAGATTATTCCCGCCGGTGGCTTTGACGCCACGGTGTGGGGTGCGATTGCCGGTACCTTGCTGTCGTTCTGCTTTGCGGCGGTGGCCAGCTATCTGTTCGGCGTGGTCCCCGTTGAAGCGGTCGCCGAGCAGGCGCCTGCAGCCCCGCTTAACCGCAAACAGTCCGTCGTCAGCCCGATTGCCGGTGACGTATTGCCGCTGGAGCAGGTGAACGACGCGACTTTCGCCAGCGGTTTATTGGGCAAGGGGGTAGCGATTGTCCCATTGCAGGGCCGGGTGGTGTCACCGGTCGCCGGGCACGTGGCCTCATTGTTTAAAACCCGGCATGCCATCGGCATTGAATCGGACGACGGTGCGGAGATCTTGATTCACGTCGGTATAGATACCGTCAAGCTCGACGGGCTGCATTTCAGCGCCTATGTGCGAGAGGGGGATCGGGTTAAGCCAGGCGATCTGCTGATTGAGTTTGACCAGGCAGCGATCCGCGCCGCCGGTTTTGACACCACTACGCCGATCATCATCAGCAACAGCGATGACTACGTCGAGGTGTTGGCCAGTGGCGAGAGCAGGGTGCGGGAGCAGGCGCCGCTGCTGACTTTATTACGTTAACCGAGGAGAAAACCATGAGCAGCAAATTTCCAGACCATTTTCTGTGGGGCGGTGCGGTAGCGGCCAATCAGGTGGAAGGAGCTTATCAGACCGACGGCAAAGGCCTATCGACCTCTGATTTGCAGCCGCAGGGCATTTTCGGCGCGATTGTCCCACGGGTTGACGGCGACAGCGGCATCAAGGACGTGGCGATCGATTTTTATCATCGTTACCCGCAGGACATCGCGTTGTTCGCTGAAATGGGCTTCAAGTGCCTGCGAACCTCCATCGCCTGGACGCGGATTTTCCCGCAGGGCGATGAGGACACCCCGAACGAGGCGGGGTTGGCGTTCTATGACCGGTTGTTCGACGAAATGGCGAAGTACGGCATTCAACCGCTGATCACGCTGTCGCACTACGAGATGCCGTATGGGCTGGTGAAACGCTACGGCGGCTGGGGCAGCCGCAAGACCATCGGCTTTTTTGAACGCTACGCACGCACGGTGTTCGAGCGCTATAAGCACAAGGTGAAGCACTGGCTGACCTTTAACGAGATCAATATGTCGCTGCATGCGCCCTTTACCGGCGTTGGCCTGGCAGAGGACAGCAGCAAGAGCGAGATTTACCAGGCCATTCATCATCAACTGGTGGCCAGCGCCAGGGCGGTCAAAGCCTGCCACGAAATCGTGCCGGACGGCAAAATCGGCAATATGCTGCTGGGCGGTATTGTTTACCCGCTGAGCTGCCGACCGGAGGACGTGCTGGAGACTCAGCGCCAGAATCGCGACTGGCTGTTCTTTGGTGACGTGCAGGCCCGCGGTGACTATCCGGCCTATATGCAGCGCTACTTCCGCGAAAACGGCATTCAGATTGAGATCACCGCCGAAGACCGGCTGGCGCTGCGCGAGACCATCGATTTTATCTCCTTCAGCTATTACATGAGCGGCTGCGTCACCACCGACGAACAGCAGAACAACGCCGCCCGCGCCAACATTCTCAATATGGTGCCTAACCCGCATTTGGCCAGTTCGGAGTGGGGCTGGCAGATCGACCCCGTTGGCCTGCGTTATTTGCTGAACGTCTTGTACGATCGCTATCAGAAGCCGTTGTTTATCGTCGAGAACGGGTTGGGGGCCAAGGACCGTATCGAAGCCGACGGCAGTATCAACGACGACTACCGCATCGATTATCTCAACGATCATCTGGTGCAGGTGGCGGAAGCGATCGACGACGGCGTGGAAGTGATGGGCTACACCAGTTGGGGGCCAATCGATCTGGTCAGCGCTTCTAAAGCCGAAATGTCCAAGCGCTACGGCTTTATTTATGTCGACCGCGACGATGCCGGTAACGGTAGCCTGGAGCGCCATCGCAAAAAGAGTTTTTACTGGTATCGCGACGTGATTCAAAGCAACGGTAACTCACTGAAAGAAAAAGCCTAGGTTTTACCCATTAACCCGGTGGCAATCACCGGGTCATGACCTTTATCTACTGCTGCCAATGTTTGGGGAATTCTCGCCCAGGGAATGCTGTTGCCCGCAGTCAGCGTAATATGCGGAGAAATATAATAATGAAATACCCATTACCTCACTCAATAACCTGCGCAGGATTACTGTGGGTCAGCGTTGGCGCACAGGCGGAAACTTTGCAAACCGCCAAAGACGTGGAGGCGCCAACGGCCCAGTGGCAAGGCGTCGCGCTCGGGTTCGAACCGCCACAACCTGGGTTGTTGGGCGACATGCTGGGGATCAGACCGATCCTGGAAGATCATGGCTTTCACTATAATCTGGGTTATCTCAGCCAGCTTTCCTATAACGCCGGCGGTGGATATAACCACGACAGGCAGGCGTCCTATATCGATCAGTTCTCGCTGACCTTCAGCCAGGACCTGCAGGCGCTGACCGGAATTCCGGATGCGGCGCTTGAAGGCAATATCGTTAACCGCAACCATGATAACAACCTGACGCGCGACCGCCTGCAGGATCCGCGCGTTAATCCGACCGATTTGTCCCAGGAAAGTTACGGCGGCCAGTCGATCACCCGGCTGGGCTGGCTGACCTTTAGCCGCAGTTTTCTGGAGCGTCGGCTGCAATGGCGTATCGGCATGATGAACAAGGTGCAGGATTTCGATCAGATCATTCCCTGTGACTTCCAGACGCTGACGCTGTGCGGCGGCAAGTCCGCCAACTCATTGACCTGGTATAACTGGAACGTCCACTACTGGGGTACCACGCTGCAATACAAACTGACCGACGGATTGACCTTCAAAACCGGCCTGATGGAGCAGAACCCAAGCGCCCCAAGCCGCAGCCACGCCTGGAGCTGGTCGACCAAAGGCAGTAAAGGCCTGTTGCTGCCGATGGAGCTGGAACTGAAAACCCATGCGGTCAATCAGTTGCCGGGGGTTTATAACCTGGGAGTGTTGTTCACCAATGCCCGGCAACAAGATTTGTATGAGGGGGTCTCCGGCGGCCCGGGAGCGAGCGATCCAAACGGCTATCGCAGCCATGACCGCACCTGGTTCCTGTACAGTGGTTTTAACCAACAGCTAACGCGTCATCCGGATGATGCCAATCGGGGTCTGAGCCTGTTCTACAGCCTGGGATTGGCCGATCCGCGTTCCAACTATATGCATTACTCCACCTCTACCGGTATTCGCTATCGCGGATTGTTTGACGCGCGGCCGGACGATTGGCTGGGCCTGGGCGTTTCAATGGTCAAGTTGAGCGACCATTACCGGGATAATCAGCGTTACCTGAATCAACTCAACAACGCCACCGCGTATAACGATCCCAATTTCCGCCCGGTGCCAGGACATTCCGTGACGGCAGAACTCTACTATCGCTTCAACGTCACCCCCTGGCTGCAGCTGCAGCCGGGCCTACAATACTGGCATCATCCGGGGGGCGTAAGTGAAACGCAGGATGCCTGGGTGACGGCGTTGAAAACCGTAGTGACCTTCTGAGGATTACGCCGCATCGCTTTCCCGGTAACGCTGGCGTGCATGTTCGAACCAGCTTGCCGGGACGTTATGCGGCGGCAACAGCAGCTTTTCCAGACCCTGCTCGACGATATGGTTGGCCTGGCGCCACAGCGTCGGGTCGCCTTCGGTCAGCACTTCCAGCAGACGCTGTTTTTCTATCAAATAAGTGCGCGCAAAATGGCTGTCGAATTCCAGCAGTGAACGGGTGTTGTCGATCAGATCGGCCAGTTTGATGGTTTTGGCCTGGGGTGAAGCGTTGGCGCTGTGCCGTCGATCGCGGTTTTTACGTTCGAAGCGGTTACCGCCGCCGGTGCCGCTGACGTTGGTCAGCATTGCCACCAGTTCTGCCACCTTTGGCCCAAAATGGCTCTCGATATCGCCGAGGGTGGTGGGCGTGTCTTCCACCGTGTCGTGCAGCCAGGCGGCAGCCAGCATTTCCTCGCTGTGCGGCACGCTGCTGACGATTTCCATTACCGCCTGCGGATGAACGATGTAGGGGTCATTGGTGTATTTGCGGCGCTGATCGATAGCCGCATGCGCCTTGGTGGCGTAGCGGCGTGCGCGTTCTACCAGTGTGGTTGTCATATCCTTTTCCTCCGGCACAGCACCCTGCTGTGGCATCCCCTGCATTAAAAAAGGTAGCATACCGATTAAAAAATAGCTTGCGATTACATCGTGCGCTATCTATATTCAAAACATGAAAAGTAAAAACCCCGAACACCCCGTAGCGAAAAACCTGCTGCTGCTCGATCAGCAGATGTGTTTTGCCCTGTACTCCGCCAATCTGGCGTTGCACAAGGTGTATCGCAAACTGCTGAGCCAGCTTGATCTCACCTATCCGCAATATTTGGTGATGCTGGTGCTATGGGAGCGTGACGAAATCACGGTTTCGGACATCGGCGAGCGGCTGTTTCTTGATTCCGCCACGCTGACGCCGCTGTTGAAGCGGCTCGAGACGGCAGGGCTGTTGTTGCGTTACCGCGCCACGACCGACGAGCGACAGGTGATTATCGCGTTAACCGACGCCGGGCGCGCGCTGCGTGAAAAAGCGCAGGCGGTGCCGGAAGCCGTGATGTGCGCTACCGATTGCAGCCTCGATGAAATCGTTAATATCAAGCAGCAGCTCGAAAAGCTGCGCGGCAAGCTGATAGATCAGATTTGAAGAACGGCTGCCAGACGCAGGATCGGCGATCCTGCGCTACACTGAAATAAGTGGGTAATTTAAGTAGTGCGCGATTTAATCGTGAAATATAGACCTGTGATCGGGTTCAGCCAACTGGATCCGATATGATGCCTCCAACCAAAAGAAGGAATGATTTATGTCGATTGAAAAAGTTGTTTACCGCGCTCATGCCACAGCAACCGGTGGCCGCGATGGCCGTGCGACCTCATCCGACGGCGTGTTGGATGTCAAACTGGGCGTGCCGAAAGAAATGGGTGGTGCGGGCGGTGAAGTCACTAACCCGGAGCAGCTGTTTGCTGCCGGTTACTCGGCCTGTTTCCTCGGCGCGCTGAAGTTTGTTGCGGCGAAAGAAAAGGTGAAAATTCCTGCCGAAGCCAAAATTGATGGCACCGTCGGCATCGGTGAAATCCCCAACGGTTTCGGTATCGAAGTGCAACTGGATATCAGCCTGCCGGGTATCGAGCGCAGCGTGGCGGAAGACCTGGTGAAAAAAGCCCACGTGGTCTGCCCTTATTCCAATGCTACCCGCGGCAATATTGATGTAACGCTTAACGTTAAGTAAGACTTTCGCCAACGTCACGGAAAAAGGGGAGGGTTATTATCCCTCCCTTTCTCGTTCTGCCCCGCCTGTACACTTCACACAAAAATAAAAAAAATATCCGTTTCTTGAGAATTCTCTTGATTATTACCCCCGAAATAGCGCTTATTGCCGATCGGCTGAACCTGAAGCCGCATTGAATGTCTGACTGATTCAGAACCGTTACCGTCCGGAGCCACCGCGTTACATGAACAAAGTTAAATCGCTTTCACAGCAGAATTTATCGTTATTGTTAGCGATTTATATCGGCATCTTTTTAAACCTTTCCGTTTTCTATCGTCGCTTTGATTCGTTTTCGCACGGCATCCAGGGGATTAAGGTTATTTCTGCGGTAACCGAGGTTATCGCTATCGTGCTGTTTACCTTCTTTATCATGCGGCTGGTCTCGCTTGGTGGCCGGCTGTTTTACCGTATCGTTGCTTCACTACTGGTGCTGATTTCCGTTGCCGCCAGCTATTACATGACGTTCTTCAACGTGGTGATTGGCTACGGCATTGTGGTTTCGGTCATGACCACGGATATCGACCTGTCAAAAGAAGTGGTCGGCTTGCACTTTGTATTGTGGATGCTGGTGCTCAGCGCCTTGCCGCTGTTGTGCATTTGGAAAAACAACCTGCGCTACACGCTGATCGAACAGCTGAAAACCCCAGGGCACCGGGTGAAACCGCTGGTGGTGTTGGTGGCGGTGGTGGCGCTGGTGTGGTTGCCGCTGCGTATGTTGGACAGCGAACAGAGCGCGCAGGAAAAAATCACCAATGTGGATTTGCCGAGCTACGGTGGCGTAGTGGCGCACTCCTATTTGCCATCCAACTGGCTGTCTGCGCTGGGGCTGTTTGCTTATACCCGGTATGACGAAAGCCAGGATCAGGCCAATTTGTTCGACCCGGCCAAGAACTTTACCTATGTGCCGCCGGCCGATATCGATGATACCTACGTGGTGTTTATTATCGGTGAAACCACGCGCTGGGATCACATGGGGATACTGGGTTACGACCGTGACACCACGCCACGCCTGTCCAAAGAGAAAAACCTGGTGGCGTTCCGCGGTGAATCCTGCGATACCTCGACCAAACTTTCTCTGCGCTGCATGTTCGTGCGCGAAGGCGGTACCTCGGACAACCCACAGCGTACGTTGAAAGAGCAGAACGTGTTTGCAGTGCTGAAGGATCTGGGCTTCACCTCGGAGCTGTTCGCCATGCAGAGCGAGGTCTGGTTCTATAACAATACCGAAGTGAACAACTATTCGTTCCGCGAAATGATCGCCTCCGAGAAACGCAATGACGGTAAATCGGTTGACGACATGCTGTTGGTGGACGAAATGAAAGAGTCGCTGGCCCGCTATCCGCAGGGCAAGCACATGGTGATCCTGCACACCAAAGGTTCGCATTACCTCTATTCACAGCGTTATCCGCGCAGCTACGCGCGCTATCAACCGGAGTGTACCGGCGTCGACAATTTCTGTTCTAAAGAGCAGCTGGTTAACGCCTTCGATAACTCTGTGTTGTATACCGACAGCTTTATCGCCAACGTGATTGATCAGGTGCGTGAGAAGAAGGCAATTGTGTTCTATTCGTCCGATCACGGCGAATCTATCGGCGAGAATTCGCACCTGCACGGTACGCCGCGTGAAATGGCACCGCCGGAGCAGTTCCGCGTACCGATGATGGTATGGGCATCCGATAAATTCCTGGAAGATCCTCAGCATCGCGGGGCGTTTGAACAACTTCAGGCCCAACAGCGCGTGGGTAAAACCCACCGTCATGTAGAGCTGTTCGATACCATTCTCGGCTGCCTCGGATATACCTCGCCGAACGGCGGCATCGTGGCGAAAAACAACTGGTGTAGTATTCCGCAGGAAAAATTGCCGGCGGCACAGTTGTAACCTCTGCAATACCGGGCGCACTGCGCCCGGTAAAATCCGTTAATACCTTCCCTTCATCAATTAATCCGGCTCAGGCTTGCGGTATATACCCGTCATCTTTCAACTTGCAGCGTTGTTACCTGCTTACAAGACCCGTCCGTGGGTCTTGCCCCTTCGGGGCTGCTGCAAGCAGCGTTCAAATCTGTTCCCGACAGATTTGTCGTTCACCCCAGTTACTGTAGGGGCGAATAGATTCGCCCCGATTAATGTGGGCGCAGCATGCGGCGCCCCTACAGTACCTGGAGATGAACGAGCTGGGCACCTAGCTGCAACTTGAAAGCTATAGGGTATACTTGGGCACTTTCCCCCTCGAACCGGAGATTTCCATGACCTTGCGCGTGGCGTTTATTGACGATCATGACATTGTGCGATCGGGCTTTGTGCAACTGCTGTCGCTTGAGGCGGATATTCAGGTGGTGGGGGAGTTCAGCAGTGCTGCTCAGGCGCGCGCTGGGTTACCAGGTCTGGAGGCGGAAATCTGCATCTGCGATATTTCGATGCCGGATGGCAGCGGGTTGGATTTGCTGGCGGACATTCCCTCGGGCATTCGGGTGGTGATGTTGTCGATGCATGACAACCCGGCGCTGGTGGAAATGGCGCTGGAGCGTGGCGCCTGTGGCTTCTTGTCCAAACGCTGCAAGCCGGAAGATTTGATCACCGCGGTGCGCACCGTCGCCAGCGGCGGCGTGTACCTGATGCCTGAAATCGCCCAACAGCTGGCACGGGTGAAGGTGGATCCCCTCACGCGTCGCGAACGCGAAATCGCGCTGTTACTCGCCCAGGGGCTGGAGGTACGGGAGATTGCCGTCGCCCTGGGGCTATCGCCGAAAACGGTCCACGTGCATCGCGCCAATCTGTTCGCCAAGCTGGGCATTAACAATAACGTCGAACTGGCGAAGCGGATGCTGAATCTGTGATGCAACGCCTGATCACCCAACTGGCGCTGTTTTTCATTTATGCCACCAGTGCGTTTTGCCTGTGGGGCATCGGCACCGCGCTGATCGACCCGCCCTGGCAGGCGCTGCTGCTGTTCCCGTTTGGCCTGCGCCTGGGCATTCTGCTGCAAAGCCCTTATCGCTTCTGGCCGGGGATCTTGCTGGCCGATCTGCTGCTGATGGTATTGCTGGCGGATCAGTTCGGTTACGGGCCGGCGCTGTGGGCTTCGGTGGTGGTGCTGGTGTTGACGGTGTTGCTTAGCCTGGTCGCGTCCCCGTGGCTGCTGCGCCATCAACAAAACGACAGCGAATGGCAATGGCCGCTGATGCAGGGCGCGGTGGTGGCGGTCGCCGCACTGCTGCAGGCGCTGGTGTGGCAGGTGGTGAACGGCGAGGGCGCACGGGCGCTGTTGCTTGGGCTGGCGGGTGGCTTCACCATCGCCCCGACCTGCCTGCTGCTATGGCACTATCTGGCGCGGCAAATCTGGGTACCGCTCGAACCGGGCCTGATCCATAAACCGGTGACGCTGCGGTTACGGCATCTGGCTACCTATCTGCTGCTGTTTGCGCTCAGTATCTGGCTGCAACAGCAGGTGAATGCCGCCGAGTTGCGCCGCTTTGCGCCGTTTTGTCTGGCCATCCCGATCGTCTTCATGTCGTACCGTTACGGTTGGCAGGGGGCGCTGTTGGCGACGCTGCTCAACGGCGTGGTATTGGTCGCCAACGAGCCACCGCAGCCCGAGTCGCATCGCGACCTGCTGCTGTCGCTGCTGGCCCAGAGCCTGACCGGGCTGCTGCTTGGGGCCGGCATTCAACGCCAGCGTGAGTTGAACCAGCAGCTACGGCTGCGATTGACGGAAAACCGCCAGCTGGCGCGCGCGCTGGTGACGGCCGAAGAGCAAACCCGGCGGGAGGTCGCGCGTGAGCTGCACGACGAAGTCGGCCAGACCATCACCGTTATCCGTACCCAGGCCAGTATTATCAAGCGTCTGGCACCACAGCCGCCGGTGATCGGCTGTGCAGAAGCGATAGATACGCTGGCGCTGCGGGTGTATGACGGCGTTCACGACGTGCTGACTCAGCTGTGGCCCGCCGCCCTGAATAACCTGCCGCTGTCGGCGGCGGTGGCGGCGATGTTGCGTGAGTCGCTACCGCAGGATACGTCGCTGGTGAGCACGATGCAGTGGCAGGTGCCGGATGAACTGCTGGATGAAACGCTGAAAATTACCCTGTACCGGGTCTGTCAGGAAGGGGTGACCAACGTCTGCCGCCACGCTGCTGCCAGCCGCATTGAGCTGGACGCGCGTCTTCGTCACCGTAAAGGGCGACCACCGCAAATCCTGCTGACCATTCGCGATAACGGCATCGGCATCGATTTGGCTGACCATGAGCCGGGTTACGGCCTGCGCGGCATGCAAGAGCGCATTAGCGCACTGGGGGGCCAACTGCGGCTGACGTCGGAGCATGGCACCTGTTTGAATGTGATCTTACCCACAGTTTCAACGGCAGAAGCGTAAAACTAGGAAATACTCCTAACTGCGTCGGGAATCCGGCGTAAGCCATTCGCGCGCGCGCGCAGCATGATAGCGGCACTTTTCCTATTCTCTGAGGTTTCACATGTGGTCTTTCCTTAAAAGCCGCCAGGATGTGCCGCCGGTTACCGATCAAAAACAGATCGATGCCAGCTATAAATACTGGCGTATCCAGCTGATGTGGACGATGTACATCGGCTATGCCGCGTTTTACTTTACGCGCAAAAGCTTCAACTTCATCATGCCGGCTATGCTGAGCGATCTTGGCCTGACGATGTCCGATGTCGGCATCCTGGGGACGCTGTTCTACATCACCTACGGCTGCTCGAAATTTATCTCAGGCATGATCAGCGATCGTTCCAATCCGCGCTATTTTATGGGCCTGGGTCTGATCATGACCGGCGTGCTCAATATCTTCTTCGGGCTTAGCTCTTCGTTGTTGATGCTGGGTACGCTGTGGATCCTCAACGCCTTCTTCCAGGGCTGGGGCTGGCCACCTTGTTCAAAAATCCTCACCAGTTGGTATTCCCGCTCCGAACGCGGCAGTTGGTGGGCTATCTGGAACACTTCGCACAACTTCGGTGGTGCGCTGATCCCGCTGCTGGTCGGCTTTATCTCGCTGCACTTCAGCTGGCGCTACGGCATGATCATTCCGGGCATTATCGGTGTGTTATTGGGCCTGCTGATGTGTTGGCGTCTGCGTGACAAGCCGTCATCCATGGGGTTGCCTAGCGTCGGTAAATGGCGCAACGACGCCATGGAACTGGTGCAGGAATCGGAAGGCCAGGGCCTGACCAATCGGGAAATCATCAAGCGTTACGTGCTGACCAACAAGTACATCTGGCTGCTGGCAGTGTCTTACGTGCTGGTATACATCGTACGTACGGCGATCAACGACTGGGGCAACCTGTACCTGACGCAGGAAAAAGGCTATTCGCTGATGACCGCCAACTCGGCGATTTCTCTGTTCGAAGTGGGTGGCTTTATCGGCTCGCTGGTGGCTGGTTGGGGCTCCGACAAGCTGTTCCGCGGTAACCGTGGGCCAATGAACCTGATCTTCGCCATCGGTATCTTCCTGTCGGTGGCGGCGCTGTGGCTCATGCCTGGCGTGACCTTCCTGCTGCAGGCTGCCTGCTTCTTTGCTATCGGCTTCTTTATCTTTGGCCCGCAGATGCTGATCGGCATGGCGGCGGCGGAATGTTCGCACAAGGATGCCGCCGGAGCGGCGACCGGTTTCGTCGGTCTGTTTGCCTATCTCGGGGCGGCACTGTCCGGCTACCCGATTGCCCGCATCATGGAAATCTGGCACTGGAACGGTTTCTTCGTGGTGATCTCTATCGCCGCCTGCCTGTCCGCGCTGTTCCTGCTGCCGTTCTTGCGTGCGCAATCACCGGCGCTGAAAACCGCCAAGGCATGATGCAAAAGCGCGGTACAGGGCATTGTACCGCGCTTTATGACGCTTTTATCGCCACTTGGCGGGCTGGGTTGAAAAAGTGATTGACGCGTATTATCCCCAGCAGTAAGATGCGCCCCGCATCGGCGAGTAGCGCAGCTTGGTAGCGCAACTGGTTTGGGACCAGTGGGTCGGAGGTTCGAATCCTCTCTCGCCGACCACATTCGAAAACCTGCTTTATAAGCAGGTTTTTTTTCGCCTGTTATATATAGGATGAGAACCTCCGAAGGAGGTTTGAGCCGAGCGCAGCGAGACCACGTTGCTTTAGCAACGGCCCGCAGGGCAAGCATCAAAGATGCGCGTAATCCTCTCTCGCCGACCACATTCGAAAAACCTGCTTTATAAGCAGGTTTTTTTTCGCCTGTTATTTGCCCTTCAGGCTGCTTTTCCGACCACGAAGTCAAAATGGATTTCGTCATAGGGAAAAATAATCCCCTGTTCGCTTTTATCAACAATGCCGCACCTCAGCAGTGCCTGAAGATCGGTATGCACCGCTTTCACATCCCTTTTGACGCGGCGTGCCACTTCCCGGATAGAAAGTTCACCACCGCCGGTCATGGTGTGCAGGATTTGCATTTTCTTGGGCGACAGGGTTTTCCACAGGCTCTCCCAATCTAAAAAAGTGATATAGCTTCCCTGTTGCTGTTTATTGCCCTGTAGGGCTTCTTCCATGTTGCATTGAAGCTCATCAAGAGAAGCAACACGGATGGTGACTCTGTTCATTCTCTTTCTCCTCTTAGTTGAGCAACTTCACTGAAGAAACTGCGTTTCAGCTCGATGAGATGGGTAAAAACAATAGGCTGCTCAGTGTTGCCAACATGTTTGTGATCGCCTTTACCTGCCTCGTTGTCATAACGCAAACGGCAAATACCCTCTTTCACATAGGCAAATCGGTACTTATAGTGATGAGTGCTGCCGTGAACCGGTGGCTCGACATGCCAAATAACCAATTGTATAAATTCAGTGTTTGTCAGTGGGATCCTGTCCTGATAGATCAGTTGAGAAGGCACTTCCATCTCCTTCATATTGTTTAAAATAACAGCATGTTTTAAGTGTTGTCAATGATGACAACACTGTGTGACATGACAAATATTGATCCTTGCCCAGAAATTAATTCACACTCCTTATTCCTATTGGCAGCAGTGATTCATTATTAAATAAATTCATCGCTGCTCAATAAAACCCGCTTGATAGCCATCTTGTTTTAATGATTATTTTATCTATAGTCTGAATACACGAAATGGGAATGATAGATTTCCGTTGCGTGGAAAGACGAATGCTTATTTATTGACTTTAATCGGCCAGGATTATTGCGGGATTATTTTGTTCCGACAATGGGTGGCCATGATTAATTATTTTATGTTTATCCTCTCGGAATAAAGGAATCAGTTATGCGCAAATTTAATAAACCGCTGTTGGCGTTGCTGATCGGCAGCACGCTGTGCTCTGCGGCGCAGGCCGCTGCACCGGGCAAACCTACGTTGGCCTGGGGCAATACCAAATTCGCCATTGTCGAAGTCGATCAAGCGGCGACGGCTTATAATAATCTGGTGAAAGTAAAAAGTGCCGCCGACGTTTCTGTTTCATGGAATTTATGGAATGGCGATACCGGTACCACGGCAAAAGTATTATTAAATGGCAAAGAAGTTTGGAGTGGTGCCTCAACCGGTAGTTCGGGAACCGCAAACTTTAAGGTGAATAAAGGCGGCCGTTATCAAATGCAGGTGGCGTTATGCAACGCCGACGGCTGTACCGCCAGCGATGCAACCGAAATTGTGGTGGCAGATACCGACGGTAGCCATTTGGCACCTTTAAAAGAACCTTTGTTGGAAAAGAATAAGCCTTATAAACAAGACTCCGGCAAAGTGGTTGGCTCTTATTTCGTTGAATGGGGCGTTTACGGCCGTAATTTCACCGTCGATAAACTTCCGGCTCAGAACCTGACGCACCTGCTGTACGGCTTTATTCCTATCTGTGGCGGTGACGGCATCAACGACAGCCTGAAAGAGATCGAAGGCAGCTTCCAGGCGTTACAGCGTTCCTGTCAGGGGCGTGAAGACTTTAAGGTATCGATCCACGATCCGTTCGCTGCGCTGCAGAAAGGTCAGAAGGGCGTGACCGCCTGGGACGACCCCTACAAAGGCAACTTCGGCCAACTGATGGCGTTGAAACAGGCGCGCCCGGACCTGAAAATCCTGCCGTCGATCGGTGGCTGGACGTTATCCGATCCGTTCTTCTTTATGGGCGATAAGGTGAAGCGCGATCGCTTCGTTGGCTCGGTGAAGGAGTTCCTGCAAACCTGGAAGTTCTTTGATGGCGTAGATATCGACTGGGAATTCCCGGGCGGGCAGGGTGCTAACCCGAAACTGGGCAGTACGCAGGATGGGGCAACCTATGTGCAGCTGATGAAAGAGCTGCGCGCCATGCTGGATCAGCTTTCGGCGGAAACGGGCCGTAAGTATGAACTGACCTCTGCGATCAGCGCCGGCAAGGATAAAATCGATAAGGTGGATTACAACACCGCACAAAACTCGATGGATCACATTTTCCTGATGAGTTACGACTTCTATGGGGCATTCGATCTGAAAAATCTGGGCCACCAGACTGCGCTGAAAGCGCCGGCCTGGAAACCGGATACGGCGTATACCACGGTGAATGGCGTTAATGCACTGCTCACGCAGGGCGTGAAGCCGGGCAAAATCGTGGTGGGCACCGCCATGTACGGTCGCGGTTGGACCGGGGTGAACGGTTACCAGAACAACATTCCGTTTACCGGCACCGCCACTGGCCCGGTGAAAGGCACCTGGGAAAATGGCATCGTGGATTACCGCCAGATCGCCAATGAGTTTATGAGCGGCGAATGGCAGTACAGCTACGATGCTACCGCTGAAGCACCCTATGTCTTCAAACCTTCCACTGGCGATCTGATCACCTTCGACGATGCGCGCTCGGTGCAGGCGAAGGGCAAATATGTGCTGGATAAGCAGCTGGGCGGGTTGTTCTCATGGGAAATTGACGCCGACAACGGCGATATTCTGAATAACATGAACAGCAGCCTGGGCAACAGCGTCGGTACGCCTTAAATCGGTTGTAGTACGTTGCCGGGGGATATCTTTTCGCCCCCGGCTTTTTACAGACGAAAGTTTTTTAACGGCGCATAGATTGTGGAGTCGTCTCGATCAAAAAGGGCTTCAGTGCCTCACTCTTTCGGGTAGGGGATCAGCATTTCATCCTGTATTTAACGCAGATCACAAAAATAACCGTTCAGATATTCATCATTCAGCAACAAACTTTTTTAGTTTTTTATCGGAGTTAAACACCAGTAACTTTCTTCAGTGCAGGCTAACGAACTAAAAATGACCGTGTAGCATAATTTTTAATGCTGCAACTGTTAAAGAAAGGTTTTTTTTATGTTTGTTTGCTGTTTCTCACAGTCTGTGTAAATCCCTACTGGTTATATTGACGACACCCCAAACAGTTGGCAATTTGGTAGCCTCAGGGGTAAGAGCGAGAGTTGTTTGAGTGAATTCCACGCGCTCAGACGCCCCCACCGGGACGCGTTCCACCCGGCTCTCTCGCGCAATTATCCCTCCCAGCCTTCGGGCACACTGCACAGGCCGCGCAATAAAAAATACAGGCTCTGGCGGTAAAACACACATCACATCACATAATGGAGCACTAGCGATGACAAGTTCCTTGGGAAAAACAGGGATTCTGAAATTCGGTATTGGGCTGATTGCGTTGACCGTTGCGGCCAGCGTGCAAGCCAAGACTCTGGTTTACTGTTCTGAAGGTTCCCCGGAAGGGTTCAACCCGCAGTTGTTTACCTCGGGTACCACTTATGACGCCAGCTCGGTGCCGATTTACAACCGTCTGGTCGAATTCAAAATCGGCACCACCGAACTGCAGCCGGGCCTGGCTGAAAAATGGGACGTTAGCGAAGACGGCAAAGTCTACACCTTCCACCTGCGTAAAGGCGTGAAGTGGCAGAGCAGCAAAGATTTCAAACCGACCCGTGACTTCAACGCCGACGACGTGGTGTTCTCCTTCGAACGCCAGCTGGACGCGAATAATGCCTATCACAAAGTCTCCGGCGGCAGCTATGAGTACTTTGAAGGCATGGACATGCCGAAACTGATCGCCAAAATCGAGAAGGTGGACGATTCCACAGTCCGTTTCGTGCTGAACCGTCCGGAAGCCCCGTTTGTGGCTGACCTGGGTATGGACTTCGCATCCATTCTGTCTGCCGAATACGCCGACGCGATGATGAAAGCCGGTACTCCGGAAAAAGTTGACCTGAACCCCATCGGTACCGGTCCGTTCCAACTGCTGCAATACCAGAAAGACTCCAAAATCCTTTATAAGGCATTCGACGGTTTCTGGGGCACCAAGCCGAAGATCGACCGTTTAGTGTTCTCTATCACGCCAGACGCTTCAGTGCGTTACGCCAAGCTGCAGAAAAACGAATGTCAGGTGATGCCGTTCCCGAACCCGGCTGACATCGCCCGCATGAAGCAGGACAAAACCATCAACCTGATGGAACAACCGGGGCTGAACGTTGGCTACCTGTCGTTCAACGTTGAGAAAAAACCGCTGGATAACCTGAAGGTGCGTCAGGCGTTGACCCTGGCGGTCAACAAGCAGGCGATCATCGACGCGGTGTACCAGGGCGCAGGCCAGGCGGCTAAAAACCTGATCCCGCCAACCATGTGGGGCTATAACGACGCGGTGAAGGATTACACCTACGATCCGGTCAAGGCCAAAGAGCTGCTGAAAGAAGCGGGCATGGCAGACGGCTTCGCCATCGATCTGTGGGCTATGCCGGTACAGCGTCCGTACAACCCGAACGCGCGCCGCATGGCGGAAATGATCCAGTCTGACTGGGCGAAAATCGGCGTGAAAGCCAAAATCGTGACCTATGAGTGGGGTGAGTACCTCAAGCGCGCCAAAGCGGGCGAGCATCAGACGGTGATGATGGGCTGGACCGGCGACAACGGGGATCCGGACAACTTCTTCGCCACGCTGTTTAGCTGTGCGGCGGCGAAAGATGGTTCCAACTACTCTCGTTGGTGCTACAAGCCGTTTGAAGATCTGATCCAACCGGCACGCGCTGAATCGAACCACGACAAACGCATCGAACTGTACAAACAGGCTCAGGTAGTGATGCACGATCAGGCTCCGGCACTGATTGTCGCCCACTCCACCGTTTACGAGCCAGTGCGTAAAGAAGTGAAGGGCTATGTTGTGGATCCGCTTGGTAAGCATCACTTTGAGAATGTCTCTCTAGATTAATTCTGGCCGTTAAGCCGGCGACACACGAATGGACTTGGCAGGGGCGCAACAGGTTGCGCTTCTGCTGACCAGTCTCCGGCGTATGGCATCAGGATTGTTCAAAGTGTGTGAGCTTTAATAAGCCTGGCGGACGATGAGCTGCCGGGCACTTTATACAGAGAGTTCGGGATATGTTGCAGTTCATACTCCGACGTTTGGGGTTAGTTATCCCAACGTTTATCGGCATAACTTTGCTGACTTTTGCATTCGTCCATATGATCCCCGGTGACCCGGTGACCATCATGGCCGGGGAACGCGGGATCTCCGCAGAACGCCATGCGCAGTTGATGGCGGAAATGGGGCTGGATAAACCGCTCTATCAACAATATTTCTCTTACGTATCCAACGTGTTGCAGGGTGATTTGGGTACGTCCCTCAAAAGCCGCATCTCCGTTTGGGATGAGTTTGTTCCACGCTTCAAGGCCACGCTGGAATTAGGGTTCTGCGCGATGATTTTTGCCGTGCTGGTGGGTATCCCGGTCGGGGTGCTGGCGGCAGTCAGGCGAGGCTCAATATTCGATCATACCGCGGTGGGCATCTCGCTGACCGGCTACTCGATGCCGATTTTCTGGTGGGGCATGATGCTGATCATGCTGGTCTCGGTGCAGCTAAACCTGACGCCGGTATCGGGGCGGGTCAGCGACACGGTGTTCCTCGACGATACCTTGCCGTTAACCGGTTTTATGCTGATTGATACCCTGATTTGGGGCGAACCGGGCGACTTCGCTGATGCCGTGATGCATATGATCCTGCCTGCTATCGTACTCGGCACCATTCCGCTGGCGGTGATCGTGCGTATGACGCGCTCCTCAATGCTGGAAGTGTTGGGCGAAGATTACATCCGTACCGCGCGCGCCAAAGGCGTGAGCCGCATGCGGGTGATCGTGGTGCATGCTTTGCGCAATGCCTTGCTGCCGGTGGTAACGGTGATTGGCCTGCAGGTCGGCACCATGCTGGCCGGTGCCATCCTGACCGAAACCATCTTCTCCTGGCCGGGCCTGGGGCGCTGGCTGATGGATGCGTTGCAGCGTCGCGACTATCCGGTTGTTCAGGGCGGCGTATTGCTGGTCGCCTGTATGATTATTCTGGTTAACCTGCTGGTAGACGTGCTCTACGGCGTGGTCAACCCGCGTATTCGCCACAAGAAATAAGGGGCGCTCTAATGTCTCAAGTCACTGAGTCTGTAGTTAAAGGTGCGCCGAAGCCCATGACCCCGTTTCAGGAGTTCTGGCACTATTTCAAGCGCAATAAAGGGGCCGTTGTCGGCCTGGTCTATATCATTGTGATGTTCGTTATCGCCATCGGTGCCGGGGTGCTGGCACCGCATGCGCCGGCGGATCAGTTCCGCGACGCGCTGCTCAAACCGCCGGTCTGGCAGGAAGGCGGCAGCTGGCAATATATCCTCGGTACTGACGATGTGGGCCGTGATGTACTGTCGCGCCTGATGTACGGCGCGCGGCTGTCGCTGTTGGTCGGCTGTCTGGTGGTGGTGCTTTCGCTGATCATGGGCGTGGTGCTGGGCCTGCTGGCCGGTTATTTCGGCGGCGTGGTAGATGCAATCATCATGCGTATCGTCGACATCATGTTGGCGTTGCCGAGCCTGCTGTTAGCATTGGTGCTGGTGGCTATCTTCGGCCCTTCCATCGTCAACGCTTCGCTGGCGTTAACCTTCGTCGCCTTGCCGCACTACGTGCGACTTACGCGCGCGGCGGTCTTGGTGGAAGTGAACCGCGACTACGTCACCGCTTCACGCGTGGCCGGTGCCGGTGCGCTGCGCCAAATGTTTATCAACATCTTGCCAAACTGCCTGGCGCCGCTGATCGTCCAGGCCTCTCTTGGCTTCTCGAACGCCATTCTGGATATGGCCGCTCTCGGCTTCCTGGGCATGGGTGCGCAACCGCCAACGCCGGAGTGGGGCACCATGCTCTCCGACGTACTGCAGTTCGCTCAAAGCGCCTGGTGGGTCGTGACCTTCCCCGGCGTGGCGATTCTGCTGACGGTGCTTGCATTTAACCTGATGGGGGACGGCTTGCGTGACGCTCTCGACCCCAAACTCAAGCAGTAACAGAGGACGAGAGAGATGGCGTTATTAAATGTAGACAAGCTTTCGGTGCACTTCGGTGACGAAGGCACTCCCTTCCGCGCGGTAGACCGCATCAGTTACAGCGTGGAGCAGGGCCAGGTGGTGGGCATTGTCGGCGAATCCGGCTCCGGCAAGTCCGTCAGCTCGCTGGCGATTATGGGGCTGATCGACTTCCCCGGTAAGGTGATGGCCGAAAAACTGGAGTTTAACGGCCAGGATCTGCGCAAAATTTCCGAAAAAGAGCGTCGCCAACTGGTGGGCTCGGAAGTGGCGATGATTTTCCAGGATCCGATGACCAGCCTTAACCCGTGCTACACCGTCGGCTTCCAGATCATGGAAGCGTTGAAGGTGCATCAGGGCGGCAACCGCCGCACTCGTCGGCAACGGGCTGTTGATTTGCTGACCCAGGTAGGTATCCCCGACCCGGCTTCGCGTCTCGACGTGTATCCGCACCAGCTTTCGGGTGGGATGAGCCAGCGCGTGATGATCGCCATGGCGATCGCCTGCCGACCAAAGCTGCTGATTGCCGATGAACCGACCACCGCGCTCGACGTGACCATTCAGGCGCAAATTATCGAACTGCTGCTGGAACTGCAGCAGCGTGAAAATATGGCCCTGTTGCTGATCACTCACGATCTGGCGCTGGTGTCCGAGGCGGCGCATCACATCATCGTGATGTATGCCGGGCAGGTGGTGGAGTCCGGTAAGGCATCGGAAATCTTCCGCGCACCGCGTCACCCTTATACTCAGGCGCTGCTGCGCGCGTTGCCGGAATTCGCCGCCGATAAAGCGCGCCTGGCTTCGCTGCCTGGCGTGGTACCGGGCAAATATGACCGCCCAAGCGGCTGTTTGCTCAATCCACGCTGCCCGTACGCCAATGAGCGTTGCCGTACTGAAGAGCCGGAACTGCGCAGCATTCCCGGCCGTCAGGTTAAATGTCACACACCGCTGGATGATGCGGGGAGGCCGACCGTATGAGCCAGAACCAACCCTTATTGCAGGCGATTGACCTGAAGAAACACTACCCGGTCAAGAAGGGGCTATTTGCCCCGGAGCGGCTGGTCAAAGCGCTGGATGGCGTTTCCTTTACGCTTGAGCGTGGCAAAACGCTGGCGGTGGTGGGCGAATCCGGCTGCGGTAAATCGACGCTGGGTCGCCTGCTGACGATGATTGAAGTTCCGACCGGCGGCGAGTTGTACTATCAGGGGCAGGATTTGCTGAAGCCGGATGTCACTGCCGAGAAGCTGCGACGCCAGAAGATCCAGATCGTGTTCCAGAATCCTTATGGATCGCTCAACCCACGCAAGAAGGTCGGGCAGATCCTTGAGGAGCCGTTGCAGATCAATACCGCGTTAAGCAGCGCAGAACGTCGTGAGAAAGCGCTGGAGATGATGGCCAAGGTCGGATTGAAAACCGAGCATTACGATCGTTATCCCCATATGTTCTCCGGCGGGCAGCGGCAACGTATCGCTATTGCACGCGGGTTGATGCTTAACCCGGACGTAGTGATTGCCGATGAGCCGGTTTCTGCGCTGGACGTGTCCGTGCGGGCGCAGGTGTTGAACCTGATGATGGATTTGCAGCAGGATTTGGGGCTGTCTTACGTGTTTATCTCCCATGATTTGTCGGTGGTGGAGCACATTGCCGACGAAGTGATGGTGATGTATCTCGGCCGCTGCGTGGAGAAGGGCAGTAAAGACGCCATCTTCAATAATCCGCGTCATCCGTATACCCAGGCATTGCTGTCCGCGACACCGCGCCTGAATCCGGATATGCGTCGCGAGCGCATCAAGCTGACCGGCGAACTGCCCAGCCCGATGAACCCACCGCCAGGTTGTGCATTCAATGCTCGCTGCCGCCGTGCTTTCGGGCCTTGTACCCAACTGCAACCCCAGTTAAAGCAATACGGCGAGCAGATGGTGGCCTGCTTTGCGGTCGATCAGGATGAAAATTCTGCGGCATAACTTTGTTATCCATGACAATTAACTAAAAATGCCGGTTTTTACGCCGGCATTTTTTTTGCTTTTAATTATGATCGTATTAATTAGTTTATTGAGTGGATTTTTTATTTGTATTAATGGCGCTTATTTTTCTTAGCAAAATCCTGACGAAATAATCTGAATTAGGAATCTTCGCAAACCACTGATAATTAATCTCTTGGCTTTTTCTATCCGGATTATTACGCCGATTGGAATGGAATGCCCAAAGCCAATGTTAAGGATTAAGGTTCCGCCGCAGCTTGATGGCTGCAAAAAAAAGCACGCCTGAAGGCGTGCCCAGATGGCTGATAAAGTCCTTTGCAATTAAAAGTTCTGATTTAGGGACTAATAAAAACAAAGGATTATGTTTTCTGATTTACCCCAAACATCCGAAAACCACATTTTTCGGGTGTTTGTCATCAGACTAAGCACGCCCGAAGGCGTGCCCCTGAGTCATCAGGTAATGCAATTACTGGGGATAAGGTACCCAATCGCCGCCGTTTAGCCGGATGTAAGGCTTGCCCTGGTATTGCATCACGATGGCGTTGTCATTCTCGGAAATGACCGCCGTCTGCGGCAGGTTCTGCGTCAGCGCCTGCCAGTCTACGCTCGGTGCGGTGAAGGCCTTGCCGTCTACCAAACGAGAAACCAGCTCGGAAAGCGCCAGGTAGCTGCTTGGCGTTTTGACCTGCAGCGGGCTGCCCTGATGCGGCGCTTTCATACCAATCAGTTTGATACCTACCGGCGTATGGGTAATGTTGGGGCTGGGAATATCGCGCAGGCCGGACATCTGCATTTTGTCTCCCACCAGTGCCGCGCCGTGTTCCGGTACGATCACCACCATCACCTTGCGGCCAGACTTCTCCAATTGATCCAGGAAAGTATTCAACTGGTCGAACAATTTCTGCGCCCGGGGTTGATAGTCCGCGCTCTTGTTCGAACCGACGAAACGGTTACCGTCATGCAGTGGAATGATATTGAAGAAGGTGGCGCTGCGGGTATCACCGGCTTTCTGCTGCTGATCCAGCCAGCGGGTGAGTAGCTCCAGAGCGTTATAAATAGGTTCGCCATCGAACGAGGTCAGCTCATTGCCGATCCCGGCCTGAGACATCAGCGGTGCCTGCATATCACCCTGTTCGCGCAGCTCTTTCAGGAAGTTGCCGAACACGCCGGAGTGATCCAGCATCAGCTGCTCTTTGAAGCCCAGCTTGGCAAGATTATCAAACAGATAGCATTGCTGATTGACCGGCTGATACAAATCGTGATGCGAAGGCTGACCACAGCTGGCGCGTAATAACCTGATTGCCGCCGGGCCGCTGTAGGCGGTGGCCGAATTGAAGTTGTCGAACATAATGTCCATCTTCGACCACAGCGGATGGTTTTCCAGTTTTACCGCGTCCATGTCGGCCCAGGCCAACGAACAGATGTTGATCACCAGCAGGTCAAACGGCTGAGCATCGGCAGGCAGGCTGGCCGGGAAGGCGGTTGCGCGGGTTTTTTCCTTGTCGTAGAACTGATTCAGATAGGCCGTCAGGTTGGCGCTGGTTGGTGGCGCACTGTCCGCCGGTGCGCTGTCGCCCCCGGCAGCCGGCGGCGTCGTTGCCGGGGTGCTACTGGTAGAAGCGTTAGTACTGGCCGGTAACAGGGAGACGGCCGGCCCGGCAATGTTGACCAGGTTCAACCACACCAGTGCGGCAACGGTGAATACGGTAACCCGTACCCATTGGGCCAGGAACAGGTAGGCAATCAGCATCACGAAGGCCGCGCCGATCATCTGCCAATTGATAAAGCGATTTATCAGCTCCAGCAGATACTGGGCGCTAAAGCCGGTCAATTGCGAGCCCTGGCTCATGATGCTGTTGATGCCGGGCAACCAGGTGTCGTGATAGAACAATGCAATCCCAATCGGGATCGCCACGTAATGACGCCAGCGGTGCAGACGCATCGCCGGTATCGGCATCAACAGAAATGCCATGAACACCAGGTTGGGCAAGGCGTGGAAGTTCAGGTAACCGAACCACAGCAGGGCAAATTTGGCCAGGAAGTAGTAGTTCCAGCCACCCAGCCCACGCCAGTAGCGCCACAGGGAGTTGTCGGATTGCGGGTTGTTTGTTGGCTTCATGGCTGTTTCTTACGCTTAATCTGAGATGAAGAACCTTCGCGCACCCATAATCCGATGGATTTTAAATAGCGCGGTGATAACAACAGGTTTTGCCAGTACTGACGCCAGTGCGGGAAACGCCGGTGAAAGGCGTAACCCAGCGGGATGAAAATAATGGCGCACAGAATAATCAGTTGCACAATGTCGTTAAGATTCAACATGCTTATTCTCCTGCGCACCGGTAGTCAGCGTGAAAGCCACCGGTTGACGGCGCTCCTGCGGGCGGTCTGCCTCGGCGGCGACCTGGCGCGGTGTGGCCTGTACGGTCGCTGCAGGCAACGGAATATTGGCGTTGTGCGCCAGCCGTTTAATTTCAGAAATAATATCTACGTCCTGGTGCCACACCACCCGGTTACTGAAGGCTTCATCTACCGGCAGACGAAAAATAAACTTCAGAGCGGTATCCAAATCGTTAATCCGGCAGGTGGAGAGAAACAGGACCAGTCGGCCTTGCACCACGGTCATTACGTCGCCGAAGCGCCGTAGAAAACACAGGGTCATCGCCTGTTCGGCGCGCAACCCGGGCACCGGGCGCAGCGCTACCATCACACCTTTACCGTCTTCCGGCAGCAGCGTGTTGCCCATCAGCGAAATCACCGCCTGACTAAAATCGTCCGGCCGCATATAACCTTTCAGTTGCAGCGGGCGCAGCCCGGCCAGCAGGGCATCAATATCTGCCGGAACGTGGCGCGAGAAGCGTTGCCCCTGGATACCCTCAAGCATGGTCAAAAAGCGCGATAACGGTGCTACGTGCGGCACAATCAGATTGGCGCCGCAGGCCAACAGCAAGCGTTCGTCACTGTAACGCAGGCTGGCGCTCATCTCGCGTACCACGATTTTCAGTCCGTTGCCGCGTTGACGGCGCAGGCTGTGGATTTGATGTGCCAGCGCATCAATTTCATCACTTTGGTACAAGGCGAAGATCAACGTAGCCGAAAGCGTCAACATGCCGTGCTGCGCCAGTTGCGCATTGGTTTGCAGCAGTTGCCAGTTGGCCGATAGCGGCGGCGCGCCTTCAAGAATGCTCTGCTGGGCCAGGTAGCGCCCTTCATCGCTGCGGATGGAGGTCGGAGAAGGTTTATTGCTGTCGTCGTCACCCTGCCAGCCGTGTTCACCGGCATACAGCGTCAGCAATTGGTTGGCGTTGATGCCGTTTTCGGTGCTCCACCAGTTAACCAGATACTGTGCACTGTCCTGCTGCCACTGCAGGCTGGCCAGCCCGTTAAGGATGCGGTGTTGAGTGCTGAGTTGCCCTTTGAGTTTATTTACGCCGCCGCCGTGGCTGAGGATCAGCAGCGTGCAGCCTTGTCGGCGCAGCCAGGCGCCGGTGGCGCGGGTCCAGTCACCCAACTCTTCGCGGGTGAAGGTCTGCCATAAGCTGGCATGGGCCAACAGAATCAATAGGCGATTTTGCGGTTTTAGGGCGCGCATCAGGTCGTCGCTAAAGTGCATCAGCGCCGCTTTTTTCTCGGGTAGCTGGTACAGCGGGATTTTTTTCAATGCGGGGGAGACAAGTTCCGCCAGCAACCCGTCAGGTTTTTCTCCGCTGCATATCAACGCGACCTGGCTGGTTGCAGCCTGGGCAGCCAAGGTTTGCTGGCAGAGCAGGTTGGCATCGGTTTGACGGTCGACATTCACCCAATACAGCCCCGGGGCTTGCATGACAGACAGTTCTTCCCAAATCTGCCGAACACCTAATGAGAAAGATTGCGCCATAGGATATTTTTCTACTTTCGTTGAAAGTGTCGTCGCGGCCAACTGAGTATAGCTATTCGGCCATCCTGTCATTGGGAACAATAATAAAAAGATTAAAACCAGCCATGTACTAATATTTGTTGAGAATCATCTTATTGGCCATGTCTTTTTTTTAGCGTTGCTATAGTAATTAACATTAGCCTATTTTTTTGAGGCGGCAGAATGAATGATCAATTAACGCGCTTTCACGCAGTGGTGCCATCGGAAACTCAGGACGATTTGCTGGCGCTTAGTCAGGCATTTTCGCTGCCAAAATTAAGCTATGTCGATATCGCACGTCAGGAGCGGTTAACGCAAATGATGGCCAACTGGCCGCTGCTGGCCGAATTAGCGCAGACCACGGGGAGCCGTTAGTTTATGCCAGTGATTGCTCTGCAGGGGTTGCGAGGCGGGATGGGGGCGACGTCGGTCACCGCGGCGCTCGCGTGGGCATTACAGCAACTGGGCGAGTCGGTATTGGCGATTGATTTTGCGTCGGATAACCTGCTGCGTCTGCATTTTAATATGCCATTCGAGCTGGCACGGGGTTGGGCCCGGGCCGAGCAGGACGGCGGCGATTGGCAACAGGGCGCGATGCGCTATTGTGAAAACCTCGACTTTCTCCCCTTTGGCCAGCTCACCCTGGCGGAACGGGTGAATGTACAACAATCTTGTCGGCAGCAGCCCGCCCGCTGGCAGGACAATCTGGCGCAGCTAAACGCCGCGGCGCAGTACAACTGGATCCTGTTGGATCTGCCGGCGGATGATGAAGCATTGGCTCAGCAGGCGCTGGCGGTGGCAGATTGCGTCTTTACCCTGATTGCTCCGGACGCAAACTGCCAGGTGCGGCTGCATCAGCAAGCGCTGCCGCAAGGCTGCCGTTTCCTGATTAACCACTATTTCGCCGCCAGCCGACTCCAGCAGGATTTACACCAGCTGTGGCTGCAAACGCTGGGGGGATTGTTGCCGGTGGTTATCCACCGCGATGAGGCGATGGCCGAAGCCCTGGCGGTGAAACAGCCTTTGGGGGAATATCGGCCGGAAAGCCTGGCTGCGGATGAAGTGCTGACGCTGGCTAACTGGTGTCTGATTAACCTGAAGGGGACGCCGACATGAGCCGGGTGATGAACCTGCTGCTGGTGCCGCCGGTCCATCAGGCGGTGCAGACGCGTTACCGTAACTACCGACGGCACGGTTCGTCGGCGTTTACCGCCTTTTTCACCACGCTGCTGGTGGCACTGGGCTGGATTTTCCTGCGTTTCGAATCCCCCGGCTGGCAACGGTTGCGGGCTGCGCGCAGCTATTGGTTCCCCCATCTATCCTCCAGCCGTCCGCGGCCGGCGGACGCGCTGCGCTATCTGGTGCAAGGGTTGTGGCTGCTGGTGTTCCGCACCGATCGTGCACCTGTGGCCCATCATCGTTTCGCCGGCTGGCGGCGGTTGCAATTGCGCTACGCCCAGTGGCTGCAAACCCTGCCACAGCGGCTGGAAAATGCCGGGCTGGAGCAGCGTTCGGTTGAGCGCCTTGGCCGGATGAGCCAGCGCATGCGTCGTCTGCTGTTTATTATTGTCGGCGTATTGGCGGCAATCCTCGCCATACTCTGTATTTCTCAACCGTTCGATCTGCCGGCGCAGTTTGTGTTTGTGGTGCTGTTGTGGGCCATTGCCATGGTGGTGCGCCGGGTACCGGGCCGTCTGCCGGGACTGATGCTGATCGTGCTGTCGCTGACCGTTTCCTGCCGCTACCTGTGGTGGCGCTATACCGCCACCTTGAACTGGGACGATCCGCTCAGCCTGACCTGCGGCCTGCTGCTGCTGATAGCGGAAACCTATGCCTGGGTGGTGCTGGTGTTGGGGTATTTCCAGACCGTCTGGCCGCTGAATCGCCAGCCGGTACCGATGCCTGCCGACAGCGCAACCTGGCCGACGATCGATTTGCTGGTGCCGACCTACAACGAAGATCTGGGGGTGGTGAAGCCGACCATCTACGCCGCGCTGGGCATCGACTGGCCGAAAGAGAAGGTCAGTATTTACATCCTCGATGACGGTAACCGGCCAGAATTCAAAGCGTTCGCCGAAGAGGTGGGGGTTAAGTATATCGCCCGGCCGACTCATGAGCATGCCAAGGCCGGTAACATCAACAACGCGCTGAAACAGGCCACCGGCGAGTTTGTCGCGATTTTTGACTGTGACCACGTACCCACGCGCTCGTTCTTGCAACTGACCATGGGTTGGTTCTTCAAAGACAAAAAGCTGGCGATGCTGCAGACCCCGCATCACTTCTTCTCGCCGGATCCTTTTGAGCGCAACCTGGGGCGTTTTCGTCAGACGCCGAACGAAGGAACGCTGTTCTATGGCCTGGTGCAGGACGGCAACGACATGTGGGACGCGACCTTCTTCTGCGGCTCCTGCGCCATTCTGCGTCGCAGTGCGCTGGATGAAATCGGCGGTATCGCGGTGGAAACCGTCACCGAAGATGCCCATACCTCCTTGCGTTTGCATCGCCGTGGACACACCTCGGCGTATATCCGTATCCCCCAGGCCGCCGGGCTGGCGACCGAGAGCCTGTCGGCGCACATTGGCCAGCGTATTCGCTGGGCACGCGGCATGGTGCAAATCTTCCGGCTGGATAACCCGCTGTTAGGCAAGGGGCTGAAGTTGGCGCAGCGGTTATGTTATGCCAACGCCATGCTGCACTTCTTGTCCGGTATTCCGCGGCTGATCTTCCTGACCGCGCCCTTGGCTTTCCTGTTGCTGCATGCCTACATCATTTTCGCCCCGGCGCTGGCGATCGCGCTGTATGTGTTGCCGCATATGATCCACGCCAGTCTGACCAACTCGCGTATTCAGGGGAAATACCGGCACTCTTTCTGGAGTGAGATCTACGAAACGGTATTGGCCTGGTATATCGCCCGGCCAACGACGGTGGCGCTGTTCAATCCGCACAAGGGCAAATTCAACGTCACCGCCAAAGGCGGGCTGGTGGAAGAAGAGCACGTCGACTGGGTGATCACCCGGCCCTATATGTTCCTGGTGATCCTGAATCTGGCCGGGCTGTTCTTCGGCGTTTGGCGGCTGGGTTACGGCCCGGCCGATGAAGTCATGACGGTGATCATCAGCCTGGTGTGGGTGCTGTACAACATGACCATTCTCGGTGGGGCGGTGGCGGTAGCGGTAGAGGCCAAACAGGTGCGTCAGGCGCACCGGGTAGAGATCGCGATGCCGGCCGCAATCGCTCGTGCCGACGGCCATCTGTTCCCTTGTACGCTGCGCGATTATTCCGATGGAGGGGTGGGTATTGAGATGCGCGTAGCGGATGCGCTGAAAGATGGCGACAAGGTGTCGCTGCTGCTCAAACGCGGGCAGCAGGAATACAGCTTTCCGTGTGTGGTGACCCGAGCCTTCGGCAGCAAGGTGGGGATCCGTATGGTTTCCATGACCACCCGCGAACACATTGATTTTATTCAGTGCACCTTTGCCCGCGCCGATACCTGGGCGTTGTGGCAGGACGGGTTCCCTGAAGATAAACCGATCGAAAGCCTGCGCGACGTTCTGGCGCTGGGCTTCCGGGGTTACGTACGTATGGCGGATTATGCACCGCCGATGGTGCGCCGCCTGCTGGTCGGGTTCACGACGCTGATTGCGTGGGGAGTGTCATTTATCCCACACGGCGTTGGCAGAGCCCCGGCCTTCAGCCAAAAAGAGACAGTGGTATAGGCAAACCGCCCGCTCACTCGCCTGGCCCCCAGGCTATAACATTGATGATGATACGATGACGAGAAAAATAACCTGGTTTACCGCCCTGGCCTTAGGCATCAGCACCTTGTCTCAGGCTGAAACCGCCACCGCGCCGACCGGACAGCCGCCGGTGACGATACCCGCCGATGCGTCGGTCACCACCCCTATGGGATCGGCCGCGCCGGTGGATCCGAATGCGCCGGTTCGTGATGTGCAGTTGCCGTTCGCCACTATTGCTCCGCCGCCGGGGACCTTTACCCTGCGTGGTACCCGGCCGGATGGCCAGGTTGAATTCGGCGTGCGCAGCGATGAGGTGGTGTCGCAGGCGATGCTTGATCTGGAGTTTACGCCGTCACCGTCGCTGATCCCGGTGGAATCGCACGTCAAGGTGTACCTTAATGATGAGCTGATGGGGGTGACGACCCTTGCCAAAGAGCAGCTCGGTAAACCAAATCGCATCCAAATGGCGATAGATCCTCGCTATATCACCGATTTTAACCGCGTACGGCTGGTGTTCGTCGGCCATTACCAAAACATTTGCGAAAACCCGGCCAGCACGACCTTGTGGTTGGAAGTCAGTAAATCCAGCTCGTTGAACCTGCGCTTCCAGACCTTGCCGTTGAAGAACGAACTGTCGCATTTCCCGGAGCCGTTTTTTGACAGCCGCGACAACCGCCCACTGATCTTGCCGATGGTGTTTGCCGGCCAGCCGGATATCACTCAGCAGCGCGCGGCAGGCATTTTGGCTTCGTGGTTCGGCAGCAAAGCACAGTGGCGCGGTCAGTCGTTCCCGACGCTGTACAACAAGCTGCCGGAACAGCACGCAATCGTCTTCGCCACCAACAAGCAGCGTCCGGATTTCCTGCGGGATTATCCGGCGGTCAACGGGCCGACGGTGGAGATGATTAGCCATCCGGATAACCCGTACATCAAACTGCTGCTGGTGCAGGGGCGCGATGACAACGATTTGATCACCGCGGTGAAAGGTATCGCGCAGGGCAATATTCTGTTCCGTGGCCAAAACGTCACGGTGGACAAGGTCGAACAGCTGGCTCCGCGTCAGCCCTATGATGCGCCTAACTGGGTGCGCACCGATCGGCCGATGACCTTCGCCGAGCTGCAGCAGTACGCTGAGCAATTGCAAACCAGCGGTATCGAGCCGGGCCCCATTTCGTTGACCATGAATTTGCCGCCGGACCTGTTCCTGATCCGCAGTACCGGCATCGATATGCACTTGAAATACCGCTATACCGCCCCGCGCATTCAGGACGGTTCGCGGCTGAGCGTCAGCCTGAACAACCAGTTCGTGCAGGCTTACTCGCTGGTGCCGGAGCATGAGCAGGGGGCCCAGTTGCTGCGCTTGCCACTGACCCAGGGGCTGATCGATTCGGACAAGAACGTCAATATTCCGGCGCTGCGTCTGGGGGCGACCAACCAACTGCGTTTCGACTTTGACTACACCACGCTGTTGGCCAGCGGCGCGGAAGGGCGTTGCGAAACCTATTCCTTTACCGCTAACCATGCAGTGATCGACGGCGCATCGACCATTGATTTCTCCGGTTACCGTCACTTTATGGCGATGCCGGACCTGCGGGCCTTTGCCAATGCCGGTTTCCCTTTCAGCCGCCTGGCCGATTTGTCGCAAACGCTGGTGCTGGTAAACAAGCAGCCGCAACCGGCGCAGGTCAGCGCTTTGCTGAACGCGATGGGCATCATTGGCGCGCAAACCGGTTACCCGGCGTTGGCGATGACGCTGAGTGACGACTGGTCGCAGGCCAAGGATCGGGATGCCGATATTTTGATGATCGGCACTATTCCCCCGGAGCTGAAGGACGATAAAAAGATCAGCCTGCTGGTGGACGCCACCCAGAGCTGGGTCAAACAACCGACCCGGCAGTTGCCGCTGCCGACCATGGACGTGCTGGCAGAAGACACCAAGCCGGACAGCAAAACCACCATCAGTTCTGAAGGGGCGATGGCCGCAATTATCGGCGTGCAGTCGCCGTTTAACGCTCAGCGCAGCATTGTGGCATTGCTGGCGGACAGCGCGCGGGGTTACGACCTGTTGAACACGGCGCAGCTGGACAGCGGCAAGCGTGCCGCAGTGTTTGGCTCGGTTGCGGTGATCCGTGAATCAGGCGTGAACAGTCTGCGAGTGGGCGACGTTTATTATGTTGGCCATCTGCCATGGTGGGAGCGTATCTGGCACGCGCTGTCGACCCATCCGGTGTGGCTGGCGGTGATCGCCGTGGTGGTCGTGGTGGTGCTGGCGCTGATGTTATGGCGTGGCCTGAAGGCCTTCAGCCGCCGTCGCCTGTCACCTGAAGACCGGGACTGATTGCCATGCCTGCGAGGTTGAAGCGTCTGACCATCGGCATGCTGCTGCTGTGCGCATTCAGCGCGGCTGCAGCCTGTGAATGGCCGGCCTGGCAACAGTACAAACAGTTTTATATCAGTGAGCAGGGGCGAGTGATCGATCCGAGCAGTCCTAACCGAATCACCACCTCGGAAGGCCAGAGTTACGGACTGTTCTTCGCGCTGGTGGCAAACGATCGGCCTGCTTTCGATCAATTGCTGACATGGACGGAAAACAATCTGGCCGCGGGCGACCTCAGTGCACATTTGCCCGCCTGGTTGTGGGGCGAAAACGAACAAAAACAGTGGACGGTGCTGGACAGCAATTCGGCATCCGATGCCGACCTGTGGATTGCCTACAATTTGCTGGAAGCCGGTCGGTTGTGGAAAAGCCGCCGTTATCAAACCCTTGGCACACTGTTGTTGCAACGTATCGCTCGTGAAGAAGTGGCGGATATCCCGGGTCTGGGGTTGATGCTGTTACCGGGCAAAGTCGGCTTCGTGGCGGAAGATCGCTGGCGCCTCAATCCGAGCTATTTACCCCCGCAACTGCTGGCACGTTTTGCCGTGCTGAATGGCCCATGGCGGAAGATGCAGCAAACCAACCAGCGGTTGTGGTTGGAGACCGCGCCGCACGGCTTTTCGCCGGACTGGGTGGTGTGGCAGGTCGGCAAAGGCTGGCAGCCGGATACCGTCAAACCGAATATCGGCAGTTATGACGCCATCCGGGTTTATTTGTGGGCCGGCATGCTGGCGGACGACGATGAACATAAGGCGGCGTTGCTCAAGCAACTGCAACCTATGGCGCAGCTAACGGCTCAGCAAGGCGTGCCGCCGGAGAAAACCGACACTGCCAGCGGTAAAACCCACGGCGATGGTCCGGTGGGTTTCTCGGCGTCGATGTTGCCGATGTTGGCGCACGAGCCAGAGGCCTTGCAGGTGCAGCGCCAACGTATCAAACAAAACCCGCCTGGCGATCGGGCCTATTTCAGCGCCTCGTTGGCGCTGTTTGGTCAGGGATGGGATCAACAACGTTATCGTTTTAATCGGCAGGGTGAACTTCAACCCTCCTGGGGCGGCCAATGCGTAACTTCCGAATAAACTGGCTGGGCCTGGTGCCTTTAAGCCTGGCGATGCTGCCACAGGCGCAGGGAGCAGAAACCGTTGCGCCGGAACAATGGCTGCTGGAGCAGGTGCGGGTTGGCGAGGCCGGCAACAAAGATGAGTTGGTTCGCCAGTCGCTCTACCGGCTTGAACTGATGGATCCGAATAACCCGGAGGTGATTTCCGCGCGTATGCGTTTGGCATTGCGACAGGGCAATTTGGCATTGGCACAGCAGCAGTTGGATAAGCTGAAACAGATTGCGCCGCAGTCAAGTAGCTATCGGCAGGCGGAAATGAACATGCTGCTTACCCAGCCGGAAACCCGCCAAAAGCTGCAGCAGGCGCGGCTGATGGCGACCGCCGGGCGTTTGCCGGAGGCGAAAACGCAGTATGACGAGCTGTTCCACGGCGATCCGCCGACGTTGGAGTTGGCGGTGGAATACTGGCGTTTGGTCGCGCGGTTGCCGGGGCAGGAAGCCGCGGCGCTGAAACAGTTGCAGACGCTGGATCAGCAATATTCCGGCAACGTGCCGCTGCGCATGTCGCTGGTGCGGATGCTATTTAGCCAGGACCGCGACGCGCAAGCCTATGATCTTTTGCAGAAAGTGGCTGCCGATCCCGCCGGACGCGGAGATGCCGCCGATCTGTGGCTGGAGAAAGTCAAAGCGATGCCGGTCAGTCCGCAGAGCGTTGCTGCCCTTAACCGTTTTCTTGGCGTTTTTGAAACCGGCGATCAGGCGGTCAGCGCCCGACAAGAACTGGCCCGGCAGCAGGCGCTGCTGTCGGATCCTGCCTACCAGGCGCGGGTGCGCGGGCTGGCGCAGGTGGACAAGGGCGGCAGTCGTGCCGCCATTCCAGAGTTGAAAAAAGCGTTGGCGGCTTCACCCAACGACGCCGACGTGCTGGGCGCGCTTGGGCAAGCCTATTCCCGCGTCGGTAATCGTCCACAGGCGCTGAGCCTGTTTCGTCAGGCCCTGCAGGCCGATAAAAGCGGCTACGGCAGCAGTAAATGGCAGAGCCTGATCAAGAGCAACAGTTACTGGCTGGCGGTGGATGAGGGTGACAAGGCGCTGAAAGCTGGTAATTTGGCGCTGGCACAGCAAAAATACCAACAGGCGCGACAGATAGACAACGGTGACAGCAGCGCGGTAATTGGCTTGGGCGACGTTGCGGTGGCGCGTAAAGATGATGCTGCCGCCGAACGTTTCTACCAGCAGGCGCTGCGGTTGGATCCCGGCAGCGGCAGTGCGGTACGCGGTCTGGTGAATATTTATCAGCGCCAGTCGCCGGAAAAGGCGCTGGCCTATCTCAACAGCCTGCCACGCGGCCAGCAAAACAAGCTGCGCAGCACGCTGGAGGGTTTGCAGCTCGATATGCTCAAGCAGCAGGCCGACCAGCTCGTACAGCAAAAGCAGTGGCATCAGGCGGCGGAGAAATACCGTCGTGCCCAGCAGATGGATCCTGATGACGTCTGGCTGACTTACCACTATGCGCAGACGCTGCGTCAGGCTGGGCAGCCGGAACAGGCAGATGCTCTGTTCAGTCGACTGGCGCAAAAACAGCGTGCGAATCCGCAGTTGGCATACGCCTATGCGCTGTATCTCTCCGGCAGCGACCGCGATACTCAGGCGTTGTCACAGCTGAATACCCTGCCCGCCGCGCAGTGGAATGACAATATGCGCGAACTGGCGCAGCGCTTGAAGATGCAGGCGACGCTGGAACATGCCGATCGGTTACGTACTGCGGGCGATGAGCCGGGGGCGGTGGCTTATCTGCGCCGCCAGCCGGCGGATACCCGCATTGATCTCCAGTTGGCCGACTGGGCGCTGGCGCGCGGTGAATATGACGCCGCACTGGCTGACTATCAGCGCGTACGGACGCGTGAGCCGAACAACCCAGATGCCAGGTTGGGTGAAATAGAAGCCTATGTAGCGCAGGGCAAGCTGAGTGAAGCACGCCAGCGGCTGCAAACCGCCGCGCCGGACCCGAGCGAATCAGACAACAGCGGGCGGCGGGTGGCTAACGCCTGGTATGCCGTTGGCGAGCCGCAAAAAGCGACCGAGATTTTTACCCGGCTGAAAACGACGGCGCAGCTAGCGCCACCCAGCCAGGCGAAGGCGCTGATTTACCGCGACGCGGCACGGCTCGAACGTGATCAACAGCAGCCGGTGCTGGCCCAGCAGGATTATAAACAGGCGATGGTCGCCAGCGGTATTGCCCCGAGTGTGCCGCAGGATAACGACAGTTACACCTACCTGACGCGCAACAATCCGACAGATGACTGGCTTAAACGGGGCATTCGTTCGGACGCGGCGGATCTGTATCGCCAGCAAGACGTGAATGTCACCCTCGACCATGATTATTGGAGCTCCAGCGGCACGGGTGGCATCTCCGATTACAAAGCGCATGACACCATGTTACAGGTCGATATGCCGTGGTATGACGGGCGGGCGTTTTTCCGTTCCGATACCGTACAGTTGGATGCCGGCAGCTTCTCCACCGACGGCAGCGGCAAATATTACGAAACCTTCGGTACCTGCAATACTCAGGGGTGCAGCGGCGATGAGCGTCAGAAAACCACCGGCACCAGCGTGGCCGTGGGGTGGAAAAACGATCGCTGGGCGGGGGATATCGGCACCACACCAATGGGCTTTGAGGTGGTTGACTGGGTCGGTGGACTGGCCTACAGCAATGACTGGAACCACATTGGTTGGACGTTGGCGGCCTCGCGACGTCCCATTTCCAGCTCATTGCTGGCGTTTGGCGGTACCAAAGACCCAAATACCGGTACCACCTGGGGCGGCGTGCGCGCGACTGGGGTCAGCCTTAGCGCCAGTTACGACCGCGGCGAAGCGCACGGTGTCTGGGCCGACCTCAGCGCACATCAGTTAACCGGCAAAAACGTTGAAGACAATCAGCGTGAGCGCTTTATGGCCGGCTATTACTATAAGTTGATCAACGAAGATAATCGCCGTGTCACCGTCGGGCTGAACACCATGCTGTGGCACTACCAGAAGGATTTGAGCGGTTATTCTCTCGGTCAGGGGGGCTATTACAGCCCGCAGCAATATATGTCGCTGGCGATACCGGTAAACTATCGCCAACGTACTGATAATTGGTCCTGGGAGCTGGGCGGTTCGGTGTCGTTGTC
Source organism: Serratia sp. GW822-FHT06D09 (assembly GCF_058799515.1). Lineage (NCBI taxonomy): Bacteria > Pseudomonadati > Pseudomonadota > Gammaproteobacteria > Enterobacterales > Yersiniaceae > Serratia > Serratia sp. GW822-FHT06D09. Next base: position 176,724 of record NZ_JBXALO010000007.1, read on the forward strand.
CCATTCGAAAACCAACAGCCAGCGGCGTTACCCGCTGCAGGGGCTGATCCCGGATTCGCTGCCGGACAAGTTTGCCGTCGAGGATGGCAGCTCTTCTTCCGGCGTCGGCTATACCCTGCGGGCGATTGTCGAACGGCGTCTCAGTTCGCACTGGACACTCGGTGCCGGCATCGACATCCAGCAGGCAAAAGACTATACCCCGAGCCACGCTTTGATTTACCTGCGCTATTCGCTGGCCGGTTGGCAGGGTGACCTGGATTTACCGCCGCAACCGCTGACGCCTTACGCCGACTTCAAGTAACCCCGCTGAGGGAGATTCGGAGTGTCGGCACAGAGGAGTTTTGCTACCCTGTGTACAGGCTGTGTCCCACAATTGGCTGTGGCGCGCAGCCTTTCATTAGGAAAAGACTGAAACCCTCGTTTTTCTTGGTTTTGCCCTGGGCATGAAGAGATAAAAACAGTCAACAATCGAGTATACTCAGACCGGTTCAAGGGATGGGTATTATTCATCCCTTTTTTATTTCAGCCCGAATTAGCGGAGAGCAGGTTTGCGGGTCAGGCGCTCATTAACGATTAAACAGATGGCAACGGTGTCCGGTGTGGCGCTGGTGACGATCTGTATCTTTATCGTGATCCAGTTATTCCATTTTGTGCAGCAGCGCAGGGATGACTATGCCCAGCAACTGGAAAATATCGCTCATTCGGTACGCCAGCCGCTGGCGGAAGCCGTGTTACGCATGGACGTGCCGGAAACGAAGAAGGTGCTGAATACGCTGTTGCCGGTGGGCATCCTGACGCGCGCGGATATCGTGCTGCCGAACGAATTTCAGGCACTGCACGCCAACTTCCCGCCGGAACGTCCGGTACCGACAATGATTGCCCGCCTGTTCGAGTTGCCGATCCAGATTTCCGTTCCCCTCTATTCGCTGGAACGCGTGCCGGCCAACCCACAGCCATTGGCTTATCTGGTGCTGCAGGCTGATTCGTTCCGCATGTATCAATTTATTCTCAGCATGCTGTCGACCATGTTGTCGACCTATTTGCTGCTGGCCTTGATTTTGTCGGTCGCCATTAGCTGGTGTATGAACCGGCTGATGGTGCATCCGCTACGCGCGATGGCCAAAGAGCTGGAAAACATTTCCCAGGAAGAAGCGCCTTATCATCAACTGATGTTGCCGGCGCTGCACCAGGACGATGAGCTGGGCTTGCTGGTGCGCAACTACAACCGCAATCAGCAGCGGCTGGCCAAAGCCTATGCCGAACTGAGCCGCATGAGCACTCGCCATCCGGTCACTGAGTTGCCAAATCAGGCGCTGTTCACCGCGCTGCTGGAACAACACATTGCTTCCAGCCTGCGGCCCGAGCGTTTCAATCTGCTGGTAATCGGCATTGAAACGTTGCACGAGGCCTCTGGCGTACTTAATCCGACGATGCGTGAAGCGCTGTTGTTGACGCTGGCGAAGAAATTACGTGAATGCATTGATGAAAACGGCGTGCTGGCGCAGTTAAGCAATACCGAATTCGCCATTCTGGCTAAAGGCGTTGAACGGCCGTTCCACGCCATGCAGTTGGCCCGTCGCATCATGGCGCAGATCAATGCGCCGCTGAGCCTGCAGGAAATGCCGCTGCGGCCCAGCGCCAGTATCGGTATCGCCCATTACCTGAACGCAGGGGAGAGCGCGGAGCAGCTGTTGCGTAGCGCCACCTCGGCGATGATGTCGGCTCATCGCGAAGGTAAAAATCAGGTGTTGTTCTTCGAACCGAGCCTGACGGAACGCACCCAAAAGCGTCTGACGCAGGAAAGTGAGATCTTGCATGCCATTGATCAGCGTCGTTTCACCCTGTTCCTGCAGCCGCAGATAGATATGCAGTCCAACGCGGTGATCGGCGCGGAAGCATTACTTCGTTGGCAGCAGTACGACGGCAGCTTTACCTTGCCGGCAGACGTCATTCCATTGGCTGAAGAGCTCGGGGTGATTGTGCCGCTGGGTAACTGGGTACTGGAAGAGGCTTGCCGCATCCTGGCGGATTGGCAGACTCGGGGGATCACCCTGCCGCTGGCGGTAAACGTGTCGCCAATCCAGATGCAGCATGAGAATTTTGTCCCGCATCTGAAAAACCTGCTGGCCCAGCATCGAATTGACCCGCGCAAGCTGCTGCTGGAAATTACCGAAACGGTGCGCATTGACGACCTCGATCGTGCGCTGGCGCTGCTGCGGGAACTGCACGATCTGGGGCTTTCCATCGCGTTGGACGATTTCGGCATGGGCTATTCCAGCCTCAATTACCTCAATCGATTGAAATGCCTGCCGATAGATTTGATTAAAATCGACAAGAGCTTTATTCAGGGGCTGCCGATGGACGACGCGATGGTGCGCATCGTCAGTTCGATTTCCGAGGTGCTGGCGCTGCCGGTGATGGCCGAAGGCGTCGAGAATGCCGAACAACGCGATTGGCTGCTGCAGCATGGTATTCATAGCGGTCAGGGGTTTTTGTTTGCCCGCCCGTTGCCGCGCAGCGAATTTGAAGCCGAGTTCTGCCCGCCGCCAGCCTGATTTCCATCTTGAGCCTTTTGCGGCGGGCGGCATCCACGTTGCCTGCTGGCCTTCTGGCTTGAAATACCCCCGCTTTATCTACCCCTTTTGCGTTAGTGCAAAGAAAGGGTTACATCCTTTACAGCCTTGCATTCGGGCTGGCGCGTTTCAGCTCTTAAATTCGTATCAACATGTATCTATTGGTGCAACAAATTATTTCCATGTTGTTAGGCGGGTGTTATTTTCCGCGCAAGCGATGAACAGGCGAGATAACCATAACACCGCCTGGTGCGTGTCTTCCCCCAAAGGATGTCCATATGAAACTCACTATCTTTAAAAGCCTCTATTTTCAGGTGCTGACGGCGATTACGCTGGGTGTCCTGCTTGGCCATTTCTATCCTGACATTGGCGCACAGATGAAACCTCTGGGCGACGGATTCGTTAAGCTGATTAAAATGATCATCGCTCCGGTGATCTTCTGTACCGTGGTGACCGGCATCGCGGGCATGGAAAGCATGAAGGCCGTTGGCCGTACCGGTGCGATCGCACTGCTTTATTTTGAAATCGTCAGTACCATTGCGCTGCTGATCGGTTTGCTGATTGTCAACCTGGTACAGCCGGGTGCCGGGATGAACATCGATCCGGGTACGCTGGATGCCAAAGCGGTGGCGGTCTACGCCGAGCAGGCTCAGCAGCAGGGCATCATTCCATTCTTGCTGGATATCATTCCGGGTAGCGTCATCGGCGCCTTCGCCAGCGGTAACATCTTGCAGGTGTTGCTGTTTGCCGTGCTGTTCGGCTTCGCCCTGCACCGCCTGGGTGAGAAAGGCCAGTTAATCTTCAACGTGATCGACAGTTTCTCCCGCGTGATTTTCGGCATTATCAATATGATTATGCGTCTGGCGCCGCTGGGGGCCTTCGGGGCGATGGCATTCACCATCGGTAAATATGGCGTGGGCACGCTGCTGCAGCTTGGCCAGTTGATCGCCTGCTTCTATATCACCTGCGTTCTGTTCGTGGTGGTGGTGCTGGGCTCCATTGCTCGTGCTAACGGCTTCAGCATTTTCAAATTCGTTCGCTATATAAAAGAAGAGCTGCTGATCGTGCTCGGGACCTCTTCTTCCGAGTCGGTGCTGCCGCGCATGCTCGACAAAATGGAGAAGCTGGGTTGTAAGAAATCGGTGGTGGGTCTGGTTATTCCTACCGGCTACTCTTTTAACCTGGACGGCACATCGATTTACCTGACCATGGCGGCGGTGTTTATCGCGCAGGCGACCAACACCCATATGGATATCGTGCATCAGGTGACGCTGCTGGTGGTGCTGTTGCTGTCCTCGAAAGGGGCTGCGGGCGTGACCGGCAGCGGCTTTATCGTGCTGGCGGCGACCATTTCTGCCGTGGGCCACCTGCCGCTGGCCGGTCTGGCGCTGATTCTGGGCATTGACCGCTTCATGTCTGAAGCCCGCGCCCTGACCAACCTGGTCGGTAACGGTGTGGCTACGGTGGTGGTGGCCAAATGGTGTAAACAGCTGGACGAAAAACAGCTGCAAGACACCCTGTCCAACAGGCCGGGTGCAGGTGCCGACAAAACGCTGCCTTCAGCCTGATTTAATCCTCAAATCACCGGTTGCAGCCGCAGCCGGTGACGTTTTATCCCCCCGCGTAATGATTTCTTGCATTTAAAAACCGGTTATCCATTATTTTTCACCCTAATGAGTGACATCCGCAAAGGCGCGCGGTCTAACTCGATGGTACACTTTCTGCTTTCCGCCCCACCGTGAAACTCAGGGCGTTTTTATAGGCTGTGCGTTATGGCCTAATATTCCGGCGAATGGAATATCCGCATTTGCATAAAGAAATTGGATAGTCATTAAGTAGGGGTTCACATGCAGGGCACCAGAATTCATCTCATCGTAGGTGGGCTGCTGTTGGCTGCAGCCAACAGCAGCGTGCAGGCCGAAGCACTGCAACCCGATCCTGCCTGGCAGCAGGGGGCACTGGCCAACGGGTTTTCATGGCAGATACTGGATACACCGCAGCGGCCGAGCGACCGTGTAGAGCTGCGGTTAATGGTTAATACCGGCTCGCTGGTCGAGTCCTCACAGCAGATCGGCTTTGCCCATCTGCTGCCGCGCCTGTCTTTAGCGCGCAGCGAAAGCTTTACGCCACCGCAGTTGCGTTCGCTGTGGCAGCAGAGCGTGGATCCTGAGCGGCCTTTGCCGCCGGCCATCAGTTCTTACGATTTCACCATGTATAATCTCAGCTTGCCGAATAACCGCCCAGACTTGCTGAAAGAAGCGCTGGCGTGGCTTTCCGACACCACCGGCAAACTGGCGATCGACGAGCATACCGTGCATGCGGTAATAAACTCCAATGTCGATCCGGTGGGCACTTTCCCGCCGAATCCGAAAGATGCCTGGTGGCGATACCGCCTGAAAGGCTCGACGCTGTTGGCGCACGATCCGGCCCAGCCACCGAAGCGACCGGTGAATGTCGATCAACTGAAAAAATTCTACCAGCAGTGGTATACCCCGGACGCCATGACGCTGTACGTGGTGGGCAAGGTAGACAGCCGCAGCCTGGGCGAACAAATCAACAAGGCCTTCTCGCCGTTGAAGGGCAAGCGTGAAACGCCGGCCACCATGCCGACGCTGACGCCGCTACCACCGCAGCCGGTCAGCCTGATCAGCGAGCAGGTCAAGCAGGATACGCTGTCGATCATGTGGGATGCGCCATGGCACCCGATCCGCGATTCGCAGAATTTGAGCCGCTACTGGCGTGGTGATATGGCCCGCGAGGCGCTGTTCTGGCATCTCCAGCAGGTGCTGGAAAAGAGTGACCAGAAAAACCTGCATCTGGGCTTTGATTGCCGCGTGCAATACCAGCGTGCCCAATGCGCAATTCATCTCGACACGCCGAATAACAACCTGAACAACAGCCTGGGCTTTATCGCTCGCGAATTGGCTAATGTGCGTAACAACGGGCTGTCGCAGGATGAGTTTAACGCCCTGCTGGCGCAGAAAACCGATCAGTTGAGCAAGTTGTTCGCAACCTATGCCCGCACCGATACGGACGTGCTGATGAGTCAACGCCTGCGTTCACAGCAGAGCGGCGTCGTAGATATCGCACCGGAGCAGTATCAGAAACTGCGCCAGGAGTTCTTGAGCGGATTGACGCTGGAAGCGCTGAATCAGGAGCTGAAACTTCAGCTTTCTCAGGATGCGACGCTGGTGTTGATGCAGCCGAAGGGCGAACCGGAAATGAGCATGAAGCAGTTACAGGAAACCTATAACGGCATTATGTCTCCGGCTCCGGCCGTGGTATCGGAGGAGGTCAAACCGGCCGATACCGCACCGGCCCCGGAAACCAGCGCACAATAACGGCTGAGGGGGCGTTTGCCCCCTCACTCAGTTGCGGTACAGCACCTTGATGATGTGGTAGCCAAACTGGGTTTTCACCGGGCCGTAGGGCTTCAGCAGCGGAATGCTGAACACCGCTTTATCGAAGGCCGCCACCATGGTGCCCTTGTTGAATTCGCCCAGCGAGCCGCCGTTGCGCTTTGACGGGCAAGTTGAGTATTTGCGCGCCAGCGTGTCAAAACTGACGCCGCGTTTAAGCTTGGTCAGCAGTTCTTCAGCCAGTTTTTCGTTATCTACCAGAATGTGCAGGGCGCACGCCGTCTTTGCCATGGTATTGCCTTTATCGATACAGAAATTGCGCTGATTATACCCGTTAAATCTCATCGGCGCTTTCTGCTACAATCCCCTTCCACGTTATAAAGTCGAGCAATAAAGCGCCATGCGATTAAACCCCAGCCAACAACAAGCCGTCGAATTCGTTACCGGGCCCTGCCTGGTGCTGGCCGGTGCAGGTTCCGGCAAGACGCGCGTCATCACCAACAAGATTGCTCACCTGATCCATAATTGTGGCTATCAGGCGCGGCACATCGCCGCCGTGACCTTTACCAATAAGGCCGCGCGTGAGATGAAAGAACGTGTGGCGCAAACCATGGGGCGCAAAGAGGCGCGCGGTTTGATGATTTCTACGTTCCACACCCTGGGGCTGGAAATCATCAAGCGGGAATATGCCGCGCTGGAGATGAAATCCAACTTCTCGCTGTTCGACGATCAGGACCAGTTGGCGCTGCTGAAAGAGCTGACCGAAAAATGGCTGGAGAATGACAAGACGCTGGTGGCGCAGCTGATTTCCACCATCTCCAATTGGAAGAATGATCTGGTCGATCCCAGGAAGGCGATGGAGCTGGCGCGCTCTGAACGCGACAAGCTGTTCGCGCATTGCTACGGTCTGTATCACGCGCATATGCGTGCCTGTAACGTATTGGATTTCGACGATTTAATTCTGTTACCGACCCTGCTGTTGCAGCGCAATGAAGAGGTGCGCGAGCGTTGGCAGAACCGAATCCGCTACCTGTTGGTGGACGAATATCAGGACACCAACACCAGCCAATACGAGCTGGTAAAACTGTTGGTGGGTAACCGTGCGCGTTTCACCGTGGTGGGGGATGACGATCAGTCAATCTACTCCTGGCGCGGTGCGCGCCCGCAAAACCTGGTGCTGTTGAAGGAAGACTTCCCGGCGCTGCAGGTGATCAAGCTGGAGCAGAACTACCGTTCGAGCGAGCGAATTCTGAAGGCGGCGAACATTCTGATCGCCAATAACCCGCACGTGTTTGAAAAACGGCTGTTTTCCGAACTGGGTTACGGCGAGGAACTGAAGGTGGTGACCGCCAATAATGAGGATCACGAGGCCGAGCGCGTAGTGGGTGAACTGATAGCTCACCATTTCGTGAAGAAAACAAACTACGGCGATTATGCGATCCTCTACCGTGGCAACCATCAGTCGCGGCTGTTTGAAAAAATGCTGATGCAGAACCGCATTCCCTACAAGATCTCCGGCGGCACCTCGTTTTTCTCGCGGCCGGAAATCAAGGATCTGCTGGCCTACTTGCGCGTCCTGACCAATCAGGATGATGACAGCGCCTTCCTGCGTATCGTCAATACGCCAAAACGCGAGATTGGCCCGGCGACGTTGCAAAAGCTGGGTGAATGGGCAAACCAACGCAATAAAAGCCTGTTCCGTGCCAGTTTTGATCTTGGATTGAGCCAGCACCTGACCGGACGCGGGCTTGAGTCTTTGCAACGCTTCACTCACTGGCTGGACGGCATCGCCCAACTGGCGGAGCGCGAGCCGGTGGCTGCGGTGCGTGACCTGATCCACGGTGTAGATTACGAGAGCTGGCTGTTCGAAACCTCTCCCAGCCCGAAAGCCGCCGAAATGCGCATGAAAAACGTCAATACGCTGTTCGGCTGGATGACGGAAATGCTGGAAGGCAGCGAGCTGGATGAGCCGATGACGCTGACCCAGGTGGTGACGCGCTTTACCCTGCGCGACATGATGGAACGCGGTGAAAGCGATGAAGAGCTGGATCAGGTGCAACTGATGACGCTGCATGCCTCCAAAGGATTGGAGTTCCCCTATGTGTTTCTGGTGGGGATGGAGGAAGGGTTATTGCCGCATCAAAGCAGCATTGACGAAGATAACGTTGATGAAGAGCGACGCCTGGCCTACGTAGGCATCACTCGCGCCCAAAAGGAGCTGATTTTCACTCTGTGCCGCGAGCGTCGTCAATATGGCGAGTTGGTTCGCCCGGAGCCGAGCCGTTTCTTGTTGGAACTGCCGCAGGATGACCTGGCGTGGGAAAGTGAGCGCAAAGTGGTCAGTCCGCAGGAAAGGATGCAAAAAGGGCAGAGCCATCTGGCCAATATTCGTGCTCAGTTGGCCAAGGCCAAGGGCGGCAACTAGAAGAAAGGGCGCGGTTAGCGCCCTCAGATGGCTGACAAAGTCCTTTGCAGTTAAACGTCCTGACCTTGGGCTAATAAAAACAAAGGATTATGTCTTCTGATTTACCCCCAAACATCCGAAAACCACGTTTTTCGGGTGTTTGTCATCAGACTAAGGGCGCGGTTAGCGCCCTTGTCATTTTAACGTTGCTCTTCCAGTATCAGCGGCCAGTGAACGTAACTTTGCCAATGGCTTTCCTGCTCCAGCGCTTCTGCCCGTAACGGGTGCTGCTCCAGCCAGCCAGGCGGCAGGATCACCGTCAGCTCGTCATCATGATTGGCGCGCAGACGCACCGCAGGCAGCGTGTCGTCGCGGCGACGGCTGGCAAAGATGATCGCCAGGCGTAAAATCCGGCATAAACGTTGTGCCGTACGTGGCGGCAGGGCGTTTTGCTGGCTCAGCAGTGGCAAGTCGAGGGTGTTGCTCTGGTTTTGTAGCAGGGTGGCTAACAGTTTTTTCTGTGCCGGAGTGAAACCGGGTAAATCCAGATGGCGGATCAGGTAGGCGGCGTGTTGCGGCGCCTGCTTGAAATCAACGCTGAGGCCGATTTCGTGGATCAGACAGGCGCTGTGCAATAACTCGCGACATCGAGCGTCCAACTGCCATTCATTGCTCACCTGCTGCGAGAAATTGGCGGCCAGTTGGCTGACGCGCTCGGCCTGCTCGGTATCCAACAGATAACGCCGTTGCAGGTTGCGAATGGTGCGGCTGCGGATATCCTGTTCGACCGGCAAATGCAGCATGCCGTAAACCAGACCTTCGCGTAGCGCACCGCCGGCCAACATCATGCTTTCAATGCCCAACTCCTGGAAGATCGCCAGCAGAATGGACAGCCCGCTTGGGAATACCAAGGCGCGCTCCAGCGTTAGCCCTTCAATTTCCAGCTCTTCCAGCTTGCCGCACTGAATGGCGCGCTGTTTCAATTGGCGCAGTTTGGACAGGGTGATGCGTTCATCCATGCCCTGCGCCACCATGATTTCCTGCAGCGCCTGGACGGTGCCGGAAGCGCCGACGCAGATTTGCCAGCCGTGCTGACGCAGCTGCGGTGCTATCGGGCGCACCATTTCACGCGCAGCCTGTTCGGCCCGCTCGAAGTTTTCCTGCCCCAGATTACGATCGGTGAAGAACCGCTCCAGCCAGGTGACACAGCCCATCGACAGGCTATACAACTGAGCGGCCTGCGCACCGGTCCCCGTGACCAGCTCTGTGCTGCCGCCGCCGATATCGACCACCAAACGTTGGTCCGGACCGCCGGTGGTATGGGCTACACCGTGGTAAATCAGGCGCGCTTCTTCCTCGCCGCTGATCACCTGGATCGGGCATCCGAGAATCTGCTCGGCGGTCTGCAGGAATTCATCGGCATTGGACGCCAGCCGCAGCGTGGCCGTGGCGACCACGCGAATTTGCTCGCGAGGGATGTCCTGCAGGCGTTCGGCGAACAGCTTCAGGCATTGCCATCCGCGTTGCATGGCCTCATGCGACAGAAGGTTGTTCTGATCCAGTCCGGCCGCCAGACGCACTTTGCGCTTGATGCGCGCCAGGGTCTGAATACTGCCGGCCACCTCGCGCACCACCAACATGTGGAAGCTGTTGGAGCCGAGATCGATAGCGGCATAAAGTGCGCTGGAACTGAGCATTGTCTATCAGCCTGAACGTTTACGGTTGTTGCGCGGCGCACCGCCACGACGTGGCGCTGAGTTACGACGTGGACCGTTGCCGCCGCGTGGGCGAGCCAGGCGTTTCGGCGCAGGCAGGTCAGTCAGTAACGCATCGCTGTTGTACTTGCTCACCGGAATGCTGTGGCCGGTATAGGTTTCGATCGCCGGCAGGTTGAGCGCGTACTCTTCGCAGGCCAGGCTGATGGAATGGCCACTTTCGCCAGCACGGCCGGTACGACCGATACGGTGGACGTAGTCTTCGCAGTCGTCAGGCAAGTCGTAGTTGAATACGTGCGTCACCAACGGGATGTGCAGACCGCGAGCGGCGACGTCGGTGGCGACCAGAATATCCAGGTTGCCCTTGGTGAAATCGTCGAGAATGCGCAGGCGTTTTTTCTGCGCCACATCGCCGGTCAGCAGGCCTACGCGGTGACCATCGGCGGCCAGGTGGCCCCAGACGTCTTCACAGCGGTGCTTGGTGTTGGCGAAGATGATGCAGCGGTCTGGCCACTCTTCTTCGATCAACGTCTGCAGCAGACGCATCTTTTCTTCGTTAGAAGGGTAGAACAGCTCTTCTTTAATGCGGTGGCCGGTTTTTTGTTCCGGTTCCACTTCGACATATTCAGCGTTGTTCATCTGCTCGAAAGCCAGTTCGCGTACGCGATAGGACAGGGTGGCAGAGAACAGCATGTTCAGGCGTTGATCGACCGCAGGCATGCGGCGGAACAACCAGCGAATGTCTTTGATAAAGCCCAGATCGTACATACGGTCGGCTTCATCCAGTACCACGACCTGAATTGCGCCCAGATCGATATAGTTCTGTTTGGCGTAATCGATCAAACGACCGGTAGTACCGACCAGGATATCCACGCCGCTTTCCAGCACTTTCAGCTGTTTGTCGTAGCCGTCGCCGCCATACGCCAGGCCAAGTTTCAGGCCGGTGGATTGGGACAGGGCTTCCGCGTCGGAGTGGATCTGTACCGCCAGTTCACGCGTTGGCGCCATGATCAAGGCGCGCGGCTGGTTGGTCTGGCGATCCTGTTTCGCCGGGTGAGAAAGCAAATAGTGAAAAGTAGACGCTAAAAATGCCAGCGTCTTTCCGGTACCGGTTTGCGCCTGACCTGCAACGTCACGCCCGGAGAGCGTGAGCGGCAATGCTAACGCCTGGATAGGCGTGCAATGTTGAAACCCTTTCTTTTCAAGGGCTTCAAGGACTAACGGGTGCAGGGCGAAGTCGGAAAACTTCTGTTCGGTCAAGTGTGTTTTGCTCATAGTGTGGTAGAATATCAGCTAACTATTGCTTTACGAAAGCGTATCCGGTGAAATAAAGTCACCTTAGGTTGGTTAATGCTACACCAACAAGGTAGACACAATCCTTTGGAGTAGAACATGAGCGATAAAATTATTCACCTGACTGACGGCAGCTTCGAAAACGACGTGCTGAAAGCTGAAGGGCCAATCCTGGTCGATTTCTGGGCTGAATGGTGTGGACCGTGCAAGATGATTGCTCCGATTCTGGATGAGATTGCCGAGGAGTTCGAAGGCAAGCTGACCATCACCAAGCTGAATATCGACCAAAACCCGGCAACCGCACCTAAGTACGGTATCCGTGGTATCCCTACGCTGTTGCTGTTCAAGAACGGTGAAGTGGCCGCGACCAAGGTTGGTGCGCTGTCCAAAGGCCAGCTCAAAGATTTCCTTAACGCGAATCTGTAATCGGGCGGGATGCCCTATGCCCAAGGGGTCTGACGTCGCGGTAAAAAAGCCGCGAAGTGAGAGACTGCGGGGATATACAGGCGTCTAGCGGGGATGTTCAATTCACCGCTAGACGCCTGCCAAGAAGCGTGTTAAGTTTAACCATACTGCATATAGAACTTGCCCGAAGTTTTAAATCTAAAGAGTCTAAATCTAAAGCTTTACTCTGTGTTGAACCGCTGGCGTTGAAAGAAAAAATGAACTCAGCCCGTGTTTTAACAATCAAACGGTTTTGCAAAATCAATTTTAAGGTACCTTCGATCTTAAACCGTCAATGCGCGCGTCCTCTGTAAGCCATTTCTTACCGTGACGGCTCAGCGCCCGGCGATCGAACGTCCAGTAAACAGGCACGAATATCCAAAGGATTTCAAGGTGTGGCCCGTCGGCAACCGAACGAATCTCTGCAGCTTAGTCCGCTAAGTGGCGGGGTAAGCAAGGAAGGCCAAGGCAACCACCAGAAAGACGAAAGATATATCCCGCTGCCATACCATTCACGATACAAGTTCGAGACATACCCCGAGTTTAAGAACCCACCACTATGAATCTTACCGAATTAAAGAATACGCCGGTTTCTGAGCTGATTACTCTCGGCGAAAATATGGGGCTGGAAAACCTTGCCCGCATGCGCAAGCAGGACATTATCTTCTCTATCCTTAAGCAGCATGCGAAAAGTGGAGAAGATATCTTCGGCGATGGCGTGTTGGAGATATTGCAGGATGGATTTGGTTTCCTCCGCTCTGGAGACAGCTCCTACCTTGCAGGCCCCGACGACATCTACGTATCCCCCAGCCAAATCCGCCGTTTTAACCTCCGTACAGGTGACTCCGTTTCCGGTAAGATTCGTCCGCCAAAAGAAGGCGAGCGCTACTTTGCCCTGTTGAAAGTTAACGAAGTTAACTACGACAAACCGGAAAACGCCCGCAGCAAGATCCTGTTCGAGAACTTAACCCCACTGCATGCCAACTCCCGTCTGCGGATGGAACGCGGTAACGGTTCAACCGAAGACCTGACGGCTCGCGTGCTGGATCTGGCCTCGCCGATTGGCCGTGGTCAGCGTGGTCTGATTGTTGCTCCGCCGAAAGCCGGTAAAACCATGCTGCTGCAGAACATTGCACAAAGCATCGCTTACAACCATCCAGACTGCGTGTTGATGGTTCTGCTGATTGACGAACGCCCGGAAGAAGTTACCGAGATGCAGCGTCTGGTGAAGGGCGAAGTTATCGCTTCTACCTTTGACGAGCCGGCTTCCCGCCACGTCCAGGTTGCAGAAATGGTGATCGAGAAGGCCAAGCGCCTGGTTGAGCACAAGAAAGACGTTATCATCCTGCTCGACTCCATCACTCGTCTGGCGCGTGCCTACAACACCGTGGTACCGGCTTCCGGTAAAGTGTTGACCGGTGGTGTGGATGCCAACGCCCTGCATCGTCCCAAGCGTTTCTTCGGTGCGGCACGTAACGTTGAGGAAGGCGGCAGCCTGACCATCATCGCTACCGCGCTGGTCGACACCGGGTCGAAAATGGACGAGGTTATCTACGAAGAGTTTAAAGGTACCGGCAACATGGAATTGCATCTGGCGCGTAAAATCGCCGAGAAGCGCGTATTCCCTGCGATTGACTACAACCGCTCCGGTACCCGTAAAGAAGAATTACTCACCACGTCTGAAGAACTGCAGAAAATGTGGATCCTGCGTAAAATTATTCACCCAATGGGCGAAATTGACGCAATGGAATTCCTCATTAACAAGTTGGCCATGACCAAAACCAACGATGAATTCTTCGATATGATGAAGCGCTCATAAATGACGATGCGCTCATAATTGAGTAAAAAATTCAGAGAACGCCACGCCTAGTCGTGGCGTTTTTTGCTTTTGGCAGATACGATAAGTAACAGAAATGGAAACGTAAGTTATTTTCATGGCTTACTGAGAATTCATCTTATTTGCGGTCGGCGTTTCGTCGTTCGCACATTGTTACTGTTTAAACGGCAGACAGAAGCGTTGGAATAAGAATGAATGGCTGTTGTCATAGGAAATGACTGAAAGGTAGCGGGACCTCATGGCGCGACCTGTCGCCCGTGTTAAGCTGCCTTATCTTCTACAGAGATCTTGTTAACTGTGAACTTACTCACTATGAGTACTGAAATTCTATTTGTTTTCCTGTTTTCCTTGGCTTTTCTCTTTGTTGCTCGCAAAGCAGCAAAACGTATTGGACTGGTTGATAAACCTAATTACCGCAAACGTCATCAGGGGTTGATCCCACTTGTCGGAGGTATTTCTGTTTACGCCGGGCTGTGCTTCGCTTTCTTGATCTCTGACCAAACGATTGCGCACGGAAAACTCTACCTCGCCTGTGCGGGGTTATTAGTGTTTGTTGGTGCTCTCGACGATCGTTTCGATATCAGCGTTAAAATTCGTGCGCTGGTCCAGGCATTGGTCGGCATTGCGATGATGGTGTTTGCCGGGCTCTACCTGCGCAGTTTTGGTCATGTGCTTGGCGACTGGGAAATGCAACTGGGGCCGTTCGGCTATCTGGTCACGCTGTTTGCCGTTTGGGCGGCTATCAACGCCTTTAACATGGTAGACGGCATTGATGGCCTGCTGGGCGGGCTTTCGTGCGTTTCTTTCGGTGCGCTGGGCGTGCTGTTGTACCTGAGCGGCCACTCCGATTTGGCCTTCTGGTGCTTCGCGATGATTGCCGCTATCGTTCCTTATATCCTGCTTAACCTCGGCATTCTTGGCCGACGTTACAAGGTGTTTATGGGGGATGCCGGCAGTACGCTGATCGGTTTCACCGCAATTTGGCTGCTGCTGCAAAGTTCACAGGGTAAAGCCCATTCCATCAATCCTGTTACCGCCCTGTGGATTATCGCTATTCCATTGATGGACATGATTGCGATCATGTATCGGCGCTTACGCAAAGGGATGAGCCCCTTCTCTCCAGACCGTCAACACATTCACCATCTGATTATGCGCGCTGGCTTTACGCCACGGCAGGCCTTCGTGCTGATTACCCTGGCGGCGGCGCTGTTGGCGGCCATCGGCGTGATCGGCGAACGTCTTACTTTTATCCCTGAATGGGTAATGTTGGCATTATTTTTGCTTGCCTTCTTCTTGTACGGTTACTGCATTAAGCGCGCCTGGCGTGTTGCACGTTACATTAAGCGTATCAAACGGCGCCTGCGCCGTTCGAACGACAATAAGCAAGAATCCTAACCAGAGGCTTTTGGGCAGTGATGAATCCAGAAACAACGTCTGACAAGACTATCCCGGCAGTGGATAACGAACTCGATATTCGCGGCCTGTGCTGTACCCTGTGGCGCGGTAAGTCATGGATTATCGGTATTGCGGTACTGTTCGCCGTAGTGGCGCTGGTGGTGTCCTACCTGGTGAAACAGGAGTGGAGCGCGGCGGCGATTACCGATCGGCCAACGGTGAATGCGTTGGGGGGGTATTATTCCCAGCAACAGTTCCTGCGTAATCTGGATGTGCGCACTCTGCCGGCGGCGGCTACCGAGCAACCGGGCATCGCTGACGAAGCCTATAATGAATTTATTATGCAGCTGGCGGCTTACGATACGCGCCGAGATTTCTGGCTGCAGAGCGATTATTACAAACAGCGCCAGGAAGGCGACGCGGGCGCCGATGCGGCCTTGCTCGACGAGCTGATTAACAATATCCAGTTTACGCCGCGTGACGACAAAAAAGTGCCGAACGACGGTGTGAAACTGACGGCGGAAACGGCGGTAGATGCCAATCGCCTGCTGCGTCAGTACGTAGCGTTTGCCAGCCACCGCGCGGCTCAGCATTTAAACGAAGAGATCCAGGGTGCCTGGGCGGCTCGTACCACGTCGATGAAGGCGCAGGTCAAGCGCCAGGAAGCGGTGGCAGAGGCCGTGTACAAGCGTGAGCTGAACACCATCCAACAGGCGTTAAAAATTGCCGAGACGCAGGGCATTAGCCGGACTCAGACCGATACCCCGGCAGAACAGCTGCCAGACTCCGATTTGTTCCTGCTGGGCAAGCCTATGCTGCAGGCGCGTCTGGAAGGATTACAGGCTTCGGGCCCAACCTTTGATTTGGACTACGACCAAAATCGCGCGATGCTGGCGACCCTGAACGTTGGCCCAACGCTGGACGAGAAATTTCAGACTTACCGCTATTTGCGGACCCCGGAAGAGCCGGTAAAACGTGACAGCCCACGTCGTGTATTCTGGTTGATCATGTGGGGCGCGATGGGCGCTTTGGTTGGCGCAGGTGTTGCCCTGGTGCGTCGGCCGCGTAAATAAAAATAATATAATAATTCGCTGATGGGCGTGAGAGCGCCCAATTCGCAGGTTCGCCTGCGGTTAACCGACCAAAAGAGATTCGCTGTGAAAGTGTTGACTGTTTTCGGCACCAGACCTGAAGCCATCAAAATGGCACCGCTGGTACATGCCCTGGCTCAGGATGAAGCCTTTGAATCAAGAGTCTGCGTGACGGCACAGCATCGTGAGATGTTGGATCAGGTATTGCGGTTATTTGAGATAGTGCCTGATTACGATCTGAACATCATGAAACCCGGCCAGGGATTAAGTGAGATCACCTGCCGCATCCTTGAAGGCCTGAAAGGCGTTCTTGAGGAATTCAAACCGGATGTGGTGTTGGTTCATGGCGATACCACCACCACGCTGGCCACCAGCCTGGCGGCATTTTATCAGCGTATCCCGGTAGGGCATGTAGAGGCGGGCCTGCGTACCGGCGACCTTTACTCCCCGTGGCCGGAAGAGGCTAACCGCAAGCTGACCGGCCATCTGGCGATGTACCATTTTGCCCCGACGGAAAACTCGCGACAGAACCTGTTGCGCGAACTGTTACCGGACGATCATATCTTCGTCACAGGCAACACGGTAATCGACGCGTTGTTCTGGGTACGCGATCGGGTGATGGGGGATGCGGCCTTGCATGACAGCCTGGCTCAACGCTACCCGTTCCTGGATGCCGACAACAAAAAGTTGATTCTGGTAACTGGGCATCGCCGAGAAAGCTTTGGCGGTGGGTTCGAGCGAATTTGCAGCGCGCTGGCAGAAATTGCCCGTACTCATCCTGAAGTGCAGGTGGTGTATCCGGTGCATCTCAACCCCAACGTCAGCGAGCCGGTCAACCGCATTCTGAAAGGGATTGATAATATCATCCTGATAGATCCCCAGGATTATTTGCCCTTTGTCTATCTGATGGCCAAGTCATATATGATCCTGACCGACTCTGGCGGCATTCAGGAGGAGGCACCATCATTAGGTAAGCCGGTGCTGGTGATGCGTGACACCACCGAGCGGCCGGAGGCGGTAGATTCTGGCACGGTGCGGCTGGTGGGTACCGACGTAGCAAAAATTGTTGATGCGGTTAACCGGCTGCTGACGGACGAAAACGAATATCACGCCATGAGCCGGGCGCATAACCCTTACGGTGACGGGCATGCCTGCCAGCGTATTCTGGAAGCTTTGAAGAATCATCAGGTGACACTATGAGTTTTAACACTATTTCGGTTATCGGCCTGGGTTATATCGGTCTGCCAACGGCGGCGGCGTTTGCCTCCCGCAAGAAAAAAGTGGTGGGCGTAGATGTTAACCAACATGCGGTGGATACCATTAACCGTGGTGCGATCCATATCGTTGAACCCGACCTGGATAGAGTGGTGAAAGACGCGGTCGACGGCGGCTATCTGCAGGCGGTGACCAAACCTCTGGCAGCGGATGCTTTCCTGATTGCGGTACCGACGCCGTTTAAAGGCGACCATGAGCCGGATCTGGCGTATGTCGAGGCCGCCGCCAAATCTTTGGCGCCGGTGCTGAAAAAAGGCGATCTGGTGATCCTGGAGTCCACCTCGCCGGTGGGCGCGACCGAACAGATGGCGCAGTGGCTGACAGAAGCGCGTAGCGATCTCAGTTTCCCGCAGCAGGCCGGTGAGGCCGCTGATGTGAACATTGCCTACTGTCCGGAGCGCGTGCTGCCGGGGCAGGTGATGGTTGAGCTGATTCAAAACGATCGGGTGATTGGCGGTATGACGCCAAAATGCTCGGAGCGCGCCAGCGAGCTGTACAAGATTTTCCTCGAGGGCGAGTGTGTGATTACCAATTCACGCACCGCTGAGATGTGCAAGCTGACCGAAAATAGCTTCCGCGATGTGAATATCGCCTTTGCCAATGAGCTGTCGTTGATTTGTGCCGATCAGGGCATCAATGTCTGGGAGCTTATCCGCCTGGCGAATCGCCATCCGCGGGTCAATATTTTGCAGCCTGGTCCCGGCGTCGGCGGCCACTGTATTGCGGTCGACCCTTGGTTTATTGTCTCGCAAAATCCGCAGCAGGCGCGTTTGATTCATACCGCGCGCCTGGTGAATGACGGAAAACCGCTGTGGGTGGTTGATCGTGTGAAAGCCGCAGTGGCTGATTGTCTGGCTGCCACCGATAAGCGTGCGTCGGAAGTGAAAATTGCCTGCTTCGGCCTGGCATTCAAGCCGAATATCGACGACCTGCGCGAAAGCCCGGCGGTGGAAGTGGCGCATTTAATTGCTGATTGGCACGTGGGTGAAACCCTGGTGGTGGAGCCGAACGTTGAGCAACTGCCGAAATCGCTGGCGGGCCATGTGACGCTGAAAGCGATGGCCGACGCGTTGCAGCAGGCGGACGTGATCGTGATGTTGGTCGATCATAAGCAATTCAAGGCAATCAGGCCGGAAGAGATCACGCAATCCTGGGTAGTAGATACCAAAGGGGTATGGCGTTGAAACGTATTTTAGTCACTGGGGGCGCCGGTTTTATCGGTTCCGCGGTCGTCAGGCA
Organism: Serratia sp. GW822-FHT06D09; assembly: GCF_058799515.1. NCBI lineage: Bacteria > Pseudomonadati > Pseudomonadota > Gammaproteobacteria > Enterobacterales > Yersiniaceae > Serratia > Serratia sp. GW822-FHT06D09. The sequence continues at coordinate 195,349 of NZ_JBXALO010000007.1, forward strand.
TATTATTGAAGCCACGCGGGACAGCGTGGTGGTGGTGGATAAGCTGACTTACGCCGGCAACCTGGAATCGCTTGCGGTGATTGCTGATAGCGAACGCTATTCGTTCGAGCAGGTGGATATCTGCGATCGCGCGGCATTGGATCGGGTGTTTGCCCAATATCAGCCGGATGTGGTCATGCACCTGGCGGCGGAAAGCCATGTCGATCGTTCGATTGATGGCCCGGCGGCCTTTATCGAGACTAACGTGGTGGGGACCTATACCCTGCTGGAGGCGGCCCGTCATTATTGGCATCCGCTGGAGGCGGAGAAGAAGCAGAGCTTCCGTTTCCACCATATCTCCACCGACGAAGTGTATGGCGACTTGCACGGTACGGATGACTTGTTCACCGAAACCACGCCTTACTCGCCAAGCAGCCCGTATTCGGCCTCCAAGGCGTCCAGCGACCATCTGGTCCGCGCCTGGCTGCGGACCTATGGCTTGCCGACGTTGGTCACCAACTGTTCCAACAACTACGGCCCGTACCACTTCCCGGAAAAACTTATCCCGCTGGTGATCCTCAATGCCGTTGCCGGCAAACCGTTGCCGGTGTATGGCAACGGTGCGCAGGTGCGTGACTGGCTGTATGTCGAAGACCATGCGCGCGCGTTGTATCAGGTCGTTACCGAAGGTGTGGTAGGGGAAACCTACAATATCGGTGGTCACAACGAGCGCAAGAATATTGAAGTAGTGCATACCATTTGCGATCTGCTGGAAGAACTGGCGCCGAACAAACCGCAGGGCGTGGCGCAATACCGCGATCTGATCACTTACGTCAAGGATCGCCCGGGCCATGATATGCGCTATGCGATCGACGCCGGGAAAATTGACCGGGAGCTGGGCTGGCACCCGCAAGAAACCTTTGAAAGCGGCATTCGCAAAACGGTTTCCTGGTACCTGAACAATGAAACCTGGTGGCGTCGCGTTCAGGATGGTTCCTATGCGGGTGAGCGTTTAGGTTTATCCGACTAAGTTTACCCGGGCTGCCTGAGTGGTGGCCCAGTGGATTCTGGAGTGAGTATGAAAGGTATTATTCTGGCGGGTGGATCCGGTACACGTTTGCATCCAATTACTCGCGGCGTATCCAAGCAGTTGCTCCCGATCTACGACAAGCCGATGATTTACTATCCGCTGTCGGTGCTGATGTTAGCCGGGATCCGCGACATTCTGATTATTTCCACACCGGAAGACCTCCCTTCATTCAGACGTCTGTTGGGTAACGGCGAAGAGTTTGGCATTAATCTCAGCTATGCCGAACAACCCAGCCCCGATGGTCTGGCTCAGGCGTTTCTGATCGGTGAAGAGTTCCTGGCCGGCGAGCCGAGCTGTCTGGTGTTAGGTGACAATATCTATTTTGGTCAAGGGTTTAGCCCGAAACTAAAAACGGTCGCTGCACGTACCCAGGGCGCTACCGTGTTCGGCTACCAGGTGATGGATCCCGAACGTTTTGGGGTGGTGGAGTTTGACGATAACTTCCGCGCTTTATCGATCGAAGAAAAGCCTGCCGAGCCCAAGTCCAACTGGGCGGTGACCGGCCTGTACTTCTACGACAGTCAGGTGGTGGAGTTTGCCAAACAGGTCAAGCCTTCCTCCCGTGGCGAGCTGGAAATTACCAGCATTAACCAGATGTATCTGGAGCGTGGCGAACTGACCGTTGAACTGCTGGGCCGCGGTTTCGCCTGGCTGGATACCGGTACTCATGACAGCCTGCTGGAAGCCAGCAGCTTCGTGCAGACGGTGGAAAAACGCCAGGGCTTTAAAATTGCCTGCCTGGAAGAGATCGCCTGGCGCAACGGTTGGCTGGATGATGACGGTGTGAAGCGTGCCGCACAGGCGCTGGTCAAAACCGGCTACGGCAAGTATCTGCTGGATTTATTGCATGCGCGTCCACGCCAATATTGAGCCCTTAGCCTGGGAAAGCGAATTTTTCGCTCTTGGCAGCGCCAGGCTCAACTTTTCCACCACGGCCCCGGCGTTGACCGAGGCCGGTCTGGCAGCCTACGCCTTGGTGCAAGCTAAAATCCCGGCGCACCAAACCGCCTGGGCGGACGCATTGTCGGGTCTGGGTTTCCAACTGGTTGAGGCTGAGGTCGATCTGTTGCTGAATATCGGCACGGAATGTGCATCGTCGCAGAGTGCGCTACCGCCAGCGATTCGCCTGGCAGTGCCGGAGGATATTCCGGTATTGCGTGCGGCAGCGGCCAATGTGTTCACCGCCAGCCGTTTTCGGGCCCCTTGGTACGACGTTCAGGATAGCGGGCGTTTCTATGCCGCCTGGATCGAAAAAGCGATACTGGGAACCTTCGATCACCAATGCCTGTTGGCACTGGACGAAGCCGGTCAGCCGGAGGGCTTTGTCAGCCTGCGTGATATCGGCGGCCAAGAGGTTAGAATCGGCCTGCTGGCAGCTTTCCCCGGCGCGTCAGGTAAAGGTATTGGTGCGCGATTAATGGCGGCGGCCATTGCAGAGTGTCGGAAAGACTCGCGGATGCGTCTGCGGGTGGCGACACAGCTCGGCAATATCGCCGCACTACGGCTCTATCAACGACAGGGTGCTGTTATTGAAAGCACCTCGTATTGGTTATACAGAGGAAAACATGATCCCATTTAACGCTCCGCCGGTTGTTGGCACTGAACTTGACTATATGCAGGCTGCGATGGACAGCGGCAAGCTGTGCGGAGATGGTGGTTTTACTCGCCGTTGCCAACAGTGGATGGAACAGCGTTTTGGCAGCCCGAAGGTGCTGTTGACGCCGTCCTGTACCGCGTCGCTGGAGATGGCGGCTATCCTGCTGGATATTCAGCCGGGTGATGAAGTGATCATGCCGAGCTTCACCTTTGTTTCAACCGCCAATGCCTTCGTGCTGCGCGGGGCCACCGTGGTGTTTGTCGATCTGCGTCCGGATACCATGAACATCGATGAGACTAAAATCGAAGCGGCTATCACCGATAAGACACGCGCTATCGTGCCGGTGCATTACGCCGGGGTGGCCTGCGAGATGGACACCATCATGGCGCTGGCGAAAAAATATAACCTGCGGGTGGTAGAAGACGCCGCGCAGGGTGTGATGTCCACTTACAAGGGCAAAGCGCTCGGTACCATTGGTCATATTGGCTGTTTTAGCTTCCACGAAACCAAAAACTACACTGCCGGCGGTGAGGGCGGCGCAACGCTGATCAACGATCCGGCGCTGATCGACCGGGCAGAAGTCATTCGTGAGAAAGGCACCAACCGCAGCCAGTTCTTCCGTGGGCAGGTGGACAAGTATACCTGGCGCGATATCGGTTCCAGCTATCTGATGTCAGATTTGCAGGCTGCCTATCTCTGGGGCCAGCTCGAAGCGGCTGACCGCATCAACCAGCGTCGTCTGGCACTGTGGCAGACCTATTATGACAGCCTGCTGCCGTTGGCAAACGCCGGCCGTATTGTGCTGCCGACCATCCCGGCGGACTGCGTGCATAATGCGCACATGTTCTATATCAAACTGCGTGATATTGAAGATCGCACGGCCTTTATCGATTATCTGAAAGAAGCGGAAATCATGGCGGTGTTCCATTACATCGCGCTGCACGACTGCCCGGCGGGCGATCGTTTTGGCCGTTTTTCCGGCGAAGACCGCTTCACCAGCCAGGAAAGTGCGCGTCTGGTGCGTCTGCCGTTGTTCTACAATATGTCTGATGTCACTCAACGTACGGTGATCAATACCATTCTTAGCTTCTGCGCCTGATATGTCGTTGGCAAAAGCATCAATTTGGACCGCGGGCTCCACGCTGATCAAGATTGGCGTGGGGCTGTTGGTGGTGAAACTGCTGGCGGTGGCCTTTGGCCCCAGCGGGGTTGGGCAGGCGGGCAACTTCCGTCAGCTGATTACCGTGCTGGGCGTGCTGTCCGGTGCCGGGATTTTTAACGGCATCACCAAGTACGTAGCTGAATATCATCAGGATCCGCAGCGGTTACGGCTGGCTGTTGGAACGGCGTCAAGCATCGTGCTGGGCTTTTCCACGCTGTTGGCGCTGGTTTTTCTGTTTGCGGCGGAGCCTATCAGTATCGGGTTGTTCGGCCATGCTGACTATGTCGGCGTGGTGCGGGCGGTAGCCTTTATTCAGATGGGTATCGCCTATGCCAACCTGTTTATGGCGGTGCTGAAAGGCTACCGCGATGCGATGGGCAACGCGCTGGCGGTGATTGGCGGTAGCCTGATTGGCGTGGTGGCTTACTACCTGTGCTTTAAGCTGGGCGGCTACGAAGGCGCGCTGGCGGGGTTGGCACTGGTGCCGGCCTTGGTGGTGTTGCCCGCAGGTTTTATCCTTTGGCGGCGCAAAACCTTGCCGCTGCGCTATTTGGCATTGGCATGGGACAAGGCGTTAGCCAGCCATCTTGGCAAGTTCACCATCATGGCATTGATCACATCAGTGACGCTGCCGGTGGCCTATGTGATGATGCGTAACCTGCTGGCCAGCCATTACAGTTGGGATGAGGTCGGGATTTGGCAGGGCGTCAGCAGTATTTCCGACGCTTACCTGCAGTTTATCACCGCCTCGTTTACCGTTTATCTGCTGCCAACGCTGTCGCGGCTGAAGGAAAAAAGCGCCATCTCTCAAGAGATTGTGCGCTCATTAAAATTTGTACTGCCTGCAGTAGCGGCGGCGAGTTTCACGGTCTGGTTACTGCGCGACTTCGCCATCTGGTTGCTGTTCACGGACAAATTCGTCGCGATGCGCGATCTGTTTGCCTGGCAACTGGTAGGGGACGTACTGAAAGTGGGCGCCTATGTGTTCGGCTATCTGGTGATTGCCAAGGCGTCGCTGCGTTTTTATATCCTGACCGAAGTCAGTCAGTTCCTGCTGTTAACGCTGTTCTCGCATTGGTTGATACCGCTGCATGGTGCGCTGGGAGCGGCACAGGCCTACATGGCAACCTACATCGTGTACTTCACGCTCTGTAGCTGCGTATTTATTCTTTACCGTAGACGAGTATGACGACACTGATTCACGTATTGGGATCTGACATCCCGCATCACAATCAGACGGTGCTGCGTTTCTTCAACGATGTGTTGGCGAAACGCCTGCCGTCCGAACAGACGCGTCATTTTATGGTGGCTGCCAAAGATGCCGCTGCGTTAGGGGGGTTCCCCGAGCTGAGCATTGAATGCCATCCGAACAAGAAAAGTCTGGCGATGGCGGTCATTGCCCGCGCGCAGGCCGATCGCAATCAACGTTTCTTCCTGCACGGCCAGTTTAACCCTACGCTGTGGTTGGCGTTGCTGAGCGGTAAAATCAAGGCCGATCAGGTGAGTTGGCATATCTGGGGCGCTGATTTGTATGAAAACGCCACCAGTTGGAAATTCCGTCTGTTCTATTTGCTGCGCCGTATTGCGCAGGGCAGAGTGAGACACGTGTTCGCGACCCGCGGTGATATTATTCATTACCAGCAGCGCCATGCCCGCGTACCGGCCTCTCTGTTGTATTTCCCGACGCGGATGGATCCGGCGTTAACCGGCATTGAGGTAGAGAAAAACCTGGCCGGGCCGATGACCATTCTGGTGGGGAACTCTGGCGATCGTACCAACCGTCATATTGAGGCGTTGAAAGCGATTCATCAGCAGTTTGGCGCCGAGGTGCGGGTGATCCTGCCGATGGGCTACCCGGCCAATAACGACGCCTATATTGAACAGGTGCGCAGCGCCGGGCTAAAGCTGTTCAGCGCCAGGAACCTGCAGGTGCTGACGCAGCAGGTGGCGTTCGACGATTATCTGAATATCCTGCGCGAGTGCGATCTCGGTTACTTTATTTTTAACCGCCAGCAGGGCATAGGCACGCTGTGTCTTCTGATCCAGTTTGGCGTGCCCTTTGTGCTGAGCCGGCAGAACCCGTTCTGGCAGGATCTGGCGGAGCAACATCTGCCGGTGCTGTTCTATGGCGATTCGCTGGATGAGGCGGTAGTGCGTGAAGCGCAACGCCAACTGGCATCCGTCGATAAACAGGCCATCGCTTTCTTCAACCCTAATTACGTTGATGGCTGGCAGCAGGCATTAACCCTGGCGGCAGGGGACAACGTATGACGCTGGCGCAATTTGGCGGGTTGTTTATCGTTTATCTGGTGAGCGTGCTGTTTATTCTGACGCTGGCTTACCAGGAGTTTAGGCGCGTCCGTTTCAATTTTAACGTCTTCTTTACGCTACTGTATTTGCTGACGTTTTACTTCGGTTTCCCGCTGACCTGTCTGCTGGTGTTTCAGTTTGACGTCGAGGTGGTACCGGTAGAGTTTTTACTCTATGCGATCCTCTCCGCTACTGCGTTTTATGCGATTTATTACGTCAGCTATAAAACCCGGCTGCGAAAGCGCAGCGTGCAACCGCGTAAGCCGGTGTTCACCATGAACCGGGTGGAAACCCATCTGACCTGGATGCTGCTGGCGCTGGTGGCGATGGCGACCGTCGGCATTTTCTTCATGCAAAACGGTTTCCTGCTGTTCAAGCTCAACTCTTACAGCCAAATTTTCTCCAGCGATGTCTCCGGGGTGGCGCTCAAGCGGTTCTTCTATTTCTTCATCCCGGCGATGCTGGTGGTGTATTTCCTGAAGCAAGATCTGCGCGCCTGGTTCTTTTTCCTGGCGGCGACGGTGGCCTTTGGCATCCTGACTTACGTGATAGTTGGCGGTACCCGCGCCAATATCATTATTGCCTTCTCGCTGTTTCTGTTTATCGGCATCGTGCGCGGCTGGATCTCGTTGTGGATGCTGGTGGCCGCCGGCGTGTTTGGTATCGTCGGCATGTTCTGGCTGGCGTTAAAGCGCTACAGCCTGGACGTCAGCGGTCCCGAAGCGTTCTATACCTTCCTTTACCTGACGCGCGATACCTTCTCGCCATGGGAAAACCTGGCGCTGTTGCTGCAAAACTACGACAAGATTGACTTCCAGGGCCTGGCACCGATAGTGCGCGATTTCTACGTGTTCATTCCGGCCTGGCTGTGGCCGGGGCGACCGGACACGGTGCTCAATAGCGCCAACTATTTCACCTGGGAAGTGTTGAATAACCATTCCGGCCTGGCGATATCACCCACGCTTATCGGCTCACTGGTGGTGATGGGCGGTGCGGTGTTTATTCCCGTTGGCGCGGTACTGGTCGGGATGATCATCAAGTGGTTCGACTGGCTGTATGAGATGGGCAAAAGCGAACCTAACCGGTATAAGGCCGCGATATTGCAAAGTTTCTGCTTCGGTGCGGTTTTCAACATCATCGTGTTGGCGCGCGAAGGGGTAGATTCCTTTGTCTCGCGAGTGGTGTTCTTCTGCCTTATTTTTGGCGCCTGCCTGCTGATGGCTAAGTTGTTGTACTGGCTGTTTGACACTGCCGGGTTGATTAAGGCACGGGTGCGGCGTACGCGTACGCTGGCATCGACGCCATCATCCGTTCGGGTCGACGGCCTTCTGTAAGGGTAATAATAACGATGGAAGCAAAGATTTCGGTTCCCCAATATGAGCTGCGCGGTTTCAGCCTGTGGGGATTTCGCGATATGGCGCAATGCCTGGATTTTCTGTTTGACGGCGGCCGGGTAAAGCAGGGCACGCTGGTCGCGATGAATGCCGAAAAGATCCTCAAGGCGGAAGAAGATACTGCGCTGCACGCCTTGCTGGATGAAGCCGAATACAAGTATGCGGACGGGATCAGCATGGTACGTTCGATCCGCCGTAAATACCCGCGGGCAGAGGTATCGCGCGTCGCGGGAGCCGACCTGTGGGAAGCGTTGATGCAGCGCGCCGGACGCGAGGGTACGCCGGTCTTCCTGATTGGCGGCAAACCCTCGGTGCTGGCGGAAACCGAACAGAAGCTGCGTAGCCAGTGGAATGTAAACCTGGTGGGCAGCCAGGACGGTTATTTCAAGCCTGAACAGCGAGATGCGCTGTTCGAACGCATTCGCGGCAGCGGTGCCGCCATTGTGACGGTGGCCATGGGATCGCCGAAACAGGAAATCCTGATGCGTGACTGCCGTAAAGTGCATCCGCAGGCGCTCTATATGGGCGTAGGCGGTACTTACGACGTGTTCACCGGGCACGTGAAGCGTGCGCCAAAGATTTGGCAGAACCTCGGTCTGGAGTGGTTGTATCGGCTGCTAAGCCAACCGAGCCGCCTGGGGCGCCAACTTAAACTGCTGAAGTTTGTCGGCTACTATTACCGCGGTAAGATGTGATCTCTGCGTTGGGGCGGAGGATCCCGCCCCGATGCAACCAATTGTTCAAATAACCTGCTTTATGGCGTATTCGTCAGCACCCCTATAACCTCAGCCCATAAACTCACCTGTATTTATTCCATAAAGTTTTAAATTGCGGTTTGCTTATAGCGGCAAAATGCGAAACGATACCGCCCGGAAATTATCCCTGAGCGTTGGCGCAAAACGTGATAGCGCTTAACGACGTTTTTCTCACCGTAAGATCGTCCCATCACAAGCTGGTGTCCGCCAACGCGGCGGGAGAGGTTTTACGCTATTTTCATTAAAACAATAACGACCGGTAACGGCCGGCATGCAAACACAATCAAAAAAATAATATTGAGGATTTATGGCACACAAAGAAAAACCGCAAGGCCTACACCGGGGGCTGGAAGCCCGGCATATCGAGCTGATTGCTCTGGGAGGCACCATCGGGGTGGGCCTGTTTATGGGCTCGGCCAGTACGCTGAAATGGGCGGGGCCTTCGGTGTTGCTGGCTTATATTATTGCCGGCCTGTTCGTGTTCTTCATTATGCGTTCGATGGGCGAGATGCTGTTCCTTGAACCGGTCGCGGGCTCCTTTGCCGTTTATGCCCATAAATACATGAATCCCTATTTTGGCTACCTGACCGCCTGGGGCTATTGGTTTATGTGGATTGCCGTAGGCATCTCGGAAATCACCGCCGTTGGGGTCTACGTGCAGTTTTGGTTCCCGGAAATCCCGCAGTGGATACCGGCGTTGATCGCCGTGGCGATGGTAGCGCTGGCCAACCTGGCCGCCGTGCGTCTCTACGGCGAGCTGGAGTTCTGGTTTGCCATGATCAAGGTTACCACCATCATTGTGATGATTTTGGTGGGGTTGGGGGTGATCTTCTTTGGCTTCGGGAATGGCGGGCAGCCGATTGGCTTTGCCAACCTGACCGAGCACGGCGGTTTCTTTGCCGGCGGCTGGAAGGGCTTCCTGTTCGCGCTTTGTATTGTTGTGGCGTCCTATCAGGGCGTTGAACTGGTGGGGATCACCGCCGGTGAAGCCAAAAACCCGCAGGTGACTCTGAAGCGTGCGATTAACAATATCCTGTGGCGTATCCTGATCTTCTACGTCGGTGCCATTTTTGTCATCGTCACCATTTTCCCCTGGAACGGCATTGGCACCGCAGGTAGCCCCTTCGTGCTGACCTTTGCCAAGATCGGTATTGTCGCTGCCGCCGGTATCATTAACTTTGTGGTGCTCACGGCTGCGCTTTCAGGCTGTAACAGCGGGATGTATAGCGGTGGCCGTATGCTGTACGCACTGGCTAAAAACCGGCAGTTGCCGGCGTCGTTGACCAAGCTGTCCGCCAACGGCGTGCCGGTTAACTGTATCGCCGTGACCATTGCCTGTCTGTTAGTCGGTTCCGGATTGAATTACCTCATTCCCAATCCGCAGGCGGTGTTTGTCTATGTCTACAGCGCCAGCGTGTTGCCGGGCATGGTGCCGTGGTTCGTGGTGCTGATTAGCCAACTGTATTTCCGCCGTGCCCATAAGGAAGCGATTAAAACCCACAGCTTTAAGTCGATTATGTTCCCCTATGTGAACTATCTGACCATCGCTTTCTTGGTCTGCGTGCTGATCGGCATGGGAATTAACCCGGATACGCGAATTTCTTTGCTGGTCGGGGCGATTTTCTTAGCGGCAGTCAGCCTGTGCTACTTTGCTTTCGGCATGCACAAGAAACATCATCCGGCTGAAAAACGGACAGAAACACAGCAATAACCGGTGAAAAGGGGCTACGGATAGCGCTTTCCTGCGCGGGAGTGAGCAAAGCGTAATCAAACACAACATTTCTGCGAAAAAGCACTAGACAGGATTGGGTTAAATCCGTAGTATCCCCTCCCGCAACGGCGCTATGCGCCCGTAGCTCAGCTGGATAGAGCGCTGCCCTCCGGAGGCAGAGGTCTCAGGTTCGAATCCTGTCGGGCGCACCATTAAGTTTGTGTGCAAGAGCTGCGGTGGTAGTATTACCGCGTGAAGTAGTTAAGAAGTAATGGTGGCTATAGCTCAGTTGGTAGAGCCCTGGATTGTGATTCCAGTTGTCGTGGGTTCGAGTCCCATTAGCCACCCCACTTCCTAAGAGAAGTGAAGAATTTTAAGCTGTTTTGTGACTGTGCGAAGGTGGCGGAATTGGTAGACGCGCTAGCTTCAGGTGTTAGTGTTCTTACGGACGTGAGGGTTCAAGTCCCTCTCTTCGCACCACACAAAATGTCTAATAAATTTAATATTTACATAGACATAAGCGATAAAATTTAGTAGTATCTGCAACAAGAAATCGGCGAGTAGCGCAGCTTGGTAGCGCAACTGGTTTGGGACCAGTGGGTCGGAGGTTCGAATCCTCTCTCGCCGACCACATTCAAGAAAGCCCGCTTTTAGCGGGTTTTTTTACATCTGTAGTTTATAGGATGAGCACCTCCGAAGGAGGTTTGAGCCGAGCGCAGCGAGACAACGTTGCTTTAGCAACGGCACGTAGGGCGGCATCGCAGATGCAAGTCATCCTCTCTCGCCGACCACATTCAGAAAAGCTCGTTCAGCAATGAACGGGCTTTTTGCTTTCTGACATTCCGCTTTACGCCCTCCTGCTCTGGTTTTGCCTCTGCCCGCTAGCTATCGTATCCCGCCAGGACGCTTTTGGCTTGGTGTTGGCTTCCGGCGACATCGGCATGCCGCATTGTCGTCAGCTTGAGACATTTAATATATTGATTTTATTTAATAAAAATGACTTTGGCTTAAGTCGTCGTTTTAAGGCGACATATCTGTAGACGTCAGGTGATAGCAGCAGAAAGGGCAATGAGCGGAATGAAACGAAGTGCTGAGATTAAATCTGTTTTAATTCAGCTTATTAGGCTATTCACCTGAAGGATCGATGCATTTTCCCCAAAGTTGGCACGCCAAGTGCAATATCCACTATGTAGATGCTCATTCCACCTCTTATGTTCGCCTTAGGCTTCATAAACCCTGGGAATGACGCAGAGCCGATTTAGGGTGCCTATTGCCCACCAGAACGATGACGGCGTTGCTTGCAATGGCTGACATCACACTCCGGGCAAAACGTTGAGTGAGGCACCGCCCCTGTTGTCCTAGACCTGATTGCTTTTTTATACACTTGCCACCGCGGCAAGTGTTTTTTTTTGCCTAATACCCATCATATTTGAAGCCACAGCTGCGTTGACTGCGCGCTCTCACCCCAGTCACTTGGTTGACCAAGCTCCTGGGGATTCGTGAGCTTGCCGCCTTGCTGTGACTCCAACTATCTTGGGTATAAACAACGTTAGATAAAAAAGGCGCGACCTGTGGGCGCGCCTTGAAGACAGTGCATTGTGCGTTATTCGCCGTTCTGCTTCAACGTTAGCATCAGGCCTTCACGACGCATCTGTGCGGCTTCATCCGAGCGGTGCAGCTTCTCCAGCACGTCAGCCAACCAAGCGTAATCGTAGGCGTCAGGGCGCTGTTTCAGCGCTTCCCGGAATGCATCGGCCGCCGCCTGCCATTCGCCGTGCTTCATCAGCAACTGGCCCAGGGTGCTGTTTAGCAGTGGTGTGGCACCATGCTGCTTCACCTGCTGACGCAACGCTTTCTCCAGCTGTTGCGGGTTGCCGGACTTCAGACGCGGGATCAGCAACACCAGGCGTTCGTCATACTGGCGCTTGAGGCTGTCGAGTACGATCTCTTGCGCCAGTTCATGGTCATTGCATTCGATCAGGTGCTCCACCATCGCGATTTGCAACGGCACCTCATGCCGGATTTTGCGGCTCTGATCTTTCCACCAGCGTTTCAGGCCATCGCTGCCCTCATCCGCCATCGCCTGATTCATCAGGCCAATGTAGGCCTGTTGTTGCAGTGCCTGCAGCTCGGCCTCGCTGTGCAGATTGATCTTGCTCATCGACGGCAGGATCTCCAGCAATGAGGCAAAAGCCCCGGTGCGCAGATAAGCCATTTCCGCCAGTCGCAATACTTCGGGATGACGCGGAGCCTGGTTAAGCAGGCGATCGACACCGTGGCGTGCCGCATGGTTTTCGCCCTGAGCCAGTTGAATGCGCACGCGGGTGATGTCTACCGGCAACTGGTCGGTGTCGGCGGCTTCGGCGGCGCGTTCCAGGTACTGATTGGTACGGAAATCGTCACCCCGTTGCTGTGCGGCCTCAGCGGCCAGCAGGTAGTTCACCACCGGTTGTTCGGCGTGATCGGCATTGCGCGTCAGCAGTTTTTCAACCTGCTTGTAATCACCTTCGGCCAGTTTGATCAGTGCGGCCTTGGTCTGCTTACGCGCACGGCTGCGTTTGCGGCCCAGGAACCAGCCGCGAGTGCGGGCGCTGGTGCTGAAGATGCGGCGCAGGATCCACTCGATCACCAGCAGCACCACAAACAGCAAGATACCCATGATCACCAGGCCGGTGACGCTGGTTTCGATATTGTAGTTATCGGTCTGAATCAGCACATAGCCCTGATGGCCGGCCAACATCGGCCCAACCACCACGCTGGCGATCAGCACCAGGAACAGAAATAGCACGCGTAACATGGCTTATCCCTCCTGATGAGCGGCAGGGGACTGGGCCATCAGATTACGCACCCGGGTCTGCATCAGTTTTTCCAGCAGCGGCTGGCTTTTCAGCTGATCCGGCACGTCCATGGTGATCGACTGCTGGCTCAGGGTATCCAACTCTTCCAGGAACGCTTTCGTGGCCGGGTCGGTGGTATCGAAGTAGGCGCGAACCCAAGTGGAAATGGTCTCCAGCGACTGCTTATACACTTCGTTCTGATGGCGTGGGATGGCCTGTGCGGCAACCAGCAGGCGCGAACGGATATTTTCGCGCAGGTAAATGTCCTGGTTCGGGGCCAGCAGCGGCTCGGCATTGCTATCGCGGCGGCGGACGGTAATAAAGTCGGCCATAAAGTTGTGCCAGCTTTTGGCCAGGTTTTGCCGCCATTCGCCGATCGAGCTCGACAGCTCGCTGCTGTCTTGATCCATCGGCGCTTCGTCGCTGTCGTTATCCGCCAGGCGCAGATTATCCACCTGATTGGACAACTGATTGGTCTTGAGAATGATGCCGTCGAAATCCACCTGAGTCAGCGTGGACAGCGTGCTGACGTCTTCGGTGATGGCGCGACGAACCTCGAGCAGGCTCGGGTCATTCATGTCAGCCAGGCTGGCATCGGCGCTTTTTAACAGCGCGGCGGCGGTGGTGACGTCCTGATCGCTCCACAGCTTACGACCGGCCATTTTCACCAGAAAATCGGCCTGCGCCAGCAACCAGGTTTTGGCGTCGCTGCCAGAAATAATAGCGACTTTCTCTTGCAGTTCATTGAGCTGTCGCGCCAGGGTTGCCTGTTCGCGATCGGCGGCGTCCAGCGTTTTGCCCTGTTGCTGCAGCAGGCCTTCCAGCGCGCTTCTTTCTTGCTGTTGGCTTTGTTTCAGCGTTTCCAGCTGTTGCTGCAGCGTTTGATTGGCGGCGATGAGCTGCTGCGCCTGTCGATGTGTATGGTAATAGCCGCCGGCAGCCAGAGCGATAACCAGCACGATCGCGATCGCGCCCAACACCGGGCCGGTATTTTTACCTTTACGCTTTTCAGCGTCTGGCTGCTGGGGGCTCTCAACCGCAGAGGTTGGTTCTTCAACCGGGGCGGATGGGGTATTTTGTTCCGTCATAGTGGCACATCCCATAGTCAGGTTTGTTGTAGCGCGCGGATCAGCGCGTCATTATCGGCGGTATCAGCTACCCGAATTGTGCTCCAGCCCAGTTCCTGGGCGAGGGTAGCCAGGCGTTCACTCACTACGACCAGGCGGCAACGTAACAGCCACGAAGAACGGTAGTAATCAGGAACTAAAGTATAGAGCTGTTGTAACATTTCACCGCTGGTGACTACCAGCGTATCAACACCGGCACGCTGCCAGTGGGCGCTTTGCTCGCTGCCATCATAGTGCACCGGGCTGCGTTGATAACATTCATAATAGCTGACCGCAGCGCCGCGCTCGCTCAGTGTGTTGCCGAGCAGCTCACGGCCGCCGTTACCGCGCAAGATCAGCGCCTGTTTACCTTCCAGCTTCTGCAGCGCCGGCAGCAGCAGCAATGTTTCGCTGATCTCCTGCTCACGCGGGTATTCTATCGGCAGGCTGCTGATGCGGTGCATTGCCAGCGCCGTGGTACGACCGATAGCGTAATAGGCAAGCCTGGCAGGCCATGACAGCCCGACGCGGCCCATCACAGAATGGGCGTAGCTCACCGAGTGCTGCGACAGGATGAACACCAGATCGCCATCATTAAGCTGCTGTAACGCCTGCGGCAATTTTGGCAAATCGCCGCCGGGGGCGAAGTCGATCAACGGAGCATGATAGGCAACCCGACCGAGCGCACGCAGTCGGCTGACCAGTTCTTCTCCGGAAGGCGAGGGGCGGGTTACCAGAATCGTCATGCAGGGGGATTCCCCTGATAAACGTCCTGCAGAATTTCACGAGCGCCTTGCGCCAGCAGTTCTTCCGCCAGTTCAATGCCCATCTGCTCTGCTTGAGCTGCCGGACCGCGGCGTTCGCCGCGCACCATTTGGCTACCGTCTGGAGAGCCCACCAGGGCTCGCAGCCACAGGCTGTCGCCCTCCAGTTCGGCATAGCTGCCGATCGGTACCTGGCAACCGCCTTCCAGTCGGGTATTCATCGCACGTTCGGCACGTACGCGGGTTTCTGTGGCAACGTGATTGAGCGGTGCCAACAGCGCGCGGGTGGTTTCGTCGTCGAGGCGGCATTCGATACCCACTGCGCCCTGGCCAACGGCCGGCAGGCACTCTTCCGGGCTCAATGGACTGCGGATACGCTGTTCCAACCCCAGGCGCTTAAGCCCGGCGACCGCCAGAATAATGGCGTCGTAATCGCCGTTATCCAATTTTGCCAGCCGGGTACCGACGTTGCCGCGCAGATCGCGCACGATCAGATCCGGACGGCGCTCACGCAGTTGGCACTGACGACGCAGGCTGGAGGTACCGACCACGCTGCCCTGCGGCAGTTGATCGAGCGATGCGAAACGATTGGAAACAAATGCGTCGCGAGGATCGTCACGCTCGCAAATAGTCACTAAACCCAAGCCTTCGGGGAAATCGACCGGGACGTCTTTCATTGAGTGAACGGCGATATCCGCACGGCCGTCCAATAACGCCAGTTCAAGTTCCTTAACAAACAGCCCTTTACCGCCGACTTTCGCCAGCGGCGTATCCAAAATAATGTCGCCTCGCGTGACCATCGGTACCAGTTCGACCTGCAGGCCGGGGTGGCTGGCCATCAGGCGCTGCTGCACATAATGTGCTTGCCAAAGCGCGAGTGGGCTTTGTCGGGTGGCAATTCGAATAATTTTGTCTAACATGCTTGTTACCGTTTTTATAATTCGCCGTTCATCCTACCACTGAGTGTGAAAACTGTCAGTGCAAGAAGCCACAGGCGAAGAAAGGACAACGGAATCAACGGGACGTGTGATGTGTTTTGGGGCAGTTAACACTGCGGGTAAATCGTTTGGAGTGGCGCTACAATAATAGTGAAGCGTTACTTCCTTTACGGTCAATCAGCAAGGTGTTAAATTGATCACGTTTCCAACAATAAGTTGCCAAATATTCTTCCAACACTAACGGCACTTATGGAATACGGGTTTTTTTCTAAACACCGGGATAATCAGGCGAGACGTCTTGTACCTCTACATCGAGACACTGAAGCAGAGACTGGATGCGATCAATCAATTACGAATCGATCGCGCCCTAGCGGCCATGAAGCCCGCGTTTCAACGGGTATACAGTCTGCTGCCTACCTTATTGCACCACCACCACCCACTGATGCCAGGTTACCTGAACGGTAACGTTCCCCATGGCGTTTGCCTCTACACGCCTGATGAAACCCAACAAGATTACCTCAATGATTTAGAAGACAAATGGGGCAGCCCGTTTGACAAAATGGCCAGCGGTGAACTGCCGATTACCGGGGTTTACTCGATGGGCAGCACCTCGTCGATCGGCCAGAGTTGCAGCTCGGATCTCGACATCTGGGTGTGCCACCAATCCTGGCTGGACAACGAAGAGCGTAACCGCCTGCAGCAAAAATGCAGCCTGCTGGAAAAATGGTCGGCGTCGATGGGGGTGGAAGTCAGCTTCTTCCTGATCGATGAAAACCGCTTCCGTCATAACGAAAGCGGCAGCCTGGGGGGCGAAGACTGCGGCTCCACCCAACATATCCTGCTGCTGGACGAATTTTACCGCACCGCGGTGCGCCTGGCCGGCAAACGTATTTTGTGGAACATGGTGCCGGGCGAAGAAGAAGCACATTACGATGAGTATGTGCTGTCGCTGTACTCGCAAGGCGCGTTAACGCCGAACGAATGGCTGGATCTCGGCGGTCTGAGCACGCTGTCGGCGGAAGAATATTTCGGTGCCAGCCTGTGGCAACTGTACAAAAGCATCGACTCGCCTTACAAGGCGGTGCTGAAAACCCTGCTGCTGGAAGCCTATTCCTGGGAATACCCGAATACGCAACTGCTGGCGATGGACATCAAACAGCGCCTGCATCAGGGCGAGATTGTCTGCTTTGGTCTCGACGCCTACTGTATGATGCTCGAACGCGTTACGCATTATCTGAATCAAATCAACGACACTACCCGCCTCGACCTGGTCCGCCGCTGTTTCTACCTGAAAGTCTGTGAAAAACTGTCCCGCGCCAATGCGTGCGTCGGCTGGCGTCGTGAAATTCTCAGCCAATTGGTCAGCGAATGGGGCTGGGACGAAGAGCGTCTGGCGATCCTGGATAATCGCGCCAACTGGAAAATCGAACGGGTACGTGAAGCTCACAACGAACTGTTGGATGCGATGATGCAAAGCTATCGCAACCTGATCCGCTTCGCTCGCCGCAACAACCTTAGCGTCAGCGCCAGCCCGCAGGATATCGGCGTGTTGACACGCAAGCTGTACGCCGCGTTTGAAGCGCTGCCCGGCAAGGTGACGCTGGTGAACCCACAGATTTCGCCGGACCTGTCAGAAGACGACTTGACCTTTATTCACGTGCCGATTGGCCGCGCCAACCGCACCGGCTGGTATCTTTATAACCAGGCACCGGCCATGGACTCGATCGTCAGCCATCAGCCGCTGGAATATAACCGCTACCTCAACAAGCTGGTGGCCTGGGCCTATTTCAACGGGCTGCTGACGCCGAAAACCCGTCTGCACATCAAGAGCGGCAACCTGTGCGATACCGCAAAACTGCAGGAACTGGTGGCCGATGTGTCGCACCACTTCCCGCTGCGCCTGGCGGCCCCCACGCCAAAAGCGCTGTACAGCCCGTGCGAAATTCGTCACCTGGCGATAATCGTCAATCTGGAAAACGATCCGACCGCCGCCTTCCGCAATCAGGTGGTGCATTTCGATTTCCGCAAGCTCGATGTATTCAGCTTTGGTCAGCAACAGCAGTGCCTGGTGGGCAGTATCGATCTGCTGTATCGCAACTCCTGGAACGAAGTGCGTACTTTGCATTTCAGCGGCGAGCAATCGGTGCTTGAAGCGTTGAAGACCATTCTCGGCAAAATGCACCAGGATGCCGCGCCGCCGGAATCGGTCGAGGTGTTCTGCTACAGTCAGCACCTGCGCGGCCTGATCCGTACCCGTATACAGCAGCTGGTGTCGGAGTGTATTGAGCTACGCCTGTCCAGCACCCGACTGGAGCCGGGCCGTTTTAAAGCGGTACGTGTTGCCGGCCAGACCTGGGGCTTGTTCTTCGAACGGCTGAGCGTGTCGGTGCAGAAGCTGGAAAACGCGGTGGAGTTCTACGGCGCCATTTCCAACAACAAATTGCACGGCCTGTCGATCAAAGTGGAAACCGATCAGGTGCATCTGCCGCCGGTGGTGGACGGTTTCGCCAGCGAAGGGATTATTCAGTTCTTCTTCGAAGACACCACGGACGATAAAGGTTTTAACATCTATATTCTGGATGAGTCTAACCGGGTTGAGGTTTATCACCATTGCGAAGGCAGTAAAGAGGAACTGGTGCGTGACGTTAGCCGTTTCTACTCGTCCTCGCACGATCGCTTCACCTACGGCTCCAGCTTCATCAACTTCAACCTACCGCAGTTCTATCAGATAGTGCATCTTGATGGCCGAACTCAGGTGATCCCGTTCCGCAGCAGTGTGCTGTCGAGCCTGTGCGTTCCCCTGACCGACAGCGCCGTCCAACCGCTGAAGCAGCAGTTCCAGCTGCATTGATATCGTCAAGGTTCAGCAGGCTGAGCCTTGACGACGGATGCGGCCATTCTCAGGAAAACTTCACCTCTTCGCCGGCCTGTGCGCTGGCCGCTTCGCTCAGTAAGGGGTAGAAGGCGCGGTCGCTGCGATCGCACAGCCACACGCCGTCACGGTAGTTAAAGTGGTAGCCGCCGGTTTTGGTCGCCAGCCAAATCTGATGCAATGGCTCCTGGCGATTGATCACAATTTTGGTGCCATTTTCGAAGCTTAACGTCATTACGCCGCCGTTAGTTTCGTAATCGATGTCCGCATCGCCGTCAAAATCGTCCAGGGTCTCTTCAATATTCAGCATCAGTTGGTCAGCCAACTGGTGAAACTCACTGTCGTTCATATTCAATTCCTATTGCTTTTCATGATCCACCTGCGATTATAGAGACCTTGGACGCATGAATTACAGGCATTAATGCAAATGAAAAAACAACTACGCTATGCGCTGATGGCAGTTCTGCTTGCCGGGCTCTCCGGCTGCGGCCTGAAGGGCCCGCTGTACTTCCCGCCAGCCGATCCGGCCAGCACTAAGAAACCGGCTACCCAGGTTCAGACCGGCGATCAGGTACAGAAAAATCAGCAGGAACTTTCTGGCTCTCAGCAAAAACCGTCGATGAGCGACCAGTAACACCTTGTTTGCGGCGGCGTGAGTCACCGCAAACCCAAGACGGATAGCGGAGTATGATATGCAGTTCTCCAAAATGCACGGTCTGGGCAACGACTTTATGGTGGTCGATGCCGTTACACAGAATGTCTATTTCTCACCCGAGTTGATCCGCCGTCTGGCCGATCGGCACTTGGGCGTTGGCTTTGACCAGCTGCTGGTGGTAGAACCGCCTTACGATCCGGAACTGGATTTCCATTACCGCATTTTTAACGCCGACGGCAGTGAAGTGGCGCAGTGCGGTAACGGCGCTCGCTGCTTTGCCCGCTTTGTACGGCTGAAAGGCTTGACCAACAAGCGCGATATTCGCGTCAGTACCCAGACCGGGCGCATGGTGTTGAGCGTGACCGACGATGATCTGGTGTGCGTGAATATGGGTGAGCCGAACTTCGATCCCCAGGCAGTGCCGTTTCGCGCAACCAAAGAAGAAAAGACCTACATCATGCGCGCAGCGGAGCATACGGTGCTGTGCGGCGTGGTGTCGATGGGCAATCCGCATTGTGTTTTACAGGTGGATGATGTAAAAACCGCCAAGGTGGAGCTGCTCGGGCCGGTGCTGGAAGGGCATGAGCGCTTCCCGGAACGGGCCAACATCGGTTTTATGCAAATTGTCAGTCGTGAGCACATTAAACTGCGTGTCTATGAGCGCGGTGCTGGCGAAACGCAGGCCTGCGGTAGCGGAGCCTGTGCGGCTGTGGCAGTAGGGATTCAACAGGAATTGCTGTCAGAAGAGGTACATGTAGAACTGCCGGGCGGCAGCCTGCATATTCGCTGGAAAGGGCCGGGCAGCCCGCTGTTTATGACCGGTCCGGCAACCCATGTATATGACGGATTTATTCATCTATGAAGAGCGTTGAGGACCAGGCTGTCGCAGGCATTGAGCTTGATGACGACGCCGTGATGCAGTTTCTGCTGCAAAACCCGGATTTCTTTATGCGCAACGCGCGGTTGGTGGAGCAGATGCGCGTTCCCCATCCCGTTCGTGGCACCGTATCGTTGGTCGAGTGGCATCTGGCTCGCCAGCGCAATCACATCCATCGGCTGGAAGAAGAAATCACGCTGCTGATGGAGCAGGCCAGCGCCAACGAAACGCTGTTTGCCAGCCTGCTGCATTTGCAGGCCAACCTGGCCACCGCCGACAGCCTGCAGGATATGCTTAACCGCCTGCAGCGTTGGGCGCGCGGTTTCGGTTTGGCCGGCGCCAATATCCGCCTGTTTTCCGAAAGCTGGAAAATCGGCGCACCTTCCGATTTCACTCACCTTGCCCTGACGCGTTCTTCGTTTGAACCGTTGCGTATTCAGCGTCTGGGTGACCAACAGCACTTTCTTGGCAGCCTTAATGGCCCCGAGTTGCTGTTGTTGCTGCCGCAGGCCAAACTGGTCGGCTCGGTAGCGCTGTCGATGCTGGGTGATGAGGGCGAGCTGGGTATGGTGATTTTCAGCAGCCGCGATACGCAACATTATCAGCAGGGCATGGGCACGGTGATGCTTAATCAACTGGCGCGCATGCTGCCGGAACTGCTGGAACGCTGGATCGAACGCGCATGACCCCGCTGGCGGCCAGCCTGCAACAGCCGGTCGATGCCTTTCTGCGCTATCTGAAGGTGGAACGCCAGCTCAGCCCCTTGACGCAGTTAAGCTATTCACGCCAATTGCAGGCGCTGATGGCGCTGGCTCAGGATATGGGCATCACTGAGTGGCCGGCGTTGGACGCCGCCAAAGTCCGGATGCTGGCGGCGCGCAGTAAACGCGCCGGCCTGCAGTCTTCCAGCCTCGCGTTACGCTTGTCGGCATTACGCAG
The DNA here is from genome assembly GCF_058799515.1 of Serratia sp. GW822-FHT06D09. Taxonomy (NCBI): domain Bacteria; kingdom Pseudomonadati; phylum Pseudomonadota; class Gammaproteobacteria; order Enterobacterales; family Yersiniaceae; genus Serratia; species Serratia sp. GW822-FHT06D09. Next base: position 216,335 of record NZ_JBXALO010000007.1, read on the forward strand.
TTTTCTCGACTGGCAGGTCAGCCAGGGCATGCTGATAGCCAACCCCGCCAAAGGGATCCGCACGCCACGCAGTGGCCGTCATCTGCCGAAAAACATCGACGTCGATGAAATGAATCAGCTGCTGGATATCGATCTCAACGATCCGCTGGCGGTACGCGATCGCGCTATGCTTGAGGTGATGTACGGGGCAGGGCTGCGTCTTTCTGAACTGGTGGGGCTGGACTGTCGCCACGTCGATCTGGCCGCCGGTGAAATTTGGGTTTTGGGCAAGGGCAGCAAGGAACGCAAGCTGCCGGTCGGCCGCACCGCAGTGACCTGGCTGGAACACTGGCTGGCGATGCGCGACCTGTTCGGGCCGTCAGACGATGCGATGTTCCTGTCCAATCAGGGAAAACGCATCTCGACCCGTAACGTGCAAAAGCGTTTTGCCGAATGGGGCGTCAAGCAGGGCGTTAACAGCCATATCCATCCGCACAAGCTGCGCCACTCCTTTGCTACCCATATGCTGGAGTCCAGCGGCGATCTGCGTGCGGTGCAGGAACTGCTTGGCCATGCCAATCTGACCACCACCCAAATCTATACCCACCTCGACTTTCAACATCTGGCGAACGTGTACGATGCCGCGCATCCACGCGCCAAACGGGGGAAATCCTGATGCACTTTTATCGTCCGCTACGCCCGCTGGCGGCATTGACCTTCGATCTGGACGACACGCTGTACGACAACCGTCCGGTGATCAAACAGACCGAATTGCAGTCGGTGGCTTTCCTGCAGAATTATCATCCCGGGCTGAACCACTTCCAGTCGGCGGATTTTCACCGCCTGCGCCAAGAGTTACGTGAACAGGATCCAGAGATTTACCACGACGTCACCCTGTGGCGTTGGCGTGCCATCCACCTGGCGCTGAGCCGTCAGGGGCTGCGTGATGCCCAGGCCGCTGAAGGGGCTGACGCGGCGATGCAGAATTTTGCGCTGTGGCGCAGCCGCATCGAAGTGCCTGAAGCTACCCACGCTACGTTGAAAGCATTGGGCGAACGTTTCCCACTGGTGGCGATCACCAACGGCAATGCCGATCCTGCAATGTGCGGGCTGGACGGTTACTTTCAGTTTGTGCTGCGCTCCGGGCCGGATGGCCGCGCCAAACCTTATCAGGACATGTATCAACTGGCCGCAGAGCGTTTAGGCATCGCCCCTGAGCATATTCTCCACGTCGGCGATGATTTAACCACCGACGTCGCCGGCGCGTTGCGCTCAGGCCTGCAGGCCTGTTGGATCAACGACCGTCAGCGCAGCCTGATGCAGGCTGCCGATAGCCGGCTGCTGCCACATATTGAGATTTCGCAGTTGGCATCGCTGACAGCATTGTTATAATCCCTGCCAGAACTCTGTATAAATTCCCAGTGGAATCGCGTCGCTGACGCACTTTCCCTTACCAATTAATGGTGCCTATGGACGTTTCCGATCTGCTCGACAGCCTGAATGAAAAACAACGCGAAGCCGTGGCGGCGCCACGTGGCAACCTGTTGGTACTGGCCGGCGCGGGCAGCGGTAAAACCCGGGTGCTGGTGCACCGCATCGCCTGGCTGCTGTCGGTAGAGAACTGTTCGCCGTATTCGATCATGGCGGTGACGTTCACCAACAAAGCCGCGGCGGAAATGCGCCACCGTATCGAACATCTGATTGGCACCAGTCAGGGTGGCATGTGGATCGGCACCTTCCACGGGCTGGCTCACCGGTTGCTGCGCGCACATCACATGGATGCCAATCTGCCGCAGGATTTCCAGATCCTCGACAGCGACGACCAGTTCCGCCTGCTCAAACGCATCGTCAAGGCGTTGAATATCGACGAGAAACAATGGCCCCCGCGTCAGGCGATGTGGTACATCAACGGCAAAAAAGATGAGGGCCTGCGCCCGCAACACGTCGAGACCTATAATAATCCGGTGGAGGCAACCTGGTTGCGTATCTACCAGGCCTATCAGGAAGCCTGCGATCGCGCCGGGCTGGTAGATTTTGCCGAGCTGTTGCTGCGCGCCCATGAGCTGTGGCTGAACAAACCGCATATCCTCAACCATTACCGCGAACGTTTTACCAATGTACTGGTAGATGAGTTTCAGGATACCAACAGCATTCAATATGCCTGGATCCGCCTGCTGGCCGGCAATAACAGCAACGTGATGATCGTGGGTGACGATGACCAGTCGATTTATGGCTGGCGCGGCGCTCAGGTGGAAAATATTCAACGTTTCCTGAAGGACTTCCCCGGTGCGCAGAGCGTCCTTCTGGAACAAAATTACCGTTCGACCAGCAATATTCTAAAGGCAGCCAACACCCTGATCGCCAACAACGGCGGGCGCATGGGTAAAAACCTGTGGACAGAGGGCGGGGATGGCGAACCTATTTCTATCTACTGTGCGTTCAACGAACTCGACGAGTCGCGCTTTGTCGTCGGCCGCATCAAAACCTGGCAGGAAAATGGCGGCGCACTGAATGACTGCGCCATCCTTTATCGCAGCAACGCCCAGTCGCGCGTGCTGGAAGAGGCGCTGCTGCAAACCGCCATGCCTTACCGCATTTACGGCGGGCAACGCTTCTTCGAACGTCAGGAAATCAAGGATGCGCTGGCCTATCTGCGGCTGATAGCCAACCGTAATGACGACGCTGCGTTCGAGCGCGTAGTAAATACCCCGACCCGTGGCATTGGCGACCGGACGTTGGACGAAGTGCGTCGAACGGCGCGCGATCGTCAATTGACCCTGTGGCAGGCCACCCGCGCCCTGCTGCAAGACAAGGTGCTGGCCGGCCGTGCGGCCTCTGCGCTGCAGCGCTTTACCGAACTGGTAGATTCCCTGGCGCATGAAACCGCCGATATGCCCTTGCACGTACAGACCGACCGGGTGATCCGCGATTCGGGGCTGTTCATTATGTATGAGCAGGAAAAGGGCGAGAAAGGCCAGGCGCGTATCGAAAACCTTGAGGAGCTGGTGACGGCAACCCGTCAATACAGCTATCAGGATGAAGATCAGGATCTGATGCCGCTGCAGGCATTTTTGTCGCATGCTGCGCTGGAGGCGGGCGAAGGCCAGGCCGATGCCTATCAGGATGCGGTGCAGTTGATGACCCTGCACTCGGCCAAGGGGCTGGAGTTCCCGCTGGTGTTTATCGTCGGTATGGAAGAGGGGATGTTCCCGAGCCAGATGTCGCTGGATGAAGGCGGGCGGCTGGAAGAAGAACGTCGTCTGGCCTACGTTGGCCTGACGCGTGCCATGCAGAAACTGACGCTGACCTATGCCGAAACGCGTCGTCTGTACGGCAAGGAAGTTTACCATCGGCCTTCGCGTTTTATCGGTGAACTGCCGGAGGAGTGCGTGGAAGAAGTGCGGTTGCGTGCCAGCGTATCGCGACCGGTGAGCCATCGTCGTATGGGCACGCCGATCGGTGAAAACGATACCGGCTACAAGCTGGGGCAGCGAGTGCGTCACCCTAAATTTGGCGAAGGCACCATCGTCAATCTGGAAGGCAGCGGCGAACACAGTCGACTGCAAATTGCGTTCCCAGGGGAAGGCATCAAGTGGCTGGTGGCCGCCTATGCCAGACTGGAAACGGTGTAGCGGGGCAGTAGCCGCCGAACCCAAAGGGGCGAATCTCTTCGCCCCAGCACTCAGGCTTAAAGCGTACGGGTAAAGCGATCGCCAACTTGCGCGGTGGCATACCAGCGCATAACAGCTTCGATGCCTTCACCACCTTCCGGAGGAGCCCAGTGCATGCAGTCCTCTTCCGACAGCGCCTGATAAGGCCCCTGTTTTACTTCGAACACCACGCCGCCGGGATCAACCGACAGCACGGCATGCCAGGTAAACGCCGGCATCTCCAGTACTTTGGTTTCTTCACCCAGCAGCGTGCGTTGGGTGACGACACCTTCCTCATTAAACTGCAATACCACAAAGCGGCCGCGCAGCGGTGTCAACAGTTCCCAGGTTTGTGGATGGCGGTGCGGTCGAATATAGGTGCCAGGTTCCATGGCAATCGCCAGTCGCTGCACCGGCTCGCTCAACTCGTCGTGTAACGTACGGTGCGCGCGCAGGCGAGCCACTTTAGCGGCCTGCTCACTCATGGCGGTCAGGTCGTGGGCGGTAATCTGTTTCATCGTTAAAGTCCGCAAGCTTATCGTGGCTTCATATTAGCAATATTCACGGACGCGGTCAGAGATCCCCGCGACTTTTTCGTTACCCTTTATCACGGATTAAACCGATTTTGTCCCATTGGTTATGGCGATGAATTGTTGCGCAATTATCGGGCCTAACCGGTTGACAGACTTTTTCTTCTCGGCGTAACATGCGCGCACTATTATCAATGAGGACATACGCCTTGGACACACCCAGTAGATACTGGCTCACTGACCTGGACAACAACAGGTACAACTTCTAAGGCTATCCCATCGAGCTGATAGCCTTCGTGGTTGTCGGCGACCTCTTCAGTGTCGCTACGAGTCAGATCCTTCATGGTCTGAAACAAGCTGGTGATGCAACATCCCTCTGTTTCTGTGCTTCCACGCGTTGTTTACCCCTGTCACCCTAAGGGAGTTTTAGCAGATGCTGAGCGCGTTTAAATTAGATAAAAGCCGCCTGTCCCGTCTGGAGTTGGATGACTCCGATGATCTCACCACCTCGCTGTGGGTTGATCTGGTTGAGCCGGAAGAAGGCGAGCGTGAACGCGTGCAAAACGAGCTGGGCCAAAGCCTGGCGACACGTCCGGAGCTGGATGATATCGAAGCTTCCGCGCGTTTCTTCGAAGACGAAGACGGCCTGCATATTCACTCCTTCTTCTACTTTGAAGATGCGGAAGACCATGCCGGTAACTCCACCGTAGCTTTCACCATCCGTGATGGCCGTCTGTATACCTTGCGTGAGCGTGAGCTGCCGGCGTTTCGCCTGTACCGCATGCGCGCACGTAACCTGACGATGGTGGACGGTAACGCTTACGAGCTGTTGCTGGATCTGTTCGAAACCAAAATTGAGCAGTTGGCGGACGAAATTGAAAACGTCTACAGCGATTTGGAAAAGCTCAGCCGGGTAATCATGGAAGGCCATCAGGGCGATGAATACGACGAAGCACTGTCGACGCTGGCCGAACTGGAAGATATCGGCTGGAAAGTGCGACTGTGTTTGATGGATACCCAGCGTGCGCTGAATTTCCTGGTGCGTAAGGCGCGTTTGCCGACCGGTCAGTTGGAGCAGGCGCGTGAAGTGCTGCGCGACATCGAATCTTTGCTGCCACACAACGAATCGTTGTTCCAGAAGGTGAACTTCCTGATGCAGGCGGCGATGGGCTTTATCAATATCGAACAGAACCGCATCATCAAGATCTTCTCGGTGGTGTCGGTGGTGTTCCTGCCACCGACGCTGGTGGCCTCAAGCTACGGGATGAACTTCGAGTTTATGCCGGAGCTGAAGTGGTCGTTCGGCTATCCGGGCGCCATCAGCCTGATGATCCTGGCGGGGCTGGCCCCGTATCTGTACTTCAAACGCAAGAACTGGCTGTAAGCTGACGGGCGAACCTGTTCGCCCGATATTTCTGCTGTCGACCAACGCTTAGCCTGCTAAATAGGGGTAGAATGCCCCTTTGGCTTATCTGTCCGTAAGGCATGCGTTTTGATGGAGAGGTTTCCCCGCTTGATCCAATGGTCGATCCTGCTGCTGGCTTCGCTGGTGCTGGGGTTTGGCCTGCAAAGATTCCATATTCCCGCTGCACTGTTGCTGGGGCCGATGATTGTCGGCGTGGCCATGGGGCTGCTGGGCGCCACTGTTCGCATTCCAGGTTACCTGTTCATCGCCGCACAGGCGGTGCTGGGCTGCATGATCGCGCAAAGTCTCTCTCCTGCTATTCTCACACCGTTACTGGATGACTGGCCGTTGGTGCTGCTGGTGTTGATCGCTACGCTGCTGGCCAGCGGAGTTTCAGGCTGGTGTCTGGTGCGTTATAGCAGTCTGCCAGGGCCAACCGGTGCCTGGGGTTCATCGCCCGGCGGGGCATCGGCGATGGTGGCGATGGCCGGGGATTTCGGTGCCGACGTGCGGCTGGTGGCGTTTATGCAATACCTGCGGGTGCTGTTTGTCGCAACCGCGGCGGCGATGGTGGCGCGCATTGGGTTGGGTGATGAAGCGGGGCATGGCGGCGCGATGCTGGAGTGGTTCCCTTCACTGGATTGGCGTTTCCCGGCGACGCTGGGCATTGCCGTGGTCGGCGCCTGGCTTGGCCCCCGGTTGCGTATTCCCTCCGGCGCGTTGTTGCTGCCGATGATCATCGGCGCGACGCTGCATTCCAGCGGTACCATGGCGTTACAGGTGCCGGAATGGCTGTTGGCCCTGGCTTATACCCTGATTGGCTGGAGCGTCGGGCTGCGCTTCACCCGGCCGATTTTTTTGTTGGCGCTGCGTACCTTGCCGCAGATGGTGGTGTCGATCGTCGCGCTGATGCTGTTTTGCGGTCTGCTGGCATGGATGCTGACGCGTTTCCTGCCGGTGGATTTGATGACCGCCTATCTGGCGACCAGCCCGGGCGGGCTGGATACCGTGGCGATCATCGCCGCCGGCAGTCGGGTCGACATGTCTTTCGTGATGGCGATGCAGACGCTGCGCTTGTTCACCATCTTGCTGACTGGCCCGGCGATGGCACGATTCATTTCTAACCGCGCCACCCCGGCTTCAACTTAGCGCTGCTTCAACGCAGTTTGCGCTGGGTATAGAGCGCGTCGAGGATAAACAACAGCAGTGCGGCCCAGATAAAGCCAAAGGTCACCAGCTTGTCCTGGCCGACAGTTTCGCCATAGAAGGTGACGGCCAGCAGGAACATCAGCGTGGGGCCGAGATACTGGAAGAAGCCGAGTGTCGACAGGCGCAGGCGGGTGGCTGCGGCGGTAAAGAACAGCAGCGGTACGGTGGTGACGATGCCGGCTGCTACCAGCAGCAGGTTCAGCGACCAAGGGTTGGCGCTCAGGTGACTGGTTGGGCTGTCGGCGAACAGGAAAAGATACGCCGCCGCGACCGGCAGCAGCCACAGGGTTTCAATCAGCATGCCGGTTTGCGCGTCGATGGCGATCTTCTTGCGCAGCAGACCGTAGAACGCAAAGCTAAATGCCAGCCCCAGCCCGATAATCGGTAGCGAACCGAATTGCCACAGCTGAATCAACACGCCGGCAAATGCCAGTACCACCGCTATCCACTGCATGCGGCGGAAACGTTCACCCAGGAACAGCATCCCCAGCAGCACGTTCACCAGCGGGTTAATGAAATACCCCAGGCTGGCTTCCAGCATATGGTGGTTATTCACCGCCCAGATAAACAGCAGCCAGTTGCCGCCGATCAACACCGCGGTCACCGCCAACAAGAACAGCCGTTTGCGATTGTGGCAGGCGGCGCGCACCTGCGACCAGTTACGCCCGAGCGTGATCAGCGCCAGCATAAAGAAGAATGACCAAATGACCCTGTGGGTGAGGATCTCATCCGCAGGTACCTGTTGGATCAGTTTGAAATAGGCTGGAGCTATGCCCCAAATAAAATAGGCGGCCAGAGCAAAGAAGATGCCCTGCCGCGTTTGCTGTGCGTCCATGACGTTACTCAGATGGGAAAAACGGAGATGCGGTGAGTGTACTGAAGAGCCTCACCGCATACAATCACCCGACCAGATAGGTCGCGGTAGCGCTGGCGATGTGCAGGCCATCGTGGTTATGCAGTTCAACGCGGGCGACCGCGACTTTGTTGCCGCTGCGCAATACGCTGGCCGCCGCGATAAAGTGCTCGCCACGGCCCGGGCGCAGATAATCAACGCGCAAATCTATGGTGCCCATGCGCGACAGACGGCTAGCGACTTCTTCTTCGATCAGTGGATCCAGGCGCATCAGCACGCTACCGGCGCAGGCTAACCCGGCGGCGACGTCGAGCACCGAGGCGATCACCCCACCGTGCAGGATCTTCTGGGCCGCATTGCCAACCAGCTTGGGCTGATTGGTGAAACTCAGCTCCACGTAGTCGTCGTCAAAGCGGCGCAGCTCGAGACCCAGCTCGCGGTTAAACGGCATGTGATAAACAAAGATTTCGCCAATTTTTTGGCGTGCGGCTTCTAGTGTGAGTGGTGTGGTAGACATAAATACCCATTCTTGTTCTGTGTCGTAGGGAAGTAAACTGGTCAGTCCAGGTTAACCGTTTGTTGATATTATGCCTATATTTTGTTGCTTTCCAGACTAATCCAATAAATACACGCCGTGCTGCTGTAAAATCTCCTTTGTGTGTAAAATGGCCTGTTTTTATTTCAGAGTTTGTCATTTTTTGTTGGGGTGAGGAACGTTATGCGCATTTTGTCAGGGATCGTTTTGGCCACGCTGGCCGCGCCGCTGCTGGTACAGGCGGAAGAAGCCAAAGAGCAGCAAATTCATGATAAACCGGCGGTACGCGGCAGCATTATTGCCAACATGCTGCAGGATCACGACAACCCATTTACGCTGTATCCGTATGAAACCAACTATGTGTTGTATACCGATACCAGCAATATCAATAAAGAAGCCATCCAGTCCTATAACTGGTCCGATAACGCCCGCAAGGACGAGGTGAAGTTCCAGCTTAGTCTGGCATTCCCACTGTGGCGCGGCATTGCCGGCGACAACTCGGTGCTGGGTGCATCTTATACTCAGCGCTCCTGGTGGCAGCTTTCCAACCACGGTGAATCATCGCCGTTTCGCGAAACCAACTACGAACCGCAGGTGTTCCTCGGCTGGGCGACCGATTACCGCTTCGCCGGCTGGACATTGCGCGATGTGGAAGTGGGCCTCAATCACCAGTCCAACGGCCGTTCTGATCCCACCTCACGCAGTTGGAACCGCGGTTACGCGCGCTTTATGGCGCAAAACGGCAACTGGCAGGTGGATCTGAAGCCCTGGTTCCGTTTCTCGGAAAGCAGCAGCAGCGACGATAACCCGGATATCACCAAATACATGGGCTACTACCGCCTGAAAGTCGGTTATGCCTGGGGTGACAGCATCTTCAGCGTCGACAGCCACTATAACTGGAACAGCGGCTACGGCGGCGCGGAAATGGGCTGGAGCTACCCGATCAGCAAGCACGTGCGTTTCTACACGCAAGTCTTCAGCGGTTACGGCGAATCCTTGATTGATTACAACTTCCGGCAGACACGGGTTGGCGTTGGTGTCATGCTTAACGATATTATGTAATCCGGCCGTCATACAGGCGTCGCTACGCAGCAAAAAATGGGGAAGTGTGTGTCAACCGCAGCAGTGATAAACAAAGAGTTGCTGGCAGAGCAGGTATTACGCGATACCTTCGGCTATCAGCAATTCCGACCGGGTCAACAAACGATTATCAACACGGCGATCGGCGGGCAGGATTGCCTGGTTGTTATGCCGACCGGCGGCGGTAAATCGTTGTGCTATCAAATCCCGGCGCTGGTGATGGATGGCCTGACGTTAGTGGTTTCCCCGTTGATTTCGCTGATGAAAGATCAGGTCGATCAGCTGTTGGCCTATGGTGTCTCAGCCGCCTGCTACAACTCGACGCAAACGCGTGAGCAGCAGCTCGAAGTGATGGCGGGGTGCCGCAGCGGCCAGATCAAAATGCTGTACATCGCTCCCGAGCGGCTGATGATGGACAGCTTTCTCGATCTGCTCGACCACTGTCCGCCGGCGTTGCTGGCAGTAGACGAAGCACACTGTATCTCGCAGTGGGGCCACGACTTCCGCCCAGAATACCGTGCCTTGGGGCAGTTGAAGCAACGCTTCCCCGCCATGCCGGTAATTGCCCTGACGGCGACAGCCGATGAATCTACCCGTGGCGACATCGTGCGCCTGCTGGCACTGCAGGACCCTCTGGTACAGGTCAGCAGCTTTGACCGGCCGAACATCCGCTATACGCTGGTGGAGAAGTTTAAACCTCTCGATCAACTGTGGCGTTTTGTACAGGACCAACGCGGCAAAAGCGGCATTATTTACTGCAACAGCCGGGCCAAGGTGGAAGACACCACCGCGCGCTTGCAAAGCCGTGGGCTGAGCGTGGGTGCCTATCACGCCGGGCTGGATAACGATCGCCGCGCCCAGGTGCAGGAAGCGTTCCAGCGTGACGATTTACAGGTGGTGGTGGCCACCGTCGCCTTTGGCATGGGCATCAATAAACCGAACGTGCGCTTTGTGGTGCACTTTGATATTCCGCGCAATATCGAATCTTATTATCAGGAAACCGGCCGTGCCGGGCGCGATGGCCTGCCCGCCGAAGCTATCTTGCTGTATGACCCGGCCGATATGGCCTGGCTGCGCCGCTGCCTGGAAGAAAAGCCTGCCGGACAACAGTTGGACATCGAGCGCCACAAGCTGAACGCCATGGGCGCATTTGCCGAAGCGCAAACCTGCCGCCGCCTGGTGCTGCTTAACTATTTTGGCGAGGGCAAACATCAGAACTGCGGCAACTGCGATATCTGCCTGGATCCGCCCAAGCGTTACGACGGGCTGGAAGATGCGCGCAAAGCACTGTCTTGTGTCTATCGCGTCGGGCAGCGTTTCGGTTTGGGCTACATTGTCGAGGTGTTACGCGGCTCCAATAATCAGCGTATCCGCGAATACGGCCATGAAAAGCTGCCGGTGTACGGCATTGGCCGCGACCAAACCACCGAACACTGGACCAGCGTGCTGCGTCAGTTGATCCACCTGGGGTTTATTACTCAGAACATTGCCATGCATTCGGCATTGCAGCTGACCGAGGCCGCACGCCCGGTGTTGCGCGGCGAGCTGGAGCTGCAACTGGCGGTGCCACGCATTCAAAGCCTGAAATCGCGTGGCAGTGCCAACCAGAAATCCTACGGCGGCAACTACGATCGCAAACTGTTTGCCAAACTGCGCAAGCTGCGTAAATCGATTGCCGATGAAGAAAATATTCCGCCTTACGTGGTGTTTAACGATGCTACGCTGCTGGAAATGGCGGAACAGATGCCAATCAAGGCCGGCGATCTGTTGAGCGTTAACGGCGTTGGCCAGCGTAAGCTGGAGCGTTTTGGCGCCCCGTTTATGGCGATGATCCGCGATCATCTCGATAATGACGAAGACTAAGGGCAGTAAATCATGCTGATGTTATTTCTGACCGTGGCGCTGGTGCACCTGATTGCGCTGATGAGCCCGGGGCCGGACTTCTTTTTTGTTTCGCAAACCGCCGCCAGCCGTTCACGCCGTGAGGCGATGATGGGGGTGGTGGGCATCTCGCTGGGCATCGTTGTCTGGGCGGGCGTGGCGCTGATGGGCCTGCACCTGATCCTGCAAAAAATGGCCTGGCTGCATCAGGTTATTATGGTGGGCGGGGGGATTTACCTGTGCTGGATGGGCTGGCAGCTGCTGCGCTCCGCACGCTCTCAGAATGCGCAATCAACGCCAGCACCGGAAGTGAAAGTGGCCTTGCCTAAGCCGGGACGCAGCTTTATTCGCGGTTTTCTGACCAACCTGTCAAACCCAAAGGCCGTTATCTATTTCGGCAGCGTGTTCTCACTGTTTGTCGGTGACGACGTGGGCGCCGGTGCGCGCTGGGGGCTGTTCCTGTTGATCATCGCCGAGACTTTTGTCTGGTTCAGCCTAGTGGCGGTGGTGTTTGCGCTACCGGCAATGCGCCGGGGCTATCAACGCTTGGCGAAATGGATCGACGGACTGGCGGGGGTGTTGTTCACCGGTTTCGGCTTGCACCTGATCTTTACCCGTTAATTTTGGGGCAGTGAACCAGAGGGCCGAACAGCGATGTTCGGCCCTTTTGCATCAGGCTTTTCGGGCCGTTGCCAGCAGCCCTGCGACCAGGATGAACAGCGAGCCAAAGATGCGGTTCAGCAGTTGCATTTGGCGTGGGGTCTTCAGCCAACCGGCAATACGGGTCGCCAAAGTGGCATAGCCAATCATCACGATGATATCGACCACCACGGTAGTGACGCCGAGTACCAGGTACTGCTCGGCTTGGGGCTGATTGGGCAAAATAAACTGTGGAAACAGCGCCGCCAGAAAAACGATGCTTTTCGGGTTGGTCAGATTCACCAGCACGGCGCGGCGGAACAGACGGCGGCGCGGCATGGTGCCCGCCAGCGTATGCAAGTCCAGCGAACCGGCGGCGCGCCACTGCTGAATACCGAGCCACACCAGATAAGCGGCACCCAGCCATTTCAGCAATTCAAAAGCCATCAGCGACTGCGAGATCAGCGCCCCCAGGCCAATGCCCACCAGCAGGATATGCAGGCTCAGCCCGACCTGCAGCCCGGCGATCGAGGCTGCTGCCCCACGATAACCGTGGCTGATGCCGGTGCTCATGGTGTTGATCGCTCCAGAGCCGGGTGACAGGCTGAGGATAAGGGTTGTCAGCAGGTAGGTTAGCCACCAGTCCAAAGTCATTGCAGTGCTCCCTGAAAGCGCCAATTTGTGCCAAAATGATTCGGTTTTTGTAGGAATTGAATCACAATACGCTAGTATTATTTCTTGTGCCAGCGGTCACATTTTTACCGCTGGCGGCTCAGGGAAAAGCATTTGATGACGTCGTTTACTCTCAGCACCGATGACTGGTTAACGCGTGAAACGCAGTTTGCTGCTTTCGCCACCGGCCCGCTGCTGGACTTTTGGCGGCTGCGTGAGGAGGGCGAGTTCATCGGCGTTGGCGGCGTACCCATCCGCTTCGTACGATTCTGTTCTGCGCGTCATCAGCGGGTGGTGGTGGTAAGCCCCGGCCGCATCGAAAGTTACGTTAAATATCCTGAGGTTGCCTACGATCTGTTCCAGTGTGGCTATGATGTGATGATTTTAGATCACCGTGGGCAAGGCCGTTCCGGCCGTTTGCTGGCGGATACGCACCGTGGTCATGTGATAAACTTCAGCGATTACGTCGACGATTTCACCCAGTTCTATCAGCAGGAAGTGAAGCCGCGCGGTTACCGGCAACGCTTTGCGCTGGCGCACTCAATGGGGGGCGCGATCCTGGCGCAATTCCTGGCTCGTCAGCCGCAGGCCTTTGACGCCGCCGCGTTTTGTGCGCCAATGTTCGGCATTTATTTACCGATGCCGGGTTGGATGGCCAATCGCATTCTTGACTGGGCGGAGAAGCACCCGAAGGTGCGTGAGTACTATGCGATAGGCACCGGCCAGTGGCGGCCACTGCCGTACGTGGTCAACGTGTTGACCCACAGCCGTGAACGTTATCGGCGCTGCTTGCGCTATTACGCCGACTATCCCGAGCTGCAGGTGGGGGGGCCCACTTACCATTGGGTGCGAGAAAGTCTCCAGGCCGGTCGGGATATCATCGCTCAGGCGGCTAACATCACTACGCCGCTATTGTTATTGCAGGCCGGGGAGGATCGGGTGGTCGACAACCGCTCTCACCAGGCTTTTTGTCAGGCATTGTCAGAAGCGGGGCACCCTTGCGAAGGGGAAAAACCGCAGGTTATCGAAGGCGCACGGCATGAGATCCTGTTTGAGCGGGACGCGATGCGCGCCGAAGCACTGAACGCAATCCTGCGTTTCTTTGCTCAACACTTAGGTGGTACCCCTACCGCCGACCACTCCATCAGAGGTTAGAACATACCGCTATGTATCACGTCGTCGCTTCCGATTTAGATGGCACGCTGCTGTCACCTGACCACACCTTGTCCCCGTACGCCAAAGAGACCTTGAAGCTGCTGACCCAGCGTGGGGTACATTTCGTCTTCGCTACCGGGCGTCACCATATCGACGTTGCGCAGATCCGCGATAACCTCGACATCAGCGCCTTTATGATCACGTCCAACGGCGCTCGCGTGCACAACACCGACGGTGAGCTGATTTTCAGCCATAACCTGGCCGAAGACATTGCCCGCGACCTTTACGGCATGCTGCATAACGATGCCGATATCACCACCAACGTCTACCGCAACGACGACTGGTACATCAACCGCGAAAGCCCTGAACAGAAAGAGTTTTTCCAGGAATCCATTTTCCAGTATCAGTTGTTCGAACCGGGCCTGTTGGAAACCGACGGCGTGTGCAAGGTGTACTTCACCTGCGACGATCACGAAAAGCTGCTGCCGCTGGAAGATGCCATCAATGCACGCTGGGGCGATCGGGTTAACGTCAGCTTCTCGTTCCCAACCTGTCTGGAAGTGATGGCGGGTGGCGTGTCAAAAGGGCATGCGCTGGAAGAAGTGGCCAAGATCATCGGTTATACGTTGAAAGAGTGCATCGCCTTCGGCGACGGCATGAACGATCTGGAAATGCTGTCGATGGCCGGTAAAGGCTGCATCATGCGCGACGCGCATCAGCGTTTGAAAGATAAACTGCCTGAGCTGGAAGTCATTGGCTCAAACGTCGACGACGCGGTGCCACATTACCTGCGGAAAATGTTCCTGGGTTGATATGAACAGGGCGCCTTGCGGCGCCCTGATTGGTATTACTTGTGCTGGCCCTGCTTTTGCAGGAATTGCACGCCCTTGTCAGGGAAGTCGGTGAACACGCCGTCCACGCCCGCCTGGTTGTAAATCACGTCATACAGCTGATTCACGTCGGTCACGTAGTCTGGCAGCGCATCGGCGCGGATGGTGAATGGGTGCACCGCCAACTTGTTGGCATGCGCTTCTTTCACCATGTCGGTCAGCACCACCTTGCCCGGCTTGGATTTTTCCGCCACCACCAACATGTGGTAGTCCGGTCCGATGCCGTCGGCATACTGGGCGATTTGCTTCATCGCGCCCGGTTTGAACATCCAGTCATAGTCGTATTCCACCCATTTGCCGTCGGCTTTCTGCTCGTAGGTTTCCTGCCACTTGTTATAGGCGATCAATTGGATCAGCTTCAGATCCATGCCCATTTTCGGTTCCAGCTCGGTTTTAATCCGCTTCAGCTCGTTGGCATCGAAGCATTGCAGATAAACGTTATCGCCCTTGCCGGTGTAGCCGTACTGTTTCAGAACCGCCAGCACCTTGCTGGAAATGTCTTTCCCTTCCTGCTTATGGAACCACGGCGCTTTGATTTCCGGGTAAATACCGATGTTTTTGCCGGTTGAATGATTCAAACCCTGCACAAATTCGATCTCTTCCTGGAAGGTATGGACGCGGAAGTCGGATTTACCCATCGGGAAACGACCCGGGTAACCCTGTACCTTCTTGCCATTTTCGATCTCAAAACCTTCGGTGAACTTCAGCGACTTGATTTCAGGCAGCGTAAAGTCGATGGCGTAATAACGGCCGTCTTTGCGCGCGCGGTCCGGGAAACGCTCTGCTACGTCGGTGACGCGATCGAGGTAGTGGTCATGCAACACCACCAGCTCGTTGTCCTTGGTCATCACCAGATCTTGTTCGAGGAAATCCGCGCCCTGCGCGTAGGCCATGGCCTTCGCCGGCAGCGTGTGTTCCGGCAGATAACCGCTGGCGCCACGGTGGGCGATTACCACCTTGTCGGCGGCTTGTGCGGCGCTGACCATTGAGGTGGCCAGGATAATCCCTGCCAGCAGGGCTTTGACTTGAGTCCGCATATTGTTGTTCTCCATGTTGTAGGTGCAGGGGTATTAAAAAGGCCGCAAGGCGGCCTTTAAATAATGCGAAAGTTGTATGACGCTTAACCGCGTTTGTTGGCAGCGATTTCCGCGTGGTGTTTTTTCTCGCTCATCATGGTCAGCAACAGCAGCACTACCGCGCCGATGCTACCGCCAATCATCACCATAAAGCCGCCGTCCCAACCGAAGTAGTCAACGGTGTAGCCGACGATGGCGCTGGCTGCAACAGAGCCGCCCAGGTAACCGAACAGACCGGTGAAGCCTGCGGCGGTGCCGGCGGCTTTCTTCGGTGCCAGTTCCAGTGCGTGCAGGCCGATCAGCATGACCGGGCCGTAAATCAGGAAGCCGATGGTGATCATACAGGCCATATCGATGCCAGGATTACCGACCGGGTTCAGCCAGTAAACAACGGTGGCAATGGTCACCAGCGTCATGAAGAACACGCCGGTAGCGCCGCGGTTACCCTTGAACACCTTGTCCGACATCCAGCCGCACAGCAGGGTGCCCGGAATACCGGCATACTCGTACAGGAAGTAAGCCCAGGAAGACTTGTCCAGCGCGAAGTGTTTCACTTCTTTCAGGTAGGTCGGTGACCAGTCCAGAATGCCGTAACGCAGCAGATAAACGAACACGTTGGCTACGGCGATGTACCACAGCAGTTTGTTCGGCAGGATGTACTGCATGAAGATCTGCTTGGCCGTCAGCTCTTCTTCCGCTTTGTCGGTGTAGTCGTCCGGATAATCGTTTTTGTATTCTTCAATCGGCGGCAGGCCGCAGGATTGCGGGGTGTCGCGCATCAGGGCAAAGGCGATCAGGGCTACCAGAATGGCACCGAAGGCCGGCATGTACAGCGCCGCGTGCCAGTCGTTGAACCAGGCCATACCCAGCAAGAACAGCAGCGGTGGCAGGCCGCCACCCACGTTATGGGCGCAGTTCCAGACCGAAACGATACCGCCACGCTCTTTCTGCGACCACCAGTGCACCATGGTACGGCCACAAGGCGGCCAGCCCATGCCCTGGAACCAACCGCACAGGAACAGCAGCACGAACATGACCGCGATGCTCGATGTCGCCCATGGAACGAAGCCCATGAACAGCATGACCGCAGCAGCCAAAATCAGGCCTGCGGGCAGGAACACGCGAGGGTTGGAGCGGTCAGAAACCGACCCCATGATAAATTTGGAGAAACCGTAGGCGATGGAAATACCGGACAGCGCGAAACCGAGGTCACCGCGGCTGAAGCCCTGGTCAATCAGGTAAGGCATGGCCAGGGTGAAGTTCTTGCGCACCAGGTAGTAGGCGGCATAACCGAAGAAAATCCCCATAAATATTTGCCAGCGCAATTTACGGTACAGCGGGTCGACTTTGTCGACCGGCACACGTGAAATGTGTGCTGCCGGCTTAAAAATACTCAACATGAGCGCCTCCGATGGCTTTATCTAGTTATCACATCAATATGATCTTTTACGTTCATTTGATGATTGAGCGGATATCGAATGTGGTGTTTTTTTGTTCCATAACGAGCGTCATCCTAGTCAAAACCGCCTGGTGTCGCTGTGATGAATGGCGCAAATGTTACACTTTTATGAAACACCGGCGGATTTTGAGCGATTCGTTAACGTTATGAAATAGAAAAACGCCTAAAAATCGTGATTGTGATCACATTCGTGGTTTTTTGTGGACATTTTACTTTCGTTTTAAGTTCGTTATTGTTCCTTATCAAACAAAGACCCCAATGACTGTGGCCCAATAGGGCAATAACCACGGATCCAGAGGGAGCGTCATGAGCAGCCATTCAGCAGAAAACGAAACGGATGTGATCATCATTGGCGGCGGCGCGACCGGCGCGGGCATTGCTCGTGACTGCGCACGCCGCGGACTGCGTTGCATACTGCTGGAGCGTCATGATATCGCCACCGGCGCGACCGGGCGCAACCACGGTCTGCTGCACAGCGGTGCGCGTTATGCGGTAACCGACGGCGAATCGGCGCGCGAATGCATAGAAGAGAACCGTATCCTCAAACGCATTGCGCATCACTGTATCGAGCGAACCGACGGGCTGTTTATCACCCTGCCGCAGGATTCGCTGGCTTACCAACAGCAGTTTATTGTCTCCTGCCACAGCGCCGGTATCAACGCTGAAGCTATTGATCCGCAGTTGGCGTTGCGGCTGGAGCCGGCGGCTAATCCGGCGCTCATCGGTGCCGTGCGCGTGCCGGACGGCACTGTCGATCCTTTCCGTTTGACCGCCGCCAATATGCTCGATGCCCGTGAGCATGGCGCGCAGATCCTCACTTATCACCAGGTGGTCGGTTTATTACGCACGGGCGATCGCGTTACCGGAGTGCGGGTTTTCGACCATCAATCGTCGCGCCGTTATGATATTCACGCCGAAGTGGTGGTCAACGCCGCCGGTATCTGGGGTCAGCAGATTGCAGAATATGCCGATCTGCGAATTCGCATGTTCCCGGCCAAGGGCGCTCTGCTGATCCTGGGTCATCGCATCAACAACATGGTGATCAACCGCTGCCGCAAGCCGGCGGACGCCGACATTCTGGTGCCTGGCGACACCATCTCGCTGATTGGTACCACCTCCACCCACATTGACTATGACCAGATCGACAACATGCTGGTGACCCCGCAGGAAGTGGACATTTTAATCCGCGAGGGCGCGCTGCTGGCACCTGAATTGGCGCAAACCCGAATTCTGCGTGCTTATGCCGGCGTTCGGCCTTTGGTAGCCAGTGACGACGACCCTAGCGGTCGCAACGTCAGCCGTGGCATCGTGCTGCTCGATCATGCCAGCCGCGACGGCCTGGAAGGCTTTATCACCATCACCGGCGGCAAGCTGATGACCTACCGGCTGATGGCGCAGTGGGCGACCGATAAAGTGTGTGAAAAGCTTCGGGTAGACAGCCCCTGCACTACCGCACAGGAGGCGTTGCCGGGTTCTCGTCAGTCGGCGGAAGAAACGGTGCGTAGCGTGGTGTCTTTGCCTGCCAGTATTCGTGGCTCGGCGGTTTATCGCCACGGCGACCGTGCAAACCGCGTACCGGCGGGGGATCGGTTGGACAACAGCCTGGTGTGCGAATGCGAAGCGGTGACCGCCGGCGAGGTGCGTTATGCGGTTAACTCTCTCACTGTCAATAACCTGGTCGATTTGCGTCGCCGTACCCGCGTTGGCATGGGCACCTGCCAGGGGGAGCTTTGCGCCTGCCGTGCCGCGGGGCTGCTGACACGCTTTAACGTCACCACCCCGCAGCAGTCGATCGACCAGCTATCGCATTTCCTCAACGAGCGTTGGAAAGGCGTCCGGCCTATCGCGTGGGGCGATGCGCTGCGCGAAAGTGAATTTACCAGTTGGGTTTACCAGGGATTGTGCGGGCTCGATGCCCGGGGGGAACAGGAGGCCGATGATGCGATTTGACGTAGTGGTGATTGGCGGTGGCCTGGCGGGTATGACCTGCGCCATCCACCTGGCGGAACAGGACAAGCGCTGTGCGGTGGTCAGTTCTGGCCAGAGTGCACTCTATTTTTCATCCGGCTCGCTTGATCTGCTGGCGCAACTGCCCGACGGCACCCCGGTGACAGAGCCATTGGCGGCGCTGTCCGCACTGGCAACACAGGCACCCCGGCATCCCTATGCGTTGATCGGTGCCGAGCGGGTGGCGGCGCTGTCGGGTGAAGCCGCTTCACTATTGCAGCGCTGTGGGCTTGCTCTGCAGGGTGACAGCGAACGCAATCATCTGCGCATCACGCCGCTGGGCACGCGCCGGGCGACCTGGCTCAGCCCGCAGGCTATCCCCGTTACGCCGTTAGGCGGTGAACTGCCGTGGCGGCACATTGCGGTGATCGGCATTGAAGGCTTTTTGGATTTTCAGCCACAGTTGGCCGCCAGTTCCCTGACGCAGGCCCTGGGCGTTCGGGCTGAGGTGGCAGATATGCACTTGCCGGCGCTGGACCGGCTGCGCAATAACCCCAGTGAGTTCCGAGCGGTAAATATCGCCAGGGTACTGGATCTGCCGGAAAACCTGACGCCAATGGCGGACGAGCTTCGGCGGTTGGCTGCGGACGCCGAGGCGATATTCTTGCCGGCCTGTCTGGGGCTGGAGGATGACGCGCCATTGGCGGCGCTGCAGGCGGCGGTCGGCAAACCGATTCGCCTGCTGCCGACGCTGCCGCCTTCGGTACTGGGGATGCGGTTGCACCAGGCGCTGCGCTCGCGATTACAGCAATTGGGCGGCGTTTTTATGCCGGGGGACAGCGTGCTGCGGGCGGATATTGAAGCCGGGCGAGTCACCGGTGTTTATACCCGCAACCACACCGACATTCCGTTGGTGGCGCAGCAGGTGGTGCTGGCCAGCGGCAGTTTTTTCAGTAATGGGCTGGTGGCGGACTTCGACGGCATACGTGAACCGGTATTTGGACTGGATGTCGACAGTAAGGCGGAGCGTGCAGGCTGGAGTTGTCGCGAGCTGTTTGCTCCGCAACCCTATTTGCAGTTTGGGGTACGCACCGATAACCAACTGCGTGCCCTAAGGCAGGGAGAGCCTTTGAGTAACCTGTATGCCATAGGGGCGGTGACCGGCGGCTACGATCCGCTGCAGCAGGGCTGCGGTGCAGGTGTTTCGTTGGTGGGAGCATTGCATGTCGCGCAACAGATTGCGGCACAGGAGGAGCAACCATGAGCCTGCACAAAGACAACAGTTTTGAGAGCTGCATCAAGTGCACCGTCTGCACCACCTATTGCCCGGTGGCCAAGGTCAATCCGCTTTATCCCGGGCCTAAGCAGGCTGGGCCGGACGGCGAACGCCTACGGTTAAAAGATCCGGCGCTGTACGACGAAGCGCTGAAGTATTGCACCAACTGCAAACGCTGTGAGGTGGCCTGCCCATCCGACGTCAAAATTGGCGATATCATTCAGCGGGCGCGTGCCGACTTTGCCCAGAGCAAGCCGACGCTGCGCGATGCCATCCTCAGTCATACCGATATCATGGGCTCACTGTCGACGCCGTTTGCGCCGATCGTCAACGCTGCCACCGGGTTAAAGCCGGTGCGCGTTCTGCTGGACAAGGCGTTGAAAATTGATCACCGTCGCGAACTGCCCAAATACTCGTTCGGCACCTTCCGCCGCTGGTACCGCCAGCAAGCGCAGGCCCAACAGCGTTACGCCGAGCAGGTGGCTTTTTTCCACGGCTGCTTCGTCAATTACAACCACCCGCAGCTGGGTAAGGATCTGATCAAAGTCTTCAATGCGATGGATATCGGCGTGCAGCTGCTTAAGCGCGAAAAATGCTGCGGTGTGCCGCTGATTGCCAACGGCTTTATCGCCCAGGCCAAGAAACAGGCCAAGGTGAATGCCGAATCGCTGCATGAGGCGGTGTTGGAGCGCGGCATCCCTGTTGTGGCCACATCATCGAGCTGTACTTTTACGCTGCGTGACGAATACCCGCATTTGCTGGAGGTGGATACCTCGGCGGTGCGTGAACGGGTGGAGCTGGCGACGCGCTATCTGTACCGCCTGCTCAATCAGGGGCGCAGCCTGCCGCTAAAGCGCACGCCGTTGCGGGTGGCCTACCATACGCCGTGTCACATGGAGAAAATGGGCTGGACGGCCTATACGCTGGAATTATTGCGGCAGATACCGGGGCTGGAGCTGGTGGTATTGGATTCGCAGTGTTGCGGCATTGCCGGCACCTACGGATTTAAATCCGAGAACTATGCGACTTCGCAAGGGATTGGCGCATCGCTGTTTAGCCAGATTGAGGAGAGTGGGGTCGATTTGGTGGTGACGGACTGCGAAACCTGTAAATGGCAAATCGAGATGTCGACCAGCAAGCGCTGCGAACACCCGATTACCCTGTTGGCACAGGCCCTGGCGTAGGGCGCAGCAGTGTGAACTGCGCCCTATAGGCTGAGTCAGTAAAAGTTTACTTGTTCAGTTTCAGCGTTTTGATGATGCCTTCGGCTTCACTTTGCGCCTGCTGCTGGTTATCCGCTGGCAGCGTCACCTGAATGGTCAGCATGTTGTTATCCAGCGTGCCAATCAGGATGGAGGAGTAGGCCTTCTCGCCGCCGCTGGTAATGATGCTGTCCAACTGACGCAGCGGCACGCCGTTTACGTCGATGGCTTTGTTGGTGACCACCTGCAGGTTCGCATCACGCGCGCGCTGGGTATCTTCCAGACGCTTGCTCAGGGTTTCCAGACTGTCGGCGGTTTTGTCGCCGAGGATCACGATCACTGCGCGTTGGCCGGTACTGTCGGCGTAAACGTGCATGTTGTTCGCCTGATTACCCAGCTTGCCGCTTTGGTCCGCCATACCGACCGGCAGGGTGAACGCCAGCTTACCCTCCAGCAAGCTTACCTGTTGCCCGGCCGGTGCGCTGGCTGCGGCATCGCCCGCCGGCGCTTTGGTGTCTTTGGTTTCGCCGTCGCAGGCCGCGAGGCCAAGCACTAACAGGCTGATACCCATCAATTTTGCTACTTTACGCATTGGGCTTCCTTCTTCCTTTCAGGTAGGGTTTCACTGCCGTATCGCAACCTATTCCAGGGTGAAATGCAAGGCAGATGTTGTCACAAGGTTTTCTCAAGTAATAGCCGATAATCAGCCACTTCGCCTTTCTTTTCCAGTTGAACAATCTGATAGTGATTGTTGATAAGCATCATCAGCATCGCACGGAACTGATTACGGGTTTTCACCCTCAACTGATGATAACCCTGCGCCCGTGCCCAGTTTTCCTGCTCGGCCAATAGCGCCATTGCCACACCATGACGGCGATAAGCCGGCAATACGGCACCCAACCAGCTGTAAAACACCCTGTCTTGTTGCTGATAACCGAGCTTGAAACCGGCAGCCTGGCCGTCGACTTCGGCGATCAGTGCGGCCATCGGGAGTGAGCCGATGCGCTGTTGCAGATCGTTGAGGTTGTGCAGATTGCCGAATTCGGGGATTTGCTGATACAGACGATGAATTTCTTCGAGGGTGGCGTGGCGGGTGGTGACGGTCATGGCGGCCTCCGGATGGGTAGGCCGCCAATGATAACACGGGTCAGCTCGGTTGCAGGCTGCTGTCGCCCTGGCGAGCGGCAATGCGTTTGAGCAGCATATTCAGCAGCACGCCATACATTGGCAGGAAGAACAGCATGCAGATCAGCACTTTGAAGCTGTAATCGACCAGTGCAATCTCGACCCAGTTGTTGGCCATAAAGGCGTCGCTGCTCTTGTAGAATGCAATAAAGAAGAACGACAGCGTGTCGCTGATATTGCCGAGGAACATGGCCGCGGCAGGGGCCACCCACCAGGCGCTGCGCTGGCGTAACCGGTTGAAAACGTGTACGTCGAGGATCTGACCGAGCACGTAAGCCATAAAGCTGGCGACGGCGATACGTGCGACAAACAGGTTAAAGCTACCCAGTGCGGCAAACCCCTGCCATTCCCCCTGATAGGTGACGGTGGAGATGACGTACGAGATAAACAGGGCCGGCACCATCACCGAAAGAATGATGCGTCTCGCCAGCGGGGCGCCAAAAATACGCACCGTCAGGTCGGTTGCCAGAAAGATAAATGGGAAGGTAAACGCACCCCAGGTGGTATGGAAACCGAAAATGGACATCGGCAACTGCACCAGGTAGTTACTGGAGGTAATGATGACAATATGGAACAGCGATAGCCAGACCAACGCGGTAAGGCGCTGTCGAGCGGTAAACGAATACATGTTGTAGCCTTTTTAGCAGTGGGGTGAGGGAACCCAGAATGTCTTGTCTGTGCAGCGAAATAAGCTGCGCGGCCGCATGATACGCGTTTGCGCAACCAATGCAATGGTTAAATTTAACGCAAACGTTAACGCATCTTGCACAGAAAAACTACCGGCGTAAACTAGGCGCTAATGAGATGCGGCGAGCGTACGCCGATCGCTTTTGACCGAGAAAAATTGCATGACTGACTTGTTTGCCCAGGCCGACCAGACGCTTGATGCGCTGGGGCTGCGCTGTCCGGAACCGGTAATGATGGTGCGTAAAACCGTGCGCCATATGGATAACGGTGAAACCCTGCTGATTATTGCTGACGATCCGGCCACCACCCGCGATATTCCGGGTTTTTGCCGTTTTATGGAGCACACGCTGGTGGCGCAGGAAACTGAAAAAACGCCTTACCGCTATTTATTGCGTAAAGGTGTTGAGCGCTAATCGCCGATTTTGCCTAGCGTTTTTGCAGTATTTGCTGTGCGTCCGATGCGCGAGCGTGCATTGCCAGCCCCCTGAAATCCTGCGGGCGGTAATAGTGGGGCGGCACCGGCAGAGAATGCATCGCATCCGTCGGCCAGAGTTGCAGTTCACCCAGCTTTGCCAGCCAGAACCCCTGAACCTGCAGCGGTAACATCAGGCGTTGTGGGGCGGTGTTTTCGAACGGCGGCAGAGCCGGCAGGCGATTGCTGCCGGTCGTGTAATCCCGTTTTAAGACCAGAAACTTCTCCGGTACCCGGCGCTGGCTGTCCCACCAGTCGCCGTCAATCCCGTCAAACTGCCGCTGAGTTGCCCTGATGGAGACGGCGCCAAGCTGGTGCAGGGCCTGGGGGAGCAAATTCTCCATGGCCTGGTTGTAGGCCGTTAGGGAAACCGCCTGCCCCTGCAAGATAGCATCGATCGCCAGCCGTGATCCCAGCAGGTTGGAATACAAATCTTCCGGTGAAAAAGCCGAAACCTCCTCAGAAAACCCCGGTACCGACTGGTAGCCATACCACTGTGCCACTTCATGCCACGCCGCCATTTGAAAGGCGAGTTCTCCTGCCAAATACGCCGCGAGCGTATAGCGCTGCGCAGCATCCTGAGGTGGGGTAAAGGCGTTCAGCTGGATACGGCGTATTGCCAACTCGGGGCTAAGATCGATATTCCATTGCTGGCCCAATCGGGGTAGCAGTTGGCTGAACAGGAAAAGGGTATTGTCGGCGGTGTCGCGTACGTGAGCGATATCGATAAATCCCCCGCGGCGGGTGTACATCACCCCCAATTGCTCGCTGCCAAGTCCCATCAAGTTGCTAACGGCATTGAAAGCGCTGTCGTTATAGTGGTGACGGCCAAGCCGGTCGGCATCCACCAGGTTACCCAACTGATAAAAGGGGACTGGGATACCCCAAACTTGCGCTTTGAGGTTGTAGCCAAAGGCACAGCAGGGGCGCAAACCATCCGGCGGGGACAGCGGCGCAGCCACCGGCCAGGCGATACGGCTTTCGTTGATGGGTTGCGAGGTCACCAACGTTTCCACGGGTTTGGCAGATAGCGCGGAAGTAAACGACAACAAAATCAGCAGTACAACAGAGCGCATTAAAAAGCTTCCCCAACCTGAAAGTAAAATCCACTGCTGCCACGTCCGATGCCAAAATCGAGCCGCACGTTCATTTTCGGTTTGAATTCAAAACGGTAACCCGCTCCCAGCGTGGGTAACCAGGGCCCCTGGCCCAAATCGCCGGCCTTGCTACTTAGCGTTCCCGCACCGGCCCAAAGAACGTAACCGTGGCGCCAGTTCAGCTTGCGACGATACTCGATCTGGCTGCTGAACACATTTCTGTCGCGATAGCGGCCTTGATAATAGCCGCGCATGCGTTTGTCGTCACCCAGGCCGGACAGCCTGTCCCAGGGCACCTCGCCCGTCGTCAGGCGGCTGTAAGCGTCTAACGCCAGCACGCTTTTCGCACTCAAGCTGTGGTAGGCATTGTACTGGCCTTCTACAGTATTGAAACGGCTGTCGCCGCCCAATTCTGGCGCAAAATAGGTGTCGCTCAGGCGAAGATACTGGCCACGGCTGGCATTAGAAACGAAGTCGCGCGTATCGTAACTCAGCGAACCGCTGACTCCTGAACTTAGTGATGAAACGCCGGCTATTTGGGCCCTTAACAGGCTGCTGTTATCCTCATCAGTTTTGCTGGCGTGCGTCGAGGAAAAATCCCAGCCAACCCCCGCGTAGGTGGCATTGGCAATGCGATACAGCAGCTGTGGGGCTATCTGGAATGCCTGCTGCGTGTACTTTTCTTTGTTGCCGTTGTTATGCCCAGCCTGGTAACCGGTGCCCCAGAAATAGGTGGGCATATTATTCAGCGAGCCGTCGGCAAAAAAACGCCATTGGTCGTCAGCGAAAAAACTGTGGTTTTGGAAACCGACGCCGAAGGCACCGGTGGTGCTGAAAAAGCCCTTTAACGCCAGCGTCGAGTTTTGGCTGACTTTATCCTGGCTGTCCGGGCGATATATCCCCACGACGGCGGTACCGATGCCAAGACCGAGTTCTGGCGTATAGAACGGGCCGGGCAAGACTCCCCAATCGATGGCTTTGCTGCTGTCGAATTGGTTGTTAGACCCCAAAGGGGCCAACATTTTATCTATTTGCTGGCGTGACAACAAAGTGGCGTGAGCTCCGGGTAGCAGAACCAACAATACCAGCGGCAAACTGCGGATCGATATTGCCATCAGAAGCGATATTCACCGGAGACCATAAAGCTGTTACGTTCGCTAAAGCCAAATTCGGTCAACAGGTTAAAGTGTCTGGTGATCTCGTATTGCGTGCCAATCAGTACGTTCCACGGCGATTGCAGGTGCTGTTTCACGTCAAAACGGCCTTCACCTTGCTGATTGGCCATCATCATCAGGCTCTGAAGTTCGGTTGGCATTTTTAAATCACTCAGGCTGCCTTTGAACCTCTGCTGGACGTCCTGATACATGGTGCCGACCCACAGGTTGAGATGGGTTTGGCCACTGATACCGGGCAGCAGGAAGCGGTAACCTACCCGAGGCGACACCGTCAGTGCGGAAATCTGGCCATCAAGGATATCGAAATTGGTGCGGGTGTAGTTGGTATCGACCGAGGTGAACCAGTTCTCATATCCCCCAACCAGCGTGAAACCGGCGCCGTAAGTAGTACCTTTAAAATCGAGCTTAAAATCCAGATCGCGCAGTTGCCCGCTTTTGTTCATGCCGTGTACGATTCTGGCGATGACTTTATCCATCCCTTTTTGTTGACTGGGATCGGCGTCTACGGAGACCTGGGACAGCGAGCTGCCTTTGGTATGGCCGATGATGCCGTAAACATTGAGGAATGGCAGTACCCAGGTGTCCAGACGCATGGTTTCCGTTTTGCTTTTCTCGCGAGTTTTGCCCACGTCGATGTTGAACAAATTGGATGGCAAGGGAGTTTTGCCCAGGCTGAGGCCGGAAAATTGGATACTGTCGACATCGATATTTTGCCGCATGTTCATGTAGTTGATGCCGATCCCGAAGGGTTCCGGCAGATCATAACCACGGGCGCGTGCTTCATCCCCCCAAATCGGCAACAGGCGATGCTCAGGCTGGGGTTTTGCCTTGGGCGCATCGTTATGCTGGGCTGCGGGTAAGGCGTTAGGGGTGGTGAAAAGGGGGCGATCGGCGCTATCAATGAGTTGCTCTGTGGCGGCAGAATCAGGCTGCTGCGCCAGAGCCAGTGTAGGGATAAAAGGGACGACGATCAGGTTCAGGATTTTAAAATATAGCGGTTTCATTCATTCGGCCATGACTCTGATAAGTTAGGTAGGCTTATCGGGTTTCAGGAATAGGTGGCGGAAGAATATAGAAAGGCATGCTGGTTTTATGGTTATTACGTGCGACTTGCCGGTGTTATTTTTCAGCTAAGTGAATCAGGATGCCATTGCTGGCATCCTGATATGTGGTTCTTATTACTGACGTTTCTTCAGCAAGCGTAGGGCGTTGGCGGTGACCAGCGCGGTAGCGCCAGAGTCCGCCAGCACTGCCAGCCACAGCCCGGTCAGGCCCATCAGGGTGGTGATCAGGAATATCCCTTTCAGCCCCAACGCAATGGTGATGTTCTGGCGGATATTGGCGTGTGTAGCGCGCGAGATGCGGATCATCTCCGCCACGCCCAGCAGCCGATTGTGCGTCAGCGCCGCGTCGGCGGTTTCCAGCGCCACGTCGGTGCCACTGCCCATGGCAATACCGATGCTGGAGGCTTTCATTGCCGGCGCATCGTTGATGCCGTCGCCGATCATCGCCGTTGGCCGCAGCTCGCTCAGCTCTGTTACCGCCCTCACTTTATCTTCCGGCAGCAAACCGGCACGGTAGTCCAGCCCCAGCTCGGCGGCAATCGCTGCGGCCGCTCGAGGGTTGTCGCCGGTTAACATTACGCCGTTGATCCCCAACGCATTCAGTTCGGCAATCGCCTGCTTGGCATCGCTGCGCAGCGTATCGCGCAGGGCCAGCAGGCCGATCGGCACGCCATCTTCCAGTACCACTACTGCCGTTTTACCGGCATTTTCCAACCGTTCCACCTGGTTAGCACCTTGCTGATTGAGCAAGCCTGCAGCCAGTTTGGCCGGTGTACTGATCAGCACGGTTTTACCGTCGACAATGCCTTCCACACCGACGCCGGCCAACGCACGACGGTTCTGTGCCGGCGGCAAAGGAGCACCATATTGTTCGGCGCGATTGATAATGGCCTGCGCCAACGGGTGATGGGAGCCGGCTTCTACCGCCGCGGCAAGGATCAACAGTGACTGTTCGCTGATGCCGTTGAGCGGCAGCACATCCGTCACCGTCGGTTTGCCTTCCGTCAGGGTACCGGTTTTATCGAAGGCGATGGTTTGCACCTGGCCGAGCTGTTCCAGCGCCGCGCCACCTTTAATCAACGCGCCGCGACGGGTTGCCGCCGCCAGTCCGGAGGTAATGGCTGCCGGAGTGGAAATCACCAGTGCACAAGGACAGCCGATCAGCAACAGGGTCAGGCCGCGATAAATCCAGACATCCCAGGGTTGAGCATACATCAACGGTGGCACCAGAATTACCGCGATGGCCAGCAGCATAATGGCCGGGGTGTAGTAACGGCTGAAACGGTCAAGGAAACGCTCGATCGGCGCACGGCGTTCTTCGGCTTCCTCAATCAGCTGCAGTATACGGTCGATGGCGTTTTTACCCGGCTCGGAAATCACCTTCATCTGCGCGGCCTGATCGACCGACAAACTGCCCGCCGCCACTTTCTGACCTTGCTGACGTTCGACCGGGACCGACTCGCCGGTCAGGGCGCTTTCGTCGAAGCTGGCGAACGGGTTGAGCAGTTCGGCATCGGCCGGAAGGCGACCGCCAGGGGCAATTTCAATCACATCGCCGGGACGCAAGCTGGAGACCGGCACGCGTCTACGCTCGGTACCCTGCAGCAGCAGGGCATCTTCAGGAACCAGCTCCATCAACGCTTTCACGCCACGACGGGCGCGGTTGGCGGCGTAGGATTCGAGCATTTCGCCGACCATAAACAGCAACAGCACCATGGCCGCTTCGGCGGTAGCGCCGATAAACAGCGCGCCGATGGCTGCCACGCTCATCAGCGTTTCGATGGCAAACGGCGTGCCGGAGCGGATCAGACGTATCGCCTTGGTGGCGACCGGTGCCAACCCCACCAGCGTGGTGGCGATAAAGGCGATGCGGCTCAGCTCTGGATTGACCATGCTGAGTGCCCAACTGACGATCATCAGCGCGGTGAGCAGCAGCAACGGGCCGAATTCCCCCAGGCGTGAAGGTTTAGGCGGCTCGGCTTGGTTTGCCTGGGTGCCGAGCAGGGTAAACCCGGCTTGTTGCACTGCGTCCTGGATGCGCAGGCTAAGGTTCGACTGGCCGTCTACCACCAGCTTTTCGGTGGCGAATAACACCCGTGCATTTACGACACCCGGGATGGCAGTAACGGCATTTTCAATCTTTTTAGCGCAGCTGGGGCAGTCCATACCCGTGACTTTCCAACTGTAGCGCTCGCTACCGGAGAGAGGGGCGGCAGCGAGCCTGTCACTTTCCTCGTCCGGATCGCCATGATCGTCAGCGCTGCAACAGCTGGCGCCATGATCGTGAGCATGAGTGTGTTCGCCAGGGTTGACAGCGTTTTGTTTTTCACTGCTGCAACCGTGCTGGGTTTTGCTGTGGCTGTGATTGCACCCGCAGCCACCTTCGGCATGGTTATGTTCCTGATGATTGTGATTTTCATGGTTATGCATAACGTCCCCCCTCAGGGCAGTTAATGAGCTTCTTGAAACCAACTCTACACCCTGGAGTCCACTCCAGAGTCAAGCGACGGATGAGAATTATTGCTAATGGCGCACCGGAGGGAGAATTGGGGTATTTCTTTTTTCCCATGTCGTTTATCAGGGGGCGACGAGCGCGAAAGACCCGAGGTGATTAGTCAAAAAAAGAAAATGTTATTCCTGCGAGAACTAAAAAGTACCGGCGGCTAATAATAAAGAGTTATTAATCTATAACGCTTTAGCAAAATTTAACTTTTAGCCGTCTAAATCCCAGCACGATTCGCTTGGCTCTGCAGGCCGCATTTTTGTTGGAGTTTGTTACCAACTCATGGCATTTAAGTTTCATTAATATTGTAAAGAACGTAAAAAACCAGCATAAATCGCCTTCGAAACGATAATAAATGGCTGATTATTTTATGTGCAGTTTTATACCGCTGCCTATAATTGGAATCGATTACCATTTATGGTGGTAATCTTATTTGCTGATATATATGCATTAATTCTCTCTAACACACTGCCGGCAACGGCGCATAAACTCCTTCCCGTAAGCGTACGGTTCGTTCTCCGTGGCTTCCTGGCAGGTTATGTCTATCTGTCTGATTGAAAACAATCAGCTAATGAGTGGAATCGAACCAATGCAATCTACTAAAAAGGCAATTGAAATTACTGAATCCAGCCTTGCGGCTGCGAGCTCCGCTTACAATGCAGTAGATGATTTGCTGCATTATCATGAGCGAGGCAACGGGATTCAGGTTAATGGCAAGGACTCATTTTCTACCGAACAAGCCGGGCTGTTTATTACCCGCGAGAACCAAACCTGGAACGGTTATAAAGTTTTTGGCCAACCGGTTAAATTAACGTTCTCTTTCCCGGATTATAAATTCTCTTCCACCAACGTCGCCGGCGATACCGGACTGAGCAAATTCAGCGCGGAACAGCAGCAGCAGGCTAAGTTGTCGCTGCAGTCCTGGTCTGACGTGGCCAATATCACCTTTACCGAAGTTGGTGCCGGCCAGAAGGCCAATATCACCTTCGGTAACTACAGCCAGGATCGTCCCGGCCATTATGACTACGATACCCAGGCTTACGCCTTCCTGCCGAACACCATTTATCAGGGCCAAAACCTGGGCGGGCAGACTTGGTACAACGTCAACCAGTCCAACGTGAAACATCCGGCCAGCGAAGACTACGGCCGCCAGACCTTTACCCACGAAATTGGCCATGCGTTGGGCTTGAGCCATCCGGGCGATTACAACGCCGGTGAAGGCAACCCGACCTACAGAGACGCCAGCTACGCCGAAGATACTCGTGAGTTCAGCCTGATGAGTTACTGGAGCGAAACCAACACCGGTGGCGACAACGGCGGGCACTACGCTGCGGCGCCACTGCTGGATGACATTTCCGCTATTCAGCATCTGTATGGTGCCAACCAGACCACCCGTACCGGCGATACCGTGTATGGCTTCAACTCAAATACCGGCCGTGACTTCCTCAGTACCACCAGCAATTCGCAAAAAGTGATTTTTGCGGCCTGGGATGCGGGCGGCAATGACACCTTCGATTTCTCCGGTTACACCGCTAACCAGCGTATTAATCTGAACGAGAAATCTTTCTCCGACGTGGGTGGGCTGAAAGGCAACGTGTCCATTGCCGCAGGTGTGACCATCGAGAACGCGATTGGCGGTTCAGGCAATGACGTGATCGTCGGCAATGCGGCCAACAACGTGCTGAAAGGTGGCGCGGGCAACGACGTGCTATTCGGCGGTGGTGGGGCTGATGAGCTGTGGGGCGGTGCGGGCAAAGACACCTTTGTCTTCTCTGCGGTCAGCGATTCTGCGCCGGGTGCCTCCGACTGGATCAAGGATTTCCAGAAAGGCATCGATAAAATCGACCTGTCATTCTTCAATCAGGGCGCGCAGGGTGGCGATCAGATCCACTTCGTCGATCATTTCAGTGGCGCAGCGGGCGAAGCCTTACTGTCTTACAATGCGTCGAATAACGTCAGCGATCTGGCCCTGAATATCGGCGGCCATCAGGCCCCGGACTTCCTGGTGAAGATCGTCGGCCAGGTTGACGTCGCCACTGACTTTATCGTTTAACAGTGCAGGTGCTAACGCCCGGCGCCGGTTGGCCGGGCGTTATACAGGAGACGATATGAAGGGCAGCTTAGCGCACGCCGCCTTAGTGGCAGGCGGTATGATGGTAACGGGAGCAGTTATGGCCAGCAGTTTGGTTCTTCCCAGCGCGCAATCATTGGCGGGGCAATGGCAGGTCGCCAATGCCGAACAACAATGTCAGATTGAGTTTTTGGCCGGTGAACAGAGTGAAATCAACGGCTACTCATTGGTTGATCGGCAGCACTGTTTGGAAAAGGTGTTAACCGCCGAGGTGGTCGGTTGGCGCCCGGCACCGGACGGCATAGCTTTGCTGCGGGCGGATGGCAGTACGCTGGCGTTCTTCTCGCGCGATGGCGATATTTACCGCAACCAGCTTGGCGCGGATGACGGACTGACGCTGAAAGCGCTGGTATAACAACAGCGGGTTCGGCAGTCGAACCCGCCCTGAGCAGCCTTACAGATACAGCGAACGTACGATCAGGAAATGGCCGGAGAAATAGCAGAAGGCCACCAGCGCATCCGCAGCGCGGAAGGTCCAGCGATAGCGGTTAACCAGCCACACCACGTTGGCCAGCAGCAGCAGTGAAGTGCCCGCCAGCAGCGAGAAACCAAAATCGGTGCTGCGCATAAAGTACTGCTCACCCGCCAGCCATACCATCAGCAGCGTCATCGCTACATAAGTGGCGATCGGCCAACGCATTTCTTCCAGTCGCGTCCAAATTGTTGCCAGTAACAGCACGCCGATAATCAGCAGCGCCAACGGCAGCGGCCAAAACAGGCTGAAGGTCATCTGACTGGCGAAGCTCAGGGTATACAGCAAGTGCGACAGGAAAAAGGCACCGATGGCGTAAAGCACGCGTTCGCGCGGCAGCAGCAGCAGGGTGTCGGCGATTAAGGTTGCCAGCAGGCCGAGGACGATCAGATAGCCGGCAGGGCCCAGTATCGGGGCTTGCCAGGCGAGCAATAACAACAGCAGCAGGGTGATGGGCTTAAACACCCAGCGCTGCCAGCGAGGCCCACGGTAGGAGGCATCGACGAACAGCCAACCGGAAAAGAATACGGCAAGGAACGGCCAACTCATTATGTCTTCCTTATTCATTATGGGAACCGTAGCTTCCGGCTCCAAATTGTCACCAGCGTCACTTCTGTTTGCAGTGTAGGCAGCGCCTCTGCGATCGACAATGCTTTCTTGCTGATGAACTGTAACTTATTTGCAGAGTAAGAAAGGGAGCCGTGGTTTTTCTCGGGAAAATTTACTGACAATGGCTGCTCGACCGCCGTGAATCATTTTCTAAGAACAATAACTGCCCGATGCGAATGCTAATTAATTAGTAATTAATGCTGCGCGTGACAATAATAGCTAAGGATTAATCTTAGAGTCTCATTACTATTTAGCACGTTTGGTAACTGTATTTGCATTTTTGGCTGTTTTTTAAACCCGCCATCGGTCCTGCTTGATACATGATGTTTCTGGGGAGTTATGCAATTGGAAATAAGAAAATATCTGAATGAATCAGAAATAAAAAAAATGATAAAAAATATAAAGGGAGGACTAAACTCGGTCAGGGACAGCTGTATGATCACCATGTGCTTTGTTCACGGTTTGCG
Organism: Serratia sp. GW822-FHT06D09; assembly: GCF_058799515.1. Taxonomy (NCBI): domain Bacteria; kingdom Pseudomonadati; phylum Pseudomonadota; class Gammaproteobacteria; order Enterobacterales; family Yersiniaceae; genus Serratia; species Serratia sp. GW822-FHT06D09. The sequence goes on from NZ_JBXALO010000007.1 coordinate 249,635, forward strand.
GGCCAGCGAGTTAAGCCGTATGACGCTGGACAATATAGAACTCGCCGAGCGGCGGGTTTTTATTTCGCGACTGAAAAATGGTCTGTCGGTTCAGCACCCATTACAACCGGATGAGACCCTGATGCTTAAACGCTGGCTGGATGACCGTAAAGACAGCCCGCATGCCGGCCAGCCCTGGTTGTTTTTGTCGCGCAAGGGCGGCCGGCTATCGCGCCAGCAAATCTACCGACTGATCCGCGATTACGGTAAAGCGGCCTGTCTCGAATTACCTGCCCATCCCCACATGTTGCGTCACGCCTGCGGTTATAGCCTGGCAAATAAAGGTATGGATACCCGGTTGATACAAGACTATCTCGGCCACCGGAATATTCAGCATACGGTACTCTATACCGCCAGCAATGCCCAACGATTCAAAAGAATTGAATTTTAACTTTCGGCCAGGGCTTAATTCGCGCGAAATGGTCACAGCGTGATAATTAAGCGATGGCTTTTTTCCTATTGGCCATTGATTTAATGTTTAAGGCCTATTCAGAGTGGACGAGGCAGTTTTTTTGGGGCCCGGCATGGTAGTGCTCGGCGGCGGCAAACAGTGCCACCTCATGGGGCACATTAAGCCGGCGCATAAGATTGTGTTTTTGGCCACTCACCGTTTTGACGCTTTTCCCCAGCAACTGCGCGGTCGCCGTGACGCTGCCGTTGCGCAGCAGGGCGGCCAACACTTGCTGTTCCGCTGCCGGTAAGGCAATCTGCGCGGTTGCATGCTGTGGGCCGTAAAGCAGCGCCCCCAGCGCATAGAGTTCGCCGTTATGTTGCAAACCGGCTTTGTCCATGGCCCGTTTTTTATGGCTGGAAATGGTGCGGATATCTCGGTTCATGCGGGCAGCCAGCTGCCAGGGGTGCATGCCGCCAAGCAATGTCAGCAACACCCGACTCTCTGTTAGCGTCAAAAGTGGCAGGCTCTGTGGCTGTTTGGTGGCCAGACCGGGAGAGATGTTCAGCACGCCTAACAGACGGTGCCAGGCGGGGGTGGAAAACGGTGCTTGCAGACTCAGTTTCAGGTCATGCCGGCAAGACTTCAGCACCACCAGTTGCCACAGCAGCGGTAGCCAGTTGACACCACCGGTATGGGGCAGGGGCTCTAGCCGCACGGCGCTTTCGGCGGCGGGCTGCAGTTTGAGAACAATGCTGGGCAGACTGTCCGCCGTGGCAATATTACGAAGCAGGTCCAGCTCCTTGGGAGCGGGGAAATAGCCGGTACGATTGTTAACGGTCAAACGCATATCATCTCTCCTGCAATCAAATGAAAAAATTGTGCCGGGGTTAAAAAAACCAGTAGAGCAGCAGCGCAAAAAGACACCAGAGCAGTGCACTGAGGGTAAGCATCAGGTTCCAGACAAGCCGCTCCAGGTGATACAAGGTTCTTTTGGTCAAGACAGGGTCATTCCCCCTTGGTTTGAAAAAGTCGGGGCCGGTTAGACGCAACGCTGTTCATGTCATTACGGCTTGGCCCCGGTGGGAAAAAGTTGTCTATAGGCAACCTCTCCAATGAGGGGGAGCGAAAAGGGCCGGTTATTACAGATGCAGTTCGCTCCACGGCCGCTGAAGCAGTTGTGCCCAGACGCTTTGCCTGTCTTCATTGCGAACCCTGGTACTCTTTGTTCGTAATGGCACAGGTTGGCTTACCGTGCGGATCCAGACCCGCAGTTCCTGGCGGTGCGATCGCGGATGGGTATAAACGTGTTGATCGCAGGTGATGCAAGGGCTGTGTACGATATAGCGCAGAATGTAACCCGCTTTACGGCGCGGTACGTTAAAGGCCTGCATGATGCGTTGGCGATTCAGATAGTGGTTTTGCAGCAACCCCCAGGTGGCCACAATGCGACATAACGGCTGTTCGGCCAGGTGCGCTACCGTATCCGGCAGGGTGATATTCTCGTCATGCTGAAGCTTCATAAAACCCCCTGTCTCCTTGTACAATCAATAGTTGTTGGTGTGGCTTTGCCATGGATAAATTGTCTTGTGCCCGGTGCTTTCGATTAATGCTGAAACCCGTGTTGGGTGACTTGAAAAAAACAAGAGTGAATCTGTCGCCACTATTGCGTATTTTCTTCACGAGCATGTATCCACCAGTATTTCTACCTTTGCTGTTTTAAAGGGGACCGGTGCAAAGATGCAGAATTTCATTTTGGTATATCAATTAAAGTTGTTTTTTTATTTTCTCCTTTTATTTCAGTGTGATGTATTTGTTTTTTATCGTGCTGAAAATGCGACATTTTGGACCAAATTGTGACATTCAGATAATTAATCTGTTTTTAGGTATCCCCGCGGGCTAATGTTTTAGTTTTCGTGGAGTGCTGACGGATTTGTCAGTGTATGTATCTGAAAACAAAATGACGTTGCTTCGCTGTTTAATTGCGTTAATTTATTTAACAAAGGTTCGCTTCGGTGAGCCTTTTTTATTTTGTTTAGTGGGTTGTTGATATTGAAGGAAATAAAATTGTTGCGTGAAAGTGGGGGGTATTCTTATTGACTTGAAATCGTACAAAACTAAGATATGTAACACTTTGGTCCAAAATGACCTATTTTTCACCTCACTTTTTTTGCCATAATCCAATAAAGCGATTGGGATTACTGGCGGTATATATCACCGTATGTCGAATATTCCGGTGACCCAGATAATCCTGAATCAAACGGGTGTCGACGCCCGAATCCGCCAGCGCATAGCCACAGGCATGTCGCAGCATATGTGGGTGCGATGCCACCGTAATATTGGCGGCCTCGCCGTAGCGTTTAATCAAGTAATGCACGTGTTTACGCGTCAGTTGGCCGCCTTTTTGCGACAGGAATAACCACTCGCTGTCAGCATCGCGCCACTTGTTACGCAAATTCAGCCAGCACAACAAGTGCGGCAGTTCATCTGGCGCCAGGGGATGCACGGTCGAAAAACCGTTCTTCAGGCGGCGGATATAAATCACGTTATCGCGCAGATCGATATCAGATATTTTTAACTGACAGGCTTCGCTGGCGCGCAGCCCGTGGATAAAACACATCTGTATTAAACAACGGTCACGCTCCGGATGTTTTCCAATGTGCGTGGCAAGCAGGATGTCATTTATTTCACCGAGAGTGAGGTGTTTTCGAGTTTTCATTATTTTGGCTCCATATAGCCTCTCCGGCCCGATGCCGTATGAGGATCTTACTGGAGAGAAAATAGCCTGTTTCCATTTTTTTACGCATCTATTTTCTTTGCAAATAAATGGCGGCAGGTGATCTGACAGGAGGAGTAAAAACCACCATGCAGCAGGAAATAACCGCGATGGCCGCACCCACGATACTCACCCGCAAGGCCGCCCGTGCCGTTGCCATCAAAGCCGCCAGTTTGGAGCGGCGCATCATGCAACTTCGCGGTATAGCTTACGGCGTAGAAGACTGGTTGTGCGCTTTGCGCAAGGCCGCCGAGTTGTGGCGTTGCGTCAGTGAGACCCCTTGGTTGGCTGAAAATGAACGGCGCTATGCCCAGTTACGCCAGCGGCATTGTTCGCACCCGGCCACCCAATTGCTGGTACGTCAACGCTATCAGGCCGATAGCCAGCAACCCTGAATCCACTGCAGAGGACTAACTTATGTCTGCAACCTCCCTTCCACCGCGTTTGCGCGTGGTCGTGATGATGGCACCGGGGTTGATGCGCGAAGGCACCCTGCGGGTACTCGAACTGGCCCGCCAGGCAATCGCATCGTTAACCGTGGTCGACGATCTTTTGACTCTGCGACAGACGTTGTCGCAAGGCGGAGCGGATGTCATCCTCACCGGCCTCTCCGGGCATCGCGACAGGCTACGCGACTTTTTCCTGTTCTATTCCCACTATCTGCGCTTCAACATCGATACAACCTGGCTGCTGTACAGCGAACCCCTTACGCCGTTGCTAACCACCCTCAGCCCGTTGGCTCCCCATGAAGGGCCGCTGTGCCTGCCGCATGATCTGCAGCCACATCTGCTGCATGATTTGCTGCAGAAACGCCAGGCAATGAGCCACCTTGCCTTTATGAACAGCGACTCGTTTCCCCGGATGCCGGCAAATATTGTGCTCAGCTGGCCCGAGCTGCAGGTTCTCAGTCATTTTGTCTGTGGTGCACTGGAACATCTCACTACGCCGACGGGCGGATTCACGACGAAGACCCTGAGCGCCCATAAGCGCAGCGCGATGCGCAAACTGGGTGTGTGCTGCGATCAACAACTCCATGCGTTGCTGCATGGATCTCGGCTATGCCCAGCCAGGAGGAGCCCGGATGTGGTCGTCAGCCAGGGATAAACGTATCCGTCGCTACACCTGGCTGGCGATGTTGCTGGTTTGTGGCATTTTTTGGTGGGGGGTCATTTGGTGCGCGTTGAAATTTGCCGGTCTTTAATGGCCGGTGGGCGATGGCCTGGCCGACTGTTGAAACAATTTATCAACGGGTGCTTACCCCCTCAGGGCTATACGCTCGCCGTTGGGATGGCGGCGGCGTTGTTGGGAGGCGTATTGTTTTCCTCTCCGGCTGAGGCGAGCACGTGGGTGGGCCGCTCGCCGACTTCTTTTATTGGCAACTGCCGGAAGAACGCATTGCCGCAGATAGTGGCGCAGTGTCGCCATGATGCGAGCGCGCTCGATACATCGCCCGCGCGTCACTCCGGACGTTATCTCCACGCGCTGAATGACCGGTTTGCTCAATGGGGGATCGGCCCAGCCACAGATGCCAGTGCTTCGTTGAACCGCCGCCAGCGTTGCGAGCTGTATCACTTCTGTAGTCTGTTGCATCAGCAGGTTGGCAGGTACCTGTTGGACCAGCTGTTTTTGCCACAGGGTGGAATGGCTGAAGTGGATTATCGTACGGTGGCCACTAAGGCTCCCTGTTTAAGGAGAAACAATAATGCGTCTAAAAGTGATGGTTATGGAGCCGGATCCCTGGTTTCGGCTCGGGGTGTTGTCGGTGCTTGCCTCGCTTCCGGCTCAGTTTGAAGTTTGCGGGGTCACTGACCGGCTGTCGGATTTGCAGGGTCTGGTGCAGAAACAGCCATTTGACCTGTTGCTGTCAGACACTCACGGTCAGGGTGAAAGCCTGGATAACTACTTTGTCTTTCGCAGGGAGTTTTGCAAGAGGCTCTCTCATGTGACCTGGCTGATGTGGAGCGACGGTTATGGCCCTTTCTTATCGGGCCTGTCTTCCAGGCTGAAACCGCCGGTTTGCCTGCAAAAAAAGCTGGGGCCGGCCGAGTTGAATTCGCTGCTGGTGCTGCGCCATCGGCTTGGGCATCAGCATTTTTTGGCCGAATATCGGCGGACTCAGATGTGCGTCTGCTGTCACCTGACGCAAAAAGAGCTTTTGGTTATCAGTGCACTGGCGCATGGCGAACCGCAAAAGCAGCTGGCGCGGCGCTTGGGCCGCAGTGAAAAAACCATCAGCTCACACAAGGTCCAGGCCTTGCACAAGCTGGGTGCCAGTAGCGATCGGCGACTGTTTCATCATCAGGGGGAAAACCGCCTGCTGGACATTCTGCGCTATGCGGGCATCAACATTCCCCACGCCCCCTTGGGGGGGTACTCGGCGTAACTCAATCTAATGCCGATGATAAGCTGCGTAGTGAGGAGTGAACGCCGGTAGGCGGGGCAACTGCGATGCCATTTCAGGAGGTGTGCTATGTTTACGCTGATTTCACCGCGTGGAGATGGGAAGTAAGATGAGTAAGCCACCGCTGTTTTTTATCGCTGTGATCGCGTTGATCGCCGTATTGGCGACGCACCGCTATTTCAATCAGCGCCGTATTGAAGCGGATAACGACCGTGCGCCGGTACGCAGTTTGCAGGTCACGGTGAGTGATAAACGTGAGTTTCCGGTCGCCAAGACCCGGGCACCGCAGCGTGAGCCGCTGGTCAATGAGCCGATGCATTATGAGGTGGTGTTTAGCCCGCAGCGCGGTGGCGAGGAGATCCGGCTGCGGTTGAAGCCGTGGCAGTATAATCCGATTGAAAAAGGCGCACAGGGCACGTTGAGCATGCAGGGCACGCGCTTCGTCTCATTTATTGCCCAGCCGTAGGGCACCGGACCCGGTGCCCATGTGGGGTTATTTTCTTTTGATTGGCGGCTGTTTTTTCTGCCAGGCCAGCAGTTCGAAGACGCCAAAGATGAAGATCTTGGCTTCTTGCCAGTAGCTTATCGGCTGATCTTTCGGTTGCGTGGACTTCAAAAGAACCAGCTGCAGCCCGTGCATCACCACCATAAAGAACAGCGCCACGTCGATGAAATATTTCAGCGGCTTGGGAAAGGGGTGAAACAGGTTGGAGAGCAGAAAGCCCCACACGCACAGCATCAGCAGGCGACCCAGATTAATCAGCATTTTCGGTTTTCTCTTGCGAACGGATATAAAGACGATAAGCCACCTGACCGGCGACTTTTTCACGGTGTAATTGCCAGTTGGCCGGGACATCAGCGGCGGCGCTTTCGGCTTCGGCCTCTACATAGATCCAGGCCTCATCGGCCAGCCAGCCCTGCTGCTCCAGCAGCGTGACGGTTTCAGCCAGCAAGCCTTTGCGAAAAGGCGGATCGAGAAACACCACGTCAAACGGCTGAGCGGGGGTCGCCAGCCAGCTTAGCGCATTGGTATTGACCACCTTGCCATTGCCCTGCAGCAGGGCCAGATTTTTTTCCAGTTGCTGCGCCACTGGGCGTTCGAATTCCAACAGCGTGACGCTGCTGGCATAGCGCGACAACGCCTCCAGACCGAGTGCGCCGCTACCGGCGAAACAGTCCAGGCAGCGTGCCCCCTGGATCACCGGCGCCAGCCAGTTGAACAGGGTTTCCCGAACGCGATCGGTGGTCGGACGCAGCCCGGGGCTGTTGGGTACCGGCAGTTTTCGCCCGCGCCATTGGCCACCGATAATGCGGATCTGCCCGGCCGCAGCCTGAGGCGGTTTTTTTGCCGATGCCCGTGGCGATAGTCTTGTCATAGGTTTGCTTTGATTGTTTTCTGGCGGTGAGGCCGAATGAGTTGGCGATAAGTTGCCTCTATTCTACCGGTGAGAGGCGCTGGGGGAAACGGTAAAACTTTGTTGCCTGATTTCACAGTGGAAAGCATGCCGGATGCGTGTTGCTGAACGAGGGAAAGTGATAGACTCGGCGAATTATTGTCAGCATAAGCAAGCCTTCGGTACGGAGTAGAGTCATAACATGGCAAAAGATAAGAAACGCGGGTTTTTCTCCTGGCTGGGCTTCGGCCAGAAGGAAGAAGAGCAACAGCAACCTGAGACGCCGGTAGAAGCGGCGGAAAATCAGGCCGTGGAGACCCCGGCTGAACCGGTCGCTCCCAAGCTGGATGACCAGCTCCCCGCGCAGGAATCTGAACCTGCCGCTTCCGTAGAGACGCCTGGGGAGTGGGACGGCAGTCTGACCGGCGAGCATATTGCAGAAAGCGTGCCGGCCATCGTCGAACACACTGCCCCGGCAGAAAAGCTGGCGGAAGAGATGGTCACCCTTACTGAACAGGTGGCGGCAGAACAGCAACAGCCGGCAGCGGAAGAGATTGCCGTGCCTGTGGCCGTGGTTCAGCCTGAACCCGAACTTGTCATCGAGCCTAAGCCAGAAACGACCGCGGTATCAGAACCCGAAGTGGTTACGCCAGAGCCGATTATTGCGCCAGAACCGGAAGTGGTTGAACCGGAACCGGTGATGGTGCCCGAACTGGAAGTAATTGAGCCTGAACCTACTATCGTGCCAGAGCCAGAGCCAGAGCCAGAGCCAGAGCCAGAGCCAGAGCCAGAGCCAGAGCCAGTGTCTGCCAGCGTGGCGCTGGAACCGATTATTGTCGCGCCGGCCATTATCGAAGAAGAAGAAGAAAAAGAATCCGAGCTGCTGGCCCCTGCGGTCACTCAGGAGCAGGAACGTCCGACCAAAGAAGGCTTCTTTGCCCGGCTGAAACGTAGCCTGGTGAAAACCAAGCAAAATTTGGGCTCCGGTTTTGTCGGCTTGTTCCGCGGCAAGAAAATTGACGACGAACTGTTTGAAGAGCTGGAAGAACAGCTGCTGATTGCCGACGTCGGCGTGGAAACCACGCGTAAAATCATTACCTCTCTGACTCAGCATGCCAGCCGCAAGCAGTTGAAAGACGCCGATGCGTTATACGGCAAGCTGAAGGAGGAAATGTCCGAAATTCTGGCTAAAGTTGATCAGCCGCTGGATGTTGGCGGTAAAAACCCGTATGTCATTCTGATGGTTGGGGTGAACGGCGTGGGTAAAACCACCACCATCGGTAAGCTGGCTCGCCAGTTCCAGGCGGAAGGCAAATCGGTGATGCTGGCGGCGGGGGACACCTTCCGTGCCGCGGCGGTAGAGCAACTGCAGGTGTGGGGCGAACGCAACCGTATTCCGGTGGTGGCGCAGCATACCGGCGCGGATTCCGCCTCGGTGATTTACGATGCGGTCCAGGCCGCCAAGGCCCGCGGCATCGACGTGCTGCTGGCCGATACGGCAGGGCGTTTGCAGAACAAAGCGCACCTGATGGAAGAGCTGAAGAAGATCGTCCGCGTCATGAAAAAACTGGACGACCAGGCCCCCCATGAGGTTATGCTGACTCTTGATGCCAGCACCGGACAGAATGCTGTCAGCCAGGCGAAATTATTTAATGAAGCCGTGGGCTTAACCGGTATCACACTGACTAAACTGGACGGTACCGCCAAGGGCGGGGTGATCTTCGCCATTGCCGATCAGTTCGGTATCCCGATTCGCTATATCGGCGTTGGGGAAGGCATCGAAGATTTGCGGCCGTTTAAGGCTGACGATTTTATTGAGGCACTTTTTGCCCGAGAGGATTAATACGGATGATTCGCTTTGAACAGGTCAGTAAAGCTTATCTGGGCGGACGGCAGGCCCTGCAGGGGGTGGATTTCCATCTGCGCCCGGCAGAGATGGCGTTTCTGACCGGCCATTCCGGCGCGGGGAAGAGTACCCTGCTGAAACTGATTTGTGGTATCGAACGGCCAAGCGCCGGCCATATTTGGTTTGGCGGCCATGACATCAGCCGGTTGAAAAACCGCGAGGTGCCGTTCCTGCGTCGTCAGATCGGCATGATTTTCCAGGATCACCATCTGCTGCTGGATCGCACGGTGTATGACAACGTGGCAATGCCACTGATTATCGCCGGCGCCAGCACCGAAGACATCCGTCGCCGCGTTTCCGCTGCGTTGGACAAGGTCGGGCTGCTGGATAAGGCGAAGAACTTCCCGATTCAGCTTTCCGGCGGTGAGCAGCAGCGTGTGGGTATCGCCCGCGCGGTGGTGAACAAGCCGGCGGTACTGCTGGCGGATGAGCCTACCGGTAACCTGGACGATGCGTTGTCGGAAGGCATTCTGCGCTTGTTCGAAGAGTTTAACCGCGTGGGTGTCACCGTGTTGATGGCCACCCACGATACCGGGCTGATCGCCCGTCGCAATTACCGCATTCTGCGCCTGAGCCAGGGCCGCATGGCTGGAGGAGCGCATCATGGCGAATAATGCAAAAACCGCCAAGAGTAAAGCGCTGCGTGGCGGCTGGCGGGAACAATGGCGCTACGCCTGGATGAACGCCGTCAAGGATATGCTGCGCCAGCCACTGGCGACGCTGCTGACGGTGATGGTCATCGCCATCTCCCTGACGCTGCCAAGCGTGTGTTATATCGTTTGGAAAAACGTCAGCACCGCGGCGACGCAATGGTACCCTACGCCGCAGTTAACGGTGTACCTGGATAAATCCCTGGATGACGACGCGGCGGTGAAAGTGCTCGACGCCATCAAAGCAGAAGCCGGCGTTGAGAAAGTGAATTACCTGTCGCGTGAAGAGGCCCGGGGCGAATTCCGCAACTGGTCCGGCTTTGGCGGCGCGCTGGATATGTTGGAAGAGAACCCGTTACCGGCGGTCGCTATCATCACGCCGAAAATGAGCTTCCAAAGTTCCGACACCCTCAATACCCTGCGCGATCGCGTCGCGGCGGTGCAGGGGGTGGATGAAGTGCGGATGGACGACAGCTGGTTTGCTCGTCTGGCTGCACTGACCGGGCTGGTGGGGCAAGTGGCTGCAATGATCGGCGTGCTGATGGTGGTGGCGGTGTTCCTGGTGATCGGCAACAGCGTACGTCTGAGCATCTTCAGCCGTCGCGATACCATCAACGTGATGAAGCTGATTGGCGCCACCGACGGTTTCATCCTGCGGCCGTTCCTGAACGGCGGTGCGATGCTGGGCTTCTTTGGCGCATTGCTGTCGTTGGTGTTGTCCGGGGCGATGGTGTGGAGACTGGAGTCGGTGGTCACCGGCGTGGCCAAGGTGTTCGGCACCACCTTTACCCTGCACGGCCTGGGTTGGGATGAGGCGTTACTGCTGCTGATTGTTTCCGCGATGATCGGCTGGATCGCCGCCTGGCTGGCGACGGTTCAACATTTACGCCGATTTACACCACAATAAAGATTTTTTGGTATACTCTTCTCCTGCTGCTCCGAGCGTGTTGCGGGAGAAGAGCTACCGGCACTAACTTAAGCACCATCCAGTCTCTTCTTAGCGCACAAATTCCCTATCGGCCTGAATATTCGTCACGTATTGTCATGGGCAATGCGATCGAAAAACTGTGAACTAATAGGGCGGAACGCGGTCAAAATCTGCAGCAAAATGTTATGGTGCCCGGCGTGTGGACCGCTTTTGCAATAGCAACTGCCGTAGAATCAATCATTTCCCCGCCGTGACAATCACCTGCATGACCTGTTTTTTCAAGAGAGGGTTTGAATGACCAAAGAAATGCAAACTTTAGCTTTAGTGCCCCAGGGCAGTTTGGAAGCCTATATCCGGGCCGCCAACACCTATCCGATGCTGACGGCAGAGGAAGAGCGGGAGCTGGCTGAACGGCTGCATTATCAGGGCGATCTGGAAGCCGCTAAGCAGCTCATCCTGTCTCACCTGCGCTTTGTCGCTCATATTGCCCGTAATTACTCCGGTTACGGCCTGCCTCAGGCAGACCTGATCCAGGAAGGTAATATTGGCCTGATGAAAGCTGTTCGCCGCTTCAACCCAGAGGTTGGTGTGCGTCTGGTTTCCTTTGCGGTGCATTGGATCAAGGCAGAAATTCACGAGTACGTACTGCGCAACTGGCGTATCGTCAAAGTGGCTACCACCAAAGCACAGCGCAAGCTGTTCTTTAACCTGCGTAAAACCAAGCAGCGTCTGGGCTGGTTCAATCAGGATGAGGTGGAATTGGTTGCTCGCGAGTTGGGTGTGACCAGCAAGGATGTCCGCGAGATGGAATCCCGCATGGCGGCGCAGGACATGACGTTCGATCCTACGCCGGACGACGAAGCCCGTGATGGCCAGTCTATGGCGCCGGTGCTGTACCTGCAGGATAAAAGCTCGGACTTCGCCGAAGGCATCGAGGAAGATAACTGGGAAAGCAACGCCGCAGACAAACTGGCCTATGCGCTGGAAGGTCTGGACGAGCGTAGCCAGCATATCATTCGCGCCCGTTGGTTGGATGACGACAATAAATCCACGTTGCAAGAGCTGGCCGATCAGTACGGTGTTTCCGCTGAGCGTGTGCGCCAGCTAGAAAAGAACGCCATGAAGAAACTGAAAATGGCGATCGAAGCCTAATTCCGCATAAGCGTTAAAAAGCCCGGCTAGCCGGGCTTTTTTGTGCCTGAAATTCGGCGTTACGGCGCGATCGCCGCAAAATCGGGTGCCGGACAGTCATAACCAAACTTGTTGGCCCAGGCATAGCGCGTCCCGTTATTGATATAGCGCTGATACAGCGCCCGGCCGGTTTTCGCGTCACGTTTAATCACCCAGCCGGCGGCATTACACAACACGGCGGCATAGGCCTGGCTTTTTGGCGGCAGTAAGTCGGCGGCCTGCTGCGCCAGATCAACCGCCTGCCAGCGGTAGTGCAGGAAGCGATTATCCTGTGGCGGTAACGCCGCTTTGGCCCGTGCTGCCTCGGCACTGCTGATCCAGCTCTTATGCTTGAGCTCGCGCGTATCAAAGGCATCCCCCAGATAGGAATAACCGGCGTCATAAATTGCATAGTCCGGCGTCATCTCATAACCCGTGAACACCAATCCCTGGCTGCGCAGCAGCGTGGCCGCCTGATAGTAGGCTTTGGCCCGCGCCAGCTTGTCTGCGGATTTATCCTGCGCCGTTTTCAGCGTATCGGCGTACTGTTGGGCAACCTGACGATAGTTCGGGATATCAAAGTAGGCCATTGCTTCTTGAGGGCGTCCGGCGCGCATCAGCCGCCGCGCCAGCAGCTCGCGCAGTTGCACCTCCGGCGTAAGCGGCTGGCCGTTGTAGTCGTCGGGATTGACCGGTTTCAATGGCGTAGCTGGGGCTGGCACATGCTTATCAACAAAGCCTTTCAGTTCATCGATGGTCAGCACGCGTTCGGCCACGTCGGCGACGTCCGCCCAGTAAATATCTTTGCCGCGATAGAGGAAGTCCATTGCCTGCAGATAGTCGCCGCGATCCAGGGCCAGAATAGCCTGCTCCCCAGCCACCCGGCATTCGGGCACGATGGTTTCTGGCGTAAAGTCCGCATTACGCTGTTCGCCCCAGCTTTCATTGGAGGGGAATGCGGCCGCCGCTTTGGCGTAGTCTGCGGTGGCGGCTTTAACATCCCCGTCGCGCAGCGCCATTTTGGCGCGTAACCACCAGGCCAGGCCACTGTCGCCAGCGTGTTTCAGCAGGCTGGCCGCCATCGGGTATTGTCCTGCTCGGTAGGCCAGCGCCGCCAGCCGGTCGCTGCCGCTGAAACCGCTTTTCACCGAGGCGTCCAGCAGCGTCAGGATTTGGCTGATGATTTGTGCAGAGCGAGTGCCGGTGCCGTCCGTATCGGTCATTTGCAGATTACTGCTGCGGGCAAACAGCTCAATGGTGACCAGTTGTTGGATCAGCGGATCGGCGATTGTCTGCTTCAGAACATCGAAGTGATCCGGATTGACCAGGTAACTGGAGACGTACTGCAGCGACAGTGCCCCATTTTGGTCACCCTGTGCCGCCTGTTGAGCATATAACTTCGCTGCCTGGGTGACGTTGCCGAGCCAGAAATGAATGCGGGCCTGCTGCCCAAGGCTGCTTAGTGCCAGTTGATCTGGATCGGCCGTACCGCCTTTCACTTTATCAATCACCTGCTGGAAGGCCGCTAGCGCCTGCTCGAGCTGGGGCTTCGCGGGATGTTCGACTGCGATGCTCGAGCCGTCACCTTCGTTTTCCGGCGTGCCGTGATCGCCCATCAACAACCGGCCGAGTGAATACTGCGCCCTTAGCCCCCAGTCACCTTGATCTGCGGCAGGTAGCGCCAGAACCTGCTGGAAGTACTCGCTGGCGCGCGGATCTTTACCGGCGAAGGCCACAGCACCCAGTTGGTAAAGGCGGGCCGCGTCAGACAGCCCCTGGCTATTGACCGCATCGGCCTCTTCAACGGTTTTTGCCGCACGCATTTTCCCGATGATGATAGTTTCCGGCGACAGCGGCATCGGTTTCGGTGGCATCGCCGGTGGCGGTGCTTTCCACAACGGCAGCTGTTTATCCACTGCGACCAGACGCCCGGCTTCAAAGGCAAAGTTGCCTTCCGGCATATACAGCAGCGTGCCGTTGCGATCGACCAGTAAACGGTTAGGGAAATCCGGCCCGCAGGCGTAGCCATTAAGTGGCATCGCCAGCGCCGAGCCGATCAGGGCAGCCAGTGGAAGAGTTCGGCCGCGCAGAGTCCGTGTAGCGCGTGCATTACGGTGTGACAAGGGTGCCTCCTGGCGTCAGTTGTTGGCAGCGGATCCAGCCCAACGGCCGGGACTGCCCGGCGCGCAGCTGGTCACTGCGGGTAAGCACAAAGCGTAGTCGTTGAGGCTCGCTTTCCAGCCGGTAGTTGCCTGCCGCGTCCGCCGCCAGGCACTCGCTGGCGGTGATGACGATTTCATGCGGCAGCGGTGCATCCACCGGCCCGTTATTTTGAATTATCAGATCATTCAGCCCATTTTGCAGCGCCTGAGGGCTAAATTTTACCTGCCAGCTGACGTCGAGCGGTTGCTTTTCTATTACCGCCCTCAGCGTAGCCAGTGACCAGGCGCGGCGATCGTCCGCCAGTGGCAAACGGAACCAGATCAGGCCCAGCAGGTGTGGTGTGGTCCGTGTGTTCAACTGGCGCAGAAAATCGGCCACCTGCTGCGGCGCGACCGTCAGCTCGCGCGAGGTACCCGCCACGCGCACGGAGGCTTCGCTTTCCACCTGCGCGCCTTGCGTATCGAACCCCACCAAACCCATGCCATAGGCAGGCAGCGCCACCCGGAAAGGTCTTGGCGTGATTTGTGCGTACTGTTTTACCCACCGCAGTGCCAGCGGGGCAGCAAACAGGCCTTGTTCGGGCGACAGTACGGCATGCACCTGCAGCACGGAGCTGTCTGCCTGTTGCAAGACACCGGGCAGCGCAGCTGAGCCGATCCAGGCCGGCAATGCGGTAATGCCCAGTTGCAGTGAGGAGGGCAATTGCTGACGCAACTGCTGCAGGAAATGCTGATAGGCAGGCAGGCGTGCGGTAGCTGCGTCATGATCGATTTCAACGCCGATCACCTGCAGCCCGGCGGCTTGCCAGCGTTGCACCTGTTTTAGCAAACGTTGGCGAATCGCGACTTCATCCAGTTGCGTCAACTGCCCATCCAGACGGGCCACCAGCCACAGCGGGCGGCCATCTTGTTTCAGTAAGGGGAGATTGACCGGGATTTCCCGCCAGCCCTCACGCGGGTGCACTTGTAAACCCAGCACCCGCAGCGTAGGGAACAGATCGCGGCTTTGCGCCAGTGCAGCAACATGCTGCGGCGTCCAAACGCGTTGCCAGACGTAGACCTGATTATCCCAGGTCGGCTGTATCCGCAGCGCTAGCTGGCGGCCGCCGAACCAGGCGATTAACGCCAGCACCAGCACCAACAGTGCGAGGAACCTGCGCTTCATCGTTGCCAGAGTTCGCCTTGCTGAGTGAAACCGCAGGCGCGCATAAAGTTATCCACCTCGCCCCGCTCGCGTGGGGTCAGACCGGCGGTCGAAAGCTGCCAATGCGTTATCTGCGGTAACTGACGCTGCACGTCCTGCACCAGATACAGCCCGACGCCGCGACGGCGCGTGACTTCACGCACCAGCAAATCCTGCAGTTGGGCACGTTCACCGTCCAGTTCGAGTTTCACCGCCCCCAACAGCCGCTCATTGAAGCGTGCGGCGAACAGCGCTTTATTGCCGTTCAACCCGCTTTGCCACTGTTCCGGCTGCTGATGCGGCCAGATTTTGCCAAGGTCGATAAGGTCTTGCTGGGACAGCGTGGTTAATCGCTCAATAGTCAGTTTCATGCAGGATTTCCGAACGGCTAATCGATGCCGACAGTGTAATAGATCTTGCACAGAGCGTTGTGTAAGTTTTTCTGTACGATTACTGCGCAAAATGTTTTTTGCAGGACGCATTTTCCGAGTAAATATGTAGTTAATCGATCGAGAACCAGCATAACGCGCTGTGCCTGATGCAAAACAGCGCAGATTTAATCCGGATTTTATGCTGTTTACACCGCTTGTTTCTGATTGTGTAAGTTGATTTGCAGCAGAAAATTCCTGTTTAATGGCATGAAAAATAAAGTCTTATTAGAAAATATTGCCACAAAAACACCTAAATCATTATTACTTATGAATAAAAGCAGTAAATAAGGGTCGGGTGTCGGCAAACACAACAGGTACGTTCACAACGACAGATGGGGATTTGCGGATGAAATTAACAAAAGGTAAGGCGCTGTTGGCGGGTTGTATCGCGATGGCTATCGGGCATGCGGCAATGGCGAAAGACATCAAGGTGGCGATCGTCGGGGCGATGTCCGGCCCGGTGGCGCAGTATGGCGATATGGAATTCACCGGCGCTCGTCAGGCGATTGCCGATATCAACGCCAAGGGCGGTATCAAGGGCGACAAACTGGTCGGCGTGGAATATGACGACGCCTGCGATCCAAAACAGGCGGTAGCCGTTGCCAACAAGGTAATCAATGACGGTATCCGCTATGTGATCGGCCACCTGTGCTCATCCTCGACGCAGCCGGCTTCCGACATCTATGAAGATGAAGGCGTAATCATGATCACCCCGGCGGCCACTAACGCCGATCTGACCACCCGTGGTTACAAAATGATCATGCGTACCACCGGCCTGGATTCCGATCAGGGGCCGACGGCGGCGAAATACATCCTCAGCGAGATCAAACCCAAGCGCATTGCCGTGGTTCACGACAAGCAGCAGTATGGCGAAGGCCTGGCGCGCTCGGTGCGCGACAGCCTGAAAAAGCAGGGCACCGACGTGGTGATGTTTGAAGGTATCACCGCCGGCGATAAAGATTTCTCCACCCTGGTGGCGCGCCTGAAGAAAG
Source organism: Serratia sp. GW822-FHT06D09 (assembly GCF_058799515.1). Lineage (NCBI taxonomy): Bacteria > Pseudomonadati > Pseudomonadota > Gammaproteobacteria > Enterobacterales > Yersiniaceae > Serratia > Serratia sp. GW822-FHT06D09. The sequence continues at coordinate 266,058 of NZ_JBXALO010000007.1, forward strand.
AAAACGTCGATTTCGTTTACTTTGGCGGTTACTACCCGGAAATGGGCCAGATCCTGCGTCAGGCTAAACAGGCCGGTTTGACCACCCGCTTTATGGGGCCGGAAGGCGTGGGCAACTCCTCACTGTCCAATATCGCCGGTGCCGCCTCTGAAGGCATGCTGGTGACCCTGCCTAAACGTTACGATCAGGTCCCTGCCAACAAACCTGTTGTAGATGCGCTTAAAGCCAAAAAGCTGGATCCAACCGGACCGTTCGTCTGGACCACTTACGCGGCGCTGCAATCTCTGACTGCCGGGATGGAGCGCAGCGGCAGCCAGGAACCGGCCGACATCGTCAAGGACCTGAAAACCGGCAAGCCGGTGGACACCGTGATGGGGCCGTTGAGCTGGGATGACAAAGGCGATCTTAAAGGCTTCGAGTTCGGCGTGTTCGAATGGCATGCTGACGGCACTTCAACGCCGATTAAATAATATACCCGTCGTCTTTCACGTTGCAGCGTTGTTGGCTTCACGGGTGCACCCCAGTCACTTAGTTTACTAAGCTCCTGGGGATTTACCCGCTTGCCGCCTAGCTGCAACGCGAAATCCATTGGGTATAAGCGTTTTTAATGATTGTCATTTCAGGTTTGCTTTACCCAAAATAAATTGAAGTTGCATCAAGGCGGCAAGGGAACGATTCGGGTGAATGAGTGCAGCCAACACAAATGCAGCTTCAAGTGTGATGGGTATAGAAAGCACAGCCAAGGGTTAGAGTATGTCTGAGCAGGTTCTCTATTTTCTGCAGCAAATGTTCAACGGCGTCACGTTGGGCAGCACCTATGCATTGATCGCCATCGGTTACACCATGGTCTACGGCATCATCGGCATGATCAACTTCGCCCACGGCGAGGTGTATATGATCGGCAGCTATGTCTCCTTTATTGTTATCGCCGCCCTGATGATGATCGGCATCGACGTCGGTTGGCTGCTGATTGGCGCGGCTTTCCTGGTATCGATCGTGATCGCCAGCGCTTACGGCTGGAGCATCGAGCGGGTGGCCTACAAGCCGGTACGCAACTCCAAACGCCTGATCGCGCTGATTTCCGCCATAGGAATGTCGATATTCCTGCAAAACTACGTCAGCCTGACCCAGGGCTCGCGCGACCTGGCGTTGCCAAGCCTGGTCACCGGGCAATGGGTGCTGGGGGAAAGCAACGGCTTTGCTGCCACTATCAGCACCATGCAGCTGATTATCTGGGTAGTCACTTTCCTGGCGATGCTGGCGTTGACGATGTTTATTCGTTATTCACGTATGGGCCGCGCCTGCCGCGCCTGTGCGGAGGATTTGAAGATGGCCAGCCTGCTGGGCATCAATACCGACCGGGTTATCTCGCTGACCTTTGTGATCGGTGCGGTGATGGCGGCGGTCGCCGGCGTACTGCTCGGGCAATTCTACGGAGTGATTAACCCCTATATCGGCTTTATGGCCGGTATGAAGGCCTTCACCGCGGCAGTGTTGGGCGGCATCGGCAGCATCCCCGGCGCGATGATTGGCGGCCTGGTATTGGGGGTGGCAGAGGCGCTGACTTCGGCTTACCTGAGTACCGAATATAAAGACGTGGTGTCGTTCGCGCTGCTGATTGTGGTGCTGCTGATCATGCCTACCGGCATCCTTGGGCGTCCGGAGGTTGAGAAGGTATGAAACTCAATTTGCTCAACGCGTTGATCGCCACCCTGGTGCTGTTTGTGATGGCTTCATTCCTGATGGGCATGCAGCTGAGCCTGGACGGTACCAAACTGGTGGTGCACGGCGCGGCGGAAGTGCGCTGGATGTGGATCGGCATCGGCTGCGTCATCGTGTTTTTCTTCCAACTGCTGCGCCCGCTGATGCAGCACGGGCTGAAAAAAATCTCAGGCCCGGCCTGGGTATTACCGAGCTTCGATGGCACGACCGCCCGGCAGAAGCTGTTGGCCGCAGCGATCATTATCGCCGCGGTTGCCTGGCCATTTCTGGTCTCACGCGGCTCGGTAGATATCGCCACGCTGACGTTGATCTACGTGATGTTGGGCCTGGGCCTGAACGTGGTGGTGGGGCTGTCCGGTTTGCTGGTATTGGGCTACGGCGGTTTCTATGCGATTGGCGCTTACACTTACGCACTGCTGAACCATTATTACGGCCTGGGTTTCTGGGAGAGCCTGCCGCTGGCGGGTATGGTCACCGCACTCTTTGGTTTTCTGCTCGGGTTCCCGGTGCTGCGCCTGCGCGGCGATTATCTGGCGATTGTCACGCTGGGGTTCGGTGAGATCGTGCGCATCCTGTTGTTGAACAATACCGAAATCACCGGCGGCCCGAACGGCATCAGCCAGATCCCGAAACCGACCTTTTTCGGCCTGGAGTTCAACCGCAGCGCGCGTGACGGCGGCTGGGATACCTTCCATAACTTCTTTGGCCTGAAATATGATCCGAGCGATCGCATTGTCTTTTTGTACCTGGTGGCGTTGTTGCTGGTGGTGCTGACGCTGTTTGTGATCAACCGCCTGCTGCGCATGCCGCTGGGCCGTGCCTGGGAAGCCTTGCGCGAAGATGAAATCGCCTGCCGTTCGCTGGGGCTTAATCCGACCAGAATCAAACTGACCGCTTTTACCATCAGCGCCGCCTTCGCCGGTTTTGCCGGCACGCTGTTCGCTGCGCGCCAGGGCTTCGTCAGCCCGGAATCCTTCACCTTTGTCGAGTCGGCCTTCGTGTTGGCGATCGTGGTCTTGGGCGGCATGGGATCGCAGTTCGCGGTGATCCTGGCGGCGATCCTGCTGGTGGTGTCGCGCGAACTGATGCGTGACCTGAACGAATACAGCATGCTGTTGCTGGGTGCCTTAATGGTATTGATGATGATTTGGCGGCCGCAGGGGCTGCTGCCGATGAAGCGGCCACAGCTAAAACTGAAGGCGGCGGATATGCAAGCAGGCAAGGGGGAGCAAGTATGAGCATGCAACCTTTGCTGAAGGTCGAAGGGCTGTCGATGCGTTTCGGCGGCCTGCTGGCGGTCAATAACGTGGCGCTGACGCTGAAAGAGGGCGAGATTGTCTCGCTGATCGGCCCGAACGGTGCCGGAAAAACCACGGTGTTTAACTGCCTGACCGGCTTTTACCGTCCGACCAGCGGCACCATCAAACTGCGCGAGCGCCATCTGGAAGGGTTGCCCGGCCAGGCCATCGCCCGGATGGGCGTGGTGCGGACTTTCCAGCACGTACGGCTGTTTCGCGAGATGACGGTGATCGAAAACCTGTTGGTCGCACAGCATCAGCATCTGAAAAGCGGCGTGTTCGCCGGGCTGCTGAAAACGCCGGCCTTCCGCCGTGCCGAAGCCGATGCGCTGGAGCGTGCCTCGGTTTGGCTGCAACGGGTGGGCCTGTTGGAGATGGCGAACCGTTCGGCGGGTAATCTGGCTTACGGCCAGCAACGGCGGCTGGAGATTGCGCGCTGCATGGTCACCCGGCCGGAATTACTGATGCTGGACGAGCCGGCGGCGGGCCTGAACCCAAAGGAAACCGACGAGCTGGATCACCTGATCGTCGAATTGCGCAATCAGCATAAGGTGTCGGTGCTGCTGATCGAGCACGACATGAAACTGGTGATGGGCATCTCCGATCGTATCTACGTGGTGAACCAGGGCACGCCGTTGGCGCAGGGCACCCCGGCAGAAATCCGTAACAACCCGGACGTGATCCGGGCCTATCTGGGCGAATAATTTATGTTGTCATTTAATCAGGTATCCGCCCATTACGGCAAAATCCAGGCGCTGCATCAGGTTAGCCTGAACATAAAGCAGGGCGAGATTGTCACTCTGATCGGCGCTAACGGCGCCGGCAAAACCACGCTGCTCGGCACGCTGTGCGGTGAACCCCGCGCCAGCGAAGGCAGCATCACCTTTCTCGATCAGGACATTACCCAGTGGCAGACGTCGCGCATCATGCGCGAAGCGGTGGCGATCGTGCCGGAAGGCCGGCGGGTATTCTCGCGCATGACGGTGGAGGAGAACCTGGCGATGGGCGGTTTCTTTGCCGACCGTCACCAATATCAACAGCGCATCGAAAGGGTGTTTGGCCTGTTTCCGCGCCTGCTGGAACGCCGTACACAGCGCTCGGGCACCATGTCCGGCGGTGAGCAACAGATGTTGGCGATAGGCCGTGCACTGATGAGCCAGCCGAAGCTGCTGCTGCTCGACGAGCCCTCTCTGGGGCTGGCGCCGATCATCATTCAGCAGATTTTTGACATCATTCAGCAGCTGCGTGAAGAGGGCATGACCATCTTCCTGGTCGAACAAAACGCCAATCAGGCGCTGAAACTGGCAGATCGCGGTTATGTACTGGAAAACGGGCGCGTGGTGTTGGAAGATACGGGGGCCGAATTGTTAGCAAACGAAGCAGTTAGGTCGGCGTATCTGGGCGGTTGAAATACCCGTCGAAGCGGTAGGGGGCGAATATCTTCGCCCCGAGCGACTCGGGCGCAGCGTATCGGACCCCTACAACATTTTTAACGATTACGAGAAGAATAAGAAATGAACACAGAAGGGTTACTCGCGCAGCGCATCGTAAAAGTAAAAAGCTCGGCAATCCGTGAATTGCTCAAGCACAGTAAGATGGAAAACGTCATTTCGCTGGCGGGCGGCATCCCCTCTGATGCCCTGTTTGATTTCGAAGGGCTGAGCATCGCCACTCATCAGGCGATCACCGAACAGGCGAAAAGCGCTTTTCAGTACGGTCTGACCGAAGGCAGCCCGGTGCTGCGTGAACGCATCTGCGAGCTGTGTGCCGAACGCGGCGTCACCGCCACCGCCGATGAAGTGATGGTCACGGCCGGCTCCCAACAGGCGCTGGATCTGGTGATGCGCGCCATTGTGAACCCGGGCGACGTGTTCGTGGTGGAACGTCCGACCTACCTGGCGGCGTTGCAGACGCTGGAACTGGCGGAAGCCAACATCATGTCGGTATCGTCCGACAGCGATGGCATGGTGGTCGAAGAACTGGCCGAGCTGTTGAAAACGCAGCGCATCAAGGGCGTGTATGTGGTGCCGAACTTCGGCAACCCAAGCGGCATTACCCTGAGCGCCCCGCGTCGCGAACTGTTGGTCAAGCTGGCGGCCGAGCACAATTTCCTGATCATCGAGGATGATCCGTACGGCGAACTGCGTTTTACCGACGAGCGTAACGCGACGCTGCACCAGGTTTCGCAGCAGGTGCTGGGCCATACCGATAACATTATCTATACCTCGACCTTCTCCAAGATCCTGGCTCCGGGGTTGCGTCTGGGCTGGGCTATCCTGCCGCCGTTTTTGCTGCATAAAGTGGCAATCATCAAGCAGGCGGCGGATCTGCATGCCAGCGCATTGTCGCAGAGCATCGTAGAGTGTTACCTGGGGCTGGATCGCCTGCCGGCGCAGATCGAAAAGATCCGCGCGGCTTACAAACAAAAGGGTGAGATCCTGGCCGGGCTGGTGGAAAAAGAGCTGGGTGACCATATCAGCTTCGATATGCCGAAAGGCGGCATGTTCCTGTGGGCGCGTTTCCGTCAGCCGTTCAACGCCACCGAATGGCTGAAAACCACCCTGCAGCAGGGCGTGGTGTTTGTGCCGGGAGAATACTTCTTCTCAGACAATCCGGACCGTTCTACCTTCCGCCTGTCGTTCGCCACCGCCACTGAACAGCAAATGCAGGAAGCGGTTGCCCGCCTGCGCCGTTCACTGTGATCTTCACGGCGGCGGGGATCTTTCCCCGTCGCCGACATCAAACCGCAATCTGCACTTCACTCTTCCGTCATATGGCTGTCATCTAACGGTTATTTTTCTGTCATCCGAGCATGGCATGTTAGCTTCCGAACAAAAAACTGATTCTTTTCGCTCACGCGCTTATTGCCCCAATAGATTTCACGTAGCAGCAAGGCGGTGACCGCCAGAATCCTCAGGAGTTTACATAGGTAAATGACTGAGGTGATAGAGGGAAACCAACACGGCTGCGGCGTGAAAGATGCAGGGGATACACCAGCTTTTTCAGGAGTTAGGCATGCTCACCTACGCTATTCGCAAAACCACGCTGTGCGTCGCGTTGACCCTGGCGGTCAGCACTCAGGCACTGGCGGCGACCGAGATCCCGTTCTGGCATTCGATGGAGGGTGAACTGGGTAAAGAAGTGGATTCCCTGGCGGACCGCTTTAACCAGTCGCACACCGACGTCAAAATTGTTCCGGTTTATAAAGGCAACTACGAACAAAGTCTGGCGGCGGGCATCGCGGCCTATCGCTCCGGTAAAGCGCCGGCGATCCTGCAGGTGTATGAAGTGGGTACGGCCACCATGATGGCCAGCAAGGCGATCAAGCCGGTGTACGAAGTGTTTAAAGACGCGGGCATCAGCTTTGACGAATCGGTATTCGTGCCTACGGTGTCCGGTTACTACACCGACAACAAAAGTGGACACCTGCTGTCGCAGCCGTTCAACAGCTCCACCCCGGTGCTGTATTACAACAAAGATGCCTTCAAGAAAGCCGGTTTGAACCCAGACCAGCCGCCAAAAACCTGGCAGGAGCTGGCGGCGGACACCGCCAAACTGCGTGAAGCTGGCATGAAATGCGGCTATGCCAGCGGCTGGCAGGGCTGGATCCAACTGGAGAACTTCAGTGCCTGGCACGGCGTGCCATTCGCCACGGAGAACAATGGCTTTGGTGGCGCGAGCGCCAAGCTGGAGTTCAACAAGCCGTTGCAGGTCAAGCATATCCAACTGCTGGAAGAGATGAACAAAAAAGGTGACTTCACCTATTTCGGCCGTAAAGACGAATCCACCGAGAAGTTCTACAGCGGTGACTGTGCGATTACCACCGCTTCATCCGGCTCGCTGGCGGACATCAAGCATTACGCCAAATTCAACTATGGCGTGGGCATGATGCCGTATGACGCCGATGCCAAAAATGCACCGCAGAACGCCATTATCGGGGGCGCCAGCCTGTGGGTGATGAACGGTAAAGATGCCGCCACCTATAAAGGTGTAGCCGAGTTCCTGCAGTATCTGGCACAGCCGGAAATCGCCGCCGAGTGGCACCAGAAGACCGGTTATCTGCCGATCACCACCGCAGCGTACGACCTGACCAAACAACAGGGGTTCTATGACAAGAACCCAGGGGCGGACGTGGCGACGCGTCAAATGCTGAACAAGCCGCCATTGCCGTTCACCAAGGGGCTGCGTTTGGGCAATATGCCGCAGATTCGCACCGTCGTGGATGAAGAGCTGGAGGGCGTGTGGACCGGTAAGAAAACGCCACAGCAGGCATTGGATGCCGCCGTACAGCGCGGTGATGTGTTGCTGCGTCGCTTCGAGTCTCAGACTAAGTAATAGCAGCTACTGCGCTTTGCCATTCTGGGATTGGGCAGTGCTCGCTCTCCTCATGGACTTTATGTCCACTCCGGGAGCTGTGCGCTGTCCGCACCCAGACTGGCTTTGCTCGCGACGCCCTGCTTCGAGTCACCCGTTTTTTGTCTTCATGAGTCCCTAATGATGAGTTCACATCGTCCCGGTTTCGGCTGCAGTTGGCTGCCCTATGTTTTAGTGCTGCCACAGTTGCTGATTACCGCAATATTCTTTCTGTGGCCCGCCGGTGAGGCGCTGTGGTATTCGGTGCAAAGCCTCGACCCGTTTGGCCTGTCCAGCCAGTTTGTCGGGCTGGACAACTTTACCCAACTGTTCCACGACCCTTACTATCTGGACTCGTTTTACACCACGCTGATTTTCAGTTTCCTGGTGGCGGGTATCGGGCTGGTCGTGTCGCTGTTCTTCGCCGCGTTAGTGGATTACGTGCTGCGCGGCAGCCGGATCTACCAGACGCTGATGATCCTGCCTTACGCCGTGGCGCCCGCAGTGGCGGCAGTGCTGTGGATTTTCCTGTTCAACCCCGGCCTGGGGCTGATTACCCACTTCCTCAACGGACTGGGTTACAGCTGGAACCACGCGCAAAACAGCGGGCAGGCGATGTTCCTGGTGGTGCTGGCCTCGGTATGGCAGCAAATCAGCTATAACTTCCTGTTTTTCCTGGCCGCGTTGCAGTCAATTCCACGCTCTCTGGTTGAGGCGGCGGCCATTGACGGTGCCGGCCCGGTACGGCGTTTCTTCAATCTGGTGCTGCCGTTAATCACGCCGGTGAGCTTCTTTCTGCTGGTGGTGAATCTGGTGTACGCCTTCTTCGATACCTTCCCGGTGATCGATGCCGCGACCGGCGGCGGACCGGTACAGTCCACCACCACGCTGATCTACAAGATTTACCGTGAAGGCTTTGCCGGTCTGGATCTGTCCAGCTCCGCGGCACAGTCGGTGATCCTGATGTTGCTGGTGATTGGCCTGACGGTGATCCAGTTCCGTTTTGTCGAACGTAAGGTGCGTTACCAATGATTGAGAACCGACGCGGGCTGGACATTTTCAGCCACGTAATGCTGATTATCGGCGTGCTGGTGGTGCTGTTCCCGCTGTACGTGGCCTTTGTGGCGGCTACGCTGGACGACAAACAGGTGTTTCAGGTGCCGATGACCCTGATCCCCGGCGGTCACCTGTGGGAAAACATCAGCAATATTTGGCAGGGTGGCGTGGGCAACCTTAAGGTGCCGTTTTCGCTGCTGCTGTTGAACAGCGTGGTGATGGCGCTGGCCATCACCTTCGGCAAGATTGTGGTGTCGGTGTTGTCCGCCTATGCCATCGTTTATTTCCGTTTCCCGCTGCGCAGCCTGTTCTTCTGGCTGATATTCCTCACCCTGATGTTGCCGGTTGAGGTGCGTATTTTCCCGACGGTGGAGGTTATCTCCAACCTCAACCTGCTGGATAGCTACACCGGCCTGACGTTGCCGCTGATGGCGTCGGCGACCGCCACCTTCCTGCTGCGCCAGTTCTTTATGACGTTACCGGACGAACTGCTGGAAGCGGCGCGGATTGACGGCGCCGGCCCGATGCGTTTTTTCTGGGATATCGTGCTGCCGCTGTCGAAGACCAATCTGGCGGCGCTGTTTGTCATCACCTTTATCTACGGCTGGAACCAGTATTTGTGGCCGATTCTGATCACCAGCGATGCCTCGATGGGCACCGCAGTGGCGGGCATCAAGAGCATGATCTCCACCTCCGGCGCGCCGACCCAGTGGAATCAGGTGATGGCGGCGATGATTCTGACTTTAATTCCACCGCTGACGGTGGTTCTTCTGATGCAGCGCTGGTTTGTACGCGGCCTGGTTGATAGCGAAAAGTAACGAGAGAAATTTTCACATGGCAGGTTTAAAACTACAGGCAGTCACCAAGTCTTACGACGGTAAAACGCCGGTGATCAAGCAAATTGACCTCGACGTGGCGGACGGCGAATTTATCGTGATGGTCGGCCCGTCCGGCTGCGGTAAATCGACGCTGTTGCGCATGGTGGCCGGGCTGGAACGCACCACCAGCGGCGATATTTATATCGACAGTCAACGCGTAACGGATATGGAGCCGAAAGATCGCGGTATCGCGATGGTGTTCCAGAACTATGCGCTGTATCCGCACATGAGCGTATACGACAACATGGCCTATGGCCTGAAAATTCGCGGCTTTGGCAAACAGCATATTCAACAGCGGGTGGAGGAAGCCGCGCGTATTTTAGAGCTGGAGCCGTTGTTGCAACGCAAGCCGCGCGAGCTTTCCGGCGGCCAACGTCAACGGGTGGCGATGGGACGCGCTATCGTGCGCGAGCCGGCGGTATTCCTGTTTGATGAACCGCTGTCGAATCTGGATGCCAAGCTGCGCGTCCAAATGCGCCTGGAACTGCAACAACTGCATCGCCGGCTGAAAACCACCAGCCTGTACGTGACCCACGATCAGGTGGAGGCGATGACGTTGGCACAGCGGGTGATCGTCATGAACAAAGGCGTGGCAGAGCAAATTGGCACCCCCAGTGAGGTCTATCAGCGCCCGGCGTCGCTGTTCGTCGCCAGCTTTATCGGTTCGCCGGCGATGAACCTGTTGCCCGGCACGTTGAGCGCCGACGGCAGTCAACTGCAACTGGCGGAGGGGATGACGCTGAATTTACCGCAACCCAAGGCGCAGTGGGGCGGTCGCCGGTTGACGCTTGGCATCCGCCCGGAACATCTTCAACTGACCACCTCCGAGCAAGGGGGCGTGCCCCTGGCGCTGCAAACGCTGGAGTTATTGGGCGCAGATAACCTGGCGCATGGGCAGTGGGGCGGTCACGGCGTGATTGCGCGTTTGTCGCATGAAACTATGCCGACGGCGGGCAGCACGCTATATTTGCAGTTGCCTGCACAGGCGCTGCACTTTTTTGATACCGATAGCGGATTACGGATGGAATCATGACCACAGCCTGGCCTTACCCCCACATTGTCGCCCACCGCGGCGGCGGTTCTCTGGCACCGGAAAATACCCTGGCGGCGATCGATGTCGGCGCACGGCACGGTCATAAAATGATTGAGTTCGACGCCAAGCTGGCGCAGGACGGGCAAATATTTCTGTTGCACGACGATACCCTGGATCGCACCAGCAACGGCTGGGGCGTGGCGGGTGAGCTGCCGTGGGACAAGCTGGTACAGCTGGATGCCGGCAACTGGTATAACTCCGCTTACAAGGGCGAACGTTTACCGCTGTTGGCCGAAGTGGCGGAGCGTTGCCAGCAGCACGGCATGATGGCGAACATTGAAATCAAGCCTACCACCGGCAGCGATGATGAAACCGGTCGTGTCGTGGCGCTAGCCGCACGTTTGCTGTGGCAGGGACAGACCGATCCGCTGCTCTCTTCTTTCTCGATTGAGGCGCTTGAGGCGGCGCAGCGTACGGTGCCGGAACTCCCGCGCGGCCTGTTGCTGGATCAGTGGGACGACAACTGGCAGGCGCTGACCGAACGATTGGGCTGCGTTTCGTTGCACATCAACCATAAAGAACTGACGGCCGAACGGGTGTCGGCGCTGAAAGCCGCAGGGCTGCGCATCCTGGTTTATACCGTTAACCAGCCGGCGCGTGCGCGCTTGTTGTTGAACTGGGGCGTTGACTGCATTTGCACTGACCGGATAGATTTGATCGGCCCGGACTTTCCCAACGCGTGATCCCGTTGCCACGGACGCAGTTTGCTGCGTCCGTGAGAAAGCCGTCGGTGCCTGTTGAATTTTGCGACGTCAGTCCTTTGCCGCCGCGCTAACGGAAGGGATGTGATGTCTGTTTTTATGGGTTCGTTATGGCATCAAATAGCGCTGTCTTTGCCGCTATTTGTGCTGATCGTGTTGGGATATGGGCTTATCCGCTGGGGTAAATGGCCAGCGACCATCACCGACGGTTTAACGCGTTTTGTCTTCTCTTTGGCTCTCCCCGCCATGTTGTTCCGCATGATGTGCGACTTTTCGCAGCGTCCAGCGGTAGATGCCCGCCTGTTGATCGCCTTTTTCGGCAGTTGCCTGATTGTGTTCGTGATCGGTCGCATCACCGCGCGTCGGGTGTTTAAACTGGATGGAGTGGCGGGATCGGTTTTCGCGTTGGGTGGAATTTTCTCCAATAACGTGATGCTGGGCCTGCCCATCGCCAGCGTCATGCTCGGCGAGGCGGCAATTCCATCGGTGGCCTTGGTGTTGGTGTTTAACGGCCTGATCCTCTGGACGCTGGTGACTATCTCCATCGAATGGGCGCGCAATGGTTCGCCGACGCTGCAGGGCTTTATCAAAACGGCGCGTAGCGTGCTGACCAATCCGCTGATTATCGGCATTCTTTCCGGCACGCTGTTCAGCCTGACCGGCTTGCCGCTGCCGACGTTTGTCGACCAGCCGGTCAGCATGCTTGGTCAGGTTGCCGCACCGCTGTCGCTGGTGGTGCTGGGTATGGGGCTGGCGGAGTATCGCATCAGCGAAGGCTGGCGCCTCAGCAGCGGCATCTGTTTCCTCAAGCTGATTGTTCAACCGCTGATCATCTGGCTACTGGCCTGGATGATGGACCTGCCGCCGATGGAAACCCGGGTGGTGGTGTTGCTGGGTTCGATGGCGGTCGGGGTCAATGTTTACCTGATGTCACGCCAGTTCAACGTATTGACCGGGCCTGCCGCCACCAGCCTGGTGATGTCTACCGTGCTGGCAGCAGTGACTACGCCATTGATCCTGACCATCATGGGCGTGCGGGGCTAGCCGGCAGCGGTGCCTGGGGGACTGCAGGTGCTGTGCGGTTAAATGGGCTGCGCGGCTGGTTGCCGTTGGGTAACAACTTCCCACCGTTTGGCGCCGTTTGCTGCAGTTGCTGCTGGTTATTATCGAACTGCCGCTGTTGTTGCAGGCGGCGCTGATCCAGCTGCTGATTATTCAACATACGCTGTTGTTGCGTCTGCTGAGTGCGTTGGTTGAGAAACTGCTGTTGCGAGCTGAGCTCGGTGACGCCGTTGGCCGCGGTGGCCAATCCGGACAGCAGCAACAGGCCATAGAGCAGATGATAACTTTTCATGATGTTCTCCTCGTCTTTTATTAAGCCTAACCCAGCGATGCAAATTTGCTGAAAGTTTGTATTTTGCTCAGATGTAAACCTTCTTTTCACTACACCCCTTTCTGCCTTCCGTTACAATCGCCCTTTCTGAATCTTTAGGGTGAACCCATCGTGCTGCTTCTGGTGATTACTACCATCCTGTGGGCATTTTCTTTCAGCCTGATTGGCGAATACCTGGCGGGCCAGGTCGACAGCTGGTTCTCGGTGCTGATGCGCATCGGCCTGGCGGCGGCGGTGTTCCTGCCTTTCCTGCGCTGGCGCAACATCAAGCCAAAAGTGATCCTGTTGTACATGCTGGTGGGTGCTTGCCAGCTTGGCATCATGTATCTGTTCAGCTTCCGCGCGTACATGTACCTGACGGTGCCGGAATTCCTGCTGTTTACCGTGCTGACGCCGCTGTACGTTACGCTGATTTATGACTTGATCAGTGGACAGCGCCTGCGCTGGGGTTATGTGTTCAGTGCGCTATTGGCGGTGCTGGGCGCTGCGATTATTCGATATCATCAATTGAGCGAGCATTTTTGGTGGGGGCTGTTGCTGGTGCAGGCGGCGAACATCAGCTTTGCCATCGGCATGGTCGGTTACAAACGGTTGATGGAAGTGCACCCGCTGCCGCAACACACCGCATTTTCCTGGTTCTATCTGGGGGCCTTGGTCGTGGCGGTGGTCGCCTGGTGCCTGTGGGGCAATCCGCAGCAGCTGCCAACCACTAACCTGCAGTGGGGCATTCTGGTCTGGCTGGGCGTAGTGGCTTCCGGGCTGGGTTATTTCATGTGGAACTACGGCGCAACGCAGGTGGATGCCGGTACTTTGGGCATCATGAATAACATGCATGTGCCGGCAGGACTGTTGGTTAATCTGGCCATCTGGCAGCAACAGCCGCATTGGCCAAGTTTCATTATCGGCGGGGCGGTGATTGTCGCTTCGCTGTGGGTGCATCGCCGTTGGGTGGCGCCTAAAATCGTCAGCAAATAAACGGGCAGCCCAAGCGCGAACTGCCCTGATATTCAGGGTTGCGAAGCCAGCGGTTTGACGCTGGCGACACCGGCGCTTGGGCGTGCAGCATCACGCACGAATGGCAGATGGTTGCAGGCATGTTGCCGAGCCGAGCGGATAAAGGCTTCGGTGACGGCCTGGCGCTGTTCACCGTCGCGTACCGCCGCGTACAGGCGGCTCCAAAGCCCATCCCCCAGGGTTTTGGTCACCACTAACCCCTGGCGTTCAAAACTTTCCACCACCCAGTGCGGCAACGCCGCGATCCCCATGCGGGCCGATACCATCTGGATCAGCAGCAGGGTGTTATCCACGTTTTTCAGCGCCGGGCTGATGCCTGCGGGCTGCAGGAAATGGCGCCAGATATCCAGTCTCTGACGCTGTACCGGGTAAATCATCAGCGTTTCGTCAATCAAATCTTCAGGCTCAATGTGCAGCTTGCTGGCCAATGGATGATCCGGCGCCAGCACCAGTCGTACTTCGAAATCAAACATCGGTGAATAGTGCAGCCCACTGCGCGGCAGAATGTCGGAGGTCAGCACCAGATCCAGTTCACCCTGTTGCAGCGCCGGCTGCGGATCAAAGGTCACGCCGGATTTGAAGTCCATGATCACCTGCGGCCAACTCTGACGGAAGTTGTCCAGCGCGGGCGTCAGCCATTGAATGCAGCTGTGGCATTCAATGGCGATGCGCAACGTGGCCTGATGAGGTTCGTGACACGCCTGCAGCGCGTGCTGGATTTGCGGCAGTACCTGTTCTGCCAACTGCAACAGGATCTCTCCCTGCGCGGTAAAGCGCAGCGGCTGGCTTTTGCGAACGAACAGCTTGAAGCCCAGACGCTGCTCCAGATCGCTGAACTGATGCGACAGAGCAGACTGCGTCTGATGGAGTTGGGCCGCCGCGGCCGCCAGCGAGCCGGTATTGCGCAGCGCCTGCAGCGTCCGTAAGTGTTTCAGTTCGATCATGAGAGTCCTTCACAGTGACAGTGAATAAATTGCGCTTGTGGTTAATACAGTACCTGCGGATTATGGATGTGTAAACATCTGGACGGCTAAATGGGGAATATGACGATGGCAATTTTAAATCACACACTGGGTTTTCCTCGCGTTGGGCTAAGACGTGAACTGAAAAAAGCTCAGGAAAGCTACTGGGCTGGTAACTCAACGCAGGAAGAACTGCTGGCGGTTGGCCGCGAGCTGCGCGCTCGCCATTGGCAACAACAACAGCAGGCCGGAGTGGATTTGGTGCCGGTCGGCGATTTCGCTTGGTACGACCATGTATTGACCACCAGCCTGCTGCTGGGCAACGTGCCGGCACGTCATCAGAATGCGGATGGCTCAATCGATCTGGACACGCTATTTCGCATCGGCCGTGGTCGCGCACCAACCGGAAAACCGGCAGCGGCGGCAGAAATGACCAAATGGTTTAACACCAACTACCACTACATGGTGCCTGAATTCCACAAAGGCCAGCAGTTCAAACTGGGGTGGACCCAACTGCTGGAAGAAGTGGACGAAGCGCTGGCTCTGGGCCACAAAATCAAGCCGGTGTTGCTGGGGCCGGTGACCTATCTGTGGCTGGGTAAAGTGAAAGGCGAAGCGTTTGACCGTTTGTCGCTGCTGAAAGACATCCTGCCGGTTTACCAGCAGGTGCTGGCTGAATTGGCGCAACGCGGCGTGGAGTGGGTACAAATTGACGAGCCAGCACTGGTGCTGGAATTGCCGCAGGAATGGCTGAACGCCTTCAAGCCGGCTTACGAAGCGCTGCAAGGTCAGGTAAAACTGCTGCTGACCACCTACTTCGACAGCGTGGGCCATAATCTCGACACCGTCCGCGAGCTACCGGTTCAGGGGCTGCACGTTGATCTGGTTGCCGGTCATGACGATATCGACGCATTGAACAAGGCGCTGCCAGCAGAGTGGCTGCTGTCTCTGGGCGTCATCAATGGTCGCAATGTCTGGCGTGCGGATCTGAGCAGTTGGTTTGAACGCCTGCAGCCGTTGGTCGGCAGCCGCCCACTGTGGATCGGCACTTCCTGTTCACTGCTGCACAGCCCTATCGATCTGAGCGTGGAAACTCGCCTGGACGAAGAGGTGAAAAGCTGGTTCGCCTTTGCTTTGCAAAAATGCACTGAATTGGCCCTGTTGAGCGCGGCGCTGAACGCACCGGGTGCAGAAAAGCAGGCCGAACTGGACGCCTATAGCGCACCAATCCGCGCTCGTCGCCAGTCCAGCCGCGTGCATAATGCGCAGGTAAGCCAACGCCTGGCGGCGATTACCGCGCAGGACAGCGAACGTCAGCGCCCTTACGCCGAGCGTGCTCAGGCACAGCGTGCGCGCTTTAACCTGCCGGCCTGGCCGACCACCACGATAGGGTCTTTCCCGCAAACCACGGAAATTCGCGGCCTGCGTCTGGACTTCAAGCAGGGGCGTTTGGACGGCAATAACTACCGCACCAGTATTAGCGAACACATCAAACAGGCGATTGTTGAACAAGAACGCCTGGGGCTGGACGTGTTGGTGCACGGCGAAGCCGAGCGTAACGACATGGTGGAATATTTCGGTGAAAACCTCGACGGCTTCGTGTTCACTCAAAACGGCTGGGTACAGAGCTACGGTTCCCGCTGCGTAAAACCGCCGGTGATCATTGGCGATATCAGTCGCCCTGAAGCCATTACCGTCGAGTGGGCGAAGTATGCTCAGTCGCTGACCGACAAGCCGGTAAAAGGCATGCTGACCGGTCCGGTCACCATTCTCTGCTGGTCGTTCCCGCGTGAAGACGTGACCCGCGAAGTGATCGCCAAACAGATTGCCCTGGCGCTGCGCGACGAAGTGGAAGATCTGGAAAAAGCCGGTATCGGCATTATCCAGATTGATGAGCCTGCACTGCGCGAAGGTTTGCCGCTGCGTCGATCCGACTGGGCTGCCTATCTGAACTGGGCGGTGGAGGCTTTCAAACTGAACGCCGCTGTCGCGCAAGACGACACGCAGATCCACACTCACATGTGTTATTGCGAGTTCAACGACATCATGGACTCCATCGCGGCGCTGGATGCTGACGTGATCACCATCGAAACCTCGCGTTCCGATATGGATCTGCTGGAGGCCTTCAAAGAGTTTGAGTACCCGAATGAGATTGGACCGGGCGTGTATGACATCCACTCGCCGAACGTGCCAAGCGTGGAATGGATCGAAGCGCTGCTGCGCAAAGCTGCGCAGAACATCCCGGCTGAGCGTCTGTGGGTGAACCCGGACTGCGGCCTGAAAACCCGTGGCTGGCCGGAAACCCGTCAGTCGCTGACCAACATGGTGCTGGCCGCACAGCGCCTGCGTGAACAGCAAGTCTGATAGCGACTTTTGGGTGTAGATTATTCTGGGCGCTTCGGCGCCCTTTTTCATATCGCAAATGACTGCCGATCGGGCAGCCTTAAGACGAGAGGCTATTTAACGCCTGGCACTCCGTGCTGCGCGAACCAAGCCAGCATACGTTGCCAGCCATCCTCTGCCGCTTCGGCGTTGTAGCTGGGCCGGTAGTCGGCATTGAAGGCATGGCCGGCCTCGGGATACACCACGATCTCGGCATTGGCGTTGGCCGCGCGGATCGCCTGACGCATGCTTTCCACCGTCTCCAGCGGGATGCTGCTGTCCTGGCCGCCGTAAAGTCCCAGCACCGGTGCCGTCAGCTGTGTCGCAACGTCGACCGGGTGTTTTGGCGAATTCAGCGTTTTTTCACCCACCAACCTACCGTACCAGGCCACCGCAGCCTTTAACTGCGGGTTGTGCGCGGCATAGAGCCAGCTAATACGCCCGCCCCAGCAGAAACCGGTAATCGCCAGCTTGCCGGCATCGCCGCCGTGGCGCGTTGCCCAATGGGCAGCATGATCCAGATCCGCCAGCACCTGACGATCCGGCACCTTGCTCACCAGATTCTGGAACAGTTCACTGATATCGGTGTATTCCCGGGCATCCCCTTGACGGAAGTACAGTTCCGGCGCTATCGCCAGATAACCCTGCTTCGCCAGACGACGGCACACATCCTGAATATGTTCATGTACGCCAAATATCTCCTGTACCACCAGAACGACCGGGAAGGGGCCGCTGTGGTCCGCCGGTTTGGCGATATAGGCAGGCAGGTTGTCACCCTGGGAAGGAATGGTGGTTTCCCCGGTATGAATGCCCTGCTCGTCGGTGAGGATGGTAGAAGCCGCCAGGGGGGTTACGGCCGGGGTGAATCCCCCCTGGGCCTGTTTTAATGTCATCACATGATCGGTTTTCATTGCGGTCTCCGTGCAATCAATAGAGAAAAGCGCTGCGATTAACTATAGGAAAGATTACCCGTTATTGGCATCGAGTGGAGCATTTTCAGTCAAGTCTGTAAAAAACGATTAAATATCCGGCTTTACCGCGTTTTTATTGTCTTTTTATCATGCTATTACGCAAGTTGACCTGCATTAGTACCATAAGGTGCGTTAGTTCCGCTTATTCGGGCTAAGTCCCCGACAAACCAAGGCTATTTTTCTGTGACTGCATAGGGGATTTATTGGCAAATCGCCTTGATAAACTCCAAGTAGCAGGGGAAACCGGCGGGGCGATTTGTCGACTAGACTGGTGGCTATTGGGGCCAACAGGCGGGCCTTCTTGCTAATTTTTGTGACTTTAGTCACAAGAGTTATGTAGATTGCATTCTGTTTCTTTGTCTGTAGTGATTGCCGTCACGAAATTGCGTGGCGATTTTCAGTAGAGTACTTTTTTGTTCCTCCCAATAAACATGATCTATGAGGAGTCTCGTATGTCTCAATCTGACGTTTTCCATCTCGGCCTGACCAAAAACGATTTACAAGGGGCCCAGCTTGCCATCGTTCCTGGCGATCCGCAGCGCGTAGAGAAAATTGCCAAGCTGATGGAAAATCCGGTGCACCTGGCTTCCCATCGTGAATTCACCTCCTGGCGTGCAGAGCTGGACGGCAAGGCAGTGATCGTCTGTTCCACCGGTATCGGCGGTCCTTCGACGTCTATCGCGGTTGAAGAGCTGGCACAGCTGGGTATTCGTACCTTCCTGCGAATCGGCACCACCGGTGCGATCCAGTCAGACATCAATGTAGGTGACGTGCTGGTCACCACCGCGGCGGTTCGTCTGGACGGTGCCAGCCTGCACTTCGCGCCGATGGAGTTCCCGGCGGTGGCCGACTTCGCCTGTACTACCGCACTGGTCGAAGCTGCCAAGGCAGCAGGCGCGACCACGCACATCGGCGTAACTGCGTCTTCTGACACCTTCTATCCAGGCCAGGAACGTTACGATACCTTCTCCGGGCGCGTCGTTAGCCGTTTCAAAGGCTCGATGGAAGAATGGCAATCGATGGGCGTGATGAACTATGAAATGGAATCCGCCACGCTGCTGACCATGTGTGCCAGCCAGGGCCTGCGTGCCGGTATGGTTGCCGGTGTGATCGTTAACCGTACCCAGCAGGAAATTCCCAACGCGGAAACCATGAAAAACACCGAGAGCAAAGCGGTGCAGATCGTGGTTGATGCGGCGCGTCGCCTGCTGTAATCCCTCCGCAATTCAACGGGCCGCCACGCGGTCCGTTTTTCCATTCAGCCGTAATCTGTTACGGTTATTATCATCAGCGCCATCTTACTGGCCACCTCTTTGACCCGTTGAGCCCGGTTTTACCTTGGCTCTCAGGTTGCGTTTTATCAGACAATAAACACGAGGACGTCTATGACCGCCCAGATCCTGCTTCATCCTTCATTGGCACCGCTTGATGGCGGCATTAACTTTCGCGATCTCGGTGGTAACAGCGTTGCTAATGGCCGTCGCATCAAGCGAGGATTACTGTTCCGTTCCGGGTCGCTGGAGCGCCTGACGGAAAACGACTGCGCTTTCCTGGCCGGCGTACCGGTGCGTTCAGTCCTGGATTACCGCGATCCCGATGAAGTGCAGGCCAAGCCCGATATCCTGTGGCAGGGCGCGGATTACCATCATTTTCCTGCCAACCCGTTGAGCAATGAGGTTAATGCCAACCTGGAAAAACTGACCAGCGAAACGCTGGCCGGTTTTGATGCGCGGGCGTTTATGCTGGAGTTATATCGCCGACTGCCGTTCGGCAATCCGGCCTACCAACAGTTGACTCAGTTGCTGAGCCATACCGATAACGGTGCTATCGTCCAGCACTGTGCAGTCGGTAAGGACCGCACGGGGGTCGGATCGGCGTTGGTATTGTTCGCACTGGGTGCCGATGAGGCGACGGTGGTGGAAGATTACCTGCTGACAGAAACCACGTTGGCGACCTTCCGTGAACAAATGTTGGATCAACTGTCGATTCGTTTAAGTGACTCGGCATTGGGGCAGTTTGCCTATGTGCTTAGCGCCCGAGAAGAGTTCCTGATGACTGCCCTGGGTTGCATCCGTGACCAATACGGTTCCACCGACCGTTGGCTGGAGGCGGAATACGGGCTGGGGCAAAGCCAGCGAGCAGCGCTACAGGCGTTCTACCTCGAGTAAACCGCGTGGATGTTTAGCCGGGGTTTAACCGACGCCGGCTGGCATTGCGTATCCTTGGGGCAGTAAATCCCGCATCAGGAGCCCGTATTGAGCCTCAATGACATTATCCACTGGATCAGCGAGACCGTGCGTCAGCACGAAGGCTGGGCCATCCCGATTATCTTCTTCCTGGCGTTTGGCGAATCGCTGGCGTTCCTGTCGCTGCTGTTGCCGGCCACGGTGATCTTGCTGGCGCTGGGTGCGCTGATTGGCGAAAGCGGCATTGCCTTTTGGCCTATCTGGGCCGCCGCCGCTGCGGGCGCTTTCTTTGGTGACTGGCTTTCTTACTGGATTGGCTACCACTATCAAGATCGCGTGGCGCACATGTGGCCGCTATCGCGTAATCCGCAGTTGCTGACGCGCGGCCATGCATTTTTTGAGCGCTGGGGCGTGCTGGGCATTTTCATTGGCCGTTTCTTTGGTCCGTTGCGGGCCGTGGTCCCGCTGGTTGGTGGCATTTGCGGTATGCCCCAGCGTTATTTTCAGGTGGCGAATATTACTTCGGCGATGATCTGGGCGTTCGGCATTCTCGCGCCGGGGGCGTTTGGCATCAAGTGGTTAAGCCAGTGGTTTGGCTAATCTTTGCCTGACTTGCGCAGCGGTTCGCAATAATGCGCCGTCGGGACGAAATCAGGCTGGACATCCATACAGCATCCCCTTAACGTGACGGGCAGCGGGCGGATAAAACGCCGGAACGGTCAGGTGTAACAGGAGGCAGGGTGGATACCAGTTTGGTTTACGGTATAGGCGGGGTGACGGTAGGCCTGCTGTTGGGCTGGTTAATCGCCAGCCTGAGGGTGCAGCAGTCCCATGCGCAGCATGAAACCGAGCTGCGGCTGCTGGAACAATCGCTGCAACAGGCGCAGCAGGAAACGGCAGCCCGGCAAGAGATGCTCCTGCGCAATGAACAGCAAATGCGGCAGAACGATTTGGAGCTGCGCAATTTGCACAGCCAACTGGCTGCCGGGCACGAAAAGCTTCAGCAGCTTAATCACTGGCGCAACGAGTGCGAATTGTTGAACCAGGAACTGCGTGCCCAGCGTGAAGTGAACAGCGCCCAGGAAGCCGAGCTGCGTGAGGTGACCATCCGTCTGGAGGAAACCCGTATGGCGGCGGAAGAGAAGCAGCGCCTGTTGATCAACAGCGAGCAGCGTCTCACCACCCAGTTTGAAAATTTGGCCAACCGCATTTTTGAACACAGCGGTCGCAAGGTGGATGAGCAAAATAAGCAAAGTCTGGATCGCCTGCTGTTGCCGTTGCGTGAGCAACTGGACGGTTTTCGCCGCCAGGTGCAGGACAGTTTTGGCCAGGAAGCTCGCGAACGTCATACGCTGACCCACGAAATACGCAACCTGCAGCAGCTTAATGCGCAAATGGCGCGTGAGGCTATTAACCTGACCAAGGCCCTGAAAGGGGATAATAAAACCCAGGGCAATTGGGGCGAGGTGGTATTAAGTCGGGTGCTGGAGGCCTCTGGCCTGCGGGAAGGGCACGAATACGAAACGCAGGTCAACGTGCGGCTGGACCATCAGAGTCGGATGCAGCCCGACGTTATCGTGCGCCTGCCGCAGGGTAAGGACGTGGTGATCGATGCAAAAATGTCGCTGGTGGCCTATGAGCGTTACTTCAACAGCGAAGATGAAGTGGAGCGTGAGGCGGCGCTGAGTGAGCATATTGCCTCGCTACGTGGCCATATTCGTCTGCTGGGTCGTAAGGATTATCAGCAGTTGCCCGGCCTGCGTTCACTGGACTACGTGTTGATGTTTATACCGGTGGAGCCGGCTTTCCTTTTGGCCATAGACCGTGAGCCGGAATTGATTAGCGAAGCGCTCAAGCACAACATTATGCTGGTGAGCCCAACCACCTTGCTGGTCGCCCTGCGCACCATCACCAACCTGTGGCGCTATGAACATCAGAGCCAGAATGCTCAACGCATTGCCGACCGGGCTGCGCGGCTGTATGACAAAATGCGGTTGTTCGTTGACGACATGTCGGCGCTTGGGCAGAGCCTGGACAAGGCTCAGGGGAGTTATCGCCAGGCGATGAACAAACTGAGTGAAGGCCGTGGTAATCTTATCGGCCAGACCGAGGGGTTCCGCGCGCTGGGGGTTGAGGTGAAAAGACCTATCAACCCGCTGCTGGCCCAGCAGGCCAGCGCACAGCATGACGAAGAATTCGAGGCAGCGGGCGAAGATGATATTGACGCGCTGCCGGGGGCGGAGGATGACGACGCCGCAGAGCAACCACGCTCCGCATCGCAGGCATGACAGCCGCGGCGAGGTGGGGTATTTCGTGGGGTTCTGGTACACTCAACCACACTAAATTGACTGAATAGCAGGCAGGACAATGGCAGATCAACCGCAGGAAACCACCGATTTCGGTTTTCGCACCGTAGCTCGAGACGAAAAGCAGGCCATGGTGGCAGACGTTTTTCATTCGGTAGCGGCAAAGTATGACGTGATGAACGACCTGATGTCGTTTGGTATCCACCGTATCTGGAAGCGTTTTACCATTGACTGCAGCGGCGTGCGCCGTGGGCAGCGTGTGTTGGATCTGGCCGGTGGTACTGGTGATCTGGCCGCCAAGTTCTCCCGCATGGTCGGTGAGCAGGGGCAGGTGGTGCTGGCGGACATCAACGATTCCATGCTGAAAATGGGGCGCGAGAAGCTGCGGGACCGCGGCATTGTCGGCAACGTCAGCTATGTGCAGGCCAACGCCGAAGCGCTGCCGTTCCCGGACAACTATTTTGACTGCATCACTATCTCCTTCGGTCTGCGCAACGTCACCGACAAAGACAAGGCACTGCGCTCCATGTTCCGCGTGTTGAAACCGGGTGGCCGTTTGTTGGTGCTGGAGTTCTCCAAACCCTTGCTAGCCCCGCTGAGCAAGGCTTACGACGCTTATTCTTTCCACGTGTTGCCGAAAATCGGCGAACTGGTGGTGAAGGATCCAGAAAGCTACCGTTACCTCGCTGAGTCGATCCGCATGCATCCCGATCAGGAAACGCTGAAGGGCATGATGGGCGCAGCCGGGTTTGACAACGTGACCTATTTTAACCTGACCGGCGGTATTGTTGCCCTGCATCGCGGCTTCAAATTCTGATATGGACATGCCGATGCTGCTAACCCCTTTGTTGACCGGCGTGCTGGAAACATCGCTCAATAGCCTGCTGTTCCGCGATCGCAGCATGAAGGCAGCCCGTCTTCGCCTGGCTGGCAAGGTGCTGCGCATAGAGTTGCAGGAGCTTGCTTCGCCGTTGGTACTGATCTTCAGTGAGCAGCGAGTCGATGTGCTTGGTCAGTCTGACGATACCGCCGACTGCACGGTGCGCAGCCGCATATCGGTACTGTTGAAACTGCGGGACCGCCAACAGCTTTCGCCCTTGATGCGCAGTGGCGAGCTGATTGTTGAAGGTGATATTCAGGTGGTACAGCAGTTGGTTGGCCTGCTTGATCTGGCTGAGTGGGATCCGGCGGAATGGCTGGCGCCTTATATCGGCGATATTGCCGCACAAGGCGTCACTCAGGCGTTCGGCAAGGGCGCGAATTTGCTGAAGAAAGGCTTGCAGCGTCAACAGCATTACGTGGCCGAAACCCTGACGGAAGAGTGGCGTGTGGCTCCTGGCCCGCTGGAAGTGGTGTGGTTTAACGAAGAAGTTGACGCCACCGTTCGCAGTGCCGAAGCGCTGATTGCTCGCATGGACAAGTTGGAGGGTAAACGATGACCCCTGGCGAACTACGCCGCCTGTATTTGATCGTCCGCGTTTTCCTCAGTTATGGCCTGGATGAACTGATCCCCAAGATGCGTTTGACGCTGCCGTTGCGCTTTGGCCGACGTCTGCTGTTTTGGATGCCAAACCGCCACGCGGATAAACCGCTGGGGGAGCGTCTGCGGCTGGCCTTGCAGGAACTGGGGCCGGTATGGATTAAGTTTGGTCAGATGATGTCTACCCGTCGTGACCTGTTCCCGCCACAGATTGCCGATCAACTGACGTTGCTGCAGGACAGGGTTGCCCCCTTCGACGGCGCCCTGGCGCGCAAGCATATCGAATTGGCGATGGGCGGCCCACTGGAAACCTGGTTCGATGATTTTGACCAACAGGCGCTTGCTTCGGCATCCATAGCTCAGGTCCATACCGCACGGCTGAAAACCACCGGGCAGGAAGTGGTGCTGAAGGTGATCCGGCCGGATATCGGGCCGATCATCAAGGCCGACGTTCGCCTGATGTATCGCCTGGCGGCCTGGGTGCCAAAACTGATGCCGGACGGTCGCCGTTTGCGCCCGCGTGAAGTGGTGCGCGAATATGAAAAGACCTTGCTGGATGAACTGAACCTGTTGCGCGAAGCGGCCAACGCCATTCAACTGCGCCGTAATTTCGACGGCAGCCCGATGCTGTATGTGCCCGAGGTTTATTCCGATTACTGCCGCGAAAGCGTGCTGGTGATGGAGCGGATCTACGGCATTCCGGTTTCGGATATTCCGACACTGGAGAAGCAGGGCACCAACATGAAATTGTTGGCCGAACGCGGGGTACAGGTGTTCTTTACCCAGGTCTTCCGCGACAGCTTCTTCCATGCGGACATGCATCCCGGCAATATCTTTGTCAGCTATGAGCATCCTGAAGATCCCTGCTATATCGGCATTGACTGCGGTATTGTCGGTTCGCTGAACAAAGATGATAAGCGCTATCTGGCGGAAAACTTTATCGCCTTCTTCAATCGCGACTACCGTAAGGTGGCAGAGTTGCATGTTGATTCAGGCTGGGTGCCACGCGACACCAACGTGGAGGATTTCGAGTTCGCTATCCGCACCGTGTGCGAGCCTATTTTCGAAAAACCCCTGTCGGAAATTTCGTTCGGCAACGTCTTGTTAAACCTGTTCAACACCGCGCGCCGTTTCAATATGGAAGTACAACCCCAACTGGTGTTATTGCAGAAGACCTTGCTGTATGTTGAAGGTCTGGGACGCCAGCTCTATCCGCAGTTGGATCTGTGGACTACCGCCAAGCCTTTCCTGGAAAGTTGGATGCGCGATCAGGTCGGTATTCCGGCGGTGATCCGCGCACTGAAAGAAAAAGCGCCGTTTTGGGCGGAGAAACTGCCCGAACTGCCTGAATTATTTTACGATAGCCTGCAGCAACATAAGCTGTTGCAACAAAGCGTTGATAAGCTCACCAACCAGATGCAGGCTCAGCGCGTTCGCCAAGGGCAATCACGTTATTTGTTCGGCGTTGGCGCTACACTGTTAGTAAGCGGTACGATTTTGCTGTTGGGGGACGTCAAAGTGTTTCCCGCATGGCTGATGGCAGCCGGCATCGTATCCTGGGTGATTGGCTGGAAGCGAACCACCTGAATTGATTCGAAACTCTGGTAAAATCTGCCGTATAATGCGACGGATTTTGAAAAAACCCTGTAAAAATAGAGGTAATTGCAATGGGCGGTATTAGTATTACGCAATTGTTGATCATCGCAGTGATCGTGGTGCTGCTGTTTGGTACCAAAAAACTCCGTACTCTGGGGTCTGATCTCGGTGCATCAATCAAGGGCTTCAAAAAGGCGATCGGCGATGACAACACGCCGCCGACCAACACGGCTGAGAAAAGCAGCCTGGATGACGCTGACTTCACGGCCAAGCCTATTACCGATAAGCAGCCGGAAGTGAAAGCGGAAGAGTCGAAGAACAAAGAGCAGGTATAAACCGTGTTTGACATTGGGTTTAGTGAACTGCTGCTGGTTCTGGTGATTGGCCTGGTGGTACTTGGGCCAGAACGGTTGCCGGTAGCGGTAAGAACAGTTTCGGGCTGGATCCGCGCGCTGCGTTCGCTTGCGGCTTCGGTGCAGAACGAACTTTCTCAGGAACTGAAGCTGCAGGAACTGCAGGACAGCCTGAAAAAGGTAGAGAAGGCCGGCATGCAGAATTTGTCGCCGGAGCTGAAGGCGTCAATGGATGAGCTGAAAGACGCTGCGGAATCGCTGAAACGCTCTTATCAGGGCGACAGTGGCACCAAAACCGAACCTACGCACACCATCCATAACCCTCTGGTCACAGACCCGGAAGCCATTCATGACGGCGTGACGCCGGCGGAAGCCGCGGCCGTAGCATCCTCTCCGGCTGCAGTGCCGGAGCCGGTTGTAACGGCAACGCCGCAGGCTGCGCAGCCGGTCATTGCACCGGTGAAACAACCGGTCGAGCCGGCTGTTCAGGCAACCCCAGAACCTGTTGTGGATAAAACCCCAGCGTCTCACCAACCTAGTGGCGATCGTTAAAACATGGCTGTTGAAGATACCCAACCCCTTATCAGTCATCTGATAGAACTGCGTAAGCGGTTGTTAAACTCGATTATCAGCATACTGGCGATTTTCCTGGTGCTGGTTTTTTTCGCCAATGATATTTATCAACTGGTGTCCGCGCCGCTGATCAAGCAGTTGCCTGCCGGGGCGAGCATGATCGCCACAGACGTGGCCTCACCGTTCTTTACCCCGATCAAATTGACGATGATCGTCTCGGTGTTCGTGTCCGCACCGGTTATCTTGTACCAGGTCTGGTCCTTCATTGCGCCGGCGTTGTATAAGCATGAACGCCGTCTGATGATGCCTTTACTGGTCTCCAGCAGCCTGCTGTTTTATCTCGGCATGGCCTTTGCCTACTTTATCGTCTTCCCGCTGGCGTTCGGCTTTTTTGCCAAAACCGCGCCGGCCGGGGTGATGATTGCCACCGACATCAATAACTATCTCGACTTCGTCATGGCGCTGTTTATGGCGTTTGGCGTGGCGTTTGAGGTGCCGGTTGCCATTATTTTGCTGTGCTGGAGTGGCGTCACGTCACCGGAAGATCTGAAAAAGAAACGTCCTTACGTTCTGGTCGGGGCTTTCGTGGTCGGCATGCTTCTGACCCCGCCGGATGTGTTCTCGCAAACCCTGCTGGCCATTCCGATGTATCTGTTGTTTGAAGTGGGCGTGTTCTTTGCTCGTTTCTACACCGGTAAACGTCGTCCGCAGCCGGAAGAAGAAGACGAGGGTGACGAACCCCCGACACCTTAAATTTGTTTGCTCCTGAGCCGCCCGATGGGCGGCTTTTGCATTGGGAAAACCATGTTTGATATTGGCGTAAACCTCACCAGTTCACAGTTTGCCAAAGACGGCCCAGCGGTGCTGGATCGCGCACGAACCGCAGGCGTGACAGGGCTATTGATTACCGGTACTGATTTGCAGGAAAGCCAGGTTGCCTGTGAACTGGCGCAGCAGCATCCTGGTTATTGCTGGTCCACCGCCGGTGTGCATCCCCATCAGGCCAGCAGTTGGAATGAGCAGACCGCGGAGCGGATCCGCGAGTTGGCCTCGCAGCCGCAGGTCGTAGCGATAGGTGAATGCGGGCTGGACTTTAACCGTAACTTTTCTACCCCAGAGCAGCAGGAGAGGGCATTCAGCACCCAACTGGCGCTGGCGGCGGAGCTGGAGATGCCGGTTTTTCTTCACTGCCGTGATGCGCACGCACGTTTTGCCGCACTGTTGACGCCGTGGTTGGATAAACTGCCCGCGGCGGTAGTGCACTGTTTTACCGGCACCGCCGAAGAATTAGAAAGTTGCTTGTCGCTGGGCCTGTCGATCGGGATTACCGGTTGGGTCTGTGATGAGCGACGTGGCCTGGAGTTGCGTGCATTGCTGCCGCAGATCCCGGCCGAACGTCTGTTGTTGGAAACCGACGCACCCTATCTGTTGCCCCGGGATTTACATCCGAAACCTGCATCTCGCCGCAACGAACCCTGTTTTTTGCCTCATATCGTCCGGCAGGTGGCTACCTGGCGACAAGAAGATCCCGAATGGCTGGGGCAGAAAACCGATGAGAACGCCCGCCGGCTATTCCGGCTGGAATGAGTTAGGAGAAAACTATGAGCTATGCATTTCCGGGTACCTTCCCGGGTCGCCGTATGCGCCGTGTGCGCCGTCACGATTTCAGCCGCCGCCTGGTGGCCGAGAACCAACTGACGGTTAACGACCTGATTTATCCGGTATTTGTCATGGAAGGCAGTAACCGTCAGGAAGCGGTGGCATCGATGCCCGGCGTATCGCGCATGAGCATCGATCTGCTGATCAAAGAAGCGGAAGCCATCGCCAAGCTTGGCGTGCCGGTGATCTCCCTGTTCCCGGTGATTGAACCTGGCCTGAAGTCACTGCATGCGGAAGAAGCTTATAACCCGGAAGGTCTGGTACAGCGTACGGTGCGTGCACTGAAAGACGCGGTGCCTGAGCTGGGTATTCTGACGGATGTGGCGCTCGATCCCTACACCACTCACGGTCAGGACGGCGTTATTGACGAACAAGGTTATGTCATTAACGACATCACCAAAGAGATCCTGGTTCGTCAGGCGCTGTCTCACGCGGAAGCCGGGGCAGAGATCGTGGCACCGAGTGACATGATGGACGGCCGTATCGGCGCGATCCGCGATCGCCTGGAACATCAGGGTCTGGTGAATACTCAAATCATGGCTTACTCCGCCAAATATGCGTCTTGCTACTATGGCCCGTTCCGCGATGCGCTCGGTTCCAGCGGTAATCTGAAAGGCGGCAACAAGAAAACCTATCAGATGGACCCGGCCAACAGCGACGAAGCGCTGCAGGAGATCGCACAGGATCTGCAGGAAGGCGCGGATATGGTGATGGTGAAGCCTGGTATGCCGTATCTCGATGTAGTGCGTCGGGTGAAGGATACCTTTGGCGTGCCGACTTTCGCCTATCAGGTTTCCGGTGAGTATGCGATGCACATGGCGGCGATTCAAAACGGTTGGTTGCAGGAGCAACCGGCGGTGATGGAATCGCTGATGTGCTTTAAGCGTGCCGGCGCCGATGGCGTACTGACCTACTTCGCCAAGCGAGTCGCTCAGTGGATGCATGACGAAGCGATGCAGCGCTAAGGCGTAAGTCATCTATGTAAAAGGCGCCCTGGGCGCCTTTTTGCATTACAGTTTTTGGAATTGCCGGTTATCCACGCTTTGGCTGACCTGCTTGTTGATCAGGTTCAGCAGCAGCATCGAACGGGCTTCGCCGTCCGGCTCGGTGTAAATCGCCTTCAGCCCTTCGAACACGCCATCGACGATTAACACGCTATCACCCGGCTGTGGCGTTTCCGGATCGACGTAGGTTTCACCGGTATGCGTCTGCAGCTCTTCGATGACTTTCTGCGGGATAGTGGTCGGCGTTGAACCAAAGCGTACAAAGTGGCTGACACCACGAGTTGCACTGATGGTGGTGGTGTGGATGCGCTCCGGATCGAACTTCACAAACAGGTAGTTCGGAAACAGGGGTTCGCTGACCGCAATGCGTTTACCGCGTACGATCTTTTCCAGCGTTATGATCGGACTCAGGCAGTTCACTTCCTGCCGTTCCAAATGGTCCTGCGCCCGTAAAAGTTGGCCGCGCTTGCAATACAGTAGGTACCAAGATTCCATAATTTCACATGCCTTTCTGTCAGCCGGTAAGCATATCAAAAGCCATTACGGATACATAGTGATGCAAGTTTCAGCTTGTAACGGCCGCTATCTGCATGAATCGTTGGCAATTAGCGAGGGGTCACACACTTATTCGCACGGCTTGGGTATAACAGAGGGCTAAAAATTTGTTACCGTCGGAGTATGCCTTGTGCTGCTTTCGTCGGGTGTGACGTTATTCATCGTTTTCGATTGAGGGGGAAAAATGGAGTTATTTTTGTTGAGCAACGGCAAGCTGTCCGGTGAGGATGAGCTGCTGGGTTATGCCAAGAGCCACTTGCTGGCGATGATCGCGCGCCGTGGCATTACGTCCGCCGTATTTATCCCCTATGCCATGATCCGCAGCGATTACGATCAGCGTGCACAGGAACTGGCGAAAATTCTCGGCATCAAGGTTACCAGTATTCACCACGCCGACTCTCCCGCGGCGGCGATTGAACAGGCAGAATGCATTTTGGTCAGCGGCGGCAATACCTGGATGCTGAACCAGATGCTGCATGAAAACGGGCTAATCGTCCCGATTCAACGGGCGGTTCGTGAACGTAGCGTGCCCTACGTGGGGTGGAGCGCCGGGTGTAACGTTGCCACACCAAGTATTCGCACCACCAATGATATGCCGGTGCGTAACAGCGTCGTACTGCCGGCACTGAGCCTGTTCCCGGTGCAGATTAACCCGCATTACATCGACGCCCATATTAGCGGCCACATGGGGGAAACCCGTGATGAACGCCTGGCCGAGTTCTGCGCGGTTAATCCGAGCGAATCCGTGGTGGCGCTGCGCGAGGGCAGCCTGTTGCACGTTGAGGGTAATGATCTGCGTTACTTTAGCGCCAGAGATCAAGGTTTCAAGGTGTTCCGCCACGGTGTGGAAACTCAGGAATATCGCGATACCCGGGCATTGCGTCCGCTGGTGCCCTTTACCTGCCACTAACGCCGACGATGTCTTTACCGGTGTTTAACAAAAGTGCAGCAACAACTGTGAAGAGGGCTTATAATGCCCTCCTCACTGGCCGTTATAATGATCAGCATGAAATACCGTGACTTACGCGATTTCCTCTCGTTGCTGGAAAAGAGAGGGGAACTAAAACGCATCAGCCAGCCGATTGATCCCTATCTGGAAATGACAGAAATTGCCGATCGTACTTTACGTGCGGGCGGCCCTGCACTGCTGTTCGAAAACCCTAAAGGGTACGATATGCCGGTGTTGTGCAATCTGTTCGGTACCGCCAACCGCGTTGCGATGGGCATGGGCCAGGAAGATGTCAGCTCGTTGCGCGAGGTCGGCAAATTGCTGGCGTTCCTCAAAGAGCCAGAGCCGCCGAAGGGCTTTCGCGATCTGTTCGACAAACTGCCGAAGTTCAAACAAGTGTTGAACATGCCGACCAAGGTGTTGGGTTCAGCCCCTTGTCAGGAACAAGTATGGCAGGGCGATGACGTTGATCTCAGCCGTATCCCGGTGATGCACTGCTGGCCGGAAGACGCTGCTCCGCTGATCACCTGGGGGCTGACGGTAACCCGCGGGCCGCAAAAAGAGCGCCAGAATCTGGGCATCTATCGCCAGCAGGTGCTGAGCAAAAATAAAGTGATCATGCGTTGGCTGTCCCACCGTGGCGGCGCGTTGGATTATCAGGAATGGTGTCAGGCGCACCCTGGTGAGCGTTTCCCGGTTGCGGTGGCATTAGGGGCAGATCCCGCCACTATCCTCGGCGCGGTGACGCCGGTACCGGATACCCTGTCTGAATATGCTTTTGCCGGGCTGCTGCGCGGCAACAAAACCGAAGTGGTCAAGTGCCTCTCCTGCGATTTGGAAGTGCCGGCCAGCGCGGAAATCGTGTTGGAAGGCTACATTGAACCGGGTGAAATGGCGCCGGAAGGCCCGTATGGCGATCACACCGGTTACTACAACGAGATCGACCACTTCCCGGTATTTACCATCACTCACATCACCCAGCGTCGCGATGCCATTTACCACTCGACCTACACCGGCCGTCCGCCGGATGAGCCTGCGGTGCTGGGCGTGGCGCTGAACGAAGTCTTCGTTCCCATTCTGCAAAAGCAGTTCCCGGAAATTGTCGATTTCTATCTGCCGCCCGAAGGCTGTTCTTATCGTTTGGCGGTGGTGACCATCAAGAAACAGTATGCTGGTCATGCTAAACGCGTAATGATGGGCGTCTGGTCGTTCCTGCGTCAATTTATGTACACCAAGTTTGTTATCGTCTGCGACGATGACGTCAATGCGCGTGACTGGAATGATGTGATTTGGGCGATTACCACCAGAATGGATCCGGCAAGGGATACCGTGATGGTGGAGAATACGCCGATCGATTATCTGGACTTCGCCTCACCGGTTTCCGGTTTGGGTTCGAAGATGGGGCTGGATGCCACCAATAAATGGCCGGGTGAAACCGAGCGCGAATGGGGCCGTCCGATTGAGATGGATGAAAAGGTGCGTGCGCGCATCGATGACATCTGGGATGAGCTCGCAATTTTCAGTGACAGAGAACCGACATTATAATGTACCCAAAATAATTGGAGTTGCATTGCGGCGGCAACGCAGCGCACCCCAAGAGCTTACTTGAGTAAGTGACTGGGGTAAGCGAGAAAAGCCAACAAAGATGCAGCTTCAAATATGAAGGGTATGTCAGGCTCTGTTCTCAGTTTTGCATTGATGACCCGACAGAGGGAACGCATGACAATATTGAGCTGTAAAGTGACCTCCGTAGAGGCCATTACCGATACGGTTTACCGGGTACGTTTGGTGCCAGAGGCGCCGTTTTCTTTCAAGGCAGGGCAGTATCTGATGGTGGTGATGGATGAGCGCGACAAGCGTCCGTTCTCGCTGGCATCGACCCCGACAGAGCAGGATTATATTGAACTGCATATCGGTGCTTCGGAACTGAATCTGTACGCCATGGCAGTGATGGATCGCATTCTGAAAGAGCAGGCGATTACCGTTGATATTCCGCACGGTGACGCCTGGCTGCGTGAAGAGGGCAGCCGTCCACTGGTGTTGATCGCCGGCGGCACCGGCTTCTCATATGCGCGCTCGATTCTGTTGGCCGCACTCGAGCAGCAGCCTGACCGCGATATCTCTATCTATTGGGGCGGGCGCGAGCTCAAGCACCTGTATGATTTGAGCGAGCTGGAAGCGCTGTCAGTGCAGCATCCGAACCTGAAAGTCATTCCGGTGGTTGAACAACCGGAAGAAGAGTGGCGTGGCCGCAGCGGCACGGTGCTCAGTGCGGTATTGCAGGATTTCGGTACGCTGGCGGAGCACGACATTTATATTGCCGGTCGTTTCGAGATGGCGAAAATCGCTCGTGAACGCTTCTGTGCCGAACGTGGCGCGCTGGAAGCGCACATGTTTGGCGACGCCTTCTCGTTTATCTAAGCGGCGAAGCGGGAAAAAATGGGGTGGCCAATGGCTGCCCTTTTTTATTGGCCGTCTGCGGATTTCAGGCATAAAAAAACCCGCCCCTGACAGGCGGGAAGTACGGCAACTAAACTTGTTGGCGTGCTGCGGTTTAAAGTGTGACGCAGTCAGGTCAAATAGACACAGCTAAACGCGTTCAAAGACGGTGGCAATCCCCTGGCCCAGGCCAATACACATGGTCGCCAGACCGAACTGCACATCGCGGCGTTCCATGTTGTTCAGCAGGGTGGTAGAGATGCGGGAACCTGAGCAACCCAGCGGGTGACCCAGCGCAATGGCGCCGCCGTTCAGGTTGATCTTGTCATCGATGCTGTCCAATAGGCCCAGATCCTTGATGCATGGCAATGACTGTGCAGCAAAGGCTTCGTTCAGTTCGAACAGGTCGATGTCCTGCACGGTCAGGCCGGCGCGCTTCAACGCCAGCTTGCTGGCAGGCACCGGGCCGTAGCCCATAATGGACGGATCGCAGCCGACGACCGCCATTGAGCGAATGCGTGCACGGGCTTTCAGACCGAGCGCTTTGGCACGAGATTCACTCATCAGCAGCATGGCGGATGCCCCGTCGGACAAGGCCGAAGAGGTGCCGGCGGTCACAGTGCCGTTGACCGGATCGAATGCCGGGCGCAGTGCCGCAAGGCTTTCAACGGTGGTTTCCGGGCGGATCACTTCGTCGAAGTCATAACGTGTCAGCACACCGTCGGCGTCGTGGCCGGTGGTGGGAATAATTTCATTCTTGAAGTAGCCGGCCAGGGTGGCGGCATGCGCACGTTGGTGTGAACGCGCGGCGAACTCGTCCTGCATCTGACGGCTGATATTGTGTATCTTGGCCAGCATCTCGGCAGTAAGGCCCATCATGCCGGCGGCTTTTGCCACGCTGCGGCTGAGCCCCGGGTGGAAATCCACGCCGTGGTTCATCGGCACGTGGCCCATATGTTCGACGCCGCCAATCAGGCTGACGTGCGCGTCGCCGACCATAATGGCGCGCGCTGCATCGTGCAGCGCCTGCATGGAGGAGCCGCATAACCGGTTAACGGTTACGGCCGGTACGCTGTGTGGGATCTCAGCCAGCAGCGAAGCGTTACGGGCGATGTTAAAGCCCTGCTCCAGCGTCTGTTGCACACAACCCCAGTAAATGTCGTCAATTTCGGCTGCGTCCAACGCCGAATTACGGCTCAGTACGGCACGCATCAGGTGAGCGGAAAGATCTTCGGCTCGTACCTGGCGGAAGGCTCCGCCCTTGGAGCGGCCCATCGGCGTGCGTACGGCATCAACAATAACTACGTTTTCCATCTTTATGACCTCATGCCGGTTGGCCAGTGGAGACATCGGACAGCGGCGCTGCCACCGGGTAGTAGCTTTCATTACGTTCGGCTTTGGCGCGTAGGCCGGCAGGCACCTGATACAGAGCGCCAAGATGCGCGTAACGCTGAGCCATTTCGACGTAATGGGTGGTGCCAAGCGTATCCAGGTAGCGGAATACCCCTCCGTGGAACGGCGGGAAACCGATGCCGTAGACCAGTGCCATATCGGCCTCGGCCGGGCTGGCGATGATGTTTTCTTCCAGACAACGCACCACTTCATTGATCATCGGGATCATCATGCGGGCAATGATTTCTTCGTCACTGACGGTTTGACGTGGCTGGCTGACGGTCGCCAACAGGGCATCGGTTTGCTCATCGTTGTCTTTACGCGGCTTGCCTTTGCTGTCCTGGCTGTAGCGATAGAAGCCCAACTGATTTTTCTGACCGAAACGCTGGTTATCGAACATCACGTCGATAGCGTCACGGTAATCTTTGCCCATACGCTCAGGGAAACCGGAAGCCATCACTGCCTGGGCATGGTGCGCGGTATCAATCCCTACCACGTCGAGCAGGTAAGCCGGGCCCATTGGCCAGCCAAACTGTTTTTCCATCACTTTGTCGATCTGACGGAAATCCGCGCCGTCGCGCAGCAGCAGGCTAAAACCGGCGAAATACGGGAACAGTACGCGGTTGACGAAGAACCCCGGGCAGTCATTCACCACAATCGGCGTTTTACCCATGCGACTGGCGTAGGCCACCACCGCAGCGATAGTGCTGTCGCTGGTCTGCTCGCCGCGGATGATTTCTACCAGCGGCATACGGTGTACCGGGTTAAAGAAATGCATGCCGCAGAAATTCTGCGGACGTTTCAGCGATTTCGCCAGGTGATTAATCGGAATGGTCGACGTATTGGAGGCCAGGACGGTATCCTCGCCAATCAGGCCTTCCACTTCGGACAGCACTGCCGCCTTGATCTTAGGATTCTCGACCACGGCTTCGACGATGACCTGTGCGCGCTCGATACCGGCATAGTCCAGCGTTGGCTGAATGGTCGACAGCACCTGGGCCATCTTCATGCCATCCAACTTGCCGCGCTCCAGCTGCTTGTTCAGCAGCTTGGCGGCTTCATTCATGCCGAGCGTCAGGGATTTGTCGCTGATGTCTTTCATGATCACCGGCACGCCTTTCAGCGCGGACTGGTAGGCGATGCCGCCCCCCATGATACCGGCCCCCAACACAGCAGCTTGCTTCGGTGCTTCAGCATTCAACGCCCGCTTCTTCGCCTGGCTTTTCACAAACTGATCGTTGAGGAAAATGCCGACCAGGGCGCGCGCCTCTTTGGAGCGGGCCAATGGCACAAAGCTGGCGGTTTCCAATTTCAACGCTTCATCGCGACCCAGCTTGGCAGCGGCCTCAATGGTTTTGACCGCGGTCATCGGTGCCGGGTAATGTTTGCCCGCGGTTTGCATCACCATGCCTTTGGCGGTGGTGAAACTCATGGCGGCTTCGATTGGGCTAAGCTTCAATGGCTCGAGCTTTGGCTGACGATAAGCGCGCCAATCCAGTTTGTCGTCGATCGCCTGTTGCAGCATTTTCAGCGCGGCATCGACCAATTTTTCCGGGGCAACCACTGCATCTACCAGGCCAACCTTCAGTGCGTCTTTGGCGCTGACGTCTTTACCGGCGGCGATGATCTCCAATGCGCTGTCGTTACCCAACAGGCGTGGTAGACGTACGGAACCGCCGAAACCGGGCATGATGCCCAGTTTGGTTTCCGGCAGGCCAATGCGTGCATCCGGTGAAGCGACGCGGAAGTCGGTAGCCAAAATGCATTCGCAACCGCCGCCGAGCGCATAGCCGTTAATGGCCGAAATGGTCGGTACCGGCAGATCTTCCAACCGGTTAAAGATGCTATTGGCAAAGACCAGCCATTCCTGCAGTTTTTCTGCTGGAGCCGCAAATAAAGAAAGGAACTCGGTGATATCGGCGCCGACAATAAAGGCGGCTTTCGTGGAACGCAACAGCAAGCCTTTCAGCTCGGTCTGCTTTTCCAAAACCGTGAGCGCTTCGCCCAGGCTGGCAACGGTGCGGGTATCCAGCTTGTTTACAGAACCTGGGGCATTGAACACCAGCTCGGCGATGCCGTTGTCGAGCCAGTGCAGTTGTAATGTTTCGCCTTGGTAGAGCATGTCTATCTCCTGAATCAGCGTTTGATCTGGTATGACCAGATGATGAGGAGTGTGGTTTTTATGTTAACAATATGCAAATAAGAGATTGCATTTTTGCAGGGCGGATCACATGGCTCTGGGTTAATATTTTGATTTAAAACGAAGTTATATTTTATGCCTTATGGTGATTTGCTGGTGTGGGAAACCCCTCATACACTTGCCGGAGCGAAGCGCTAAACACCCAGAGGTGCGAAATGAGTAAAGCGGTATGTGCAAAACAGAGTGGGTTTTGGAGTCTTCCCGCCAGAACCATGACGCTGGCCTGCTTGCTGGTCTTCATGGCGCAGATGGCAACAACGGTGTATCTGCCTTCGTTGCCGACGGTGATGCAGGAATTGTCGATGACGCGCCGCGCCACCGAGCTATCGATATCAATATTCGTCATTGGCGCCGCGCTACCGGTGCTGTTCTGGGGCGCGGCGGCCGATCGCTTTGGGCGGCGTCTGCCGCTGACGTTGTCGTTGGCGTTGTTTATCAGTTGCAGCGCGCTGGTGGCGTTTTGCAGCAATGGCACCCAATTACTGGTGCTGAGGGCACTGCAGGGCATTGCCGCCGGGGGCGCCGCGATCATCGCACGCATTATTGTTCGCGATAACTGGAGCGGCGACGAGCTGGCACGACGCCTTTCGGTATTGTCGATTGCCTTTATCGCCGCGTTGGGCGGTGGGCAGTTTATCGGTGGGTTGCTGAGTCAATATTCGCACTGGCAAATGGGCTTTGTACTGATGGGGCTCACCGGGCTGGCGATCCTGCTGCTTATGCAGACGCTGCCGTTGGAAGCTGGCAGGGGGGCGGGGCCTCGTCCGCCGATGGCCACGGCCTATTGGCGCATTTTGCGTCGGCCGGGATTTTTCTGGCCGGCATGCGTCGGTGGATTAGGGTTCGCTACTACGGTAACCCTGCAAGAGGTGAGCCCGTTTATTATGCAGCAGGGGTTTGGTCTGAACGTGACGGCCTTTGGGGCGCTGGGATTGGTGATCGGCGTAGCTTACTTTACCGGGGCGATGGCGGTGAATCGGGCGGTGGCGCGTTTCGGCGGCAAACGGCTAATGCAGGTAGGAGCGAGTATTGTCGCTATGACGACCGTCGCGATCATGCTGCTGTGGTGGAGCGGTGTGCTGGTGGGGCTTTCCGGCATGGCGTTATTCATTGTGCTGTACTGCCTGACGATTTTTGGCCAGGCGGTATTGTTCCCTAACAGTATGGCGATGGCCGTCAGCGATGCCAAAGAGCAGGGTGCCTATGCCATGGCGTTGTGTGGGTTTCTGCAGCAGTGCCTGGCGGGTATCGCTGCGGCCGGTGCCGTTTTGCTTGAGCATCACGGTCTGTGGACCGCCGCGATCGCCTCGTCAGGTTTTATCGCCTGGTTAATTGTTAAGCTGCGGATGTAACGACATTTACAGTGATTTGCGAAGCGCCCCGCATGCCAGAGGCGATGAGGTTGGTACGCAGGAACGGTGTGCTAAGATGAGGCATTCCGTTCTAATGGTATGTAAAAGGGTATTGTGATGGAAACACTGGCTTCTTTGTATAACGACCACCTGGCAGAACTGCAAAAACGCGCGCGTGAAGTGTTAACGCGCAACAAACTGGACGCGTTGCTGATTCACTCAGGGGAACTGCAGCGGATATTCCAGGACGACCGCAGTTATCCGTTCAAAGTGAATGCGCATTTTAAAGCCTGGGTACCGGTGACTTCGGTTCCAAACTGCTGGCTTTGGGTGGACGGCGTTAACAAACCGAAGCTGTGGTTCTATTCGCCGGTCGATTACTGGCATAGCGTTGAGCCGCTGCCGGACAGTTTCTGGACCAAATCTGTTGAACTGATACCGCTGGCCAATGCTGACGATATCGCTCAGCAGCTGCCAGCCCAGCGTGAGCGCGTGGGCTATATCGGTTATGCGCAACAGCGCGCTCGCGATCTCGGTATTTCGGCAGAAAACGTTAACCCTAAAGCGGTGCTGAACTACTTCGACTTCCATCGCTCAATCAAAACCGGCTACGAGCTGGCCTGCATGCGTGAAGCGCAGAAGACGGCGGTTATGGGGCATCGTGCTGCCCACGAAGCTTTCCTGTCAGGCATGAGTGAGTTTGATATCAACCTGGCTTATCTCACGGCGACAGGCCATCGCGATACCGATGTGCCTTACGACAATATCGTTGCGCTGAATGAGCATGCGTCGGTACTGCATTACACCACGCTGGACCACCAACCGCCGGCTGAAATGCTGAGCTTCTTGATCGATGCTGGTGCGGAATATAACGGCTATGCGGCCGATCTGACTCGTACTTATGCTGGCCAGAGCGGCAGCGATTTCGCCCAGTTGGTTAAAGATCTTAATAACGAGCAGTTGGCGCTGATGGAAACCATCAAAGCCGGTGTGCGTTACACCGATTACCATGTGCAGATGCACCAGCGCATCGCCAAATTGCTTAAAAGCCACAAACTGGTGAGCGGTATCAGCGAAGAAGCCATGGTGGAACAAGGTCTTACCACGCCATTCCTGCCGCACGGTTTGGGCCATCCTCTGGGCCTGCAGGTACATGACTCAGCCGGTTTTATGCAGGATGAACAAGGTACCCACCTGGCGGCGCCATCGAAATATCCATACCTGCGCTGCACCCGCGTATTGCAACCTGGCATGGTGTTGACCATCGAACCTGGCCTCTACTTTATTGAATCCCTGCTGGCACCGTGGCGCAGCGGCGAATTCAGCCAACACTTTGCCTGGGATCGCATTGATGCGCTGAAACCTTATGGTGGTATCCGTATTGAAGACAATATCGTGATCCATGAAAAGCGCATTGAGAACATGACGCGCGATCTGAATCTGGCCTGATGCAGCCTTATCCGATCCCCGCAGGCCCCATTAGCGTCAGCGAGGAAATCAAGAAGAGCCGTTTTATCACCCTGCTGGCGCCGACCCGCGGGGTTGATGCGGCCAAGGCGTTTATCCAGCAGGTACGTGATGAGCACCCGGCAGCGCGGCACCATTGCTGGGCATTTGTCGCCGGGCCGCCGACCGATTCTCAGCAATTAGGCTTCTCAGATGACGGAGAGCCCTCCGGCACGGCGGGTAAACCTATCCTTGCGCAGCTTATGGGCAGCGGCATAGGCGAAATCACCGCCGTAGTGGTACGTTACTACGGCGGTATCAAGTTGGGCACCGGCGGTTTGGTAAGAGCCTACGGTAGCGGGGTGCAGCAGGCATTAAAACAGTTGGCCGTGAGCTACAAGATCCCGCAGGCCGAATATACTTTGCAATGCGACTATGCTCAGTTGGCGCTGGTAGAAAATCTGTTGCAGCAAACAGAAGGGCGGATTGTACAGGGGGAATATGGTGCCTCCGTCGTGCTGCATCTGGCTTTACCGGTCACCGGCGTTGAGGCGTTCGGGAATAAATTACGTGATCTCAGTCGCGGTAATTTGCAATTAACCCCCATTTCGCAATAATTCCCCCCAACTGAATTGCTAAGGATCGTGCTGAAATGCATTTTCGCGCTATTACCCGTATCGTGGGTTTGTTGGTCATCCTGTTCTCCGGGACGATGTTTATTCCTGGTCTGGTGGCATTGATATACCGCGATGGGGCAGGGCGGGCGTTCAGCCAGACCTTCTTTGTGGCGGTGACCATTGGCCTGATGCTGTGGTGGCCTAACCGTAAACAAAAGCACGAGTTGAAGCCGCGGGAAGGCTTTTTGATCGTGGTGCTGTTCTGGACGGTGCTGGGCAGCGTCGGGGCATTGCCGTTTTTATTTTCGGAGCGGCCTAACCTGTCGCTGACCGATGCCTTCTTCGAGTCGTTTTCCGGTTTGACCACCACGGGGGCGACAACCTTGGTGGGGTTGGACTCGTTACCCAAAGCCATCTTGTTCTATCGGCAGATGCTGCAATGGATGGGCGGGATGGGGATCATCGTGTTGGCCGTAGCAATACTGCCGATCCTCGGTGTCGGGGGGATGCAGTTGTACCGGGCTGAAATGCCGGGTCCACTGAAAGATAACAAAATGCGCCCGCGCATTGCCGAAACGGCTAAAACCCTGTGGCTGATTTATGTTCTGCTGACCATTGCCTGCGCGTTGGCGCTCTGGGGGGCCGGCATGTCGATGTTCGACGCCATAGGCCATAGCTTCTCGACCATCGCCATTGGCGGCTTCTCTACCCACGATGCCAGCATCGGTTACTACGCCAGTCCCACCATCAACACCATTATTGCTATTTTCCTGCTGATCTCCGGTTGTAATTACGGCCTGCACTTTGCCTTGTTGAGCGGACGCAGCCTGAAAGTGTACTGGCGTGATCCTGAGTTTCGCATGTTTATCGCCGTCCAGTTGACGCTGGTGGTGGTCTGCACCGGCGTACTCTGGGGGCATGGCGTTTACAAAACCGGTATGGAAACGCTCAATCAGGCATTCTTCCAGGTGGTGTCGATGGCGACGACGGCGGGTTTTACTACCGACAGCATTTCCAAATGGCCGTTATTCTTGCCGATGTTGCTGCTTTGCTCTGCCTTTATCGGTGGCTGTGCCGGCTCGACGGGGGGCGGTCTGAAAGTGATCCGTATTCTGTTGCTCTATTTGCAGGGCTCGCGTGAGCTAAAAAGGCTGGTGCACCCTAACGCGGTTTACACGATAAAATTGGGTAACCGCGCACTGCCGGAACGGATCCTGGAGGCGGTATGGGGATTCTTCTCGGCTTATGCGTTGGTCTTTATCGTCAGCATGCTGGCCATTATCGCAACCGGCGTGGATGATTTCTCTGCCTTCGCTGCTGTGACGGCGACGCTGAACAACCTGGGGCCGGGGTTGGGGGTGGTGGCGGATAACTTTACTACCATGCCTGCACCGGCAAAGTGGATCCTGGTTCTGACGATGCTGTTTGGTCGCCTTGAGGTCTTTACACTGCTGGTTCTGTTTACGCCGACGTTCTGGCGCGAATGACCTTGATAAAAGGAGTAACGCCGTGAAGGCACTGATTCTTTATTCTAGCCGTGATGGGCAAACACGTTCTATCGCATCTTATATAGCAAACAAACTGCAGGATACGCTGCGCTGCGATGTGATCGATTTGCTGCAGGCGGATAATATTGACCTCACGCAGTATCAGCAGGTATTGATTGGCGCATCGGTGCGTTATGGTCATTTCCATCCGACATTGGGAAAGTTCGTCAAACGCCATGCTGAACAATTGAACCGGATGCCGAGCGCATTCTTTAGCGTCAACCTGACCGCCCGTAAAGCGGACAAACGTTCCCCGCAGACCAATGCTTATACCCGCAAGTTCCTGCTTGCGTCGCCTTGGCAGCCAAAACAGTGCGCCGTGTTTGCCGGCGCACTGCGTTATCCACGTTATCGCTGGCTCGATCGCGTAATGATTCAACTTATTATGCGTATGACCGGGGGTGAAACAGACAGCAGTAAAGAAGTGGAATACACCGATTGGCAGCAAGTGGAACGTTTTGCCCAGGAGTTTGGCCATATTCAGTATGAAAAGTGACGAAAACGCTGGCTTGTGCAGCGTTTTGTCGAAAAATACCGCGCTTGAAAAGTTTTTTGCATTTAGGGG
>NZ_JBXALO010000008.1:0-232111 GCF_058799515.1 Serratia sp. GW822-FHT06D09
ACCCGAAGGTTCTGGATATCGTCTTGTGGAGTGCCCACACAGATTGTCTGATAAATTGTTAAAGAGCAGTGAGTTAGCCGCCGTAGCTTGCTATCTCGAGGTGGCGTATAATACGCTTTCCTCTTTCAGAGTCAACCCCTAAATTTCAGGATTTTTTCTCTTCGAACCCCGGAGACTCTGTGAAGTTGTTCACATGTTCCGTGTCGATGGAGGCGCATTATAGGGAGCCGGTTCAGAATGACAAGGATTAATATTCACTTTTTATCTGACAGCTCACTATTCATGCACAACGTCTATTAAACCCGCTTTTTGATGGCTTCTGGCAGGTCTGCCAGGCTATTTAGCACCCAATCCGCCAGTTTCTCACCTTGTTCAGTGACCGGCTTACCGGTGCGCACCAGAACTTTAGTACCGACACCTGCCGCTATTGCCGCCTGCATATCTTCCGGTTTGTCACCCACCATATAAGAAGCGGCCATATCAATGTTCAATTCTTGCTGCGCTTGCAACAGCATGCCCGGCTCAGGTTTACGGCAGTCGCATGTCTGGCGGTACTCTTCTATTACTGCTTCAGGATGATGCGGACAGAAATAGATACCGTCCAGGTCAACATCGCGATCGGCCAGCGACCAATCCATCCACTCCGTCAGGTACATAAATTGGTCTTCGCTGAACTTGCCACGCGCAATGCCAGACTGGTTGGTCACCAATACTAAAGCAAAGCCCATCTTTTTAAGTTCGCGACAGGCGTCGATCACGCCATCTATAAAG
Source organism: Serratia sp. GW822-FHT06D09 (assembly GCF_058799515.1). Lineage (NCBI taxonomy): Bacteria > Pseudomonadati > Pseudomonadota > Gammaproteobacteria > Enterobacterales > Yersiniaceae > Serratia > Serratia sp. GW822-FHT06D09. Next base: position 772 of record NZ_JBXALO010000008.1, read on the forward strand.
TGGAAATTATCGATTTCATGGACGTAGCCATGATCGACATTAATCGTGCCGTCACGATCGAGGAAAATTGCTGGAACGCTTTGTGTCACCGGTTTGCTCCTGAGGGCCTGAAAACCCGGACAGTATCGCATGTTTTACCCGGTACTGAGAACGGCAGAGAACAGCGTTGATCGTTGACTTAGACGTCTAGACGCCTTAACATCTGATTTATACCTTGGTCCACGCCAAGGTTTACTTTTATCTAGCCACGGGCAACCACGCTAAAATAAGAAGAATATGATTAAACTTTCTAACATCACCAAAGTGTTCCAGCAGGGTTCGCGCACCATTAGCGCGCTCTCTGACGTGACTCTTCACGTCCCTGCCGGGCAAATTTATGGCGTTATCGGTGCATCAGGCGCCGGTAAAAGTACGCTGATCCGCTGCGCCAACATGCTTGAGCGCCCGACTTCCGGCCAGGTGTTGGTTGACGGACAGGATCTGACCTCGCTGTCTGAAAGCGAACTGACACGCGCACGCCGCCAAATCGGCATGATCTTCCAACACTTCAACCTGCTTTCTTCCCGCACGGTATTTGGCAACGTTGCGCTGCCGCTGGAGCTGGACAACACCCCACGGGCTGAAATCAAAAAGCGCGTGACCGAATTGCTGGAACTGGTCGGGTTGTCGGACAAACACGACGCCTACCCGGCCAATCTGTCCGGCGGCCAGAAGCAACGTGTGGCGATTGCCCGTGCGCTGGCAAGCCAACCGAAAGTCCTGCTGTGTGACGAAGCCACCAGCGCATTGGACCCGGCCACTACCCGTTCCATTCTGGAACTGCTGAAAGACATTAATCGTCGTCTCGGTCTGACCATCCTGTTGATCACCCATGAAATGGACGTGGTGAAACGCATCTGCGATCAGGTTGCGGTCATCAGCCAGGGGCAGTTGATTGAAAAAGACAGCGTCAGCGAAGTGTTCTCTCATCCGAAAACGCCGCTGGCCCAGCAGTTTATTCAGTCCACATTGCATCTGGATATCCCCGATGATTATGCCAAGCGTCTGGCTCCGGAACGCAGCGGTGGCCGTCAGCCGCTGTTGCGTTTGGAATTCACCGGCCAGTCCGTAGATGCGCCGCTGCTGTCAGAAGCGGCTCGCCGTTTCAACGTCAACAACAATATCATCAGCGCCCAGATGGATTACGCCGGCGGCGTTAAATTCGGCGTGATGCTGGCAGAGCTGCACGGCAGCGATGAAGATGCGCTGGCAACGATTAAGTTCCTGCAGGAAAATCAGGTAAAAGTAGAGGTTCTGGGTTATGTCTGAGGCAATGATTTGGCTAATGGCGCGCGGCGTGTGGGAAACCGTCATGATGACCTTTGTCTCCGGCTTCTTCGGTTTCGTACTTGGCTTGCCGGTTGGCGTGCTGTTGTATGTGACTCGCCCGGGGCAAATCGCCGCCAACAATGCGCTATACAGGACGCTGTCCGGGTTAGTGAACGTGTTCCGTTCCATTCCGTTCATTATCCTGCTGGTGTGGATGATTCCCTTTACGCGGATGATCGTCGGTACCTCTATCGGCCTGCAGGCGGCTATCGTGCCGCTGACGGTCGGCGCAGCGCCCTTTATCGCCCGTATGGTAGAAAACGCCCTGCTGGAGATCCCTTCTGGCCTGGTGGAAGCTGCCCGCGCAATGGGCGCGACCCCGATGCAAATCATCAAAAAGGTACTTTTGCCGGAAGCCCTGCCGGGCCTGGTCAACGCTGCCACCATTACCTTGATCACCTTGGTGGGTTACTCCGCTATGGGCGGTGCGGTAGGTGCCGGCGGGCTGGGGCAGATCGGTTATCAGTACGGTTATATAGGTTATAACGCCACAGTAATGAATACCGTATTAGTATTACTGGTGGTGCTGGTCTATCTGATTCAGTTCTGCGGTGATCGGATCGTCAAAGCCGTCACCCATAAATAGTTTTTACAGCAACTGCGCTCACACAGCGTATTTCAAATGCGAGTCTAATGAGGAAGGGATATGTCGTTAAAATTTAAATCCATCGCGGCAATCGGCGCACTGATCGGTACTCTGGCTCTGGCAGGCTGCGGTCAGGAAGAAAAAGATCCGAACCATATCAAAATCGGCGTCATTGTCGGTGCTGAGCAGCAGGTTGCTGAAATCGCGCAAAAAGTGGCGAAAGAAAAATACGGTCTGGACGTCGAACTGGTGACCTTCAACGACTACGTGCTGCCGAACGAAGCACTGAGTAAAGGCGACATCGATTTGAACGCCTTCCAGCACAAACCGTATCTGGATCAGCAGATCAAAGATCGCGGCTATAAGTTGGTACCGGTCGGCAACACCTTCGTTTACCCGATTGCCGGTTACTCCAAGAAGATCAAATCTCTGGACGAACTGAAAGACGGTTCTCAGGTTGCGCTGCCAAACGACCCAACCAATCTGGGCCGCTCCCTGCTGCTGCTGCAGAAGGTTAACCTGATCAAACTGAAAGACGGTGTTGGCCTGCTGCCAACCGTGCTGGACGTGACTGAAAACCCGAAAAACCTGAAGCTGGTCGAGCTGGAAGCGCCGCAACTGCCACGCTCGCTGGACGATCAGCAAATCGCGCTGGCGGTGATCAACACCACTTACGCCAGCCAGATTGGCCTGACACCGGCAAAAGACGGCCTGTTTGTTGAAGATAAAGATTCACCTTACGTGAACCTGCTGGTTGCCCGCGAAGACAATAAAGACGCGGAAAACGTGAAGAAATTCGTTCAGGCCTATCAGTCTGACGAAGTGAACGAAGCAGCCAACAAAATCTTTAACGGTGGTGCAGTTAAAGGCTGGTAATCATTAATTACCGAATTTATTCCTATAATTGCAAGACGGGCTCCGGCCCGTCAGACACTGTTAATAAAATCCTTTGCGACTAATGCAACCATTTAGTACTAATAAAAACAAAGGATTATATTCTCTGCATTACCCCAAACACCCGAAAACCACGTTTTTCGGGTGTTTGTCAGAAATCTAGACGGGCTCCGGCCCGTCTTGTTATTTCCACCATAGATTGCTTCAATAGCGCCACTCACATATTCCATCAAGGCAGAGGAATCTCAATGCGTGCTTTACCTCTCTGTTTGTTAGCGCTCGCGCTTGCAGGGTGTTCGTCGCAGCGTTTCGCGCCACCTTCAACAAGCAGCACCAGCAAACCGGTCTCGACCACACCCGCAAAAACCACGCCAGCAGCACGTCCGGCACCGGTAAAACTGTACAAAAGTGCAGAAGAATTAGTAGGTAAGCCATTCCGCGATCTGGGTGAAGTCTCCGGCGAATCTTGCCAGACGACAGTACAGGATTCCCCACCCAATCTGGCCACCGCCCGTAAGCGTATGCAAATTCGCGCGTCCTACATGAAGGCCAATGCCGTGCTGCTGCATGACTGCCAGATTGTCAGCGGCGTTGCCGGCTGTTACCAACAGGCCATTTGCCAGGGCTCTGCGCTTAACGTTTCGTCCAAATGACCGAGTTTGTTTTCAATCAGATCGGCACTATTCGTTCACCGTATAAAGAAAAATTCGCCGTACCCCGCCAGCCGGGGTTAGTCGAAGACGGTGGCGGCGAACTGGTGCTGCTGCCTCCTTATAACCAGCCGGAAGCAATACGCGGCCTTAGCGACTTCAGCCATCTTTGGGTAATGTTCATTTTCCATCAAACCCTGGAAGGTGGCTGGCGGCCAACCGTTCGCCCTCCTCGTCTGGGCGGTAATGCCCGGATGGGTGTCTTCGCAACCCGCTCGACCTTTCGCCCCAACCCGCTCGGCATGTCGCTGATCGAATTAAAAGGCGTGCGCATTCAAGGCGCTGAGGTAGTACTGGAATTAGGCAGCCTGGATCTGGTTGACGGCACGCCGGTGGTAGATATCAAACCCTATCTGCCGTTTGCCGAAAGCCAGCCGCAGGCACGCGCCGGATTTGCCCAAGCCGCACCGGACGGCGATATGCCGGTGAGCTTTACTGCCGAGGCGGAACAGCAGTTGCTGCAACATCAGCAGCGTTATCCGCAGCTACGTCGGTTTATCACTCAGGTGCTGGCTCAGGATCCGCGTCCGGCTTACCGCAAGGGGCAACAGGCGGAACGGGATTATGCCGTCTGGCTGCTGGATTTCAACGTGCGCTGGCGGGTGGTGGATCAGCAAACCGAGGTGTTGTCACTCGACCTGCGTTAAAATTCCACCGTCTCTCTTTTGACAACCTGCTCGCACTGGTAAACTAAATCACTTTCGAAAATTTTGGCTGCCCTACTACTGGCAGCCGGTTGCAATTTGCAGTTCTAACGGAACCAAAACACCATGCGTACTAGCCAATATCTGCTCTCCACTCTGAAGGAGACACCTGCCGATGCCGAAGTGATCAGCCACCAGCTGATGCTGCGCGCCGGGATGATTCGCAAGCTTGCCTCCGGTCTTTATACCTGGTTGCCTACCGGCCTGCGCGTTCTGAAAAAGGTTGAAAACATCGTTCGCGAAGAAATGAACAATGCTAACGCGATCGAAGTTTGCATGCCGGTAGTACAGCCTGCCGATCTGTGGCAGGAAAGCGGCCGTTGGGAGCAGTACGGTCCTGAACTGCTGCGCTTTGTCGATCGCAGCGATCGCCCATTCGTACTGGGTCCAACGCACGAAGAAGTGATCACCGATCTGATCCGCAACGAGATCAGCTCTTACAAGCAACTTCCGCTGAACTTCTTCCAGATTCAGACCAAGTTCCGCGATGAAGTCCGCCCTCGTTTCGGCGTGATGCGTTCGCGTGAATTCCTGATGAAGGACGCGTACTCGTTCCATACCTCGCAGGAATCCCTGCAGGCGACTTACGATGCGATGTACGAAGCCTACAGCAAAATCTTCAGCCGCATGGGCCTGGACTTCCGTGCGGTGGATGCCGATACCGGCTCTATCGGCGGTAGCGCCTCACACGAGTTCCAGGTACTGGCCGACAGCGGTGAAGACGATATCGTGTTTTCCACCGGTTCCGACTTTGCTGCCAATATCGAACTGGCAGAAGCGGTTGCCCCGGCTCAGCCACGTGCCGCAGCCAGCGAAGAACTGCGCATTGTAGATACGCCGAATGCCAAGACCATCGCCGAGCTGGTAGAGCAATTCCAACTGCCTATCGAGAAAACGGTCAAAACGCTGCTGGTTCGCGCTAAAGAAGAAAGCGGCCACAAGCTGGTTGCTCTGCTGGTGCGTGGCGATCACGAACTGAATGAAGTGAAAGCCGAGAAGCTGCCACAGGTTGCCGTTCCACTGACCTTCGCCACCGAAGAAGAGATCCGCTCCATCGTTGGTGCAGGCCCGGGTTCACTCGGCCCGGTCAATCTGCAGGTTCCGGTCGTAGCTGACCGCAGCGTCGCGGCGATGAGCGATTTTGGCGCCGGTGCCAACATTGACGGTAAACACTACTTCGGTATCAACTGGGAGCGTGATTTGCCGCTGCCACAGCAGGTTGCTGATATCCGTAACGTGGTCGATGGCGATACCAGCCCGGACGGTAAAGGGACATTGCTGATCAAACGCGGTATCGAAGTCGGCCATATCTTCCAACTCGGCACCAAGTACTCTGAAGCAATGAAGGCGACGGTTCAGGGTGAAGACGGCCGTAATCAGGTCCTGACCATGGGCTGCTACGGTATTGGGGTCACTCGCGTGGTGGCGGCGGCTATCGAACAGAATCATGACGATCGCGGCATCATCTGGCCAGATGCTATCGCCCCGTTCCAGGTTGCCATTCTGCCAATGAATATGCACAAGTCCTTCCGCGTGCAGGCGCTGGCGGAAGAGCTGTACAACACCCTGCGTTCCCATGGCATCGACGTGATCCTCGATGACCGTAAAGAACGTCCAGGCGTGATGTTCGCGGATATGGAACTGATTGGCGTGCCGCACTCTATCGTTATCGGCGACCGTAACCTCGACAGCGAAGAGATTGAGTACAAAAACCGCCGTGTCGGCGAGAAGCAAATGATCAAAACCGGCGAAATCGTTGATTTCCTGCTGGGGCAGATCAAACGCTGATCCGCAGAGACAGAAAGCAAAAACCCGCCTAGGCGGGTTTTTTTATGGTCGTTATTTGCTGTCGCAATTTTTGCTGCGGTCGAAAACGAGTTTACCGTCCGGCACCAGCGCCTTTTCAGTCTGCCCTTCTTCCATTGACGGCTGAACACTGAAGTGGCCATTCAACGTCAGGAAGACCGGTTCACCCGGCGTTTTGTAGGCTTTGGCATACCCTTGTTCCAACGCAATGGTATTGTCTACCGGGAACGTCTTGCCCGTGGCGCAGTCTTTAAACACCGCCGCATCCGCCATGTAGGTGTAGCTGCCTTTCAGCGCCATCGGCGTTTTAGGCAAGGCTTTCTCTACCGGATCCAGACGATAATTCAATTTGGACTCGATAATCGCACCGCTTTGATCCAGCATTTCCAGGCTCTTGCCTGCGGGCCGGAAATAGCGTTTGTCGCCACGGCTGTCCGTCAGCACCAGCTTATCGGCGGTTCGTGCCCACTTACCGTAGTCAGCGAAAGTCTGGTCGCCGTCTTTGGTATCACGATAGGTTTCCTGCAGCACGAAAGTGCCGTCTTCATCCAGGAACAGCGAAGTATCCAGGCCGCCGCAGTCTGCACAAGGCAACACGCCCTGATAACTTTGCTGCATTGCCTGAAGAGGCTGTTCCTTTGGCTGATACTGATTATTACATCCCAATAATGAGAGTGCCCCTGCCGCTAAAAACAGGGCTATTGTTATTTTCTTCACAGCTATTCTCCTACTGTGTCCATGTATCCTTAAGTGCGGATTTTGCCGCGCAGCGCTTTCGTTGCGCCTTTACGTACTTTGCCTTCCAGCCGACGTAATTTAGCCCCTTTCGTGGGCTTGGTCGCTCTGCGCGCTTTTTCCACCACCATCGCCTGCTGAATCAGCGCCACCAATCTGGCCAACGCCGCCTCACGGTTTAATTCCTGGCTGCGATATTCCTGCGCTTTAATAATCACCACCCCATCGGCGGTAATTAAATGATTATTCAGGGCCAGCAGCCTTTCCTTATAATACTCTGGCAGGCTGGATGCCCGGATGTCAAAGCGCAAATGGATGGCCGTTGAGGCTTTGTTCACGTGCTGGCCACCCGCACCCTGCGCACGGATCGCCGTCAATTCCAGCTCGTTATCCGGTATGGCAACGCTTCTCGACAGTTCCAGCACCGATCACACCTGCGCCTGTTGCCATTCGGCAAACTGGATTTCCAGACTATTCTGAGCGTCAGAAAGCCAGATAGTTCCCTCTTGCAGTGTGGCCTGCAACGTCATATTACGGCTGGCCAAGGCCGCCAGCTTGCTTAATTGTTCATCATCCAGGAAACGGATGCTTAGGTTTTTGTGGTTTGCCACTTTGCTCTGCATCGATTGCCACCATACGTGGCCGGCACGTTCCCCGTAGGCGTAAAGCACCACTCGCGGAGACTGATTACAGGCTTTCTTGATGCGCTTCTCATCAGGCAGACCCATTTCGATCCACATTTCCAGCCCGTTATGGTCATTACGCTGCCAGATTTCCGGTTCATCTTCAGCACTCAGGCCTTTGGTGAATACCAGGCGCTCGTCGGCGTGGCAAATCCAGGCCAGCAGGCGCAGCATCATGCGCTGTTCGGTTTCGGAAGGGTGTTGGGCCAGGGTAAGCGTGGCGTCGTGGTAGAAATGACGATCCATATCAGCGATATTGACCGTGGCTTTATAAATGGTAGCTTTCAGCGCCATGGGTGACCTCATAATTATCAGGCGACAGTGTACTTGATTTGGCCCAACCGCTGCCAGGCAAAGCGCAGTGCGAAAGCCGCGCGCAGGTGCTAATAACTCCAGAATAGCTGTGCTATAGTCGTCTAGGATAGAGTCAAGCTCCGAGAGCCTGCGCCTCATCGCTAAAGGGTTTCGATGACGCAGAGGTTCTTAAGGGAGGAAACTGTGCAACAATACTGTGAGTTAGTACGCCGTTTTTACGCCGAGATCGGCAGTGGTGATCGCGGCTACGTGCCTGATGCGTTAGCATGTGTATTAAAGGCATTGGACGAAGTTGCTGCGGATAACGCGCTACCGTCCTCCGTTAGGGAACAGGCGGCTTTTGCTGCCGCTAACTTATTGGTGAGCGACTATGTTGATGAATGATGAGTACCAATCCATCAATTGCGATGACTATGAAAGCCTGGAACTCGCCTGTCAGCATAACTACATACTGAAGCTGGAGTTACGCGACGGAGATAAACTCGAAGGCAAAGCCACCGAGCTGAAATTTACCAAGGGCGTTGAGTATCTGATTATCGATCAGGCCGGCAATGCTCTCAGCTTGCGTCTGGATCACATCCTCAGTTTCAGTCATCCGGAAATCGGTACCGTGGTCGTCAGCCTGTCTGATTGATTTTTCGGTAACGCCATCCCAACAGGGCAGCCCAACGGCTGCCCTCGTCATTTAGGGCTTCAGGCTGGTTAAGGTTTAAGGCTGGCATAGTAAGCTGCCAGATCGGCAATATCGTCATCGGACAGCGCTGAAACATAGGCTTTCATCACCTCTGCCTGGCCACCGTTACGTTCGCCTTTCTTATAAGCCTGCAGCGCATGCTCCAGGTACATGGCGTTTTGCCCAGCCAGATTAGGATACATTGGCACCGAGACCTTCCCTTCAGCGCCGTGGCATGCCATGCAACTGGCGGATTTATCCTTACCTGCCGCCGCATCCCCCGCCGCCATGGCCGGCAAACTGCACAAACCAACCAACACCGCTATTGCGCTCACAAATTTCATCATTGCTCCTTACGATCTTATTATTTTTTACGCCAATGCAGCCGCATAGATGGCTGCCCTTCGGATATTTGTCCGGCCTCACTGACAAAAACTCCCAGCGCAGCGATAAGTTGGTCATCATAATAGATCAAAGGAGTACGCTCACGTTGCCACGGTGGAATACTCAACTCTTGCCACAGTTTTTTGATCGGCCGGGAATGCGTGCGCCCGAGGATGCGAAGCGTACCCTGAGCGCTAAAGCGAACACTCACTTTTTGCAGTGGCTGCGGAGCGCGCAGGACAATATCGCCTTCCCCACTCACCAGCTCACCCAGGCCATCCGGCAACATCAGCGGCTCTGTCAACGACCACTCCAGGCAGGTTTGACGCAGATCGGCCATCAATGGCAACAGGTATAAGCGCCGACGGAAACGGCGGATCTGATATTGCCCCAGCTGTAGCTGAGGTTCGGCATCTTCACGGCTGAGCGCCACTTCGTGCCACAGACGCTGCAACTGTTCGCGTGAGGGCATGCTTGCGCCACGTGCTGCGATCCAACGGCGTAACAAAGCAAAACGTCGGGCCGGCGAGCATCCCAACAAACCGTCAATCGCCAGCGCACTTTCTTCATCGAGCAGCGAGTGCAACTGCTCTGCCAGTAGCTCATCCAACAGTTGCTCTTGCTCGGCACACAGGGTGGCGCTACGCGCCGTCGCGGCGGCAAAATGCGGCCAGCGCTGATTCAACACTGGCAATACCTGCAGGCGCAGAAAATTGCGATCGAAGCGCGAGTCCTGGTTACTGTCGTCTTCAATCCAACTGAGCTGATGCTGCTGGGCATAGGCTTCCAACTGCTGCCGGGAACTACCCAGCAATGGACGTAACAAGCCGTTATTTCCCAATGAGGTTTGCGCAGCCATTGCCGACAGGCCCGCCGGGCCGCTGCCGCGCTTTAACGCTAAAAGAAAGGTTTCACATTGATCGTCAAGGTGTTGCGCGGTGAGCAAGGTTTCATCCGCGGCCAGCGTGGCAGCAAAAGCGGAATAGCGCGCCGCCCGGGCCGCGGCTTCGATGCCGTCCTGACGGCCGTCGACCTGCACATATTGCACCACCAATGGCAGTTGCCAGGCGGCACATTGTTGGCGACAGTGTTCTACCCACCGATCGGCAAAAGAACTCAGGCCGTGGTGCACGTGCACCGCGCGTAGCTGCAACTCCGGCAGCTGTTGACGCAACTGCACCAGCAAGTGCAGCAGTACGCTGGAATCCAGCCCGCCGCTGAATGCCACCAGCAAGTGCCGGCGCGCTCCCAGCTGACGGGCTAGCTGTCCAGATAATTGATTGCTATTCATTGATTAGGCTTAATAACGTCCAGATAGCTGCACGTTACCCCCCGCAATACCATCAATCAAGCATTAACCGCACGCAGGTGGCGGCCGGTCAGCAACCACCACATGGCCAACACCGCAATCACTGCAGCAGTACAACCCAATGCCCACCAGCCGATTTGCGAGAACAGGTGCGCGTAGGCCTGTGCGGTCGCTCCGGTTGCCGGATCTTCCGCTGTTTGCCCCGCGATAATGCCCGCCAGATAATTTGCTATCGAGCCGGTGGTCAGCATATAGATGCCCGTCAGTACCCCGGTAGCGCCTGGGATATTCAACCGGGTGATTTGCGCCATGGCGACCGGGTCGATGAACAATTCGGCCAGCCCCATCACGGAAAGCCCGGCGATCATTAGGAACATCGATCCCTGACCGTAGCGGGCATTCAGCGCCATCAGGGTGAAACCGACGCCTATCAGCAGCAAGCCGAAGGCGAATTTCCCCCAAATGCGCAGCGTACGGCTACCGCTGCCGTTGCCTCGTACAAGCCAGGCCAGCATCACACCGCCAAACATCACGGCAAAGGCATTCACTGACTGGAATAAAGCCGTCGGCACCGTCCAGGAAAACCATTGGCGATCGACATAGTGATCGATAAACAGGCTGATGGAGCTACCGCCCTGCTGAGCGAAAGCCCAAAACAAAGTACCCAGCAGCATCAGCATAACGATCTGCCACAGTCCACGGCGTTGCTCTCTCGTAGCCCGGATCATAATCCGCGCCACCATTACCACCGCAGCAGCACACACCAGCATCAGTAATTGTCCCGCCAGACCGTAAATAAACAGCGAGGTAAAAAACAAGGGGGCCAACAACAGCATGGCGCTTAGCCACACCCAGTTCGGTACCTTCAGGGTGTTGGCGCACATCTGCGCACGATCCACCCCGCGTGTGTGGGTGAAATGACGGCTGCCAAACAGGAAGATGGCCAGCCCTGCCAGCATGCCGATCCCCGCCAGCGCAAAACCGACGTGCCAGCCATAGCGCTCTGCCGCCAGCCCACAAGCGATGGGTGCCAGAATCGACCCCACGTTGCCGGCGGCATACAGCAGTGAAAAGCCCCCTTCACGGCGCGAGTCTTGTGGTTGGTATAACTCGCCCAGCAGGCAGCTGATATTGGATTTGAACAGGCCGTAGCCGCAGATGATGATCGCCAGGGCCAGATAGAGTGAATGTGTCGAGACGGCGCTCAGACCGAGGACAATGTGGCCCAGCGTCATCAGTACCGCCCCGGCGATTACCGCAACGCGGTTGCCCAGCAGACGATCGGCAAGCAGGCCGCCCAGGATCGGCGTAACGTAAACCAGAGAGGCATAGGCGCTATAAAGGCTGATAGCGCGGCTATCGGAATAACCAAGTTGATGAGTAAGATAGAGAATAAGTAATGCACGCATGCCGTAAAAGCTGAAATATTCCCAAATTTGTATGGCTACGACATAGTAGATTGCGCGCGGCTGTGAGGGTGTTTTCATGGTTTTCTCCCATCAGTCGGTGAACGACAAAAGGGAGGCGTAAACGCCTCCCCGTTATTTCAGTTATTTATCGTTTTTCAACACCTTCACGGTGTAACGTCCATCCGCCTGACGGTAAGCGCCGTGGATATCAGTTTCGAAGCCCGGATAATGTGCGCCGATTTCGCACAGCATTTGCAGGAACTCCAGTACCGGACGGCTTTCCTCGGTGAGCATTTCACCTGGCATCACCAGTGGAACACCTGGAGGATATGGCAGGATCATGTTGGCATTCACCTTGCCGACCATGTCTTCCAAATAAACCTCTTCCACTTCACCGTGCAGCTCTTTCTGGAACGCATTGAACGGGTTCATAACCAGGGTTGGCAGCACTTCAAATGCGCGGTACATCAGATCCGGCAGGTTGTGCTCAACCACCAGGTTGTGAATGTTCTGCGCCAGATCCTGAATGCGCATGTTTTCATAAAACTCAGGCGCCTCTTTATACAGTGACGGCAGCATGTTTTTCACCCGCAGGTTCAGGTCGAACGAACGTTTGAAATCAGTCAGGCCGCGCAGCAGGCTGAGGGCTTTGGTTTTGTCGATACCGATGCTGAACAGGAACAGCAGGTTATATGGGCCGGTTTTCTCAACGATGATACCGTGCTCGTCCAGGTATTTAGCAACCAGGCTGGCCGGGATACCAAACTCCTGCATTTCACCCTCTTTACTCATCCCTGGGGTCAGGAGAGTGACTTTGATCGGGTCGAGATACATATGTTCATCGTCGATATTTTTGAAGCCGTGCCAGGCGTTGTCAGACTTCAGCGGCCAGCATTCAGCCTGATCGATGTGTTCTGGCTGCCAGACGTCAAAGAACCAACCTTCGGACTCAACGTTCAGCTGTTTGATTTCTTTACGGAACTTGATAGCACGTTCAATAGAGTCGTTAATCAAACGCTTACCGGCATTGCCTTTCATCATCGCCGCAGCAGTTTCGGTAGATGCCACGATACCGTAGTGCGGTGAAGTGGTGGTTTGCATCATGTAGGCTTCGTTGAAGGTTTCTTCGTTGATATCGCCTTTCACGTGGATCATCGAAGCCTGCGAGAACGCCGCCAGCAGTTTATGGGTGGATTGGGTTTCATAAATCACCTTCCCTTCCACACGGCCGCCGCTCATGCCGCATTTGCCTTTGTAGATCGGGTGGAAATTGGTGTAAGGCACCCAGGCGGAGTCAAAGTGAATAGATTTCACATCCAGCGCGTTCTTAATATGATCGGTGTTGTACAGCAGACCGTCATAGGTAGAGTTGGTGATTACCGCATGCACTGGCCAGGTCGCGTTTGGTGTTTCTTTAACACGTTTGGCGATGGTGTCACGGGCAAACTCACTCTGCGGGATACCACCGAGAATGCCGTAAGCATTACGGGTTGGGCGGAAGTAGATTGGCGTAATATCGCTCATCATCATCAGATGGGTCAGCGATTTGTGGCAGTTACGGTCAATCAATACGGTGCTGCCGGCCGGTGCGGAGTACATGCCGACAATTTTGTTGGCGGTAGAAGTACCGTTAGTCACCATATAGCTGCGTTCAGCGTTGAATACGCGGGCAATATACTCTTCAGCTTCTTTGTGCGGACCGGTGTGGTCCAGCAGTGAACCCAGCTCGGAAACCGAAATAGAAATGTCGGACTTCATGGCGTTGGCGCCAAAGAAATCGTAGAACAGGCTACCGACCGGGCTTTTCTGGAAGGCGGTGCCCCCCATGTGGCCTGGAGTACAGAAGGTGTATTTGCCTTCACGCACATATTTGAACAGCGCTTTGGTCAGCGGCGGCAGGATGGTATCGATGTACTCATCGGTGTTTTGTTTGATCTTGGCAGCGATATCGGTAGCCGCACCCAACGCATATTCAAAGAAACGCACCTGCATGCGCAGATCGTTCAGGCTGACATCCAGGGTTGAATGCGTATTGGCAAATGCATACAGCGGCATATATTCATTCAACTGGCTGATTTCTTCACACAACTCGAGGTTGTATTTATCCCAGTCGAAAATCACCCCGCACAAGCGTGCATTATTCTCGATCAGCTTTAACAGGTCTTCGCGATCGTTAGGATAGACAACGCGGAAGTCCAGGCTTTCCAATGCTTTGTGCAGTTCGCGGATAGGCTCTTCTTTAAAGTAGACACCCATGTGGTTCATGATAGCTATAACGTTCATAATCATTTCTCCAGGTAAAGCGAGCCCCTTGCCATCACGAGTGACAATTACTGCAAGGGGCTAAATTAAGAAGTGGGTCAGTACGTGCTTAGTGCGCTTTGGCCGTCGTGTTGCCGTCGAGGGCTACACCGTTGGCTTTGGCGGTCTGACGGGTATTCATTTTGCGGGCGTAGAACATCAGGATGATCAGGCTGATGATGAAGGTACCGGACAGTTCGAACGAGTCGGCACCCATCAGTGCGATGAAGCAGAAGCCACAACCAAGCACCGAGGCAATCAGGCTCAGCAGGTTACGGATATTGACACCTTCGAAGCGGATCAGATCTACGCAGGAGTAGAAGTAAGGCAGCATGGTCAGCAGTACCGCGATACCGGTCAACATGCCGAACAGGTCGGAAGCTTTACCGCCGCCGGAGCTCATGGCCGTAATCAGCACCATCAGCGCAGTCATTTTGCAGCTTGCCAGCAGCAGGCCTTTTTTCGGCACGCCGTTTTTATCGACTTCACCATAAACTTTCGGGAAGTTACCGTCGTTGGCGGCACGTACCCCGGCTTGACCAACCAGCATCATCCAGGAACCAAGTGAAGTGAGGCAGGCGAAGGCGGTGAAGGCAGAAACCATTGGCGCAGCCCAGCCACCCATGATGGTAGAGGCGCTGATAGCGAACGGTGCACCGGAAGCAGCCATCTCAGACGCAGGATACATACCGCTGATAACCTGAGTTGCTGCAACATAGATGATCCCAGCCAGCGCAGTCCCCAGCATGGTTGCCAGCGGTACGGTACGTTTCGGGTTTTTCACCATGCCGGTGCTTACTGCGGCAGATTCCACGCCGATAAACGCCCACAGGCACAGCAGGATACTTTTGATTACGGCATGGAAATCAGTGGTACCGGAGGTATTCCAGTTAGCCTGATAGGTTGCCGCGTCGAACCAATGCCAGCCTGCAGTCGCAGTCACAATCACCGGGATCAGCACCAATACCAGGCCCATAGTCGTCAAACGACTGACCCATGAACCGCCCAGCAGGTTAATAAAGGTAAACACCCAAACAATAGCAATACAGGCAATACCCGCCGGTACCGGATTATTCAGTGCAGGGAAGAAGGTAGAAAGATAAGAAACCGCGGTGATGCCGATGGCCAAATTACCGATCCAGTTCGCATGGTAATAAAGCACACCAGTTTGGAAACCAAACGCCGGGGAAATTTCACCCGCGTAGGCAATGGGACCGCCCTGTTGAGGATTTTTGGTGGCCAGGCGAGCATATACATAGGCCAGCGACATCGCACCAATAATGGATATTACCCATCCCCAAATAGCGATAGATCCGAGACTTGCCAGGTTCGCGGGTAATAATGCAATGCCGCTCCCCATCATATTACCGGCAACAACACCGGTGCAGGCAATAAGCCCGATTTTCTTGGATGAAGCCATGGTCAGTTTCTCCTGATTTTGATTTCTTATAAGTCCAGGTCGTTATGCAGTTTTGCTAATGACCGGACTTGATGGTCAGGATGCTAAAGAATGGCGTCAGTAAAGTCCTAAAGATAAAGTGATATTACGGTCATGATCATACAAATGATAACTTGAGGTTTTCCATTAACAAATAAAGAGCTAAACACGGCATCAAGAAAAGATAAATATCACTAAAAAACAGTAAGATAGATGTGTTATTTTTCATCTACAAACGTGAACAACAGAGAATAAATCACCAACCTATGTATTTATTTAATTTAACAAAATCGGCACAATAAATAACACCGCCACTCAAGATATTGAGTCAGCGGTGTTATCGAAGGTTATTCGCTTTGAGTATAGTTATTGAGATAGGGAACGACGGCGTTAATTGAGGTGTGAAAAACGGCATTACTTATCCAATGCAGCGTATTTTCTCCAGGACGAAGATTAAAGGCGGTGATATAGGAATCTGCCGCCAGGTGATTATTGCCTTGCATTTCATAAACCTTACCCAGCAAAACATAATTCATCCAGGACATCTGCAATTCGATGCCTATATTGATTGCCTGGTGGGCCTCATCGGTATTCCCCTGCCCCAGCGCCTGTATTGTATGGATTTGCTGAATAATCGGGCTCTCTTTTAACGCCGGCAGCGTATTCAGACGGGTGATTTCTGCCTGCAATTGCGCCAATTGTACGCCGTCAAAGGGTTGATAAGAGTTACGCAATAAATCGGCCAGCGCTTTTTCTGCAGAGAGATAAATAAAATTCGGCGTGATTTTTATCATATCCGCCAGCATATTACTCGCATGGGTCAGTGAGTCGTTATCCCCCTGAATCAAGAGCTGGTGCGCCTGATAATACTGTTGCAAGGCCGGGCCGGAATTCGGTAAAAGCTGGGTCAGGCGCTGCTGCAACTGCGGCGGCCAGGGCTGCTTAAGAGCAGTAGACAGACTGCTGAGGAAATCTTCCTGAATTTTTAGCTGGTTGTCATCGGTCACAAAGTAACGCTTATCCAACATGATAGAACTGTCCGCGTTGTTCACCAGACGCACCGACAGGAAACACTGCTGAGCGCGATAATGGCGCTGATTGACGAACTCAATGGTCAGAGACTTACCTGAACTGCTGGGTCCGGTGTAGTTGTAGTTAGTCTGATCGTGCACCAGGAAGGTCGAGTAAGTATTCAGCGAGTCCGTCACCACTTCACTCAGGCCAACTACATAAGAGAGCTGCGGCGTCCAGTTGCTGCAACTGTTACCGCCCTGAATACGGATGTCGATATCACGGGGGTTCATCAGCACCGGCATGGTGGATTCCGGTATGCGCTGCGACAAGGTCGCGATGGCAACAAACACCACACAGGCGCTCAACGCAGCAAGAAATGCCAGCCATACCCAGAATGTTGATTGGCGATAAAAAGGGGTGGTTGAGGTGACCGACGGCGTTTTTGTCTTGGTTGGTTTGGGCGGCTCATAGGCTACCTCGTCTTCTTCGCTGCCGTCGCTGCCATCTTCCGGCTCATGCATGATCACCGCAACCTGCGGCACCGCAGGCGTTGCCACATCGTCCCCTTCACACCACATGACCGGTGCAGCCAGCTTATAGCCGCGTTTGGGTACGGTGATAATGTATTCCGGGCTATTGGTATCGCCGTCTTTCAGGTATTTGCGCAGCTCGGAAATACTCTGGGTCACCACATGATTGGTGACGATGTTGCGTTTCCATACATTATCGATCAGCTCATCTCGGCTCAGCACCACATCCGGATGCCGGGCGAAATATTGCAGCATATCGATCAGGCGAGGCTCCAACGTCTGTTGGCGCCCGTCACGGCTTATTTTGTTGTCTGCGGGAGTAACTAACCATTCTCCAACGCGAAAAACAGGCTCTTGCATAGTGAACATAACTCAAAAGGGGCGTGCGGCAAGCGCGGGATGATAGCATATGCGGGTGCCGCCTGCGCCGCCTGGTCCCGATTAAGCATTCATAGCTCATATAATTCTAGAGGTAACCCATCTGGATCGCTGAAAAAAGTGAAACGTGACTGGGTGTAAGGATCGATACGCACCGGTTCGCAAACCACCCCAGCATTCTGCAAATGCTGGATGGCCTGCTCGATGTCGTCGACGCTGAACGCCAAATGACGCAAGCCGCAGGCTTCCGGACGACTGACGCGGGCCGGCGGTGACGGGAAGGAAAACAGTTCGATGGTGTATTGACCGTTGAGCGCCAAATCCGCTTTCCATGAATCGCGCTCCGCACGGTAAAACTCGCCTAATAGGGTGAACCCCAGAATATCGCAGTAAAAATGCTTACTGGCTGCATAATCTGAGCCTATAACTGCGATGTGGTGTACCTGACGTAATGCCAACATTGTGATGCCTCATTGTCTGTCTGATGAGGCAAGGTATCCGGCAGCGGCGGTATCGTCAACGGCAAAAAGCCCCGCTGGATAAGACGGGGCTGTTATTGAGCTATCGGCAATGCAATAGGTCGATCAGGCTTTAAGATCCGCCAATGCCGCACCGTAGTTAATGTGCAGCACCTGCCCATCCACCACCAATGCAGGGACGCTCTGCACCCCGGTTTTTTCGGCTTCGGCGATACGCGCCGGCGTTTCGCCCAGATGAACCACGTCCACCTGCACATCCTGGCTCAACAGGCCCAACAACTGCTGCTCTGCGCTCACGCAAACCGGGCAACCGGCATGATAGAAAACGGCCTTAGTCATGATAATTCTCCTTGGTTCTGACTGTTGTGGGTGAACTGCGCACCCATTTAGTTTCGATTCGAAACCAATAGCACAATAAATCCTCCACCATGCCTTGTCAATATAGTTTTTAATCGATACTATTTTGCCACACTAGCGAGGATCCCATGTTGACACTGTTTGATTTACTGGAACGACTGAATAGCCTGCAACGCAGCTGGCTGCGGAGTCATGAAGAGCTGGAAAGCCTGCCGCCAGTGCAGCTGAGCGCCTTGTATTACCTGGCACGCTGCAACCATTACTCCAATACGCCGATGGCGGTGGCGGAATATCTCGGCCTGACCAAGGGTACGGTGTCGCAATCGTTGAAAAAGTTGGAAAGTAACGGGATGATCGCCCGTACGGCAGACGAGAAGGACCGTCGCAGCGTCAGGTTAAAGCTGACCGACAAATCGCGCTCGTTGATGGATGCCCTATTCCCGCCGGCCTATTTACAGCAGGCGCAGGATGCCATGCAGCAGGACGGCGGACAGTTGCTGGAATTACTGACGCAGTTGCTGCGTCAGTTGCAAAAACAGGATGATAATGTGGCACTGTTCGGCGAATGTCATCAATGCCGCTATCACCAGCGGCATGACGGGCAGCCATTTTGCGGCCTGACGCAGGAACCGCTGCCGACCAGCAGCGTGAACCTGATCTGCCGTGAGTTTGCTTAAGGCTGCGGTGCTTTGAGTACTTTCACCAGATAACGCCCATCTTCGGTCAGCTTCGCGCCGTGGATATCGGTTTCAAACCCCGGATAGCGCTCGCCGATAGAACACAACATCAGCAAGAAATCGAGCACTGCTCGGCTCTCTTCGGTGATCATCTCCCCCGGCATCACCAGCGGAACCCCTGGCGGATAAGGCAGGATCATGTTCGCCGCGACTTTGCCGACCAGTTGATCCAACTCGCAGGTTTCCACGTTGCCACGCACCTGCTGCTGGAACATTTGGTGTGGCGTCAGCTTCATTTCTGGCAACACATCAAAAGCCCGCTGCATCAAACCCGGCAGATCGTGCCGACAGATCAAGCTATGGATCCCGGCGGCCAGATCCTGAATACGCATATTACGGTAGAAATCCGGATCCTCGGCATACAGGTCCGGCAGCATGTTCTTCACTCGCAGATTGAGATCGTAAGCGCGTTTAAAGTCGGTCAGGCCACGCAGCAGGCTCATCGCCTTGGTTTTATCAATGCCGATACTGAACAGGAACAGTAGATTATAAGGGCCGGTTTTCTCCACCACGATACCGCGTTCGTCCAGGTATTTCGCTACCAGCGCTGCCGGTATGCCGCTCTCTTCCAGCGCGCCAAGCTCATTCATCCCCGGCGTCAGGATGGTGACCTTGATAGGATCGAGATACATGTGATCGCGGTCGGTATTGCCAAAGCCGTGCCAGTTGTCGTCCGGGTTTAGCGGCCAGCACTGCGCCTCGTCAATCTCTTCCGGCTGCCAGATATCGAAGAACCAGCTATCGCTTTCTTCCCGCAAACGCTGCACCTCGCGACGGAAATGCAGCGCACGCTCCACCGAGCGGTTAATCAACCTGCGCCCCGGATTGCCACGCAGCATCGCCGCCGCGGTCTCCATCGACGCCACGATGCCGTAATTCGGCGAAGTGGTGGTGTGCATCATATAGGCCTCGTTAAAGGTACTTTCGTCATAGTCACCCTTAATGTGGATCATCGAGGCCTGCGAAAACGCCGCCAGCAGTTTGTGAGTCGACTGAGTTTCGTAGATCACTTTACCGGGTATACGTTCACCGCTCATGCCGCTCTTGCCGTCATAAATCGGATGGAAATTGGTATAGGGCACCCAGGCGGAATCAAAATGAATTGATGGGACGTCCAGCGTCTGCTTGATGTAGTCGGTGTTGTACAACAGGCCATCGTAGGTCGAGTTAGTGATCACCGCATGGACTGGCCAACTGGCGTTGGCCGTGTCAGCCACCCGAGCGGCAATGCTGTCATGGGTGAATTCACGCTGTGGGATCCCGCCAAGAATCCCGTAGGCATTGCGCAGCGGGCGCAAATAAATCGGCACGATATCGCTCATCATCAGCAGATGGCACAGGGACTTATGGCAGTTGCGGTCGATCAATACCGTGCTGCCGGTCGGTGCCGAATACATGCCGACAATTTTATTGGCGGTAGAGGTGCCGTTGGTCACCAGATAACTTTGCTCGGCGTTAAAGGTGCGCGCAATATACTCTTCGGCCTCCAGGTGAGGGCCAGTGTGATCCAGCAGCGAGCCCAGCTCGGTGACCGAAATCGACACGTCGGCTTTCAGAGTATTGGCACCGAAAAAATCGTAAAACAGGCAACCGACCGGGCTCTTCTGAAAGGCGGTACCGGCCATATGGCCGGGGGTACAGAAGGTGTATTTCCCTTCATGCACGTAGTTAAACAGTGCCTTGGTCAGCGGCGGCGTAATAGTATCGATGTATTCGGCGGTATATTGCTGGATGCGCTGCGCAATATCATCTGCCGCATTAAGGCCGTACTCGAAGAAATACAGCACCATACGCATTTCATGCAGGCTAACGTCGAAGGTGGAATGCGTGTTGATAAACGCATACAGCGGCAGATACTCGTTGAGCTCGTTGATCTCGCTGCACAACTCCAGGCTGTAGTCGTCCCAGTCGAAAATCACGCCGCAAATGCGTGCGTTAGCTTCGATCAGCTTCAACAAATCGCCGCTGTTTTTGGGATACACCAGTTGGAAGTTCATCGCAGCCAGTGCGGTGTGAAGCTCGCGGATCGGCTCGTCTTTATAGTAAACGCCCGCTGGGCTCATGATCGCGATGATGTTCATCGGCTGCTCCTGTCAGTTAACCACCAAACCTCTATAACAACATGAAAATACTGCGGTGTGTAGACAAAAAAAAACCGCCCGAAGGCGGTTTCTTGCAACGCGTGACAGCACTCAGCAATAGCCGTAGTTCATCAGGCGCTGGTAGCGGCGGTTAAGCAGCTCTTCGGTGTTCAGGCCGTCGAGATCTTTCAGATCGGCCAGCAGCTGCGCTTTCAGCGCTTCCGCCATCGCCGGCACGTCGCGGTGAGCAGAGCCCAGCGGTTCCGGGATCACCGAGTCGATCAGCTTCAGCTCTTTCAGGCGCGGTGCGGTAATGCCCATGGCTTCTGCGGCAATCGGCGCTTTGTCGGCGCTTTTCCACAGAATGGAAGCACAACCCTCCGGTGAGATCACCGAATAGGTGCTGTACTGCAGCATGTTCACTTTGTCGCCCACGCCAATGGCCAATGCGCCACCGGAACCGCCTTCGCCGATCACCGTACAGATCACCGGAATTTTCAGGCGAGACATTTCACGCAGGTTATGGGCAATCGCTTCTGACTGGCCACGCTCTTCCGCGCCCACGCCCGGGTAGGCGCCTGGGGTGTCGATGAAAGTGATCAGCGGCATCTTGAAGCGAGAGGCCATTTCCATCAGGCGCAGCGCTTTGCGATAGCCTTCTGGTGCCGGCATGCCGAAGTTACGGCGGATTTTCTCTTTGGTCTCGCGGCCTTTCTGATGCCCGATGATCATCACCGGACGGCCATCCAGGCGCGCAATGCCACCGACAATCGCTTTGTCATCGGCATAGGTGCGATCACCCGCCAGCTCTTCGAAGTCGGTAAAGATGTGTTTGATATAATCCAGGGTATAAGGACGGCGCGGGTGGCGTGCCAATTGGGCAACTTGCCAGGCCCCAAGATCGGAAAAAATCTTGCGCGTCAGCTCAACGCTCTTTTCACGAAGGCGCTGAACCTCTTCGTCCAGATTAATATCTAATTTTTCGTCTTGACGGCTGACTGCAGTCAGCGAGTCAATTTTCGCTTCCAGCTCTGCAATCGGCTGTTCAAAATCAAGAAAATTCAGACTCATAGCATTCCTATTTTAGTCAAATTCCAGTTCCACCTGCTCATTACCTACCAAAGTCCGCAAATCTATCAATAAGCGGTCGGTGGGCGTCACGCGCCAGGTTGCGCCAAAACGCAGCTTGGCCCGCGCATCTTCCCGTTGATAGTAAAGATGCACTGGAATCGTCCCCGAGCGATGGGGTTCCAAAGACTGACGGAGACGGTTCAAAAGCTGGTCATCAATTTGCCTGTCCGTCAGCGAGATAGCAAGTCCGCGAGCGTATTTTTCACGGGCTTCACTGATATCCATTAGCTCGCGGGCGGTCATTTTAAGCCCGCCGCTAAAGTCATCAAAGCTGACCTGTCCACTGGCGATCAGGATACGGTCTTTTTCCAATAAATGCTGGTATTTTTCTAACGCATCGGTGAATAACATCACCTCCAGACGGCCAGAGCGGTCATCCAGAGTACAGATCCCGATGCGGTTACCGCGCTTGGTGACCATAACCCGCGAGGCGATCACCAGCCCAACGGCGGTGGTCATTTTGCCCCGATCCGTCGGGTGCATATCTTTCAAACGCTGGCCACCGGCGTAGCGTTCGATCTCCTTCAGGTACTGGGTGATTGGGTGGCCGGTGAGGTACAACCCCAACGTTTCCCGTTCACCGTCCAGCACCACCTGCTCCTGCCAGCGGGGCACGTTGGCGTAGGATTGCTCCACTTGCTCCGGCGCTTCCGCCAGTACGCCAAACATGTCCACCTGGCCGATCGCTTCGGCTTTGGCATGCTGATCTGCCGCTTTTAACGCATCGGGCAAAGAGTTCATCAATGCGGCGCGGTGTGGCCCAAGGCGGTCGAACGCCCCGGACATGATCAGCTTTTCCAGAATGCGGCGGTTGATTTTTTTGATGTCAGAGCGCGCGCACAAATCGAACAGGTCTTTAAAGTAGCCCTGTTCACCGCTGTTACGCGCCTCCAGAATGGCTTCAATCGGCCCTTCCCCGACGCCTTTGATGGCACCGATACCGTAAACGATCTCGCCTTCATCGTTAACGTGGAAATGGTACTGGCCGCTGTTGATGTCCGGCGGCAGGATTTTCAGCCCCATACGCCAGCACTCATCCACCAGCCCCACCACCTTATCGGTGTTGTCCATATCGGCGGTCATCACCGCCGCCATAAACTCGGCCGGGTAGTGTGCCTTCAGCCACAGCGTCTGGTAGGACACCAGAGCATAGGCGGCGGAGTGCGACTTGTTGAAGCCATAACCGGCGAATTTCTCCACCAGATCGAAGATTTTTACCGACAGTTCGCCGTCGATGCCGCGTGCTTTTGCCCCATCCTCGAAACCGCCACGCTGCTTGGCCATTTCAACCGGGTTCTTTTTGCCCATCGCACGGCGCAGCATGTCCGCGCCGCCCAGCGAATACCCGGCCAGCACCTGGGCAATCTGCATAACCTGTTCTTGATACAGGATAATGCCGTAGGTCGGCTCCAGCACCGGCTTGAGCGACTCATGCTGCCACTGGATATCCGGGTAGGAAATTTCTTCGCGGCCGTGCTTGCGGTCGATAAAGTTATCTACCATGCCTGACTGCAGAGGACCAGGGCGGAACAGCGCCACCAATGCGATCATGTCTTCGAAACAGTCGGGCTTCAGACGTTTGATCAAATCCTTCATGCCGCGCGATTCAAGCTGGAAGACCGCGGTGGTCTCCGAACGCTGCAGCATGTCGAAGCTTTTTTTGTCTTCGAGCGGGATGGCGGCGATATCAATCGGCTCCAGCCCGGTTTTGGCGCGCCGGGCGTTAATCATCTCCAACGCCCAGTCGATGATGGTCAGGGTACGCAAGCCGAGGAAGTCGAACTTCACCAGCCCGGCGTATTCCACGTCGTTCTTGTCGAACTGGGTAACAGGATGCTGCCCCTCGGCGTCACAATACAACGGCGCGAAGTCGGTGATTTTAGTCGGCGCGATCACCACGCCCCCGGCGTGCTTACCGGCGTTACGTGTGACCCCTTCCAGCTTGCGCGCCATGTCGATCAGCGCTTTGACTTCCTCATCGGCCTCGTAAATTTCCGGCAGTTGGGGTTCGGCAGCAAAGGCTTTTTCCAGCGTCATGCCCGGATCGGGCGGCACCAGTTTGGAGATGCGGTCGACGAAGCCATAGGGGTGGCCCAGCACGCGACCCACGTCGCGGATAACCGCTTTCGCCGCCATGGTACCGAAGGTGATGATTTGCGATACCGCCTCACGGCCGTACATATCCGCCACGTGCTCAATCACCAGATCGCGTTTTTCCATGCAGAAATCGACGTCGAAGTCGGGCATCGAAACACGTTCCGGGTTAAGGAAGCGTTCAAACAGCAGGTCAAATTCCAGCGGGTCAAGATCGGTGATTTTCAGTGCATAGGCTACTAAAGAACCGGCACCGGAACCACGCCCCGGGCCAACCGGCACATTGTTATCCTTCGACCACTGGATGAACTCCATCACGATCAGGAAGTAGCCCGGGAAGCCCATCTGGTTGATCACGTTCAGTTCAATATCCAGACGTTCATCGTATTCAGGGCGGCGTTGAGCGCGCACCTCTGGGTCTGGGAACAGGAACTCCAGTCGGTCTTCCAGCCCTTCCTTCGACTTGAGGATCAGGAAGTCCTCGGTGCTCATATCACCGGTCGGGAACTGCGGCAGGAAGTACTCGCCGAGGCGAATAGTCACGTTACAACGCTTGGCGATCTCTACGCTGTTGAGCAACGCTTCCGGGATGTCGGCAAACAGCTCGCACATCTCGTCTTCGTTACGCATGTATTGCTGCGCCGTATAGTTACGTGGGCGCTTGGGATCGTCCAGCGTGAAGCCGTCATGAATGGCGACGCGGATTTCGTGGGCGTCAAAGTCATCCTCGACCAGAAAGCGCACGTCGTTAGTGGCCACCACCGGCAATCCGCGTTCAGTGGCCAGCGCCACTGCGGCGTGCAGATAGTTTTCTTCGTCCGGCCGACCGGTACGGATCAGTTCGAGGTAATAGCTGTCAGGGAAGTATTGCTGATAGAACTCCAGGCACTGCTCCACCTGCGGCTGGTTGCCGCGCAGCAGAAACTTGCCGACGTCCCCCTGGCGCGCGCCAGAGAGCAAGATCAGCCCTTCACGGTGCTCAATCAACCAGTCCCGATCAATAGTCGGACCGGCGGCACCGTAACCACGCTGATAAGCGCGGGAAATCAGCAACGTCAGGTTTTGGTAACCTTCATTATTGGCGGCCAGCACGGTGAGCTGCGCCAGCTCATCGCCCAGCACTTCGCTTTGCACATGAAAATCCGCGCCGATGATCGGTTTGATCCCGGCGCCGTGCGCGCTGCCATAAAACTTCACCAGACCACACAGGTTGGTAAAGTCGGTAATTGCCAAAGCAGGCATGGCTAACGCGGCGGCTCTCTTCACCAACGGCCCAATCTTGGCCAATCCATCTATCATGGAGTAGTCGCTATGAACGCGCAGGTGAATAAAACGAGGTTCGGCCATATCCAGATACCTGAATCTAGGGGCTCAGCGGACTGAACCCGGGTTAACGCTATCGCTTGTCTGGCCCGGATAACCAGGCCTGCAGATTACAGCCCCAGTGCCCTTCTTACCGGGGCAAAACTGCGGCGGTGATGCTCGGTCGCACCCAGAGCGGCCAGCCGCTCCAGATGGAAGGCGGTCGGGTAGCCCTTATGCTGCGCAAAACCGTAATCGGGGAACACAAGATCCAACTCGGCCATTTCGCGGTCACGCGTTACCTTAGCCAGAATGGATGCCGCGCTGATTTCCGCCACGCGACTGTCGCCCTTCACGACCGCCTGCGAACGCATCGGCAATTTAGGGCAGCGATTACCGTCGATCAATACCATGTCCGGCGCGATATGCAAACCGGCCACAGCACGCTGCATCGCCAGCATAGTGGCATGCAGAATGTTCAGTTGGTCGATTTCTTCTGGCTCAGCGCGGCCCAGACTCCAGGACAGCGCTTTCTCGACGATCTCGTCATACAGCGCCAGGCGGCGCTTCTCACTGAGCTTCTTCGAGTCCGCCAGGCCAACGATCGGCCGTGCGGGATCGAGGATCACCGCAGCGGTAACCACTGCGCCAACCAAAGGGCCACGGCCCACTTCGTCCACGCCTGCAATTAGCGTGGCGACAGGATAGATGAAGGGTTCAATCATGCTTTTGCCAGCTCCAACACAGCCTGAGCGGCCTGTTCATCGGCACCGCAACGGATGCTTTGGTGCAAGGTCAGGAAAGTCTGTTTCAGTTCGTCAGTTTGCGGGCCGTCTTCCAGCAGCGGCATTACCGCCGCCGCCAGCTTGTCCGGCACGCAGTCATGCTGCAGCAGTTCGGTGACGATTTCACGGCCTGCCAACAGGTTAGGCAGCGAAACATACGGCGTCTTCACAAGCCGCTGCGCCAGCCAGAAGGTGAACGGTTTCATGCGGTAACCCACCACCATCGGACATTTGGCCAGCATGCACTCCAGTGCGGCGGTACCTGAAGCCAGTAATGCCGCGTCGCTGGCAACCATCGCCTCACGCCCTTGGCCGTTCAGCAGATGGACCCGCAGCTCTGGCGCCACTTCAGCTTTGATCCGCTCGAACTGTTCGCGTCGTTTGGCGTTAACCAGCGGCACCACCAGTTCAAGGTCGGGATAACGGGTACGTAGCAACTGCGCCGTTTTCAGGAAATCGGCGCTCAGCATCTCAACTTCTGCGCTTCGGCTGCCCGGCAACAGGGCCAGACAACGCGCATCGGGTGCGATGCCCAACGTAGCGCGCGCAGCCAATTTGTCCGCCTGCAGCGGCATGGCATCAGCCATGGTGTGGCCGATAAACCGGCAGGGAACGTTAAAACGATCGTAAAACGCTTTTTCGAAAGGGAGAAACGCCAGCACCAGATCGGTGGCTTTGCCAATTTTGAAAACGCGCTTTTGACGCCAGGCCCAGACGGACGGGCTGACATAATGAATGGTGCGAATGCCGCGTTGTTTCAGACGACCTTCCAGGGTGATATTGAAGTCCGGCGCGTCGATACCCACAAACACGTCCGGCTTCAGATCGCTGAACCGGCGGGTAAGATCCTTACGGATCTTTAACAGGCGTGGCAGGCGCTCAAGCACCTCGACCACGCCCATTACCGCCAGCTCTTCCATTTCGTACCAGGTTTCACAGCCTTCAGCCTGCATCAGCGGGCCGGCGACGCCAACAAAACGCGCGTCGGGGACTTGCGCCTTAAGCGCACGGATCAAACCGGCGCCAAGAATATCACCGGAGGTTTCTCCGGCGACCAATCCGATAGTCAATGGGCGATTTTGCATAGGTCAGCGAATGATACCGCGGGTTGAGCGGCCAAAGAAATCCAGGAACTGCTGCACCACCGGCTGCTCTTTTGCCAGGGTTTCGATTTCTGTTTTCGCTTCATCCAGCGTTTTCTCGCTGCGATAAAGGATCTTGTAGGCGTTACGGATTGCCTGCATTTGATCTTTATCGAAACCACGACGCTTCAAGCCCACGGCGTTAACGCCGAATGGCGTGGCGTGGTTACCCTGCGCGATGACAAAAGGAGGCACGTCTTGGGCAACACCGGAACAACCGCCCACCATCACGTGGGTGCCGATGATGCAGAACTGGTGGATAGCCGTCATGCCGCCAATAATGGCATGGTCGTCAATTTCCACATGCCCGGCAAGCGTAGCATTGTTCGCCAAGATACAGGAATTACCCACCACACAGTCGTGCGCAACGTGCACGTTAACCATCAGCAGGTTGTCATTACCTACCTTGGTCAACCCTGTGCCCTGCGCTGTGCCGCGATGAATGGTCACGCTTTCGCGAATGCGATTGCGATCGCCAATCTCGACGCGCGTAGGTTCGCCCGCGTATTTCAGATCCTGATTCACTTCACCGATAGAGGCAAATTGATAGATCTGGTTGTCGCGACCGATTTTGGTCAGGCCATTCACCACAATGTGGGACTTCAGCACCGTGCCTTCGCCGATTTCCACCTGGGAGCCGACGTAACAGAAGGGACCGATGTGCGCGCCAGCGCCGATAACGGCACCTTCTTCAATAATCGCGCTAGGATGGATAAAGGCGGTTTTGTCGATCACGGATTAAGCCTCCCGGCTGCGCGCACACATCATGGTTGCTTCGCAGACAATTTTGCCGTCAACGGTTGCTACGCCTTTAAAGCGCGTCAGACCACGACGTGTTTTCTCAAAGGTGACTTCCATGATCATCTGATCACCAGGCACGACCGGGCGTTTGAAGCGGGCTTCATCGATACCGGCGAAGTAATACAGCTCGCCCGGTTCCAGTTTGCCGACGCTTTTAAACGCCAGAATACCTGTGGCCTGCGCCATGGCTTCCAGAATCAATACGCCTGGAAAAATCGGCTTACCAGGGAAGTGTCCCTGGAAAAACGGCTCATTTACAGATACGTTCTTCACCGCACGCAGGAATTTGTGCTCCTCAAACTCGAGGACGCGATCAACCAGCAAGAACGGGTAACGGTGAGGAAGCAACTCTAAAATTTCTGCAATATCCAGAGTATGAGTGTCAGTAGTCAAAATACTCTTCCTGTCTCTAAAAACTGATGGCATCAACAACACGGCCTGCGCTGACCCCAAAAGGAGATCATCATGCAGGCCGCAAATTAACAACTCTTTGCGCTTTTGGTCTCATGACCAACGCGTTTCGTTTTGTACCCAGTCAGGCGGGCGGTAGTGATTAGTCTTTTCCGACTTTTCGTTCGACAGCTTTTAAGCGCTTGCTAATCTCATCGATATTCATCACCAACGCAGCGGTTTTACGCCAAACTTTGTTGGGTTGTAACGGAATGCCCGAAGAGTATACCCCAGGTTCGGTGATTGGTCGCATAACCATTCCCATTCCGGTGACAACAACCTTGTCGGCGATCTCCATGTGACCATTGATCACGCTGGCTCCACCGATCTGGCAGTAGCGGCCGATTTTCAGGCTGCCCGCCATGATAACACCGCCGGCAACGGCAGTATTGTCGCCAATCACAACGTTATGTGCAATCTGGCATTGGTTGTCGATGATAACACCATTCCCGATCTGGGTGTTATCCAACGCGCCGCGGTCAATGGTGGTGCAAGCGCCGATTTCGACGCGATCGCCGATAATCACCGTGCCCAACTGAGGAATTTTAATCCAGTTGCCGCGTTCGTTGGCATAGCCGAAACCGTCAGCACCAATCACGGTGCCCGATTGGATCAGACATTGCTGACCGATCTCGACTTCATGATAAATCGTTACGTTAGCCCACAGACGCGTTCCTGCGCCAATGCGTGCACGTTTGCCGATAAAACAGCCCGGGCCGATAACCACGTTATCGCCAAGGACTGCGCCCGACTCGATCACCGCATTAGCTCCGATAGCCACGTTCTGCCCCAAGGTGGCTTCAGGGGAAATAACCGCGCTAGGGGCGATATCCTGGGCCGGAGAGGGAGTGGTGTCCATCAGTTGCGCCATGCGCGCGTAGGTCAGGTAAGGGTTTTTAACCACCAGCGCCGCAGAACGGCAGTGTGGTAAATCCGCCTCGGTAAGCACGACTGCGCTTGCCTGGCAGGAAGCCAGCTGCTCTTGATAGCGGCTGTTTGACAAAAACGTGATTTGGCCAGCCTGTGCCGAATGCATAGAAGCAATGCCGGTGATGACGAGATCGCCATCACCGTGCAATTGTGCATCCAACTGCTGTGCTAAATCAGCCAGTCGAATAGAAGGCATGTTGTTATTTAACCTGTTTCAGCACGTCAGCAGTAATGTCTTTAGAAGAACCTGCGTAGGCAACGGCGTTAGCATCGATCACTACGTCATAGCCTTCTTTGCTGGCAACAGATTTCACAGCGTCCTGAATACGGCTCAGGATTTTGTTACGCTCTTCCATCTGGCGGCGACGGTTGTCCTGCTCAAAAGCCTGGGCTTTCTGAGAGAACTGCTCGCGCTGTGCCATCACGTCTTTTTCAAGCTTGCTGCGATCGCTGGCTTTCATGGTAGCGCCATCACGCTGCAGACGTTGCATTTTGGTCTGAAGGCTACGCTCCATATTCTGAAGCTCACCCGCACGGCCTTTAAACTCGTTTTCCAGCTGTTTAGCTACGGTTTCACGAGCCGGCAACTGTTGGAAAATGCTGGAGACGTTAACTACAGCGATCTTATCTGCTGCCTGAACGCCAGCTGAAGCAGCCATTGCTAAACCGAGGCCTGCGGCACACAACCACTTTTTCACTATAAACTCCTTACCATCACCCATTTGTGCCATATGACACTTGAAGTACACAATCTGCCAGACTTATCCCGCAAAACAATGAGAATCATCTCTGTGTTTTGGCAGGCGCCTGGCATTTGCGATTCTTAATAACTGCTTATGCCCAGAAGCTCGACCTGTTACCAGGTCTTACCAATGTTAAATTGGAACTGTTCGGACTTGTCGCCTTCGTATTTCTTGATCGGGTTGGCATAAGAGAACACCAATGGCCCCAAAGGTGACATCCACTGCAAGGCGATACCGGCAGAAACGCGGATATTGCTCGCTTTACTGTAGTCCGGAATATCGTACATGCTGGTCTGAGAATTCTGCCAGTTGGTATCCCATACGGTACCTGCATCCATGAACAGGGAAGTACGCACTGAGTTGGCGTATTTCTCGCTGATGAATGGCGTTGGCGTAATCAGCTCCATACTGGCGACGGCCATGGCGTTACCACCGACCGCATCGTCCGAATTACAAATCGTCGCGCCATTGCTGCAGCTATACGAGTTGGAATTGTAGTACGCCGCTTTTGGACCGATGGTGTTCGAACCGAAACCACGCACGGTGCTGGAGCCGCCGGCGTAGAAGTTCTCGTAGAACGGCATCTCTTTGCCGCCCAGACCATCCGCATAACCCAGACGACCACGCCCCAACAGCACCCAGGTGCGATCGTCGTTGATTGGGACGTATTGCACGCTGTCCAGCGTCAGCTTGTAGTATTCGTTATCCGACCCTGGAATGGTCACTTTACCATTCAGGGTGGTACGGTTACCCGACGTTGGGAAATAACCACGGTCCAGGTTGTTGTAGGTCCAACCCAGGTTCAGCGTGAAGTCGTCCGCAGAGTAGCTGGCACGGTCAGTCTTGTTCGGATCCAGACCCATGGAGTCCAGATAACGCCACATGGCAACCTGCGGCTGCATGTTGGACAGGCCGTTATGCACGTAACCCAAACCGGTACGCAACGAGTTGTTCTCGTTGATTGGGAAGCCCAAAGTACCGTCTATGCCGTAACTCTTGTTGGTATAGTCGGACAGGTCCGCGTCATCCGCTTTAAAGTCGTTGTAGAAGATACGCCCACCCAAACTCACACCGTCAACGGTGAAGTACGGGTTGGTAACCGACAGCTCGGTATAGGTCTGGTAGTCGTTCTTGGTGCCGCTGATACCGACGGAATAACCGGTACCCAGCCAGTTGTCCTGCTGGACCCCCGCCTGGAAGCTCACGCCGCTCTCGGTGCCGTAGCCGACGCCGAAGTTGAAGGTACCGGTGTTACGCTCTTTCACTTTGTAAGTGACGTCTACCTGATCCGCAGTGCCAGGCACGCGCTGGGTTTCCACATCTACCGTTTCAAAATAACCCAAACGGTTCAGACGTTCTTTACCCTGCTCGACCTGAGCGTTACCCAGCCACGCACCTTCCATCTGACGCATTTCACGGCGCAGTACGGAGTCTTTACTGGTGTCGTTGCCTTCGAACTTGATGCGACGCACGTAGAAACGGTTACCCGCATCAATGTTTACGTGCAGCTTCACGGTTTTATCCGCGTCGTTGATTTCAGGTTGCGTAGCAACACGCGGGTAGGCATAACCATAACGGCCCAACATCGTTTTGATGTTGTCTTCCATTTTGGTCACTTTGCTGCCGTTATACAGCTCACCCGGTTCAATCTTGGTCAGTTGCGCGACTTCCGCCGAGTGACCGGCCAGATTGCCGTTAACCATCACGCCGGTGAGCTTGTACTGCTCGCCTTCAGTGATATTGATGGTGATGTAGATGCCTTTTTTGTCCGGCGTCAGGCTGACCTGAGTCGAATCGATATTAAAGCGCGCGTAGCCGCGGTCCAGATAGAAACTGCGCAGGGTTTCGAGGTCACCCGCCAGCTTTTGTTTCTGGTATTTGCGATCGCCAACCAGGTTCCACCACGGCACTTCATCACGCAACTGGAAGCGTGAAATCAGCTCATCGTTAGTGAAGGCATGGTTGCCGACAATGTTGATTTGTTGAATCTTGGCGGAAACCCCTTCCGTGAACACCAGTTTCAGGTCAACACGGTTACGCGGCAACGGCGTGACAACGGCTTTCACCGAGGCGCTGTATTTACCGACGCTGTAATAGAAGTCTTCCAGCCCTTTTTCAATGCTGGATATCGTGGTGCGGTCGAGCGCTTCGCCAACCCGAACGCCAGAGGCCTCCAGGTTTTGCTTGAGCATGTCATCCTTCACCGACTTGTTGCCGGAGAAAGTGATGCTGGCAATGGTAGGGCGTTCCTTAACCTGAACAATCAGCGTATTACCATCGCGCAGCACGCGAACGTCCTCGAAGTTGCCAGTGGCAAACAAGGCACGGATGGTATTACTGATATCATCGTCAGAGACGGTATCGCCTACGCGAACCGGCATGTTGAGTAACGCCGCACCGACGGCGACTCGCTGCAGGCCTTCGAAATGAATATCTTTCACTACGAACCCGTCTGCACCGTATACGGTGGCGCTGCCAAACAGCAGCGACGCTATGAGCAACTTTTTCATCGCCATCGTTGTTATGCGTTCTTCCTAACCTATCCCCGCCCCTAAAGGCGAGAAAAATCATTGAAAAGTGCAAGACCCATTAAAAGCACCAACACGATCGAACCTATGCGGTAACTGTAGTCCTGTACTCGCTCGGAAACCGGCCCACCCTTCAGCTTTTCTATCGCCAGGAAGAGGAGATGCCCACCATCTAACACCGGTAATGGGAACAGGTTGATGATACCCAGGTTGACACTGATCAACGCCAGGAACATCAGATAATACACTAACCCGACCCCGGCTGACGCCCCTGCTCCCTGTGCAATCGAAATCGGGCCACTCAGGTTGTTCAGCTTTACATCACCGGTTATTAATTTACCCAGCATTTTGACCGTGAGGCTCATTAGCTGCCAGGTCTTGTCCCCAGCCTGATACAGCGCTGGGAAAGGTCCATACTGGCGAATCGTTTTATACTCGTCCGGCAGCGGCAGCACTTTCGGAATGATGCCGGCGAAACCCACCGATTTGTCTTTTCCCACCGGCTTTGTATCCGGTATCAGCGTCAAAGACAAGGGGGCGCCGTTTCTTTCAATCTCTAAAACCAGCGGTTGCCCAGGGCCGTTGTGGATCCGTTTAACCAACGTTTGCCAACGACCCAATAGCTGACCGTCGACTTTAACGATCCTGTCCCCCGCTTGTAAACCCGCCTTTTGTGCCGCCGACCCCGGCTGCACTTCGGCAAGGACAGATTCTATCTGTGGGCCGCGCGGAATAATACCCAACGCCACCACGGGATCCTGTTTGTCCGGCTCGAAATTCCACTGGCGCAAATCCAGGGTTTTAGTCACCACCTGAGAAGAGCCAAACGGCGCGATACCCACTTCGGTTTCCGCGTCGCCGATCTTCGCCACCAGCGCCAGACGAACTGATTCCCAATCAGGCGTTTCGATACCGTCAACGGACTTAAGTTCCATTCCAGGCGAAATTTCAGCGTGAGCAGCAATCGACTGTGGCGATATTTCACCAATCACAGGACGGAAGCTGGGAACGCCGATAATAAATACCAGCCAGTAAGCAAGAATAGCAAACAGGAAGTTGGCGATAGGGCCGGCACTGACGATAGCGGCGCGTTGCCACACGGTTTTGTTGTTAAATGCCTGATGGCGGAATTCCGGTGCAACCGAATCAACCCGCTCATCGAGCATCTTCACGTAACCGCCCAGAGGGATCAGGGCAATCACGTACTCCGTCCCCTGACGGTCAGTACGGCGCCATAAGGCGCGGCCAAAGCCGATGGAAAAGCGTTCTACACGGACGCCGCAGCGACGGGCTACCCAAAAGTGCCCGAACTCGTGCACGGTGATCAAAACACCGAGTGCAATAAGAAATGCGACTAAGTTCCAGAGCACGCTACCCATAATCCCTTCACTCCCCGTCGTTGACGGATTAAAACACTAACAGCATCAGGCAGGCAAATACAGGCACTGCTGCGGTCAGGCTGTCGATACGATCCAGTATACCGCCATGACCCGGTATCAAATGACCACTGTCTTTGATACCCGCTTCGCGTTTGAACATGCTCTCGGTAAGATCACCCAGCACGGAAGCCAGTGCGGCAATCACCGAACAAATCAGTAAGGTGGTCGGCACGATATTCAACGGGGCGTAACGGCCAAACAACCAGGATATCAGGGCCGAGGTAATCAAACCACCAATGAGCCCTTCCCAAGTTTTCCCCGGAGAAACTTTTGGCGCCAGCTTATGCTTGCCGAACAGCTTGCCGAACATGTAGGCGCCGGAATCCGCGCCCCAAACCAGCAACATCACATACAGCAGCCACCAGGAGCCGGTGAAGTGGTTTTGTTCATAGCCGAACTGACGCAACGACAGCATGCCCCAGAAGAACGGAACTATGGTCAGCAAACCAAAAATCAGACGTATTGGACGCGAATTACGCCACAGCGCGGCAGACCCCGGATAAAACAGCACCAGCAGCAGCGCCGCCAACCACCAGACCAGTGACAGCCACAGTGGCCCGCCTACCTGAGGCAGGTGAACCGACTGGTGGTAGGCCGGAATGCTGAGCATCATCAGCGCCAGCAGGAAGCCGCACAATATCGCCAGCCAGATGCGCTGCGAGCGGGAGGTAAAACCGGCCAGTTGGCCCCACTCCCAGGCTGCCAGCATGCACACAACCAGCGTTACCAGGGCAAAGCCCACCGGCGGCAGCAAGAACAACGCCGCGATAACAATCGGGATTAAAATCAGAGCCGTTATGAGGCGATACTTCAGCAAAAGTTCCCCCTAGGACGCATTGGCGCCGATAGGTGTTGTTCCCCCGAAGCGACGCTCGCGTTGTGCAAATGCATTCAGCGCACCTTCAAAGACAAGTTCATCAAAATCAGGCCAGAGTACATCAGTAAAGTAAAGTTCGGCATAAGCAATTTGCCACAGTAAGAAGTTACTGATGCGGTGTTCACCGCCCGTGCGGATCACCAGATCCACCGGTGACAGATCGCTCATGCAGACCCGCTCACCCAGTAATTCTTCGCTAATTTGATCCGGACGCAGCGAACCGTCCTTCACCTGCTCAGCCAGTTCCCTTACTCCCTGAATAATATCCCAACGGCCGCCATAGTTGGCAGCAATGTTGAGCGTCAGGCCATCGTTATTTTCAGTCAGTTGCTCAGAGCGACGGATCCGCTCTTGCAAACGCGCGCTGAAACGGCTGATATCGCCGATCACCCGCAGTCTGACGTTATGTTTATGCAGGCTTTTTACTTCGCTGTCCAAGGCTCGGACGAAAAGCTCCATGAGGGCGGAGACTTCCTGCACCGGACGGTTCCAGTTCTCGCTGCTGAAGGCATAAAGCGTGAGCGCATCTAAATGGTTGTTGGCGGCAAAACTGACCGCGCGACGAACCGATTTCACCCCTGCTTTATGACCGAAGACACGTAACTTACCCTGACGTTTAGCCCAGCGCCCGTTACCGTCCATGATAATGGCAACATGCCGTGGCCCCAGAGTGGACGGATTAGCCTCTTGTTGATTTGCGGACGACATAACTCGTACTTATTTCCTCAATAGAAATACAACTGCCCTTCCGGAACATCAGGCCCTTACGCGCAAAAAAAGCCGTGTGCCCGACACGGCTTTTCAGTCTGCCCGGAGACAGTCGGTAATTTCCGCAGCTCCGTTGGCGTTCGAGATATCAATCGGGCCAGAATTCAACGGTATAACCGCTGACAAGTGGCGCAGACTATATCACCTCAGCCGGGCCTGAACAAACGGCCCCACTGCGGCACGCGTAATTTGCGAACAAAATAAGATAAATGCCGTTATCAGTTACGCAGTGATTTAACCAACCCAACTGCAACCTCACGTGCCTGGCGATCTATTTCTAAGACCGCATCAATGCAGGACGGTTCCTGCAGGGATAGCCGTTCGACCACTTTTTGGTTCACCGCCGCAATATCGGTAAAGCGAATCTGCTTCTGCAGGAACGCCGCCACGGCCACTTCGTTAGCCGCATTCAGTGCGGTGGTTGCCGCCTGCCCGGCGTCAAAGGCCTCGATGGCCAGATACAGGCAGGGATAACGTTCCCGTTCAGGTTCGGCAAAGGTCAGCGAGCCGATGCGACAAAAATCCAACGCTTCCACGCCAGAACTGACCCGCTGCGGGTAAGCCATAGCATGGGCGATCGGCGTGCGCATATCCGGCGTGCCCAACTGGGCCAGTACGCTGCCATCGGTGTAGCGCACCATCGAGTGGATCACCGACTGCGGATGCAGAATCACTTCCATTTGTTCAGCCGAGGCGTTAAACAGCCAGCGGGCCTCAATATATTCCAGTCCTTTGTTCATCATGGTGGCGGAATCCACCGAGATCTTGCGCCCCATCGACCAATTGGGATGGGCACAGGCCTGATCCGGCGTCATCGTGGCAAACTGTTCCAGTGGCGTGGTGCGGAACGGGCCGCCGGAACCGGTGAGCACGATGCGCGACACACCATGACTGTCTAATGAAGAGTATCCCAACTGACGCTGAATGCTCTCAGGCAAACTCTGAAAAATCGCGTTATGCTCGCTGTCCAGCGGCAGCAACTGCGTCTGACTTTTTTGCACCGCGTCCATAAACAGGCGCCCACAGGTCACCAGCGACTCTTTGTTCGCCAGCAGCACCTGCTTGCCTGCGCGAATTGCCGCCAGCGTTGGTAGCAACCCGGCAGCGCCGACGATGGCGGCGGTGACCTGATCAACGTCATCCAACGCCGCCAGTTCACAAGCGGCCTGCTCGCCCGCCATCACCTCGGTGGCAACGCCATTTTCCGCCAGCAGGATGCGCAATTCACGCGCTGCGCCTTCGTCTGCCATCGCGGCATAGGTCGGACGAAACTCCATGCACTGCTGCGCCATAACCGCTACGTTGTGGCCGGCAACCAGCGCTTTAATCGCAAAACGGTCGGGGTTTTCCCTGACCACGGCCAGGGTACTGGTCCCCACTGAGCCGGTGGAGCCAAGAATAGTCAGTTGCTTCATGAGCTCACTCTGAATAACTGTCTGATGAGATCGGAGGTGCTCCAGTGTGTAACCTTCGCCACCGCTTGTCCATGATCAATCAGCACGATGAAACGGGATCTGCGCCACAAAAAACAAAGCGCCGCCCAGGCGACGCTTTTTTTCTGCGCGATGCTGATTAGAATTCCATCAGCTCTTTTTCTTTGTCCGCCAGCGCGGCATCGAGCAGCTTGATGTAGGCGTCGGTCATTTTCTGAATGTCGTCCTGAGAACGACGATCTTCGTCTTCGCTGATTTCTTTGTCTTTCAGCAACGCCTTCACTTTGTCGTTGGCGTCACGGCGCACGTTACGTACGGCAACACGGCCCTGCTCGGCTTCACCGCGCACCACTTTGATCAGGTCTTTACGGCGCTCTTCGGTCAACGGAGGCAGCGGAACACGGATCACGCTGCCGGCTGAGCTTGGGTTCAGGCCCAGATCAGACGCCATGATGGCCTTTTCTACCGCTGAACCCAGGGAGCGATCAAACAGGTTGATTGCCAGGGTACGGGAGTCTTCTACGGTCACGTTAGCCAACTGACGCAGCGGCGTTGCAGAACCATAGTATTCCACCATGATGCCGTCCAGGATGCTTGGAGAAGCACGGCCGGTACGGATTTTGCTGATTTGGTTTTTGAATGCTTCTACGCTTTTTTCCATGCGTGAATCAGCATCTTTTCTGATTTCATTAATCACGTTGCAAACCCTTGGAAGCTGGAGACTTGGCAGGCCATACCACAGTATAGCCCGTGAATTTTACTCAAGGAGAGCGCATAACGCACCACGTTACCCGCTCCCGCTAAATTGGGCAGAACAGCCTTATTTGCTGATCAGCGTGCCTTCGTTCTCACCCATCACCACCCGGCGCAACGCACCTGGCTTGTTCATGTTGAATACGCGAATCGGCAGACCGTGATCGCGGGCCAGCGTAAACGCCGCCAGATCCATCACTTTCAGCTCGCGCTCCAGTACATCTTGATAGGTGATATGTTCGTACAGCGTTGCATCCGGATTTTTAACCGGATCAGCGGAGTATACACCATCCACTTTAGTCGCTTTCAATACCACGTCCGCTTCGATCTCGATCCCGCGCAGACACGCAGCAGAATCGGTGGTGAAGAACGGGTTGCCGGTACCGGCGGAGAAGATCACCACGCGGTTATTACGCAGCAGGCTGATCGCCTCGGCCCAGCTGTAGTTGTCGCACACGCCGTTCAACGGAATGGCTGACATCAGGCGGGCGTTCACATAGGCACGGTGCAGTGCATCACGCATAGCCAGGCCGTTCATCACGGTAGCCAGCATTCCCATGTGGTCGCCCACTACGCGGTTCATGCCGGCCTGCGCCAGGCCCGCGCCGCGGAACAGGTTACCGCCGCCAATAACTACACCGACCTGAATTCCCAGTTCGACCAGCTCTTTAACTTCCTGAGCCATGCGATCCAAAACGCTAGCGTCGATACCAAAACCTTCTGCGCCTTGCAGGGCTTCGCCACTCAGTTTGAGCAGAATACGCTGATATACGGGTTTTGCATTGGTTGCCATGGTGTTCTGTCCTAAGAAGCAGTATTAGTATTGGGGATTTCAGCCGATGAAGTGCGCCTGTGATGAGTATCATGCCACAGGGCCTGCCACCGGTGTAATTCTGGCTGGATAAAATGGAACCGCCTGACGGCGGCTCCATTATACCCTTCATCTTTCACGTTGCCGCTGCGTTGGCTGCCTTCACTTACCCCAGTCACCTGGTGAACCAGGCTCCTGGGAGTTCGCTCAGTTGCCGCCTTGCCGCACCGCGAAATCTATCGGGTATACAGTCATTAAGACTGCTTGCTCATTGCAGCAACTTCAGCAGCAAAGTCATTTGCCGCTTTTTCGATGCCTTCGCCCACTTCGAAGCGGATGAAGTTAACGACGTCAGCGTTGTGCTCTTTCAGCACCTGGCCAACGGTTTTGCTTGGTTCGATAACGAAAGGCTGACCGGTCAGAGAAACTTCGCCGGTGAATTTCTTCATGCGGCCTTCAACCATTTTCTCAGCGATTTCTTTCGGCTTGCCAGACTGCATGGCGATGTCCAGCTGAACCTGGTACTCTTTTTCTACCACTTCAGCAGACACATCTTCAGGCTTAACGAATTCTGGCTTGCTCGCCGCAACGTGCATGGCGATTTGCTTAACCAGCTCTTCGTCAGCGCCTTTAGCCGCGATCAGAACGCCGATACGTGCGCCGTGCAGGTAGCTGCCCAGCACTTCGCCTTCCAGGGAAGCCACGCGACGGATGTTGATGTTTTCACCGATTTTGGCAACCAGCGCTACACGTTCTTCTTCGAACTGTGCTTTCAACACTTCAACGTCAGTGATTTTGCCTGCAACAGCAGCGTCCAGCACTTTGTCAGCGAATGCCTGGAAACCGGCATCTTTAGCAACGAAGTCAGTCTGGCAGTTTACTTCCAGGATCACGCCGTAGTTGCCTTCGATCTTGGTTTTGATCACGCCGTCAGCAGCTACGTTGCCTGCTTTTTTCGCCGCTTTGATCGCGCCAGATTTACGCATGTTTTCGATTGCCAGCTCGATGTCGCCGTTAGATTCGACCAGAGCTTTTTTGCAATCCATCATGCCAGCGCCAGTACGCTCGCGCAGTTCTTTTACCAGAGCAGCGGTAATATCAGCCATTTCTTTTTCCTCGGTTATCTCACGTAGAGACAGTTCTCATTCAGATAAGCAAAGGGGGCCAATAAAGGCCCCCCTAACCAACATATTCAATACCTGGTTAATAAGGGCTCAGTGACGAGCTTGCCTTATTATTCAGCTTCTACGAAGCTTTCTTCCGCTTGAACGGCCAGATCTTGAGAACGACCTTCACGGACGGCGGCAGCAACGGCAGTCAGGTACAATTTGATTGCACGGATTGCATCGTCGTTACCAGGGATGATGAAGTCAACGCCGTCTGGATCGGAGTTGGTATCAACGATAGAGAATACCGGGATACCCAGGTTGTTGGCTTCTTTGATCGCGATGTGTTCGTGATCGGCATCGATAACGAACAGAGCGTCAGGCAGACCACCCATGTCTTTGATACCACCCAGGGAGTTTTCCAGCTTGGCCAGTTCGCGAGTACGCATCAGCGCCTCTTTCTTGGTCAGCTTGTCGAAGGTGCCATCTTGAGACTGGATTTCCAGATCTTTCAAACGTTTGATTGACTGACGAACGGTTTTCCAGTTAGTCAGCATGCCGCCCAACCAGCGATGGTTCACGAAGAACTGATCGCAGGTGTTAGCATATTCTTTTACCGCTTCGCTTGCTGCGCGCTTAGTACCAACGAACAGGATCTTACCTTTACGGGAAGAGATCTTGGTCAGTTCAGCCAGTGCTGCGTTGGCCATTGGTACAGTTTTTTCCAGGTTGATGATGTGAACCTTGTTACGTGCGCCGAAGATGAAAGGCTTCATTTTCGGATTCCAGTAACGGGTCTGGTGACCAAAGTGTACACCAGCCTGGAGCATGTCGCGCATGGAAACAGTTGCCATGATTAAACCTCTATAGAGTGAGTTGGGGTTATGCCTCCACGTATCCCATAACGCCGACCCTGGCGGTGATAAATCACCTCAGGGCACCCCGGCGGATGTGCCGATACGTGTGTGTTATTTACACAATGTGAGTGCAGTTAAAGTATTTTCGGCCTTTCCCGTCCTTATCGCAAGGACCAAGACGCGGATCTGCCGGCGCGCTTTATACCATAAACCCACCCCGGACACCAACTTTTGTTGCCACAGTCGTCATCGTCGAGAAATCAAATTTGGCAGCCTCAGGCCGGACTGATACCATAAGAGACTGCTTCTTATATTTCTTTCTGTTGTCGGCGAGCACGACACCTGCGGACGAATTTCATGGCAATCTCAATTAAAACACCTGATGACATCCAAAAAATGCGCGTGGCCGGCCGTCTGGCTGCCGAAGTGCTGGAAATCATCGAGCCGCACGTCAAGCCTGGCGTGACCACCGGCGAACTCGATCGTATCTGTCACGACCATATCACCAACAAGCAGCAGGCGATTTCCGCCTGTCTGGGCTACCACGGTTTCCCGAAATCCGTGTGCATCTCGGTTAATGAAGTGGTCTGCCACGGCATTCCGAGCGATGACAAGGTTCTGAAGGACGGCGATATCGTGAATATCGACGTTACCGTGATCAAAGAGGGTTTCCACGGTGACACATCCAAGATGTTCATCGTCGGCAAACCGACCATTCTGGGCGAGCGTCTGTGCCGCATCACGCAGGAAAGCCTTTATCTGTCGCTGAAAATGGTGAAGCCTGGCATCCGCCTGCGCACGCTGGGCAAAGAGATCCAGAAATTCGTTGAAGCCGAAAACTTTTCCGTGGTGCGCGAATACTGTGGCCACGGCATTGGCGAAGTGTTCCACGAAGAACCGCAGGTGCTGCACTATGATGCCGACGACGGCGGTGTGGTACTGCAACCCGGTATGGCCTTCACCATCGAGCCAATGGTCAATGCCGGTGATTACCGCATCCGTACCATGAAAGACGGCTGGACGGTAAAAACTAAGGATCGCAGCTTGTCGGCGCAGTATGAGCATACTATTGTGGTCACAGATAACGGCTGCGAGATAATGACGTTGCGCAAGGATGACACCATCCCCAACATCATTACGCACGAGATGTAAGCGCCGCGGCGTATTGCCGCGATGCATGATGTCACAGGCCGGCTTTTGCCGGCCTTTTTTATGGGCTGCGTACTATGTCTGAAAACTTTCGCCAACAAGACACCTCGGTCATTCCACGACAGGCCGTGCCGGAGCAGCCTGAATATCCCAACGCCTATGGCGATGAGGAG
The DNA here is from genome assembly GCF_058799515.1 of Serratia sp. GW822-FHT06D09. Taxonomy (NCBI): domain Bacteria; kingdom Pseudomonadati; phylum Pseudomonadota; class Gammaproteobacteria; order Enterobacterales; family Yersiniaceae; genus Serratia; species Serratia sp. GW822-FHT06D09. The sequence continues at coordinate 42,935 of NZ_JBXALO010000008.1, forward strand.
CTCAACTGCGTCGCGCTGAAACAGCGCCTCGAACAGTTCCAACTGTGGCTGGCAGAAGCGTTCAATGCCGGCTCCAGCGCCGAAAGCCTGGTCGCCGCCCGCAGCGACTTTATCGATCGCCTGCTGCGTCGCCTGTGGGTGTTTTACGGTTTCGAAGATATTCCGGAAACCGCTTTGGTGGCGGTCGGCGGTTATGGCCGTGGCGAATTGCACCCGCTTTCGGACATTGACGTGCTGGTGCTGAGCCAGCGCCGGTTGAATGAACAGCAATCCCAGCGCGTGGGGGAATTTATCACCCTGCTGTGGGATCTTAAGCTGGAAGTGGGCCACAGCGTACGTACGCTCGAGGAGTGCCTGCTGGAGGGTCTGGCAGATCTGACCGTCGCCACCAACCTGATTGAATCACGCATGATCTGCGGCGATGTGGCCTTGTTCCTGCAAATGCAAAAGCACATTTTCAGCGACGGCTTCTGGCCCTCCCCCCAATTTTTCCACGCCAAGTTGGTCGAACAGCAAGAGCGCCACCAACGCTACCACGGCACCAGCTACAATCTGGAGCCGGACATCAAGAGCAGCCCCGGTGGCCTGCGGGACATTCACACCCTGCTGTGGGTAGCGCGCCGTCACTTCGGCGCCACTTCGCTGGACGAAATGGTCGGCTTTGGTTTTCTGACCCAGGCCGAACGCAACGAACTTAACGAATGCCAAAGCTTCCTGTGGCGCATTCGCTTCGCGCTGCATCTGGTGTTGCCCCGCTACGATAACCGACTGCTGTTCGATCGCCAGCTTAACGTGGCGCAGTTGCTGCGTTATGAGGGGGAAGGCAACGAACCGGTCGAGCGCATGATGAAAGATTTTTATCGCATGACCCGCCGCGTCGGCGAACTGAACCACATGCTGCTGCAGCTGTTCGATGAGGCGATTCTGGCCCTGGACGCCACGGAAAAACCCCGGCCGTTGAACGAAGATTTTCAACTGCGTGGCGACCTGATCGACCTGCGTGACGAAACGCTGTTTATTCGTCAGCCGGAATCGATCATGCGGATGTTCTACCTGATGGTGCGCAACCGCGAAATCAAAGGCATTTACTCCACCACCGTCCGCCAGTTGCGTCATGCGCGCCGCCATCTGAAACAGCCGCTGTGCACCATTGCGGAAGCACGCGATCTGTTTATGGCCATCCTGCGTCACCCAGGTGCCGTTTCGCGGGCGCTGGTGCCGATGCACCGCCACAGCGTACTGTGGGCCTATATGCCGCAGTGGGGCAAAATTGTCGGGCAAATGCAGTTCGACCTGTTTCATGCCTACACCGTCGACGAACACACCGTTCGCGTCCTGCAAAAACTGGAAAGCTTTGCCGATGCCGAAACGCGGCCACGTCACCCGCTGTGCGTTGAGCTGTATCCGCGCCTGCCGAACCCTGAACTTCTGCTGCTGGCGGCGCTGTTCCACGATATCGCCAAAGGCCGCGGCGGCGACCACTCGATCCTCGGCGCGCAGGACGCGTTGGAGTTCGCCGAGCTGCACGGTTTGAATTCCCGTGAGTCTCAACTGGTGGCCTGGCTGGTTCGCTGCCATTTACTGATGTCGGTCACCGCCCAACGGCGCGACATTCAGGATCCGACGGTGATTCAGCAGTTTAGCGCCGAAGTGCAGAGTGAAACCCGCCTGCGTTATCTGGTTTGCCTGACCGTAGCGGACATCTGCGCCACCAACGAGACCCTGTGGAACAGCTGGAAACAGAGCCTGTTGCGTGAGCTCTATTTCGCCACCGAAAAACAGCTGCGCCGCGGCATGCAGAACAGCCCTGATTTGCGCGAACGCGTGCGTCACCACCGCCTGCAAGCGCTGGCGCTGCTGCGCATGGACAATATCGACGAAGAAGCGCTGCACCGTATCTGGAGCCGCTGTCGTGCCGATTACTTCCTGCGCCATTCGCCGAACCAATTGGCCTGGCACGCACGCCATCTGCTGGCCCATGACTCCACCCAGCCTCTGGTGCTGGTCAGCCGCCAGGCGACGCGCGGCGGCACCGAGATTTTCATCTGGAGTCCGGATCGCCCATACCTGTTTGCCGCCGTGGCCGGCGAGATGGATCGTCGCAACCTGAGCGTGCACGACGCACAGATCTTCACCAATCGCGACGGCATGGCGATGGATACCTTTATCGTACTGGAGCCGGATGGCAGCCCGCTGGCGCAGGACCGCCATGCGGCGATCCGCCACGCGTTGGTACAGGCCATTACCCAGCGGGAATATCAGCCGCCGCGCGTGCGCAGGCCGTCCTCCAAGCTGCGTCATTTCAGCGTGCCGACCGAAGTCAGCTTCCTGCCAACCCATACCGACCGCCGCAGCTATCTGGAACTGACCGCGCTCGATCAGCCAGGCCTGCTGGCCCGGGTAGGCGAAGTGTTCGCCGATCTCGGTTTGTCACTGCATGGCGCGCGCATCTCCACCATTGGCGAGCGGGTTGAGGATTTATTTATTCTGGCCGACAGCGATCGACGCGCCCTTAACCCGGAAACGCGCAGAAAGTTGGAACAACGGTTGACAGAGGCCCTCAATCCAAACGATAAATTGTGATACAAGTAACCTTTTCGTAGACAACATCAGGACAGAGAACAGCATGCAGCAATTACAAAACGTTATTGAAAACGCCTTCGAGCGCCGCGCGGAAATCACCCCGGCGAACGTAGACACCGTAACGCGCGAAGCGGTAAACCAGGTGATCGGCCTGCTGGACAGCGGCGCCCTGCGCGTTGCCGAGAAGATTGACGGTCAGTGGGTAACGCATCAGTGGCTGAAAAAGGCCGTGCTGCTTTCTTTCCGCATCAATGACAACAAAGTGATGGACGGTGCAGAAACCCGTTATTACGACAAAGTGCCAATGAAATTCGCCGATTACGACGAAGCGCGCTTCCAGAAAGAAGGCTTCCGCGTAGTGCCACCGGCGACCGTTCGCCAGGGCGCATTCATCGCCCGCAACACGGTTCTGATGCCATCCTATGTAAACATCGGCGCTTACGTTGACGAAGGCAGCATGGTGGATACCTGGGCTACCGTCGGCTCTTGCGCGCAAATCGGCAAGAACGTTCACCTGTCCGGCGGCGTCGGCATCGGTGGCGTACTGGAGCCTCTGCAGGCCAACCCGACCATCATTGAAGACAACTGCTTCATCGGTGCGCGTTCAGAAGTGGTTGAAGGCGTGATCGTAGAAGAAGGTTCCGTAATTTCCATGGGCGTATACCTGGGCCAGAGCACCCGCATTTACGACCGCGAAACCGGTGAAGTGCACTACGGCCGCGTGCCTGCCGGCTCGGTGGTGGTTTCCGGTAACCTGCCGTCCAAAGATGGCTCTTACAGCCTGTACTGCGCAGTGATCGTCAAAAAAGTCGATGCCAAGACGCGCGGCAAAGTCGGCATTAATGAGTTATTGCGCACCATCGACTAAATTAAGATAGCGGGTGAATCACCCGCTATTTTTTTGTCTTCATTACGTGAGCAGTCACAGTCTCTGGCGTGGTTATTCGCCATAATCCCAGACCGTGGAATAAAGTCTATTTATAAGGTGGCGCTATTATGTATGACAACCTGAAAAGCTTAGGAATCAATCAACCGGAAGATGTCGATCGCTATAGCCTGCGTCAGGAGGCCAATAACGACATTCTTAAGATTTATTTCCGCAAGGATAAAGGCGAGTTCTTTGCCAAAAGCGTGAAGTTCAAATACCCGCGCCAACGCAAGACCGTGGTTGCGGACAATGCCGGCCAGGGTTACAAAGAAATCCACGAAATTAACCCGAACCTGCGTTACGTGATTGATGAGCTGGATCAGCTGTGCCAGCGGGACCAGGTTGAAGTGGATCTGAAACGCAAAATTCTTGATGACCTGCGTCATCTGGAAGGCGTGGTTTCCCACAAGATTGCCGAGATCGAATCCGATCTGGAAAAACTGACCCGCGGTAAGTAAGGGTTCAGCGAACTGGATCTACTGGACTTCATTTTTACCCTATGAATTTCAAGTTGCAGCTAACAACGCTGCAACTTGAAAGGCAACGGGTAATTCTATTTCAGCAATGTGGCCCACTGCTCGACCCACGGGCAGGAAACCACTTCCGGCTCCGGCTGTTCCATCGCATCGATTTCCAACACCTCACCTACGCGAGTTGCTCCTTGCTCCTGCAGCAATGCATCAAATGCGCGCCCTGCACCGCAGAAGTTATCGTAGCTGCTGTCACCCAACGCGATCAGTCCGTAACGCAGCTCTGGCTGGTAGCCGACCCGATCGCGAATAGCATGGAACAGCGGTGCAATGCTGTCCGGCAAATCGCCCTGACCGGTGGTGGAGGTAATTACCAACGCGTAATGCTGACGGTAAAACTGCCAGGCTTCAAGCGTGCCCTCCTCGAACAGTTTGACCTCATGCCCCTGTTCGCTGAGGATATTTTCCGCTTCTTCCGCCACCAGCAGTGAGTTACCGTAAACCGTTCCCACGAAGATTCCAACCTGAGCCATTGCTCCTACTCCCTTAAATACCTTTAGAAATGATCAGTTATCCTGACCGCTAGCTGAAGGAAACTCAACCCTGGCAAGCTCAGGGATACTCTCCGCCCAGCCAAACTGTGACATAACGCCCTGCCAGGACTCGTCCCAGCGAGCGGAAATCTGCAGCGGCTCACCGGTCACCGGGTGATTCAGCTGCAGGTGACTGGCGTGAAGCATCAGGCGTGAACAGCCGAAATGCTCCGCCATGCCGCGGTTCTGACGCAGATCGCCGTGCTTGCTGTCACCGATGATGGGATGGCGGATATGCACCATATGGCGCCGCAGCTGGTGCTTGCGGCCATGCTCCGGTTTCAGTTCAACCAGGCTGTAGCGCGCGCTGTCGTAACGGCCAATCGCCACCGGCATCTCTGCCTGCGCCAGCGGCCGATAATGGGTGACTGCCGGCTGCGGACCTTTGTCCGCCGAGGCAAACTTGTCGGCAATTTTGTCCAGCTCTTCCGTCAACGGGTAATCGAGGGTATCGCCTTCCAGCACGTAACCGCGGACCACCGCATGGTAGGTTTTCTGCATCTGATGCTGTTCAAGCTGCTGCGACAACAGCCGCGCCACCTCGCTGGACAGCGCCATCAGCAATACCCCGGATGTAGGACGATCAAGGCGATGCACGGTAAACACGTGCTGGCCAATCTGATCGCGCACGGTCTGCATCACAAACCGGGTTTCATGGCGATCCAGCCAGCTGCGGTGCACCAGCCAACCGGACGGCTTGTTCACCGCCACCAGGTGCTCATCCTGATACAAAACCTCAATCACAATCTCTTTTCCTACGTAAAAGCCCAGATTCCGGCGCGAGTATACAGCAGTGCGTCAGGGCTAGTTAACCCATTCGATGGTCACCAGACGACTATCGGCCCGGCCGCGATCGTCCACCGCCCGAATGCGGTACTGCCCATTGTTGATCGGCCGCCAGTCGATAGCCTTTTTGCTGGCGCTGCTACCGAGATAGATATCGTCAACAAACCAGTACACCGTTTTGCTGTCGGCATCGGTCACTGCGTTGAAGGCAATTTTATCGCGTCCCTGCTGCGATTGCCGCAGGGTATAGGTGGTGTTCTTAAGCGGCGAGGTGATGCGCGGCGCATTACCCCCGACGGCAATACCGTTGTCCTTACAGCGATTTATCGGCGGCGAACGCTTAGGCAACCCGGCCTGAGCGAACACGTTGGCCAGATCGGAAGGCCAGAACTCAAACACCTCAGTGCGGGTTTGTGCCTGGTCATAGGGCGGACAGGCCACCTCACCGCTGTGAATATCCAGCACCACCGGCCGATAAACGCTGTCGACCTTGATCGGTGACTTGCCGGGAATAAACCAAGTTTTGCCCTTTTGCTGGCACCAGGGGGTGGGTAAATCGCCGCTGGCCAGACAAATATCCACCCGCCGCAGCCGCTTCGGAAATGGCTTTCGGGGCTCCCGCAGCGTGGGATAGCTGGCATGCACACTGTCGATAATATTGAAGAATAACGGAGCCGCTGCATCGGCGCCCACCAGGGCATTATTGCCGCGACTGTCGAAGTTCCCCTCCCACACCACCAGAACATAGGGCCCGAAAATCCCTACGCTCCAGGCATCGCGAAATCCCCATGAAGTCCCGGTTTTCCAATAGACCGGCAGCGACGATGAACGCTGCGCCAAGGTATCTCCCGGCCGTCGGTGTTGACGCAGCATATCCAGCGTAATAAAACTGGCCTCTTCGCTGAGCAAGCGCACCGCCGGCGTCTCCGCATCGCTACTCAGCATGCGTAACGGACGCAATGCGCCGCGATTCGCCAACAGAGCATAGAGCTTCGCCAGTTCCTGAGCGGTAACCTCACCGCCCCCCAATACCAGCGACAAGCCATAGTGATTCTCGCTGGCCATATTCTCAACGCCGGTCAGGCGCAGGAACTGATAGAACGTCGGCTGCCGCAGTTGCGACGCCACGTACACAGCGGGAATATTGCGGCTAAAATTCAGCGCATCGGTGGCGGTTACCGGCCCAAGAAAACGCCGGTCAAAATTCTCCGGCGCGTAGGCACCAAATGAGGAAGGTACATCTTTCAGGATGGTCATCGGATGCAGCACGCCTTGCTCCATGCCCAGGGCATAGATAAAGGGCTTCAGGGTCGAACCGGGCGAACGCTTGGCATGGGTCCCGTTCACCTGCCCTTGGATCTGGCGGTTGTAATAGTCTGCTGACCCCACCAGCGCCCTGACCCCCATATCGCGGCTGTCCACCAGCAGCACTGCAGCATTGTGGATCCCACGGCTCTGATTACGGACGATAAAGGCATTTACCTGGCGTTCGACCAAACGTTGCAGCCCCACGTCCAGCGTGGTGTCGACGCGGCTATTACGCTGCACCAGCTGCTGAGTCTGCTGACGCAGTTGCTCGATAAAGTGTGGTGCAATATAGGGCATCTGCTCGGGTTGACGCAGCGCTAGCGGGAGCCGAAACAGGGCCTGTTGGCTGCTGTCGGTCGCGTAGACTTGCTGCCAGCGCTGGAACAAGCGGTCGCGCGCCTGCGTCAGGGCAACACCCAGCACGCCCGTTTTCGGTTCCAGACGGTAACTGGGTGACTGCGGCAATACGGCCAGGGTTAACGCTTCCGGCAGAGTCAGGTCTCGCGGTGGCTTGGCGAAGTAGATCAGGCTGGCGGCACCGATGCTTTCGATATTGCGACCGTAAGGAGCGTAGTTCAGGTAGGCTTCCAAAATATCGTGCTTGGAGTAGCTCAGTTCTAGCTGTATCGCACGCGCCACTTGCAGCAGTTTGCCACCCGGCGTACGGGTGTTGAGATGCCAGCGCATGCGCGCCAGTTGCATGCTGATGGTCGAACCGCCCTGCATCCTGCCACCGGAAACATAGCTGCGCCAGAAGCCGCGCGCCAGGCTAACGGGGTTAAAACCGGGGTTGTAGTAAAACCACCGATCCTCATGCAGCAACAGACCACGCACCGCCAAAGGTGAAATATCCTCCAGCGGAGTCCATAGCCGGTAACGATCGTCGTTGGCCAGCGTGATGCGCATCAGCGTACCTTGGCGATCATAGTAGGTGGAGGACAGCGGTAATTCTTGCGCCAACGGCGGGTGGGGCCATAACCGAATGGCACCCAGCACCAGCGCGAGCAGAAAGACCGCCATCAGGCTATTCTGCAGCCAGGGTGTTTTCAGGATTTTCATCGGATCTCAACGCGCTGGCGTCGGGCGGATATCCGCCCGACGCCAGTCACGGCTTATTTATTTTCCGCCGGCACCACCACCAGTTTACCGCTGCCGACCGACATGGCCTGTACTTCACGGTCATACATGGCTTCGCCATAGGCCGGTGGGATAATAAAGCTGCCGGTATTGGTCGCTTTGATCTGGTAAACGAACTCCTGTACGTCGGTGCTGGCACTGCCGTAAATGATCACCCGATCTTCACGAATGTCGCTGTAATCCGGCGCCCAGCTGGATCCTGAAGCCGCCAGCGGTGACTGCCAACCGCTGCTTGGCGCTTCCGCTTCGCTGTCCTCGTCAGCAGCAGGTTCCGGCGGCGTTTGCTGCACCACTTCGAACCCGCCCGGCAACAGATCGACGATCGCCAGATTGCTCAGCCCCTCTTTAGCGTTAGCACGGATTTTCAGATGTACATTGACCTTCTGGCCCAGCGTTACCTGCGTGACCGGCTTACCCTGCTCATCGGTGTAATCGCGGGTGATTTCCAGCCCGCGTGCCAGGGCTTTCTGTGGCGCAGCAAGGTCATAACCGGCCTGCGTCACCGAGTACCAGGCCGGCGCATCACCGCTGTTGGTAAAACGGACAGCGGCGGCATCAGCGGTAAACTGCCCTTTGGCAAACAGCCCCTGCAGCTCGGCTATCCGCTGTGGTGCTGCATTGCCGCCTTTACCAATCTGCGTAATGTCCAGCGAACCCGCGTTGGCTGACTGCGCCACCTGGGCCGAATAGCTCTCCAGCGCCAGTATGCTCATCGCGGAAGAGTAGGTGGTGTAGCGCTCTTCTTTCAGCGCCTTCACCATGTTCTCCAACACCTGCGGCGGAATCGATGCCACCTTTTCCGGGAAATGGCGGGTAATCAAATACAGCCGCGTCGCATCCTGCACCAGCGGATCAAAGTAATTCTGCGTCCACCAGGCGCTGTCATAGGCTTTGCTCAACTGCTGCCAGCTTGGCTGCAATAGTGCGGCTGCCTCGTCATCCATCTTCAGCAATTGATAAGACGATGCCAGATACAGCGCGCTCAGATCGGTTTTCCAACTGTCCGGATAGCGTTTTTGCAGCGTATCCTGCACCATTGCCAGCGCATTGGTGGTCACCTCGCCTTGCCGCGTCAGCAGATAGATAGCCCAGCTGCGCAAACGCAGCCGATACAGGTCATCAAAGCCGCTGGCCGCCAATTCACGCAGTGCGCCGTTGGCCTCCTCAAGCATCCCCTCCGGCAGCGCATACCCGGCTTGTTTCGCTTCCAGCAGATACTGGACCACATACGGCGTAACGAAAGGATCGGCATCCGGCGATGACCGCCAGGCGCCAATGGCCCCGCTGTCATTCTGACGAGAACGCAACACGCCGAGCAGGTTGCGTAGCTGTTTGCTAACCTCGGACTGGCTCAGGCCCCCCGCCATTTCCGGATGACGGCTCTGCAGGATCAGCGGAATGGAGCGGCTGACGATCTGCTCGGAACAGTAGTAAGGGTAGTCTGCCAGGTATTGAGCCAGCCCGTTGGTCAGCACCAGCGGTGAATGGGAAACCGCCGCCTGACGCTGCGCATAGGCGTCAAACATCTGACGCAGGCCTTCGACGTTTTGGCTGCCGCCGCTCATCCGCCCCATTACCGTTTGGGTGCGATACGGCATAGCCGGCCGCACCGAGGTGCTGACCGTGCGGCGGCTGCTCTTGTCGCCATAGCTGGCGTCAAACACCAAAGGCGCATCCCCCAGCGCAGACTTGGCACGCAGGCGGAAGTTAACCACACCCTCGCGTTTTTCCGCCAGTGACAGGCCTTGCACGGCGTTGCCAACCACATCCAACTGAGGAGGCGGCGTCAAGTGCACGCTTACCGCCACCGGTTGACCGTTCAATCCTTCGAGGTTGTTACTGACGCCCACGCTGACGTCAAACTCATCGCCCGGTGCCACCATCGCCGGTACGTTTGGCGTCATGATGAAGTTGTCCCGCACCGTCGCGGCGGTTTGCGCCTTGCCGATCTTGTCCGGCGTGACCGAGATAGCCATGACCCGGATTTTACCGTTGAAGTAATCCGGCACCGGATAGACGAACGCCTTCTCGCCGTTCACCTCGGTGATACCTGACCAGTAAGCGACCGGCTTATCACGCTTGCGTTTGAACGGGTTCAGGTTGAGATCCAAACCTTCCCCCGCATCGCCGCCCGGGGCCGCCGTCAGCGCCATCAGCTTGCTGAACTCCGGCAGGATCAGGTCAAGAATTTGCGAGCTGGTAACGCTCAGTTCACGCTTGCTGAAGAAGAACTCCAGCGGATCTTTTAAGCGGTAGCGAGCCACCTGCAGGATCCCTTCATCGACGGCGAACAACGCCACCTGCTGCGGGCCATCGGTTTTCACCGTCATGGTCAGATCTTCGCCTGGCTTAATCACCGTTGGTGCTGTCACTTCCAGCCCATTCTGCCGTGCGCGGGTGCTGATTTTGAATGGCATAACGCCGTAACTCAGCGGGCTCATAAAGATTTCGCTGGAGTTGACGTCGCGCACAAACTGCACGTTGATATAGCCGTTGCCCTCCATGCTGGCTGGCAGGCGGATTTTTTGTACCGAACTAGTGGTATCGCTATGGAACCACTGCCAGGCGTAAACGTGATCTTTCTCGATGGTGATCAGACCGCTGCCGGTGTAAGGCGCGTTGATCGACACCTCTATTTCTTCGCCAGGTTGATATTCCGCCTGGTTCAGCTTCAATTTCAGTTCCGCATTGCGATCCAGCGAACGACTAAGGTTGGCATTCCCGGCCACGCTGTAGGCTACGCGATTGAGCACCTTGCCCTGCGCATCTTCAATCACCAACACAAAATCGCCCGGCTTGTCGGTCGCCAGCCGCAGATCATTCCCCTGTTCACTCAGTGCCAACGGCTGCTCCGACAGCGTCACTTCCTTCATTTTCGATTGATATTTGTAAACGCCGGAATCCTGCTTGGTCAGCACGGAAATGAATTTCTGTTCGATCAGCACCAGCTTCAGATCCGCCAGGGCAATCTGTTTGAGCGACGGATCTACGGCAATCACATTTAGATGACGCGCCGCATCGCGGTTAATATAGCCAAGATCCCCATCCGCCTTCACGCCGACAAGATAATCATAAGGCGATACCAGGGTTCTGGCGGTAGCCGCCACCGAACGCCCGCCGCCTGCGGCAAAGGCTTCCGACAACAGCTGCAACTGATAAGTGGCGTCGGCATAACCTTTGAGATCCAGCGGGATGTTAGCCGCGCCCTGCTCGTCGGTAGTGCGCTCTTCCAACTCGGTTTCGAAGCCGTCGCTGTTTTGCCGGTTTTCGTAGAAGGCGTAGTCCGGGAAGCGATCAAAGCTCGGATACATGGGGCGCAGCGTCAACCTGGAAGTGACACGACGATCTTGCGCCGGCGTGCCAAACAGGTTCTGCACGTCAATATTGGCTTTCAATTCAGAAGGTTTCACCCAGCCCTGTTGCCGGTTTGGCGTCAGCTCCAGCTTCACCTTCAACTGATCCGGCTCAAACTCTTTCACATTGACGGAGGTATGACCAAGCAGCGTTGAGGTGTCGTGGTTTTTCCCCACCAGATACAGATAGACGTTCCACTCGCCGGTGGGTGAATTCTCATCGGTGGTGTAGCTCAGCTCGTTGAACCCACTGGCGCCCAACGTCAGTGGCACCGTGGTCATCAGCTTATCGCGCGGATCGCGGATTTCAGCACGTACCGGCACGCCGGCCAGCCCCACGCTCCAATCAGCAGCACGGGTGATCAGGCCAACATTAAAGGTATCTCCCGGCCGGTAAACGCCCCGATCGGAGAACAGATAGCTACTGAGCGCACGCGGATCGGTCGGGGTCTGCTCACCGGCAATGTCGAAGCGCGAGAAATCCAACCCGCGATCGTTATAGCTGCCGGTAGGCAAGAAGGAAACATCGCCCTCCTTTTCCACCAGGAACATCACCGGCTGGCGTTCATTGGTGTAAACATCAAGCGCCGGGAAGCGCACGTGGCCGTTGGTATCGGTGATTTGACTGAGCAAGGTTACGCCGTTTTTCGCGATCACCGACACTTTCGCGCTGCCGACCGGTGCGCCGCTGTGAATCGATTGGACAAATACATCGCGCGTTTTGTCCTGGGAGCTTTTGGCGACGATGCCCAGATCGGTTACTACCACAAAACGTGAATCGCCGACCCCAGCTTGATCGCCGCTTTCTTCCTCAGACTCATCCGCTCCTGCCTCTTCCTCCGCCGGCTTCTTGTTCGGCTGCCATTCGGACAGCGTCAGCAGGAAAACGCCGCGGTGAGAATCAGGATTGGTGGACAAGTAGCGGGAAAGATCGATGCCCTGATAATTCACCACGCCCGGCTGGTCATTATTGAGCGCGGTCTGGTATTTAAAATGCTCGGTAAAATATTCGTCATCCAGCCGGTTAAACTCGGCGGAAGAGTATTCCCTGCTTTTGAAAGAAACGATGTGCTGCAATTGGCTTGGGATCACCCGTTTGATATCCAGGCGCAGGCCCGCCACGTTGCGCGCGGCAACGCTGATCTGCTTATCGCCGTTGACCGACAGGAGCGACCCTTGCGACATGAACTGCAGAGATTTCGGGAACTCCGGCACTTCAATCACCCGGTAGGCCTTTTTCGGCATTTTGTAACCGCCGTTGGAGACCAGCTGATTGTCGATCTCAAGCAGCATGAAGCGATGTGCCGGGGCATCGAATTTGAAGCTGAACTGTGGCTGGTAGCTCTCTTCAGCTTCGTTGAGCGTCAGAGTCAGCGGCGTGGACTGCGCCAGCACATTCTTGGCGACGCTGTCGGTATCCCACTGATAAAAATCATTCGGGTCTTTAGCGGCTTCAGCATCGCTGGGATCGTGCTGTGGCAGCAACCAGGCCTTGGTCGCGCGCACCAGCTCTTTATCCTTGACGGCGTCGCTGAAAGCGACGATCAGGGCCCGCTGCCCCTTGGCACCCTCGGCGTCGACCACCTGGGCGCTGGCATCGCTCAGCGCCAGGCTGTACAGCGTCGGCACCGTGACCCGGTTGCTTTTCACCTCGTCGATGGCGTTGGCGGGCACCGTCGCTTTGATGCCCTTGCCGACGGTCAGGTGCACCACACCGCCCTGATCCAGCGCCTGCAGCGGCTCTGAGTGGATCCAGGCGTTGAGTTTTTTCTCATCGTAGACCAGCGAGAAGTTAAGCTTTTTCTCCGACTTGGCGTTGCCTTCCTTCAATCCCAGCGAGACCTGTTTTTCAAAGCTGGTGACGTCCAACGGCGCATTGAACTTCAGATTAAAGATAGCGCTGCGCTTCTTCGGATCCTGCGGGTCCTGGTAATACTCGGCCTGCCCCAGTTGGAAATTAAAAGCGGGCACGTTAAAGGTGTAACGGGTATTGGCGAGCTTGATCTGCGGGGCCAGCAACGTGGCAGGATCGAGGTTAACCTGGTATTGCGTGCCCATCGGCAGCGGTTTTTTCGGCGTAAAGACCAGGGTTGAGGCGTCGTTCCAGATCCACTGGCCCTCGGCCTGCGGCTTAAGCGTCACGCCTCTGGTCACCGCTTTACCAACGTCGGTCAAAGGTGCCGCCGAGTGACTGAACGTCAGGCTTAGCTTCTGCGGTGTCGGCTTCTGAACCGCGTAGTTTATCGCTTCAGGGCCAGCGGCCTGTACGTCGGTTTGCTGATACACCATGGGTGCCGGTTCGATCGGTTGCGGTCGGTTCAGCCACCAGTGCCAGCCGTAGACAGCGCCACCGGCGATACACAACAAAACCAGCAACGCCAGACTGATGGCTTTCGGGTATTTGTTTACGCCGCTTTCCAGCCGCAAAAACGCCCGTTTCACACCGCCGGACAGCGCAGTCCACCAGGCAGGCGCACTCCAGGCAAGATTACCGATCAGCGGCCTGAATAACCGGCCCAGTAACGCCAGGCTCAGTGCCAGCAGGCGAAATGCGCCCTTGATTAACGTAAAAGGCAGACGAAGGATAAACTTTAATAAATCCATTATTGCAGCACCTTATAATCCTTTGCAGATCCCCGGATAAACGGCCAAGGTTTATCGGGTTCGAAAGACGCCGCCAAATACCCTATCCTGGCGCCTGCGCTAATACACCCATCTGCCGCCTGGCGAAAATCAGCGGCCACGTCGGAATATAATTACGACTCTTTATTCAGCATGTTATCCAATTTCTGCAGCACAACCAGCAGCGGCATGCAGTTGGGGTCATTATCTTTCAGCGCCTCTTCAAAATAAGGCGTGATGGCGAAACGCGTCGGCAACGGCGCATCCGCATCCAGCAGCGCGTACATACGCGGCAGAAACACCCATTGCAGCCAGGCTTCGGCCGACATGCTGTCTACGCAGAAAGGTTCAGTGCTGGCGAAGGCCTCAGGCTCAGGCGGCGCGGCCTGCCAAAGAGCCAGATCGCGCATTGACTGTTCAATCGCCTGCAAACTGTGGCGAACCTGATTATTTATACTCATCTGCATTCCCGATCTATTTTCATGATGATGATTCAGCCGCGTGGCTGAAAAGCGGCAAAGCATAGCATTTTTATAGCCCAAATTCGGCTGACTTGACTAGCACGGCCGTTTTTATCTGGTGGCGTCCAGCGCCCCACGGCACAATAGGCCCACCGACTAAACCAAACAGATTAGACACATGCCTGCAATCACAACGACAAAAAACCACGCCACGCCCGGCAAAGCCATGCTAGCTTCGGTCACCGGCTACGCCATGGACGGCTTTGACTTGCTGATCCTCGGCTTTATGCTGCCGGCCATCAGTATCGAAATGGGATTGAGTTCTTCCGCCGCCGGTTCGCTGGTCACCTGGACGCTGATCGGCGCCGTACTGGGCGGGGTGATTTTCGGTCACCTCAGCGATCGCTTTGGTCGTATCCGGGTATTGACCATCACCATCCTGATGTTCTCGGTGTTTACCGGCCTTTGTGCCCTGGCACAAGGCTACTGGGATTTGCTCGCCTACCGTACGCTGGCGGGCATCGGGCTGGGCGGGGAGTTCGGTATCGGCATGGCGCTGATCGCCGAAGCCTGGACGGCGGAAAAACGCAATCGAGCCTCGGCCTACGTGGGCATGGGCTGGCAGCTTGGCGTATTGGCGGCGGCGTTTCTCACCCCGTTACTGCTGACGCATATCGGCTGGCGCGGCATGTTCCTGGTGGGCTTGTTGCCCGCACTGGCGTCGTTCCTGATCCGCCGCACCCTGGGAGAACCGGAAGCGTTCGTCCGCCAGCAAAGCACCGGTGAACAGCTCTCTTTCGCCCAACGTATCAGGCTGCTGTTCAAAGACCGCGCCACCAGCAAGGCCAGTATCGGTATTTTTATTTTGTGCTCGGTGCAGAACTTCGGCTATTACGGGCTGATGATTTGGATGCCGACCTACCTGGCCAAAAACTTCGGTTTCTCATTAACCAAGTCAGGCCTGTGGACAGCGGTTACGGTGATCGGCATGACGTTCGGTATCTGGCTGTTTGGCGTCTTGGCCGACCGCTTCAGCCGCTGGAAGATTTTTATCAGCTATCAGATCGGTGCGGTGGTGATGGTAGTGGTCTATGCGCAACTTAGCGACCCGACGTTAATGCTGTTTGCCGGCGCGCTGATGGGAATGTTCGTTAATGGGATGATTGGCGGCTACGGCGCGTTGATCTCCGATACTTACCCGGTACAGGCGCGCGCTACCGCACAAAACATTTTGTTCAATCTGGGGCGAGGCGTTGGCGGCCTGGGGCCATTGGTGATCGGCGCATTGGTGACGCAGGTATCCTTCGCTGCGGCAATCAGCCTGCTGGCGGCGATTTATCTGCTGGATATTTATGCAACGCTGTTCCTGCTGCCTAAAAAACAGGTCGATGGCGATACGCTGGGGGCGATTGGTTAACAACTGAGATGAATTCGAGCAGGGTTAAGCCTGTTGACGGCTTAAAGCATAAATCCGTATAAAAAGTTGAGGGCACTGCGCTAACAGTGCCCTCGGTTCGTTTTATAGCAGTCCCGCTACACAGTGTGCTCCCTGCTCAATCCTTGAAAACTTTTCCTGCGGCCATCCTGACCAAACCATCCTGGCGTTGTCCCGTAACATCATCCTGATGCGGTTCCTCAGTCTTCATGACCCGCCAACCATCCTTTGCCGGCTCTCAATCTCCATCCTGGAGGTGTCCCTGGTTTCAATCCTGAAACATCCTGGCATCTCCTGACGCCGTCCTTCGCTCTTCACTGAGCGCATCCACTTCTTCTTCCTGAAGCTGCATCATCCTGATGCTTTCCAGCTCCGCCGTATCCCTTCCGGTGAACATAAGATCGCTCAATTATCCCGGGTTCACAAGAGCTTACCGGCAGGCTGACGGAAAATTAATGCTAAGAGTTATCCTAAAGAAAAACTAACCAATTGATCTGGATAACAATAAAATCCATCTCAGCGACAATGCGGTGAAAATTAAAAGCGATCTCTCACAGCCCGTGTGCGAGATATCTCACACGGGATACGGTTAAATTAGCGTCAAGCGTCAATCCGCGGGCGCAATGCATCGAGGAAATTGCCCAACGACGCCGCCAGTAAGGTGCGCTTATCGCTGCCAAATTGCTCCAGCACCACATTCCCACTGACGTTGCACAAAGAGACCAGAGTCATTTCTGATTCGGTGGTTGCCAGGAACAGCGTCGGGGACAGTTTCAAACGTTTTTGCGTTACCAGATGACCGATCAGGTTTTCCTGCAGGCGGATAAAATCGTCTTCGCTCCATACCTGCAGCAAGGTCAAATGATGTTCGCCGAACTGCGCACCCATATCGCCAGCATACTGCTGGGTATAAAACAGATTGATGTCCGGCTGCAGACGAAGCTCAAGCGCAGTCTCTACCTTTTCCAGCGTTGCGGCCGGGGTGAAGGGTTGCGGCAACCACAGCGCCTGGTCATCACGGTTTTCGACCAGGCAGGGCGACGGCACGCCGTACAGCTCCTGACTTGCCGGCGCATGACCGCGCTCCTGCTGCCAAAGCTCAACATAACGCTGGGTAAATTCACGCAGGGCGTGCGGTACATCGTGGTCCATATTTTTTCTCGCATACGGTAAACTGGCGACCATTGTACCTATCTCTCACCAAGGTGACAGCAGATGTCCTCCAACCAAGCCCCCTCCCTGTCGGAACTGACGCTGGGCAAAGCCTGACAATCTACGCACGTTGCCCCCGTCGCGGCGGGCAGGACATCAATCCCTGGCGCAGCAAAACGGACTTTGTCCCGTTTCGAGGTCGTCCGACACGCCAATAGTGCGAAACATTGCTCAACAACTGAGCTAACGAGTGGTTTGTGTTGGTAAAAATCGGGGGACGGCGGTAAGGTTAAATCAGGTGCGCCGGGCATTCCGGTCGGGTTTTGCCGCCGTGCCCTGACAATAACGAGATGCTGTTTTGCTGCGTATGGATTACTACTGCCCCGTTCCGGGTGCAAAGGAGTTACCTTGATTACACACATCAGCCCGCTTGGCTCTATGGATTTGCTGTCGCAGCTGGAAGTAGACATGCTGAAGCGTACCGCCAGCAGTGATCTATACCGTTTGTTCCGCAACTGTTCGCTGGCCGTTTTGAACTCCGGCAGCCAGACCGACAACAGCAAACAGCTGCTGTCACGCTACGAAACCTTTGATATCAACGTGCTGCGCCGTGAGCGCGGTGTGAAACTCGAACTGGTTAACCCACCGGAAGACGCCTTTGTCGACGGTCGAATTATCCGCTCGCTGCAGGCCAACCTGTTCGCCGTGCTGCGCGATATTCTGTTCGTTCACGGGCAGATCGACAGCGCCGGCCGTTTCCAGCATCTGAATCTGGAAAACTCGGCCCACATTACCAACCTGGTGTTCTCTATCCTGCGTAACGCCCGTGCGTTGCACCTCGATGAGGATCCTAACCTGGTGGTGTGCTGGGGCGGCCATTCGATCAATGAAAATGAATACCTTTATGCCCGCAAGGTCGGCAGCCAGCTGGGCCTGCGCGAGCTGAATATCTGTACCGGCTGCGGACCGGGTGCCATGGAAGCGCCGATGAAAGGCGCCGCCGTGGGCCACGCCCAGCAGCGCTACCGCAACAGCCGTTTTATCGGCATGACCGAACCTTCAATCATTGCCGCAGAACCGCCAAACCCGCTGGTCAATGAGCTGGTTATCATGCCGGACATCGAAAAACGCCTGGAGGCCTTCGTCCGTATTGCCCACGGCATCATCATCTTCCCGGGCGGTGTTGGCACGGCGGAAGAACTGCTGTATCTGCTGGGTATTCTGATGAACCCGGAAAACAGCGAACAGGTCTTGCCGCTGATCCTCACCGGGCCAAAAGAGAGCGCCGACTATTTCCGCGTGTTGGACGAGTTCATCATGAACACGCTGGGGGACGAAGCGCGCCGCCATTACACCATCATCATCGACGATCCGGCCGAAGTGGCGCGGCAGATGAAAAAAGCCATGCCGCTGGTGAAAGAAAACCGCCGCAATACCGGCGATGCCTACAGCTTCAACTGGTCTATTCGCATCGCGCCGGATCTGCAATTGCCGTTCGAGCCGAGCCATGAAAATATGGCGAATCTCAACCTGTATCCGGACCAGCCGGCCGAACAGTTGGCCGCTGCGCTACGCCGCGCGTTTTCCGGCATCGTCGCCGGCAACGTGAAGGAAAATGGCATTCATGCCATCGAACAGTTCGGCCCGTACAAGCTGCACGGCGAACCGCAGATGATGAAACAGATGGACAGCCTGTTGCAGGGCTTCGTTGCTCAACACCGTATGAAGCTGCCGGGCAGCGCCTATGTGCCCTGCTACGAAATAGTCGCTTAATGAACCCTCCGGGGCGGCTTAATAACCGCCCTTCTTTTTACCTGACTTTTCCGCCTTTACTCTATATGGATTTCAAGTTGCAGCCAGGCGGTAAGCGTGTTCATCCCCGGAGCTTACTTGGGGGGAGTACGTGAAGTCAGCAACGTTGCAGCTTGAAAGACGACGAGTTAATGCCTATACACCTACTGATTGTCGACGCCCTCAACCTCATCCGCCGCATTCACGCCGTGCAGGGGTCTCCCTGTGTCAACGCCTGCCAGCACGCCGTGCAACAGTTGATCCAGCACAGCCGCCCAACGCACGCGGTGGCGGTATTCGACGAGGACGATCGCAGCGAAAGCTGGCGTCATCAGATCCTGCCCGACTATAAGGCCGGACGTTCGCCGATGCCGGAGAATCTGCAGCAGGAAATGCCGCAGCTTCGCCAGGCGTTCGAGGCTCTCGGCGTTGCCTGTTGGCACTCACCAGGCAATGAAGCGGACGATCTGGCGGCAACGCTGACGGCCAAAGTCGCCGGCGGCGGCCATCAGGTCACTATTGTGTCCACCGACAAAGGTTACTGTCAGTTGTTGGCACCCAGCGTGCAAATCCGCGATTACTTTCAAAAGCGCTGGCTGGATATGCCGTTTGTGCAGCAGGAGTTTGGGGTATCGCCACAGCAGTTGGCGGACTACTGGGGATTGGCGGGGATCAGCAGCAGCAAGATCCCTGGCGTAGCCGGCATCGGACCGAAAACGGCAGTGTTGCTGTTGCAGCAGGCAGGTTCGCTGGACGGGCTCTACCAGGCCCTGGAGCAGGTGCCGGAGAAATGGCGCGGTAAACTGCAACAACACCGCGACATGGCTTATGTCAGTAAAAAGGTCGCCACCTTGCGCACCGACCTGACGTTAACCGGTAACCTGCAGCAACTGCGGTTACCGGCATAAACCAGGTCGCTGCAGAAAGCGCCCGCTCAATTAATCACGCTCGTCGCGACGACCAGCCACGGCAGACCACATACGGCGGACGTGCACGGTAACTTCTTCACGATCGTGGTACAGCTGCTTGGCATGGATTTGCGAGCTGATACCCGCCGCATCCAGCGCTTCCCTGATCGACTGCAGGTTCTGCGAAACCTCTTCGTAGCGTTTTTTCATCGGCAACTTCAGGTTGAAGATCGCCTCGCGACACCAGCCTTTCACCAGCCATTGGATCATCAAGCTGGTCACCTTCGCAGGTTTTTCCACCATGTCACACACCAGCCAGTAAATCTTGCTGCTGGAAGGTTCATATCTGAACCCGTCGGCGCGGTGATGGGTTACCTGTCCGGTATCCATCAGGCTTGGCGCCATCGGGCCATTGTCCACCGCGTGCACCATCATGCTGCGTTGCACCAGTTGGTAGGTCCAACCGCCCGGACAGGCCCCCAGATCGACCGCATGCATACCGCTGGCCAAACGCTCGTCCCACTCGTCGGCGGGGATAAACACGTGGAATGCCTCTTCCAGCTTCAGCGTAGAGCGGCTTGGCGCGTCGGAAGGGAATTTAAGGCGCGGAATGCCCATATAGAACGGTGAGTTGTTGTTGCTGAAGGAGTAACCGACATAACAGCAACCCGGCGCGATAAAGAACACGTGCACCACCGGACGGGTTGCATTCTCACGGGCCATCAAGACTTTCTGCTCACGCATCGCGGCGCGTAACGGCACCGTCAGTTTGCGGCAGAACTTCATCAGCTCTTTGCTTTCGTTGGTGTCCGGCACTTCTACTCGCAGCTCACCACCGCGGTCGACCACGCCAATCAGCATGCCGACGATCGGTGATACGCGATCTTCCGGCGGCAAATCACGCAGCAGCTCGCCCACCACCAGCATCTGGCGGGCAAAAATCAGCTCGCGGAACGGAATTTCCCGCGCCAGGCGATCGGCATCGTCCGGTTGGTAGCACTCAAAAAGCACGTAGCCGCTGTTGTCCTTCACTCTGGCGAAGCCAAACACTTCCAGCTCGGCAGCCTTGGCGGTAATTTCCGCCGCACACTCTTTTTCAAAACCCTGGCGGCAATACAACGCAATCTTATTCATGGCGCTCGGCCTTTTTCCTCAGACGCAAAGCGCCAATCAACATCAATACCCAACCGGCCAGGAAACACACGCCGCCAATCGGCGTGATATAGACCCAGACCTTCAGGTGCGACAGCGCCAGACAGTACAGGCTGCCGCTGAACAGTACGGTGCCGAGCGCCAATAACGCCCCGCTCCAGTAAAACCACAGGCTGACACGGCGTTGCATCGCCACTGCCAGTGCCAGGATCGTCAGGGTATGAAAGCCCTGATATTCCAGCCCGGTACGGATCCAGGCCATCTCGTTAGCGCCCAGCGTGCCACTTAATACGTGTGCGCCAAACGCGCCCAGAGCAACAAATACAAAACCGCTGATAGCGGCAAAAATCAGCATTGAACGACTGCTCATCGTTATTTACCTTTATTGAAAAAAACCGGCGGCGACAAAACGGCGACCGGCCTCATTGTTCGTAGCGAAAGCGGAACTTTTCTTGCTCGCTGGCTGCCCGCGCCAGGATCCACTGACGAAAGGCGGCTATTTTACCCAGTTCTGCCTGGCTGTCATGACATACCAGATAAAAAGCATTTTTACTGACCAGGACGTCGTTAAACGGGCATACCAATCGCCCGGCTTCGATCTCGGTCTGTGCCATCACGTTATTGACCAGGGCAATCCCCTGCCCATGCACTGCCGCCTGAACCACCATGGCGCTGTGGCTGAAAATCGGCCCCTGCTGTACATTGATGTGCTGCAACCCCAACTGGCGCGTGTAGGCCAGCCAATCGCGGCGTGAAGTATCATGCAGTAGCGTGTGATAAGCCAGATCGCTCGTCATTTTTAACGCATGTTCGCCGGTAAGCAGGCTGGGAGAGCATACCGGCAGCAGGTATTCCGCGTATAAACGCTCGGCGCGCAACCCAGTCCAGTTGCCGCGACCATAGAAAATCGCCACGTCCACGTCATCCGCCAGCTTGTCTTCTTCACGGTCCACCGCCTGGATACGCACGTCAATTCCCGGATAAGCTGAGTTAAAGCCGGACAGGCGGGGCACCAGCCACTGAATGGCAAAACTCGGGGGTAAACTGACGGTCAGTGCACCCTTGGCGCTGCGCGCCTGTAACTTGCGCGTTGCCTCATTGATCGAGGAGAAGATTTCCTTGATATCCAGATAATAACTTTGCCCTTCTTCCGTCAGCAACAGCGAGCGGTTGCGGCGCCGAAACAGCTTCAGGCCGAGGAAGTCCTCCAGCGACTTGATCTGGTGGCTCACCGCGGCTTGGGTGACAAACAGTTCTTCAGCCGCTTTGGTAAAACTCAGATGACGAGCAGCCGCGTCAAAGACCCGCAGTGCATTCAGAGGTGGTAAGCGTTTAGACATTTATTAGCTACTTTTGTGTAACAATATTCCGAGTGATTCGGCATAAAAAATCAGGCGGCGTGGTGTGCGGTGCAAAAGGCACAGAACAACAAAGCGCTACCATTAGTTTTTTTAATCCGAGCCATTATAAATTGTCCGTTGAGCATGCGCCAGCAAATACCTATAGTGGCGGCACTTCCCGGGCCGGAACGAAAAGGGAGTGGGTGTCGAGGACGCCGATGAACTTTTGGCTTGTGGTTGTGATGTTGTGTTTGCAAATTGTCTGGCAATCCAGACGTGGTAGCTAAGCTACTGTTTTTTCACTTCCTGTACATTTACCCTGTCTGTCCATAGTGATTTTATGCAGCACCGCAAGCTTTGCGGTGCTTTTTTTTGCCTGACGTTTACTGGTTGCTTTCAACCATTTCTTTCACGTCGGAGCGGTTGATCTGCTGCTCAACACCGTTGGCATCTTTATAGCTGATCATCCCGGTGTCGTTGTCCACTTTTGGCTTGCCGTCAGCGACAATAGTGCGCCCATCATTGGTGTGCATCACGTAATTGCTGGAGCAGGCTGCCAGGGTGAACGTAAGCATCAGAGCAGAGATAACTGCGGCTGTCTTCTTCATTGTGGACTCCTTGTAGTTTTAAATGCTGTAAAAAACCCTTTCTATTATTCAACGCCATTATTTAGCGCGTACTTATTAGCATAACAAACTTTCCCAAGATTGCCAGGCGATAAGTCCTAATGGTCGTGATAGCTTGTCTCCAGCCGTAAAATAAGACAGGATCAGTGATTGACTCCAGCCAGTGATAATCAGGGTATGACGCCTTTTAATCCCATCGACTTCCGTAATCAGTTTCCTGCATTGCAGCAGGCGGGCATTTATCTCGACAGCGCCGCCACCGCATTAAAACCTCTGGCGGTCATCGACGCTACGCAGCAGTTTTATCGTGACGATGCGGCAACGGTGCATCGTAGCCAGCATAGGGCCGCACAGGACCTGACTGCCCGTTTCGAGCAGGCGCGCCAACAGGTCGCTACTCTGATCAACGCCCCTTCAGCCGATGATATTATCTGGACCCGCGGCACAACCGAAGCCATCAACCTGATAGCGCAGAGCTATGCTCGCCCACTGCTGCAACCGGGTGACGAAATTCTGGTGAGCGAGGCCGAGCATCACGCCAATCTGATCCCCTGGTTGATGGTGGCAGAGCAAACCGGAGCTCGGGTGGTAAAACTGCCCCTTGGTGCAGATCGCCTGCCGGACCTGACATTGTTGCCTGGCCTGCTCAACGCCAAAACCCGTCTGCTGGCACTGGGGCAAATGTCCAACGTCACCGGCGGCTGCCCGGATCTGGCGTATGCCATCACTTTGGCCCACCGCGCCGGCGCACGCGTGATGATCGACGGCGCGCAAGGCATAGTGCACTGCCCTGCCGATGTTCAGCGGCTTGATATTGATTTCTACGCTTTCTCCGGCCACAAACTCTACGGCCCAACCGGCATAGGGGCGCTGTACGGCAAGAGCGAGTTATTAGCGCAAATGGCACCGTGGCAGGGCGGCGGCAAGATGCTGACCCAGGCATCGTTCGAGGGGTTCACGCCGCAAAAGCCTCCTCACTGCTTTGAAGCAGGCACGCCCAACATCGCCGGCGTGTTGGGGTTAGCCGCCGCACTGGAGTGGCTTGGCAATCAGGACATGTTGGCTGCCGAACGCTACAGCCGTGGCCTGGCCGATAACGCCGAACAAAGGTTGGGGGGATTACCGGGCTTTCGCAGCTTCCGTTGCTCAGGCTCCAGCCTGCTGGCATTCGATATTGCCGGCATCCACCACAGCGACATCGTCACCCTGCTGGCAGAACAAGGCATCGCCGTACGTGCCGGCCAGCACTGCGCCCAACCGCTGATGGCGGCGCTCGGGGTCAGTGGGACGCTGCGCGCCTCCTTTGCACCTTATAACACCCTGGAAGATGTCGATGCTTTGGTCGCAGCCCTGATCAACGCCATCGACCTGCTGGCCGACTAGACTGAATGAACACCGGAGACGCTATGCTTGCCCCTCATCCCTTTGGCCGTGAAATCACCGCCGAGGCGCTAATCGAAAAATTTACCGCGCTGAAACAGTGGGAAGATCGCTATCGCCAACTGATTATGTTGGCAAAGCAGCTGCCCCCGTTGCCGGAAGCATTACGTGCAGCGGAAATGGAATTGAGCGGCTGTGAAAACCGGGTCTGGCTGGGGCATCAGTTGCAGGCGGACGGGACGCTGCATTTTTATGGCGACAGCGAAGGTCGTATCGTACGCGGCCTGTTGGCGGTGCTGCTGACGGCGGTAGAAGGAAAAACGCCGCAACAAATCGCGGCGATGGACCCCTTGAGGTTGTTTGATCAGTTGGCGCTACGCGCCCAGCTCAGCGCCACCCGAGCCAGTGGACTGGAAGCGCTGGCTGCCGCAGTGAAAGCGATCGGCACCCGCTACGCCTGACGCGCGGCTTTCGCTACCATCTTTTTCAGCGCGTGGGAAACGGCGACAAAGCCAAAGGTCGCGGTAACCATGGTTGCCGCACCGAATCCCGCACTGCAATCCATTCGTTTTGGCCCTTCTGCGGTGCTGCGCGACGCGCAAACGCTGCCATCCGGCTGCGGATAAACCAGGGGTTCGCTGGAAAACACGCAGTCGATGCCCAGCTTGCCCTTGCTGTTCTTCACCACGTTGAAATCATTTTTCAGCCGCTCACGCAGCTTGGCCGCCAGCGGATCCTGTATGGTTTTCGCCAGATCGACCACCGCAATCTGGGTCGGGTCTATCTGTCCACCGGCACCCCCGGTGGTGACCACAGGTATTTTGTAGCGTCGACAATAAGCCAGCAGTGCCGCCTTCGGCCGCACGCTGTCAATCGCGTCAATGACGTAGCTGAAATTGTTATCGAGCAGCTCGGCAACGTTGTCCGCCGTAATGAAATCGTCAATGCAGGTCACCCGACACTCTGGGTTGATCGCCAGGATACGCTCCGCCATCACTTCCGTTTTTGACTGCCCGACATGTTGGCGCAGCGCATGAATTTGACGGTTGGTGTTGGTGACGCAGACATCGTCCATATCAATCAGAGTAATAGCGCCGATGCCGGTACGCGCCAGCGCTTCTGCCGCCCAGGAGCCCACGCCGCCGATGCCAATCACGCAAATGTGCGCCTGGGCAAACAGCGCCAGCGCCTGCTGACCGTACAAACGTGCCGTGCCGCCAAAACGCTGCAGATAGGCTTCAGAATAGGCTGTGCTCATAACGCTTTGATTACCTTAACTTTGCAAATGATAAGGGCCGGAGGATCCGGCCCTTAAGATTATTGACAAAGGGGGATAAAAGCGTGGTTTTTCCCCCTTTGTGTTATCAGCCGAAAATCAATAAATTGATTTTCCTGATTATTTTCAAAATCTTTAGCGCCTGCCACCAAACATTATATGTTTGTCTGCAGTCTCGAGGGCCGGAGGATCCGGCCCTTACGAGTCAATTTCGGTATACCCGTCGCCTTTCAAGCCACAGTCATACCACCAGCCTGAAATTTATCGGGTAAAGCCCGATGCCGTTAACGGGTGACCAACAGCGAACCGCCGGAGGCGGAGCTGGTCTG
Source organism: Serratia sp. GW822-FHT06D09 (assembly GCF_058799515.1). Taxonomy (NCBI): domain Bacteria; kingdom Pseudomonadati; phylum Pseudomonadota; class Gammaproteobacteria; order Enterobacterales; family Yersiniaceae; genus Serratia; species Serratia sp. GW822-FHT06D09. The sequence continues at coordinate 68,565 of NZ_JBXALO010000008.1, forward strand.
GCTGGTAAACAGCGGCGCGTTTACGTTGGCGCCTTTGAGCACCCAAACGCGGCCATAGTGGTTGTAATAACCCGCCGAGTGACCGGCGTCAGCCCCGATGCCCTGGTACATATCGAAGTGCTGGCCTTTGATCGCCCCACCCACGTCCAGCGCCACCATCAGACGCATCTCATATTTTCCCGTGAATTTACCCTTGTTGTCCAGCAGTGGCACTTCCGCCAGCAGCGTGGTGCCCGCCGGGATCAGTGAACGGTCGGAGGCCACCGAGGCTTTGGCGATCAGCGGCACCGCACTGGCACCCCGTACCGGTGCAAAGGCCTCCGGACGGAAGAAGACAAAGGAAGGGTTTTGTTCCAGCAGCTCACGCACTTCTGCCGCGCTGTGGGTATCCGCCCACTGACGAATCGCCTGCATCGACATATCTGCCTTCGCCACTTCACCGCGATCGATCAGCACCTTGCCAATGCTGCGATAAGCATGGCCGTTCTTGCCGCCGTAGCCGAAGAACACCAACGGTTGGCCGTTGCCGTAATCCACATAGCCACTGCCCTGGACTTCCATCATAAAGTTGTCCATCAGGGAGTTGGTGTACGCCACGATATAACGGTCATCCAACGCGCCTGAGTAAATGCCCGCGCGATCGGGCAGGCGGCCTTTTCCTTTTGGCGGCATGCGGTACAGCGGATAACGGAACTCACCCTGCTGGGTATAGCGCGCCTGCACTACCGGCGTGTAGTAACCGGTAAACTGAACGTTGCCGTAGTTGTCTACGCCTTCCATCTGGTAAGCGCTGAGGCCGTACTGATTCAGATTGCGCGTATCGGCGCCGGAGGCCATCCAGTTCTGTACTGCCTGATAGGTGGTGTTGTTGCGATTAAAAAGTGAAGGAGAAGCGTATTTAATCTCCATCAGCTGATCTGAATAATCCTTGGCATTAACCGGTACACCTTTCGCGTTGGGTTGATTCACCAACTCCAGCGACTGATCCAGGCGTCCATCCTTATATTGCTGTCCCCGATCGGTCGGCTTAGATGAACAGCCTGCCAGTATCGCTACCACTAACCCGCCCAGCAGGTATTTGCCCCAACGTCCTTTCATCGCGCACACTCTCAACTGATATGATCTCTCGGCGAACGATAACAAACGCCCATAGATAAAGGAATCGCCGCCTATAAAAAAAGCCCCTGGCCAGATAATGGTGAAAAAGAACGCAAATTGCGGGCTAATTCGACAGAAAGGCTGTTTTAGTTCAATAAAATGCAAAAAGGGTTGCAACAAAATGCACGGAGAGTATAGTGCGCTTCCATCGGACGCGGGGTGGAGCAGCCTGGTAGCTCGTCGGGCTCATAACCCGAAGGTCGTCGGTTCAAATCCGGCCTCCGCAACCAACCGATACTGCAAGAGCAGTATCAAGTAAGTGTTGGATTCGATGAAAAAAGTATTATACGGACGCGGGGTGGAGCAGCCTGGTAGCTCGTCGGGCTCATAACCCGAAGGTCGTCGGTTCAAATCCGGCCCCCGCAACCAACCGATACTGTACCAGCGGTATCTTATGAAAGTTGGTTTACGATAATACAAGCATTAAGACGGACGCGGGGTGGAGCAGCCTGGTAGCTCGTCGGGCTCATAACCCGAAGGTCGTCGGTTCAAATCCGGCCTCCGCAACCAACCGATACTGCAAGAGCAGTATCAAGTAAGTGTTGGATTCGATGAAAAAAGTATTATACGGACGCGGGGTGGAGCAGCCTGGTAGCTCGTCGGGCTCATAACCCGAAGGTCGTCGGTTCAAATCCGGCCCCCGCAACCAACCGATACTGTACCAGCGGTATCTTATGAAAGTTGGTTTACGATAATACAAGCATTAAGACGGACGCGGGGTGGAGCAGCCTGGTAGCTCGTCGGGCTCATAACCCGAAGGTCGTCGGTTCAAATCCGGCCTCCGCAACCAATCTTAATGACCACAGATAAGCACCTTAACGGGTGTTTTTTTGTATCTGAAATCCACCAATCCCGATTTTACTCCCGCGAACAACGTCCTCTCCATAACGTCAATGAAATCAGGTTAGCACACCCGATCAATCATAATGACTTTCACGTTTTTGCAGCCACATCCCCCCAATGGCTAACGCCGATACCACCGCTGGCACCGCCGCAAGCAGCAGCAAATCGGATGCCATCCAATGGCGGGCAATCAGTGCAGCCCCCAATAGAGGCCCGAGCATCGAAGCGCCCCGCCCTATACCCAGCCCCCAACCTAAACCGGTTGAACGCAAAAATGTCGGGTAACCGCCGGCAGCCAGTGCATTTACCCCCGGCATGCCGCCGACGACGAAAACGCCTGTAACAAAGACCGAGCTGAATAGTATCAGCAGATTTTTCGGCTCAAAACCTATCGCGGCTATTGAAAGGGCCGCAATTGAAAAGCCGGTGATAAGCACACTGTAAGCCCCGAATTTATCAATCAGGCGACCCAGCGCCAGGGTGCCTAAAACCCCGCCAAACTGTAATGCTCCCGTGGCCAAATTGGCGATTTCCAGCGACAGACCCGCGTCCTTGATCAGGGTTGGCAGCCAATTTGCCAAAAAATAGAGATCAATAAGATTCATAAAATTCACCAGCCAAAGCAGCAAGGTGAACGCAGCACGGTTATCTCGAAAGAGATCAACCACCGTGGCTTTGGCGCGCTGCATGCCAATGTGGCTGTTGGAAAGATCGACGCTCATGGCCTGCTGCTCCGGAAACACTTTTCGCAAGGTTGAACGAATTGCCGCTTCTCCCTTTCCGCATCTCAACATCCATTGTGCCGACTCCGGCAGGTAAGCCCACATAGAAATCGCCAGGATAATCGGCAAAAGCCCCCCGAGAATAAAAATAGCCTGCCAGCCGACGAGCGGGATCAGCAAAGCCGCGGTAACGCCCCCCAGCCCACCGCCGATCGCAAAAAAACAGGTTATCGCGGTGATATAGGTCGCTCGCTGGCGTAAAGGGCTGTATTCGACAACCAACGCAATGCAGTTGGGCATCACCCCACCCAAGGCTACACCGGCAAGAAAACGGAACGCCATCAGTTGGTTAACATTCTGGGCGAAGGCGGAACACAGGGTGAATACGCCAAAAATGAGCGTGGCAGAAATGATGGACGGCCTGCGTCCGATGCGATCGGCAAGCCAGCCCAGAGCAAAGGCACCGATGGCAATGCCGGCCAAGCCGGCGCTAAACACCGGGCCCAGCACCGCGGTTTCCAGCGACCAGGCATCCCGAATGGCCGGTGCGGCATAACCCATAGCCTGGATATCGAAACCATCACACAGTAGACAAAGTGCGCACATAGTCAGCAACAGCACTTGGCCGCGACGCGTCCCCGTGCTGTCTACCATTTCCTGAATGCTCTGCATTCCTTCGTTTGCGGACATTGACACGGGATATCCTTTTTTATGCGAATAAAATATATTTTTTAATAGAATATATTTTTTATCTTCTGTCAATTTTCAACGCCAATTTGGCTTGTCAGTGTCTTAGAGTGTGATCGGATCGACAAACGAGCCTCCGCAGCCTTTCCGGTCAGTCGGCACCTCGCTCGCTATTCGCAGAGGGATATGAATGGAAGGTCACTGGCGTTTCTCTCGATCACCGCCAATGAGTGAACAACAAGCGCGGATGGCACAAAGGGATGGGCAGTTACAGGGGTTTCTAAACAGAGAGGATCCTGGCAAAGCATTTGGCGTTAGCGCCAATGGCCGGCCTGAGTCGGGATAGTGCCTTTAATCGGAACAGCGGCAGTTTATTCCTGCCGCCTCAGCTTATCTTTGTCCGCGCGCTATTGCCCCGCCGTTAGCAAAGTACGCCTTAATTCCCGCCAGAATAGATTCCGCCACCTGCTGCTGAAAATGGGTGGTACGCAACTTACGCTCTTCCTCTATGTTACTGATAAATGCCGTTTCAACCAGGATAGAGGGGATATCCGGCGCCTTTAACACCGCAAAACCGGCCTGATCGACGCGATTCTTATGCAAACGGTTGATTTTGCCCATTCGGTTAAGCACTTCCTTGCCGAATTTCAGGCTGTCGTTGATGGTTGCGGTTTGTAGCAAATCAAACATGGTGTGATCCAAATAGCGATCGCCGCTTTTGCTGACACCGCCGATTAGGTCCGATTCGTTCTGGGTCTGCGCCAGGAACTTGGCCGCCGAGCTGGTGGCCCCCTTGGTCGACAGCGCAAATACCGACGAACCGCGCGCGGCACGGTTGGTGAAGGCATCCGCATGGATCGACACAAACAGATCGGCGCGCTGCTTGCGTGCCTTAGCCACCCTCACCTTAAGCGGAATGAAGACGTCTTCATTGCGCGTCATAAACACCTTCATGTTCGGCTCACGCTTGATTAAGGTGCTCAGGCGGCGGGCAATCTGCAGTACGATATCTTTTTCACGCGTTTTGAATTTGCCAATCGCACCGGGATCCTCGCCGCCGTGGCCGGGATCCAGCATGATGACAATAGGCCGATCGCGCCCTGCTTTACCGGCCTGCGGTGCTTCCGCCGGTAAAGTGCGCTCAAGATCGCCCTTGTTGTAATCTTCCAGTAACGCCAACAGCGGATCATAGTCTTCGCCGCTGCCGCCCTTGCTCGGGTACAGATCCATCACCAGACGATTGCGGTATTCCGGCACCGGCGCCAATGTAAACATGTGGGGCGTGACGCTGCGTTTAAGCTCCAGCACCAGCCTGACGGTGTTTTGATCGAACTGGCCGACACGCGCCTGTTTCAGGTAAGGATCGTCGTCGCGTACCTGGCCGACAATGCCCTTAAGCACGCTGTTGAGCTGCACGCCCTCGATATCCACCACCACGCGATCGGGATTGGTCAACGCAAACTGTTTATATTTCAGTTCAACGTTAGATTCGAGCGTCACTCGGGTATAGGTAGACGAAGGCCAGACACGTACGGCGATGACGTGCGACGAAGCGGCGACGCCCACCCGACTCACACTCAGCAACCAGCTAGCGGCAACCCCCTGCAATAAACGACGGCGGCCCAGATTGTGATTTGAGTTTGGCATGCGACTCCGGCAGTGGTAACAGATTAAAACAGATGAAAAAAACACCAGTAAACGGGAATGCCGAAAACTTTAACCAATCATTCCGGCGCTGTCATCAGAAAATCTTTTTATGGTTTTTCAATTTATTAACGATTCAGCGCCCTTAGCAAAGAAATAGAGACAATTTCCCACTTGCCATCAGGCCAATAAAAGAATAAAAATACAAAAATACCGTATAAATATGCAAATGAGGTTTGACCGTGAAGGAACGTAGTACAGAGCTGGTCCAAGGATTCCGTCACTCAGTTCCCTATATCAACGCCCACCGTGGCAAGACGTTTGTCGTCATGCTTGGCGGGGAAGCCATCGAACATGAGAACTTTTCCAACATCGTCAACGATATCGGGCTGCTGCATAGCCTGGGCATTCGTTTGGTGGTGGTCTATGGCGCACGGCCGCAAATCGACGTTAATTTGGCGCAGCATAATTACGAACCGATTTATCACAAACATACGCGCGTTACCGACGCCCACACCCTTGAGCTGGTTAAACAAGCAGCAGGCCTGTTGCAACTGGATATCACCGCCAGGCTGTCAATGAGCCTCAACAACACACCGCTGCAGGGTGCGCATATCAACGTGGTTAGCGGTAACTTTATCATTGCCCAACCGCTGGGTATCGATGACGGTGTGGATTACTGCCACAGCGGCCGCATCCGTCGTATTGATGAAGAAGCCATTCATCGTCAGCTCGACAGCAACGCCATTGTGCTGATCGGCCCGGTTGCCGTTTCGGTTACCGGCGAAAGCTTTAACCTGACGTCAGAGGAAGTGGCGACCCAGTTGGCCATCAAGCTGAAAGCCGAGAAGATGATCGGCTTCTGCTCGTCTCAAGGGGTCACCGATCAGGAAGGCAATATCATTTCCGAACTGTTTCCCAACGATGCGCAGAAACGCATCGAAGAACTGGAAGAGAGCGGTGATTACCATTCAGGCACCGTGCGCTTCCTGCGCGGCGCGGTAAAGGCCTGTCGCAGCGGCGTACGCCGCAGCCACCTTATCAGCTATCAGGAAGACGGTGCGTTGGTGCAGGAATTGTTCTCACGCGATGGTATCGGCACCCAAATCGTCATGGAGAGCGCGGAACAGGTGCGCCGGGCCACGATTAACGACATCGGCGGCATCCTCGAACTGATCCGTCCGCTTGAACAGCAAGGCATTTTGGTTCGCCGCTCACGTGAGCAGTTAGAAATGGAGATCGACAAGTTCACCATTATTGAACGCGATAACCTGACCATCGCCTGCGCGGCGCTGTATCCGTTCCCGGAAGAGAAAATCGGCGAGATGGCCTGCGTGGCGGTGCACCCGGATTACCGCAGCTCATCACGCGGTGAAATGTTGCTGCAGCGGGTGGAGAGTCAGGCGCGCCAGATGGGCCTGCGTAAACTGTTCGTGCTGACCACCCGCAGCATCCACTGGTTCCAGGAGCGCGGTTTCACCCCGGCGGAAGTTGACGTGCTGCCAATGCAAAAACAGGCGCTGTACAACTACCAACGCCGTTCCAAAATTCTGCTGGCCGATCTGTAATCCGTGGCGGGCGCAGCATGCTGCGCCCCAAGCTCTCTCTTAACCCGTTATCTGTAACCGCTCTGCCAACCCACTGCGGCGTTGGGTCGGGGTGCGGATCGCCCGTAGTAAAACGGCTTCGGTGGCATACAGCGAAAGCTGCTTCCTCGCCCGGGTAATCGCGGTATACACCAGTTCGCGGGTCAGCACCGGCAAGAAATGATTGGGCAGTACCAGTACCGTATGATCGAACTCCGAGCCCTGCGATTTATGCACCGTCATCGCATAGGCGGTTTCATGCGCCGGTAAACGGCTCGGCTGCACCGACTTAATGCTACCGTCCGGCAGTTGGAAATGAACGCGCAGCTCGCCGCTCTCATCTCGCAAAGCAATACCGATATCACCGTTGAACAACCCCAGCGCGCTGTCATTACGCCCAATCATCACCGGACGCCCCGGATACCAGCGCCCCGCAGTTCCTGGCTTACGCTGGATCAAACCGGCGCGTTGCAGTCCCGTTTCAATCCGCTCATTCAACCCGGCAATACCGAATGGCCCCTCTCGTAGCGCGCATAGCACCTGGAATTGGCCAAACGCAGCCAGTATCGTCACCGCGTCAGCACCTGTCGCCACCTGCTGCAGATAATCACGATAGCCCGCCACGCACGCATCCAAAAGTGCCTGATAGTCTTGCGTTTCCGCCAACGGGTGCCCCGTAACGTCACTGAAATTGCCGCCCAGCGCCCATGCTGCCTTCTTGCCATCCCCGGCATTTACCGCAAAGGCCAGTTGACCAATGCCCGAGTTGGCATCAAAGCGATAGCTCTTGCGCAGCAGGCACAGGCTGTCGCGCACGGCTGCCTCCGCCTCGGCACTTTGCCCCTGCAGCAGACAACCCGTCAGCCGCGAGAGCTGTTCTGCCCGTGCCACGCTATAACCTTGCTCGGCAAAGCGGCAGATATCGCCCAGCACCGCGCCAGCCTCAACCGAAGCCAGCTGATCGCGATCGCCCAGGAAAATCACCCGCGCCTGAGCAGGCAAAGCGGCAATCAGGCGCGCCATCATCGGCAGGTCAACCATCGAGGCTTCATCGACCACCAGTACATCCAGATGCAGCGGGTTGCCACGGTGATAACGCATACGCTGGCTGTTGGGCTGAGCGCCTAGCAGACGGTGAAGAGTGGAGGCTTCGGTTGGGAACAGCGCACGTTGCTCCGGCGTTAGCGCCAGTTGCCTGCCGGCGCTGCCTAAGGATTCGGTCAGGCGCGCCGCCGCTTTACCGGTGGGTGCCGCCAACTGAATGCGCAAACGTCGGCCTTCGGCAAGCTGCACCAACGCGGCCAACAGCTTGGCCACGGTGGTCGTTTTACCGGTGCCCGGTCCGCCGGAAATGACGGCAATGCGCCGCGTGGCGGCCACCGCGGCGGCAATTTTCTGCCAGTCCGGTTCGTCGGTCGCTTCGCCAAATAATTGATCGAGAATGGTGCGTAGCTCGGCTTCTTCAACCGCCTGATGGAGGCTGTCACCGCTGATAAAATCGGCAACCTCACCTTCGTTCTGCCACATGCGCTGCAGATACAAACGCTGCTGTTGCAACACCATCGGCATCGCCGTGCTGCCATCGCCAACCGCCGCACTGGCGGACAGGCGCTGCTGCCAGTCGGTCAGATCGGGCTGCCCGGCCGCCAACCACACAGCCTGCGCCAGCTCTGGCTGACGTCCGTCAAAAAGATTCTCCGGCAACAACTGTTCCAGCATCAGGCAAACATGGCCGGCACCCGCCTCGGCGCTGAGGCAAGCGGCAGCCAATAAAATATCCGGCTGGTCCGCTGTGGCCACCACGCGGGCAAACTGTAAATCCAGCGGGCGCAGCACGCCGAGTGCCTGCGCCTGTTCCAGTAAAGCTATCATGGCTCATCCTCTGCCGTAATGGCCTCGCCGCTGAACAACCTGTCCATACCTTCGACTAACGCTTGCTCTGGCCGACAGGCGAAGATGCCGTTGCCTGGATGCTGCGCATCCACCCCGCGCAGGAACAAATAAATCACCCCGCCGAAGTGTCGTTGATAGTCGTAGTCCACCAGCCGATGGCGCAGATAACGGTGCAGCGCCAGGGTATATAACTGATACTGCAGATCGTAACGGTGTTCTGCCATAGCCTGCTCCATCGCCGGCCGGGTATAGGCACTGCTGTCCTCGCCCAACCAGTTGGATTTGTAATCCAGCAGGTAGTACTTCCCCTGCCAGCAGAACACCAGGTCAATAAACCCTTTCAACATTCCCTGCACCTGTTGGAAATCCAGTGCCGGGCAGCGAGCAGAAAGCGGATCGTAGTTTTTCACCAGGGCATCGAGCTCACGGGCCTGCAACAGCCTGTCGATAGGCAGATAAAACTGCAGTTCCGCCTGCTTTTGCTGCGGCGCCAATGCCGACAGCACGACACCGGTATCATTGAGCGGAGTGTTGAGCAACACCTGCATCCACGCCAGCAGTATCGGTTGCCAATGTTCGGCAAAGCCTTGTTGTTGCAGTTGCTCCAGCAGCCACTGTTCATCGAGCGGTTGGGTAAAATCGAGCGTTTCAAACAGGCTGTGCAAGAAAGTCCCTGGCGTAGCACCGCGTGGAAAAGTGTGCGGTGTGAGCGCTGGCTCACTGTCCTGAGCTTGCTCGCCTGCGGCATCAACATCCAGCCGCGGCAATAAATCCTGCATCAGGCTTACGCCGTGCTGTTGCAAGCCGGTATAGCTGGTCACTCGCCAAAAATCCTGCACCTGACGTGAAAAACCTTTGGCGGCCAGTTCGCTCAATTCCGGCGTTTGCGGCAACCAGGGCTGTTCATCCAGCGTGTCGACCAGCGACAGCGCAACGCCCTCCCTGACAAGCTGTTGCAGGCATTGCTGCAGATAGGCCGCATCGCCGGCCTGGCCGGCTTGCACCAGATAGCCCAGCGCGCTGCGGTGTAAATCGGTATCCCCCTGCTTCTTGCGGGTGCCTTGGATCAGCGGCGCAATACCGATGCTGCAGTGATACACCGAACGGGTCAACGCCACGTACAACAGGCGTAAATCCTCCGCCAGTCGCTCCTCCTCCGCCCATTCGATACTTTCTTCATCGGCGTTGAGGTCGAGCAAAGCCTGGAAGCTCTGGCGATCGTGATACAGCACCTGCTGCTGTTGGCGGAAATTACCGACGAACGGCAGCCACACCAGATCAAACTCCAGCCCTTTGGATTTATGGATGGTGATCACCTGCACCAGATGGCGATCGCTTTCCAGACGTAGTTGTTGGTTGTCAGACTGACGATTGGGTTGGGCAATCTGCTGTGCCAGCCAACGTACCAGCGCATGCTCGCTGTCGAGCTGGGCTGAGGCTTCCTGCAACAGTTCCCCCAAATGCATCACGTCGGTCAATCGACGCTCGCCACCCTGCGTGGCCAACAGGTTTTCTGCCAGATGGCGCTGCTTCATCACCTCGCGCAACATCGGCAATACTCCCCGACGCAGCCAGAGGGAGCGATAGCCGTCAAACTCGTCGACCAGCCTATCCCAGGCGCGCTCATCCTGATTCAAACTGTCCAGCACCAATGCGTCCAATCCCATCAGCCCGGTCGCCATAGCGCTGCGCAAGGTTCGCTCCTGCTCCGGTGCCAGCACGGCCTGCAGCAACCACAGCAAATCCTTGGCCTCTGGCGTATCAAACACGCTATCGCGGTTGGACAAATAAACCGAAGGAATGGCCAGCGCACTGAGTGCATCGCGAACTAACGCCGCCTCGTTACGGCTACGCACCAGCACGGTAATGTCTGAAGCCTGCACCGCCCGGCGTTTATCGCCATCCACCAGCCAAGCCTGCTGCTGTTGCCCGGCGCTGAGCCAGTCACGGATTTGTGTGGCACACAGGCGCGCCATCAATTGTTGGTACTCACTAACGCCAACACCTTCTCCCTGCTGCAGCCAGAATTGCATTGCCGGTTGCGGTTGGTTTTGCAGTTCAAAAGCCAAGCCCCGGTTTTTTGCGGCGGCGGCCACGTCAATAAAGGGAATTTGGCTGAACAGGAAGGGTTTTTCCACCTGAGCAAACAGATGGTTAACGCTGCCGACCATTGCCGGTGACGAGCGCCAGTTGGTCTCAAGCGTATAGTGGGCGCTTACCTCCGAGCGGGCTCGCATATAGGTAAAGATGTCGGCACCGCGGAAGGCATAAATCGCCTGTTTCGGGTCGCCTATCAGCAGCAGGCCGCATTCGGGGCGGCCAACGTAAAGCTTTTGGAAGATACGGTATTGCTGCGGATCGGTATCCTGGAATTCATCGATCATCGCCACCGGATAACGCTGACGGATCGCCTGCGCTAACCGATCGCCGCCTTCACTGTGCAGTGCGCTATCCAAACGGCTGAGCAAATCGTCAAAGCCCAACTCGGCTCGTTGACGCTTTTCTTGCTGAATAGAAAGGCGAATCTCGCTCAATGCCCGCGCCATGATCAAATCTCGCAGCGTCAGCGGTTCATCAAAAAGTTCGTCGATAGCCACAAACAGCGGATGACGTGGCGGCTCGCCTTTTTTGGTTTTATCCAACAGCACCGACTGGCGGAATTTCTCCAGCTCTTTCGGCAGCTGATAGTCCTGCGTTTCCAGCACCGTCCATTCGCCCACCTTATGCAGCCAGTTGGGCAGATGTTTGGTGCTGTAGCTGCGCTTGTCCACGCCGGACTGGCTGATTAAGACTTCCAGATCGCCCGCGGCCGACACCCACTGCGCTTTAATGGCGTCAATGCGCGCCACGATTTGCTCATGGCGCATCAGCACCGTTTCGTCATCTTTCGGCGGTCGTCGTAACAGCGGCGCTTCGCCATGCAAATAACCGGAGAGATCGGCCAGCAGGGCTTCCGGGCCGCTCCATTCCTGACTTACCGCCCGGGCCACGCCCAGCGGCAACGGGTAACAATGGCGACGCCAAAAATCCGCACAGGCCTGGCGACGCAGCGGCAACTCATCCTGCACCAGAGTCTGCTCAAACAGAATGCCGGACTCGAAGGCGTTGTGGGTCAGCATACGCTGACAGAAACCGTGGATGGTGTATATTGCCGCTTCGTCCATCTGCCGCTCGGCCGCCAACAGCTGCGCAGCGGCGTCGGGCAGATCTTTAATCTCCGCCATCAGCGAGGTAAATAACGGATCCTTGCTGCGGCCACGGACGCAGGCAATACGCAACCCATGGATATTGCTGCGAATACGCCCACGCAACTCCTCGGTGGCGGCCTCGGTAAAGGTCACCACCAGGATCTCCTCTACCGTCAGCGGCCGGGGAAAAGCCGCCGCCTGGCCCAGGCCAAGCAGCAGGCGCAGATACAGCGCCCCGATGGTAAAGGTCTTGCCGGTCCCCGCCGAGGCTTCTATCAGCCGTTCGCCAAACAGCGGCAACGTTAGCGGATCAAGCCGCTGCGGGGTAGTCTCTGTCATGGTGTAGCGACCTTACGCGGCATAGTTTGCTGCAGTGCGGACGCATTAGGATAAGTCACCCACTCCGGCTGCACGGCATAATCCGCCTTCTCCTGGCCGCTGCCGCTCACCTGCGACAATACCGCCAGACCCTGCGGCTGGATCACCGCCTGATGGAAATAGTCCGCCAATTTGACCGGCGTCAGTTGCTTGATCTGTTCAATCAGCTTATGGCGGGTATCAAACGCAAAATTGCCGCGATCGAAGTCATTGGCAAAACGGCCAGCCTCTTCACTCAGGGTTTGCGGGCGCTGTTTCAACTCGTTGATCATCGCCTGCTTATACTGTTCAAAGTCGGCCGGTTTCATCTCACGCAGGCGTTTTTCGGTTTTCGGGTAGAAATCCTGATAGCGCTGGTACAGATATGCCGGCTGCTTGCTGTTGCTTTGCAACAGGAAACCAATCCCCCACTGCCGCCCCACGGACATCGGGAAAGCAAATACCGCATAGCCCAATTGCTCTTGGGTACGCAACTGGCTGTAGAACCACGGCTGAATAATCTGGCCCAACAGCGAGCTGTAGGCCATGCCGGTCACTTCGTCATAGCCGGTCGGCACATAGACCGCTGCCAGCGCCGAGTCGGTGCTGCTGCCGGCACGCTGCAGGTTGGCCAGCTGTTTTTTAGCCACTTCAACGTCTTCGCCGTGCCACCATTCAATACCGGTACACCCCAGACGGTGTTTCAACGTGGAGGCCAGCGTATCCACCTGTTGCTTGCTCATATTGCCCACCACCAGCAACTCCGGTGTCGCATCGGCCAGCAGACTGTCGCGGTAGGCCAGCACGTCTTTCAGCGTCAGGGTTTTCAACACCTCACGGCGCTCGCTGCGTTCGGAGTACGGCACGCGGGAAACCATCTGCACCGGCTGAATCGCCAGTTCGAAGGCTTTGCCCTTTTCGGCAGAATCCAGTTGCTCCAAATACCAGGATTTGGCCTGCGCCAGTTGGTCTTCCGTCGGCGTGAAGCTGGAGTACCCCTCAATCAACGACGTCAGCAACTGCGGCAGACGCTGAGTGAAGCCGTTGGCGTTGAATTGCAGACCGTTGTTCGGTGAAGTAGAGAAACTCAAGCCGCCAACCGAGGCCTGATAGCTCAGTTGATCCAGCGAAATTCCCGCCAGATAGTCGGTCAACGAGAACAGCACCTGGTTGCGCGCCGAGTCCATGGTTTTTGCATTGCGGAATGCCACTGTAACGTCGGCTTTAGGCTCGTCGGCGAAGTAGCGGCTCGGCATATACAACACCCGCAGGCCCGGTTGGTCGACCACCATCTCCGGTTTTTTGAACTCGTGCGAAGGCTTGGTCAGGCTGAAATCATCAGGAATATACGGGTTCAAGGCCGGTAACGACAGGTTGATCCCCTTGCCCAGTTGCTGCCACTGCTCGAAGCGCTGCGGCGTAATCTTATCGACCTGATAAGGCGCATTAACGAAGTAGGCCGTTTTGTTGTGTGGTTCATTCGGGCTGACAAACCAGATGCGTGCGTTTTGCGGCGTCATGGCGTCCAGACGCTCGGCTATCGCTTTGGCGTCGTAGCGGTCGGCCAGGTAAGGCGCATCCAGCGTATGTTCGACCGGCACGCGCAGCATGGTATCCACCAGCCATTCGATATAGTCCATATCACGGGTGATGGAGGGATAACGGAAATCCAGGTTCAGTACGTGGGAGATCTCATCAAAATAGCTTTGCTTGATGCCTTCGCTGCGTAACATCTTCAGGTAATTGAAAATTGCGGCAACCACCTCGTCACGTTTGGCCAGGCCTTTATCGGTCAGCGAAACGCTGATAGAAAACACCCCGCCGTTGCGATCGACCATAGGATCGGCCCCGGCATTGATTGCATCCGCCAACCCTTGCTTCTGCAGCCAGTCCGACAGCGTGTTTTGGCTGCGGTTGCCAATCAGGTAAGCGATATAGGTATCAGTTTTACTGCGGAACTCAGCGCTGTTGTTGTCGATGCGGAACTCGACCTTCAACTGCTTGCGCGGCTGAGCCGGCACATAGTGAATAATGATCCCCTGTTGCTCAGGCGTGACGGCCGGGACGGTTATCGGCGGTACGCTGGCATCATGGTTAGGTACGCGGCCAAAGGTTTTGGCCGCCAGTTCAGCCAATGCCGGCAAGGGTTGGTTGCTGTACAACACCCCCATCATCAGATTGGCGGAATAATAGCGTTGATAGAATGCGGTCAGTTCGTCGTGCAGCTTGCTGCCGGGCTTGTCTTTCAGGGTATCGAGGTTACCGCCGGAAAAGCGCGCACTCGGGTGAGCCGGGTTTAGCGTTTCCGCCCCGACCTGCGCCATGCGCATACCGTCACGCGAACGTGCCATCGTCAGTTCGGCATTCACTGCATTACGTTCGCGATCGGCATTGCCTGGATCCAATATCGGCTCGGCAATGGCATCCGCCATGCGGTCTACCGCCGGGGCCAGCGCATCGTTTTCCACTTCCAGATAGAATGCGGTGCGGTAAGAGGCGGTGCTGGCGTTATGGCTGCCACCGTGTTTCTTCAGAAACTCGGACAGGTTTTCCGGCTGCGGATAGCGCTTGGATCCCATCAGCACCATGTGCTCCAGGTAGTGCGCCAGCCCAAGCTGGCTGTTCGGATCCTCCAGCGAGCCCACCGGCAGCGCCAGCGCCGCCAGCGATTTTGGTGCCTGAGCATCGGACACCAGCAGCACGGTCATGCCGTTCGTCAGTTTGATCGCCTGATACTGACGCGGATCGTGATCGCTTTTGTTGATCTTCTCCGCCAGCGGTTGCCATCCCTGTGCGGCCCAGCTCAACGGTGCCCAAAACATAACCAATAATACTAACCCGGTGATGCGGGCCAACTGTCTGCGCATATCCAAAATAAACCCCTATTCTGACGCCGTCGCGCCAAATCCCTGACGTTGACGGCGTACATCAAAACAACACAACACAATAATATCTATATGCTTGTACGTTATGTAAGACCGGAGCTGACCCCGATAGTTGAATATAACCCTAATTATTTTTACCACCTCCCGGCAATCAGTACCACAGGGGGATTGTTACCCAAGGTTATGTCGCGCAACCGGCAGCAGGTAACGTTCTGTTTCGGCCAGAATTTGCGCTAAATAAGGATTATCCAACTGCCGGAATACCCGCTGCACATAAGGGTCTTCCCCTTCTCCCGGAATGCGCTGATCGCCCTGCCAGGTCTGCAGCAGCTTGGCTCGAGCCTTGATTTGCACCTCTTCATCCCAGTCAATCTGCTGCGTTTCCTGCTGGTAACATTGGCTTAGCCAAGCCCAGCCGCTTTTGTTCAGCAGTAGCAACGGCTGACACAGACCGCGCTGATAACCGGCCACCAATTCGGCCAGTTGCTCATGGGCATCCTCTGTGCTCAGGGCGGCAAAACGCCAGGCTGCCCCTTTGCGACCGTAAATTCGGCTTTCCCCTGTGCCACCGGCGCAGCAGTACACCAGATGCTCCAGCCACAGCAATATCCCATCGACGGCCGACAGGGTGGATGGCCGCCAACGTAACAGCCCGTCTTCCTGAACCTGATGCAACCAGCCGCTAATGCGCACGCCGGCAATGTCGATATCCAGTTCAAGACTGTGCCCTTCGCTACGCTCTGCCCGCACCTGCTCAGCCAATTCAGCTATCTCTTCCTGCTGCTTCTGCCAATAAATTTCACCGAATGGGCCAAAGGGTAATCCGCCGGCGGCACGAACTCGCTGAAACAGGCGCGTGGCGTCCTCACCGTCAATCAGGGTATTCAACAGTTGGCTGTTGAACTGATAACGGCTGAGATTATCCAGGGTAAAGGGCTCTTCATCCGGCAGTTCGGTTTCTTCCAGAATGAAGCTGACCCCCAGACGGAGTTGGAAGAAGGCACGGATAGGGTGGCGATAGAATCGCAGCAAGTCATCCAGCAAAATCTGGGTTTGTGCTTCCGGCAGCAGAGGTTGATTAAACGCCGGATGTGCAGCTCCTTTTCCGTCGGCGGCCGGCAGCCATTCCGCGGCGTAGCTCTGATCTTCGGTACCGGGCAGGAAATTCTCGGCGGCAAACGGCATGCGCGAGTGCCAGTTAAGCAAGTGCTCACCCACGCGTTTTGCGCTGCCATCGGCGTCCAACGCCTCATCCCCCGGCAGGCAGTAGCTCTGTTCAAGGTATTCCAGCAGCTCGGTCACCAACACCGAAGGGTAACGTTCGCTGTTATCCTGAATGGAACGGCCAATAAAGCTGATATACAGCCGTTGCTGCGCCGACAGTATCGCCTCCAGGAATAGATAGCGGTCATCATCACGGCGGCTACGATCGCCACGCTTGACCTGCTGTGCCATCAGATCAAAGCCTAACGGCGGCAGCGTCCGTGGGTAAACGCCGTCGTTCATGCCCAGCAGGCAAACCACGTTGAACGGGATGGAGCGCATCGGCATCAGGGTGCAGAAATTGATTTGCCCGGCCAGGAAACGCTGGCTGATCCGCTCCTGATCGAGGCGTGACGCCAGTTCATCACGCAGGATGGACAGTGGCACCTCATCGGGATAACGGGCCGCCAACCCGAACTCGAACAGCTTGTTCCACTGCTGCTCAATCAGCGCCAGCACCACTTCGGTTTCACCGTCCTGCTCAAAGAAGGTCTCCAGCAGTTGGCGGCACAGCGGCTGCCATTCCTGCAGCGTACGCAGTTGCCCCAGCCGTTGCCGCCAGCGGCTCAACGCCGCCAGCAGTTCAGCTAGCTGCCCAGCCAGCTCGGCGACCAATCCGCTCGATTCGTCGTAGGGCAAGACTCCCTGCCAGTCACCGGCATTGCTGTCCATGGCGTAACCCAACAGCATACGCGTAATGCCAAATTGCCAGGTGTGCTGTCCGGTGGCGGGCAAATCCAGTTCGCGCACGTTGTCGTCATCCAGGCCCCAGCGTACGCCGGATTCCCCCACCCAATGGCGCAACAGACGCAGGCCCTCTTCCCGGATGGAGAATCGCGCCGCCAGTGCGGGAACCTCCAGCAGTGCCAGCACCTGCTCTGAGGTAAAGCGGCTCTGCGGCAGATCCAACAGCGAGATAAAAGCCTGCAGCGCCGGGTGGGCCTGGCTGGCTTTGCGGTCAGAAATGGCAAACGGCAGGTAGCGTTCCGGGGAGGCATTGCCAAATACCGCCTGGATATAAGGCGTGTAATTGTCGATGTCCGCCACCATCACAATAATGTCGCGCGGCGTCAGCTCAGGGTCATCCGCCAACATGCTCAATAACTGATCGTGCAGCACCTCAACTTCACGCTGCGGGCTGTGGCAAGCGTGCAGGCTGATGGAGCGATCGGCAGGATCCAGTCGTCGTTTGGTGGCGCTGCTTTCCAGCGTTTCCGGCGTGGTGCCGATAACCGCACTGTTCTTCAGCTCCAGCATATCGTACTGAATGCCATGCAACAGATTGTCCGCAGGGATATCGACAAATGCGAAAACTTCCTGCGCAGATTCGATCTGCGAAAGCAAAAAGTGGTGGTCGCGTCCCAACTTGCCCCATGAGGCCAGCAGTGGGTTCGGCAGGTCTTGCTCACCGGCTTCATTAAACAGCGCGGCGGCATTTTCAGGATCTTTGAATAACGCATATTCGGTTTGATCCTGATAATGGCGTCGTTTGCGGCTCTGCAATTTCGCCAGAAATGATTGACTCTGAATATCTCCCCAGTAGTAGCGGCAAGGGTTAGTGAACATCAGGTGAACGTCAATGTGCCTGCCCAGCGCCTGGAGGGCCTCCAGATAGACCGGCGGCAATGCCGAAATGCCGCAGATAAAGACCCGTGGCGGCAATCCCGCCGGGGGCTGCTGTGCCTTTTCCAGCTCGTTGATAAAACGGCGATACAGGTTGGCGCGATGCCATTCCGGCTGCCCCAATTCCGCGGTGTACTCTACCAGGCGCGCCCACAGCGGGGCCTGCCATTGCTGCGCTTCCGCCAGTCCGTCAACGCGTTCGCCCTTCTGCCAGCTTTCCAGCCATTGCGGGCGATACACCAGGTATTGGTCAAACAGGTCTGCCACCCGACCGGCCAACTGGTGAATTTTACGTTTGTCGCCGTCGTCGGTGAGGTAATGCTGCAGTGGCGCAAATTCAGGCTGGGTGAGTAAATCGGGCAGCAGCCACATCAGCTTCCAGGTCATGGCGTCTTTGCTGAAGGCACTCTCTTTCGGGATACCCGGTAACACCCGGGTAAACATGTCCCAGATGAAGGTAGCCGGCAGGGGGAAAGCAATGTTGGCGGCGATGCCGAACTGCTCCGCCAGCTGCATCTGCAGCCACTGCGCCATACCGGGGCTCTGCACCAGCACCACTTCCTGTTGGAAAGGATCGGCCAAGGGCTCTCTGGCTATCAAAATGCTGGTCAGCGTTTTTAACACGTCCAACTGATTGGAGTGATAAACCTTAAACATTGGGCGCTCCCTTAAAACAAAATATGTGCCAGCTCACTGGCGCATGCAGTACCAACGACTGAGTTCCGCCCACTGCTGTTGGGGCGTTTGTATTCTTACCACTAACCGCTGACAGGCAGGCTGTGGGCTGCTCAAGCTGGTCTCACGCCGCCAGCCGGGGGCCAGTGGCGGCAGCCCGGCATCCAGGCGACCGCTAGCGGCGAACACTTCCAGATGCTGGTGCGCCAACGACCACGCCTGTCGATACTGCCATTGACGCTGGAACGACTGCAACAGCACCTGATGATACTGTAACAACCCCAGTAGCGACACCGCGAACAGCAACGCGGCAATCAAGACCTCCGGCAAGCTGAAGCCCCGCTGGCGCCATAAGGTTGCGTCAGATGCATCAGTTGGGTTAATCCTCACAGTCCGCCTGCTTTTTTTCAGGGCAAAAATCCAGCCACCCGCCGGTTTCTGCTCTGAGCGCAATCTCTCCGGTTGCGCCCTCAGGTTTGCTCCGTTGATATAACCGCAAAGGCTCTGCGCCATTCATCGGTGCTTCACCACGCACCAGGACAATACCCGCCTGGGAGGATAATTTTGCGCAGGCGCGTAGCGCGTCGGCTTGCCGGCACCACCAGCCACTGACGCTCAATTGCCCGCGAGGCCAAGTCTGGGCCACACCCCAACTGAGCGCGGAAGCGGCCTGATTGTAAGCCCGTAAATAGCGCTTCTCGTCGGCAGCCAGCAGTAAAGCGCTGTCCAGTTGGCGATGCTGGGCATTCAACAGCATCAGCCCCATAACCAACAGCATCATCACGGCCGCCAGGGTACTGCCGCCTCGTTCGGCACTAATGTTCATGGCAGAGAAGCCATATTGACCGCCCAGACCAGGCTGCGCCGTATACTGCTATCCGCTTTCGAACGGCCACTTAGCACCAGCGTAGCCCAGGTTTTTCCGTTTTCACCCAGGTTGGTCTTTACGCTGAAGGCTTCGATACGCACTTCGTCGTTATCGATCAGGCGTTCCCAGCCACCGCCCCGACAATGATTAATACCCCGCTGCCCTTCCAACATCCCCTGGCGCAGGCGATAACCGAAATAGTCGGCATCGGCGCCGAAAGCCTCCCAATGGCCGTTACGACTGATGTCATAGGCGATAATCACGCAACTGCCCGCCGCTTCTCCGGGAAGGTGGCTAAGCAGTATTGGTTGCCCACGGCACTGGCCGGCGCAAAACCCCGCACGGCGCAGATCTTTCTCGATGCCGAAGGCCAATTGCCGCAGTACCGACTCCAGCCGGTAGTGCCTGCCGACATCGACGCTGTGTTGACGTAAAACCGGATAGGTTTTGGCAGCAGCAAGCGCAATCAGGCTGCCGAACGTCAGCGCCAACATCACCTCCGGCAGCGTAAAACCCCGTTCTAAGGCTGACATAGCGCAACCCCCCTGATGCTCACCCCTTCGCTGCACAGTCGCAGTCGCCCCTTGGCAGACAGCACCAACCTCAGGCTGCCTGCACCGTTGCTAAGCACAATATGCCCCGCCTGCGCATTATTGCGCAGGCCATAAAACCCCATCTCTTTTTGGGTATGGCCTGTCAGCCGCACATCAGGGTAATGCGGCTTGAAGATGTCATCGTCGAGTGCAGCGCAATTCGCAGGCGTTTGACCTTCACCGATGCACCAGGCCGTTCCGGGTTTAATCCCCAGCAGCGCCATGCGGTTGTGCCAGTTGGCATCAGCCTGCAACCGGTTGAGAAAAGCCAGCAGTTGTTGTGCAGTGTGTTCCAACCGCAAAGCCTGCTGATAATGACGCCAGTGGCTGACACCCCAGCCCGTCAGCAGACCCGCCAGGGTAATCACCACCAGCAGTTCTATCAGCGTCATGCCGCGCTGGCCATCGGGGTTAAACTTCATCTCGTCGTTCATGGCGGCCAGTGTAATCAGGCGCGCAACAGGGTAAAGGGGAGCTTTTCGGCCTTGAAGCGCACCGCGCAGGCTTTCTATGCAACTGGTGAACAAGCACAACAAAATACGATGCAGTGCGCAGAGAGGGGCGGCAGAAAAAAATAAGGGCGCAACCTGTGCGCCCTCGGGGATAACTTATACGGAGAAAATCAGATAGCAACCGGTGCTTTGATTGGGGGATGCGGATCGTACCCTTCGATTTCAAAATCTTCGAAACGGTAATCGAACAGCGATGCCGGTTTGCGTTTGATCAAAAGCGTTGGCAAGGCACGCGGTTCACGGGTCAGCTGCAGCTGGGTTTGTTCCATATGGTTGCTGTACAGGTGGGTATCGCCGCCGGTCCAGACGAAATCACCCACTTCCAGATCGCATTGCTGCGCCATCATATGCACTAACAGCGCGTAGCTGGCAATGTTGAACGGCAGGCCGAGGAACACATCGCACGAGCGCTGGTACAGCTGACAGGATAATTTGCCGTCCGCCACGTAGAACTGGAAGAACGCATGGCATGGCGCCAGCGCCATCTGATCCAATTCACCCACGTTCCAGGCCGAGACTATGATGCGGCGTGAATCCGGATCCTGTTTCAGCTGGTTCAGCACCGTGGTCAACTGGTCGATCTGACGGCCGTCAGCGGCTCCCCAGGCACGCCACTGTTTACCGTACACCGGGCCAAGGTCGCCGTTCTCGTCCGCCCACTCGTCCCAGATGCTGACCTTGTTTTCCTTCAGGTAAGCCACGTTGGTGTCGCCGTTCAGGAACCACAACAGTTCATGGATGATCGAACGCAGGTGACATTTTTTGGTGGTCACCAACGGGAAGCCTTCCTGCAAATTGAAACGCATCTGGTGGCCGAAAATCGACAGCGTGCCAGTGCCGGTACGGTCGGCTTTAGGGGTGCCCTCGGCGAGCACTTTGTTCATCAAATCCAGATACTGTTTCATTTGTTCCTCACGACAGTTGTTGCTGCGGGCGACGACGATACGCCCAAATCATCATAATAATACCGGCCACCACCATAGGAACGGACAGGATCTGCCCCATGCTGATTACGCCGTCGAACAGGCCGAGCTGTGCATCCGGCTGACGGAAAGCTTCGACGATAATGCGGAATACGCCATAACCAATCAGGAACAGGCCGGAAACGGCGCCCATCGGCCGCGGTTTGCGAATAAACAGGTTCAGAATGATAAACAGCACCACGCCTTCCAGCAGCAGTTCATACAGCTGGGACGGGTGGCGCGGCAGCACGCCGTATTGATTCAGGATCGGCAGCAGTTGCGGATCGGCGGCGGCAAGCGCTACGTCTTCCGCGCGTGAACTTGGGAACAGCATCGCCCATGGGGTATCGGTGGTAACACGGCCCCAGAGTTCGCCATTGATAAAGTTGCCCAAGCGACCGGCACCCAGGCCGAAGGGGATCAGCGGGGCAATAAAATCAGAAACCTGGAAGAAGGTGCGTTTGGTACGACGAGCGAACCAGAACATCACCAGAATAACCCCCATCAGGCCGCCGTGGAACGACATACCGCCATCCCAGACTTTGAACAGATAGAGCGGGTTATCCAGGAACAGCGGCAGGTTGTAGAACAACACATAGCCAACGCGGCCACCGACGAACACGCCGAGGAAACCGGCATACAGCAGGTTCTCTACTTCATCCTTGGTCCAGCCGCTGCCCGGTTTGTTGGCACGGCGCACCGCCAACCACATGGCAAAAACGAAGCCAACCAGGTACATCAGACCGTACCAATGCAGAGAGACCGGGCCGATAGAGAAAATCACCGGATCAAATTTAGGAAACGCCAGATAGCTATTGGTCATCTATCACCACAACATGTCTATTATTCTTCCCCATCCGGGGGCGGCAGGTGCCAAACGCGGTGAAACGCAGCAGGAGCACTTTTTCCGTTGCTTTCAACACAGTGAGGAGGCGGATAATAGCATAAGCTTAAGCGTCTCCGGACTGGACTGCTGGGAAAAGTTCTGTAAAAAAATCAGTCAGCCTGCGGCGTTACTTGCCACCGCGGATTAACCCGCCCATGCCACGCCGCTCCATAAACGCCGCCACCTGATGGCGCACTTCGGTGGTCATTTGGGCACTGAGTACCCGCTGCGCCAGCACTTCGGCATCGGAGAGCTCAATATGCCGCAGCAGATATTTGATCCGCGCCACGCTACGTCCGTTCATGCTCAGGTTGCGGTAGCCCATGCCCACCAGCAGCAAGGCCCCCATGGGATCGCCGGCCAGTTCACCGCACAACCCCACCGGCAGCCCGACGGCCTGGGCCTGAACGACAATCATCTTGAGCACCTGCAGCATGGAAGGATGCAGGCTGTCGTACAGCGAAGCCACTCGGGTATTGTTGCGATCAACCGCCAACAGATATTGGGTCAGGTCGTTGGTACCGACCGAAATAAACTCCACCCGCCCGGCCAGATGCGGGATCAGGAAGATCATCGACGGCACTTCAAGCATTACGCCAAGTTTGGGTTTGGGAATTTCATACCCCAACACTTCTTCCACTTCCCGCCCAGCGCGATCGATCAAGCGTCGGGCCTCGTCGATCTCTTCCAGACTGGTGATCATCGGCAGCAAAATGCCCAGATTGCCGGTACCGGCATTGGCACGCAGCATGGCGCGCACCTGGATCAGGAAGATTTCCGGCTGATCCAGGGTGATGCGGATACCGCGCCAACCCAGACAGGGGTTTTCTTCGCTGATAGGCATATAAGGCAGCTGCTTATCGGCGCCGATATCCAGCGTGCGCAGCGTCACCGGCTTGTTCGGATAGAGCTGCAACATACCCTGATATTGGGCGACCTGTTCCTCTTCGGAAGGGAAGCCACTCTGCAGCATAAATGGAATTTCGGTACGGTAGAGGCCGACGCCATCGACGCGCCCTCCCAGCAATTGCTCGTGTTCCGGGCTAAGACCGGCGTTGAGCATCACCTGCACTCGCTCGCCGCTTTTGAGCTGAGCCGGCTGTTCGACATCGTCTTCCGCCAATCGGCTTAATTCCAGCTCTTCGCTGATCAGACGCTGGTATTCCTGCACCAGCACCGGCTCCGGATCAACCAGCAGCTCGCCGCGATAGCCATCGACAATCAGCAGGCGCTGGCTGAGCAATGCAGGCTGGATATCCGCCCCCATCACCGTCGGCACCCCCATCGCCCGCACCAAAATAGCCGCGTGTGAGTTGGCGGCACCGTCGCGGACCACCACGCCGACCAGCCTGTCCTGTGGCATTTCGGCCAACAGGGTAGCAGTCAGTTCATCGGCTACCAGCACAAAACGCGCCGGCCACTGGGTTGCGCCCTGAGTGGTATCGTCGAGGTGGAATAAAAGGCGCTGACCGAGCGCGCGCAGATCGCTGGCGCGCTCGCGCATGTAGGTGTCTTGCAGGCTGGCGAACTGGGCGGCAAAGACTTCGATCACCTGCTTCACCGCCCATTCGGCTACGGAGCCGGCATCGATCTCGGCGAAGAGTTCACGCTTGAGGCGGGCGTCGTTCAGCAGGTGAGAGTAAAGATCGAAAATCGCCGCGCTCTCTTTTTGCGAGCTGGCGGCAAAGCGCTTGCTGAAACGGCGGAATTCCGCCCCGGCTTCTTCCAACGCCTGGGTCAGGCGTTCACGTTCGCTGGCGGTATCGAGCGTTGAGGCCTTGTAAACCTGATCGAGTGACGGCTGGCTGCTGTCCTGCCAACCTTCAGCCACCGCCACGCCTGGCGATGCCGCCAGCGCACGAATGCGCGTCTGGCGATACTGGCCAAAAAGAGCGTTAAGCTGCGATTGGGATAGGATACCGGCCATTTGCGTGGCCAGCGTCACCATAAAAGACTCTTCGCTTTCGTCGAACTGGCGCAGCTCACGCTGCTGAACCACCAATACGCCCAGCAGTTGGCGGCGATGAATGATCGGCACGCCGAGGAAGGATCGGAACCGATCCTCCTTCACCTGGGGAATATATTTGAAGCTGGGGTGGCTCTGCGCGTCCGCCAGGTTAATCGGCTCCGCACGGCGACCAACCAGGCCGACGATGCCTTCATCAAAGGCCAGTGCGATAGTGCGCCCACGCGGTTTTTTTAACCCGCGTGTCGCCATCAGGTAATAACAGCGGCGGTCATTGTCTGCCAGATAGATGGAACAGACTTCCGTATCCATTGCCAGACAGGTTTCATTAACCAAAAGATCCAGCGCATCTGTCAGGCTGGCCGCCGCGGCCACCTTCTCAACAATTTCTCGCAAGCGCGTGAGCATAGTCGGCTTAACTTAACCTCTCTTCCGGCGATAAGCGGGGGTCTGCCGCTGTGCTGCCTGCTCCTGCATCGGCATCACGGTGACGGCGAATTCTTTCATCACCCGGCGGTAAACGTCGCGTTTGAACGACACCACCTGGCGCACCGGATACCAAAAGCTCACCCAGCGCCAGCCGTCAAACTCCGGCGTGCTGCTGCGTTGCATATTGATATCAGCGTCATTGCACATTAACTGCAAAAGAAACCATTTCTGCTTTTGGCCGATACAAACCGGCTTTGTGTCCCAACGCACCAAACGTTTTGGCAATTTATAGCGCAACCAGTTGCGGGTTGAGGCCAGGATACGCACATCCTTTTTGCTCAGCCCCACTTCTTCGAACAGCTCACGGTACATTGCCTGTTCTGCGGTTTCACCGGGGTTGATCCCCCCTTGGGGAAACTGCCAGGAGTGTTGACCGTAACGGCGAGCCCACAGGACTTGCCCCTGACGATTACAGATTACGATACCAACATTCGGGCGGTAGCCATCATCATCGATCACCGGACTACCTCGATAAGCTTAAATTCGCATAGATACCCTGATTGTTTCACACAAGCTACAGGCGGTAAACCACTGCTTTGCGGCGGTGCAGACCGGATAACATTGGGATAACTCACAGATAATGGCAAAGTTATAAACATGTGAAGCCATTTACACGCGGTTTTATTCACTTTTTCTGTGGATAGGTGTGTGAAGAACTCAAGGGATAAGCCGGTAAAACTCTGGTGAACTCAAAATCACCATAAAAACAAAAACAAAAATACATCATTAAAAACATAAAGTTATTTATTTATCAACAACCCTATACAGAGTAAAAATGTGATCTATATCCGTTTAGGATCTTACCCTGGCGAAAGATCCACCAACGTCGTTTTTATCCACAGATTATCCGTATGAGTTACGCACAAAACGGACAATTTCGCAAAAAAACCCCTGAGTCAAGGCTGTAAATCGAACCAGTGATCGGTAAAAATTTGGGTTATCCCATAAATCTGTGGATAAATAGGTGTAAGATCCTGTTTATTGTCGGTGGCTTCAGGTGCACAAGCGTCGCCCTGAATTTTTCCCCCGTCATGTAGCGGGAAAAAAGTCATGGAAAATCATGCTACTATTATTCTTTTCCCCAGACCTTGCCCACCAAGGTTCGCTGTGTACAAATACAGTACGTTTTTCAACCAAATCTAGCAGGTTCGCATTATGGCGTTTTTATCTCCTCTGCCTCCTCCTCCAGAAAATGAACAGCAACTGTTTGAACGGGCGCAGCAGCTTGCCGGCTGTCAGTTGGGAGAACTGGCGACACATGCGCAGTTGCCTATTCCCAAAGATCTGAAGCGGGATAAAGGATGGGTTGGCATGCTGCTGGAGCAGTATCTTGGCGCCATGGCCGGCAGCAAGCCGGAACAGGATTTTCCCGAGTTGGGCATCGAGCTGAAAACCATCCCGATAGACGCCGCCGGCAAGCCGCTGGAAACCACTTTCGTCTGCGTAGCGCCCTTGACCGGCAACAGCGGCGTCACCTGGGCCAGCAGCCACGTACGCCATAAGCTGGCGCGGGTGCTGTGGATCCCGGTGGAAGGCGAGCGGCAGATTCCGCTGGCACAGCGGCGCATAGGTTCACCACTGTTGTGGAGCCCGAACGAAGAAGAAGAAGAGATGCTGCGCCGCGACTGGGAAGAGCTGATGGATTTGATCGTGCTTGGCCACGTAGAACGGATCACCGCACGACACGGTGAAGTGCTGCAACTACGCCCCAAGGCGGCCAACAGTAAAGCCCTGACCGAAGCCATCGGCGAACAAGGTCAGCCGATCCTCACATTACCGCGTGGTTTCTATTTGAAAAAAAGTTTCACCGCCGCGCTGCTGGCAAGACATTTCTTAATCTGATCGCTTTTGTTTAGGCTGTGTTTAGCTAACAGTGTCGCCGTATCAATAAACGCGTATAATTCAGCCTTTGCTTTTTATTAAGGTGTGGCTAGGCAATGTTCGAATGGATTATGGATCCCAATGCCTGGTTAGCGTTAGGTACGCTGACCATTCTTGAGATCATTCTGGGTATTGATAACATTATTTTCCTTTCCCTGGTGGTGTCTAAACTGCCGAAAGCCCAGCAGAACAAGGCGCGTCGCATCGGGCTGGCCGGCGCAATGTTAATGCGTCTGGGGCTGTTGGCCTCTATCGCCTGGGTGATCCGTCTGACCCATCCGCTGTTTACCATCATGGATCACAGCGTTTCGGCTCGCGATCTGATCCTGCTGCTGGGCGGGCTGTTCCTGATTTGGAAAGCCAGTAAAGAGATCCATGAAACCATCGAAGGGTCGGACGAAGAGCACCACACTAAAGTGCACGGCTTCTTCGGTGCCATCGTGCAGATCATGCTGCTGGATATCATTTTCAGCCTGGATTCAGTGATCACCGCGGTAGGCCTGTCCGATCATCTGTTTATCATGATGGCAGCAGTAGTGATTGCCGTGGGCGTTATGATGTTTGCCGCCCGGCCGATTGGCGAGTTCGTTAACCGCCACCCTTCGGTGAAAATGCTGGCGCTGGCATTCTTGATCCTGGTGGGCTTCACCCTGATGCTGGAAAGCTTCCAGGTGCATGTACCTAAAGGCTACATCTACTTTGCGATGTTCTTCTCGATGTCGGTAGAAGCGCTCAACCTGATGCGCAGCAAGAAAAAACCCGCCTCTGAGTAATCCCCCAACGGGAGCGAGCGTAAGCCGCTCCCGTTAATATTTTTGTATCCCCCGCACAGTTTCAATGTCACTTTCTCTTACAGAGATAAGGACTTATCCGAAACACGATGCATCTATAGTTTGCTAATCTAGAAAGAAGCTTCTTTTTGCATACTTAACTGAGGATCCGCAGGATGAAAAAGTGGGTAATGGCAGTGTCTGCGTTGGTGATGGCCGCCGGGTTGGCGGGATGCTCCAGCGATTACGTGATGGCGACCAAAGACGGCAATATGATCCTGACTCAGGGCAAGCCAGAGATTGACCAAGATACCGGCCTCATCAGCTATAAAGACGAAAAAGGCAACCATCGCCAGATCAACGGCGATCAGGTTTCACAGGTCATCGAACGCTAGTTTCCCGATCGGCTATCGCTCCCGCGTTGCGCGATAGCCCTCCCCGCACTGAATCCACTTCCCCCATCTTCTCGGCTTGGTTATAGTCGGCAAAGGCGATATCACCGCCTTGCAGATTGTTTGGCTCCTGTTTTATCGGGTGTATAGCCCGTAAGCGCTAACACGAAAGGAAGGCCGTTAATGCAATACCACCGTATTCCCCACAGTTCTTTAGAAGTGAGCGTGCTGGGACTGGGCACCATGACCTTTGGCGAACAGAACAGTGAAGCCGATGCCCACGCGCAACTCGACTATGCATTAGCCGCTGGCATCAACCTGATCGATACCGCAGAGATGTACCCGGTACCGCCCCGCCCTGAAACCCAGGGGCTGACCGAACAGTACATCGGCAGTTGGATCAAGGCTCGCGGCAACCGTGAGAAACTGGTGCTGGCCAGCAAAATCGCCGGGCCGGTGCGCGGGACTGACAGCAGTATCCGCCCGCAGCAGGCGCTGGATCGCAAAAACATCCGTGCCGCGCTGGACGCCAGCCTGAAACGCCTCAACACCGATTATCTCGATCTCTACCAGTTGCATTGGCCGCAGCGTGCGACCAACTTCTTCGGTAAGCTCAACTATCAGTACACTGACGAAAAGGCTACCGTCACCCTGCTGGAAACGCTGGAAGCGCTGACCGAGCAGGTGCGCGCCGGTAAAATTCGTTATATCGGGGTGTCTAACGAAACGCCTTGGGGCGTGATGCGTTACCTGCAGTTGGCTGAAAAGCATGAGCTGCCGCGCATCGTCTCAATTCAGAACCCCTACAGCCTGTTGAACCGCAGTTTTGAGATTGCTCTGGCGGAGATCAGCCAGCACGAAGGCGTCGAACTGTTAGCCTATTCCAGCCTGGCGTTCGGCACCCTGAGCGGCAAGTATTTGAACGGCGCCAAACCGGCCGGTGCGCGAAATACGCTGTTTAGCCGCTTTAATCGTTATTCGGCCTCGCAAACGCAGTTGGCGATTGCCGAATACGTCGCATTAGCCAAAAAACACGGACTGGATCCTTCGCAGATGGCCCTGGCCTTTGTTCGCCAGCAACCCTTCGTTGCCAGTACCCTGCTGGGCGCCACCACGCTGGAACAGCTGAAAACCAACATCGACAGTTTCGACCTGGTGTTGAATGAAGACGTGCTTCAGGGGCTGGAGGAGATCCACACCCGCTTTACCATTCCTGCACCCTAAATAATCAGGGGCGCCTAAACCGCGCCCCTTTGATTATTTTGCCCGTCGTTGCGACAACCACAGCGCGCCGATCGCCAGCGCGAAAACCACACCGAAACCGATCCCCACGCCGACCACCGGTACGCTGACTTTCACCGCCAGCGAATAGAGCCCGAGCATCAACAGCATGGCGGTGTTCTCGCCAAGGTTTTGCACCGCGATCGCGTTGCCTGCCCCCACCGATTTTTTGCCTCGTTCTTGCAACAACGCATTCAATGGCACCACAAAGAAGCCGCCCAAGACGCCGATAATCAGCAGTACCGCATAGGCGCTAAGCAGGGTAGTTTGCAGCGCGAATATCGCCACCGCTACGCCAATCAAGATCCCAGCCGGCATACAGCGTTTCACGGTCTCAAGCGTAACGAAGCGAGCCGCGGCACCGGCGCCAACCACAATCCCCACCGCCACCATGGCATTCAGCAACGTCGGCGTGGCGTTATCGGCGATACCCAGCGCCACCGGCACCCACAGCACCAACAGAAAACGCAGCGTGACCCCAGCGCCCCAAAACAGGCTGGTACCAATCAATGAGAAACGGGTTTGCCCATCGCGCCACAGCACCACACAGGCGTTGAAGAAAGCGCGAGTCATGGCACGTGGCGTCCATGACGTCGCCGGATGTGCCGCAGGCAGGCGCGGAATATACAGGTTGGCGATCACCGCCGCTGCGTAAACCAGCGCACATACCGCCAGTGCCGCGACCACGTGCCAGTCTGCCAGGATGCCGCCGGCCACCGAGCCCAGCAGGATCGCCGCGATAGTGGAGGCCTCCATCAGGCCGTTGGCCTTGACCAGTTTCTCACCGCTGGTGATCTCACCCAAAATCCCATATTTGGCCGGTGAATAAGCTGCGGCACCCACGCCCACCAGGCTATAACCGAGGAACGGATCCAACCCGAAACAGATCACCAATGCGCCAGCCAGCTTCAGGCCGTTAGCCACCATCATCACTCGCCCTTTCGCAAAGCTGTCGGCAATCTGGCCGACAAAAGGCGCGAGAATGATATAGGTGGCGACAAACGCCATCTGCAGAATCGGCTGACTCCAGTCGGGATAAAGCTGTTGTTTGATCAGCGCCAGCGTGGCGAACAGCAACGCATTGTCACCGAACGCAGAGAGAAACTGTGCGCAAATGACGGCAATCATGCTGCGCGAAAGCAAGGGTGAATCAGTGTTCGACGACGGGTTCATCAGACAGTCTCCGGCTGTTCAGCCATTTTACGCAGGGTCACAAAATCCGGTTTGCCACTGCCCAGCACCGGCAGCGTTTTCAACAGGCGAATATCACGCGGTACCGCCAGTTCAGGGCTGCCCAATTCACGCGCTGCCCGCAGCAAGGCTTCGCGGGTTACGCTTGCATCGGTTGTGAACAGCACCAGTGCCTCGCCCTTACTGCTGTCACTTTTCACCGTGGCGGCGTGCAGCCCTTCCGGCGATACGCGCTGTGCCAGCAGCTCCACGCTTTCCAGCGAGACCATTTCGCCCGCCAGTTTGGCAAAGCGCTTCACCCGACCGCGGATCACACAGTAGCCCTGTTCGTCCAGCGTGACGATATCGCCGGTATCGTACCAGCCCGGCTGCAGGTTGCCCTGTTCATCCTCTGCCGCTGGCGGCTCCAGCTCGCCCGGATGCTCCACCCGCAGATAGCCTTTCATGATATTCGGCCCACGCAGTTGCAGGCGTCCACCGTTCTCAATACCCGGCACCTTCATTAAACGCGCTTCCATATTCGGCATGATGCGCCCGACGGTACCCACCTTGGCCGCCAGTGGCACGTTGATTGACACCACCGGCGCACACTCGGTCACGCCATAGCCTTCCAGGATGCGAATACCGTATTTGTCCTGATAAATCTGTTTGGTGCTGTCCGCCAGCTTTTCCGCACCGGCTACCACATAGCGCAACCGGGCAAAGTCGTACGGATGGGCAAAACGCGCATAGTTATTGAGGAAAGTGGCCGTGCCGAACAGCACGGTGCAGTTACGGTCATACACCAGCTCCGGCACCACGCGGTAATGCAGCGGACTGGGGTAGAGGAAGATGCGGCTGCCGGTCATCAACGGGGTCAACAGCCCGACCGTCAAACCAAACGAGTGAAACAGCGGCAGCGACGACATAAAACGGTCGCGCGGAGTGAAGTCGGCAATGGTACGGATCTGCTCAACGTTGGCCAGCAGGCTGGCGTGGGAGTGCACCACGCCCTTCGGATTGCCCTCCGACCCCGAGGTGAACAAGATCAGTGCCGCATCGTCAGGCTGCTGCGGCAGCATGGCGCGCGCGGGTTGGAACAGATGACGCAGGATCCACAGCTTGTCCGCCAGGGTCACGGTATCTTTCAGATCCTCCAGATACACCCAGTTGGCCTCCGGCACCTGCTGCGGCAAATGTGTCAGCTTGCCTTTTTCCAGGAACTGGCGCGAGGTGACGATGGTTTTAAGACTGGCGGCGAGCATGGCGCTTTTCAGGCCGTTGGAACCCGCGGTGTAGTTGAGCATCGCCGGGATACGGTTGCGCAGCGAGGCGCCAAAAATCGCCGCGGCGGTAATGGTGGCATTCGGCAATAGCATGCCGACATGTTCGCCCTCGGCGGTAAAGCGCTGCAGGATACGGCTGACGCCCAGCGCTTTTTTGATCAGTGTCTGGTAGCTGTCTTCCTTGAAGTTGATATCTTCAATGCACGGCTTGCTCCGACCATAGCGATGCTGCGCCGCCAGCAAAGCGCGGAACAGGGTCTGTGGCTCGCGCGTGTCCATACGCGCCTTCATCATGATCTGGTGCAAACGATCGCCGGCCAGCATGCGACGTTCTCGGGCGCGTGGCGCGACCGGCATCGGCAATGACGTCGGCGGTAAAATACGGATGCTGATCTGCGGGAACCAACGGATCTTGAATACCCCGGCCATACGCCCAAAAGGGCTGAATTCGGCGCCATCAAGCCGTATCGGCACCACGGTCGCCCCCGATTTGGCGGCAATAAACGCGGCACCATCATAAATTTTCATCAGTGAGCCGGTCACGGTAATGCGCCCTTCGGGGAACACCACGATGGGCCGCCCTTGCTCAACCATGCGCACCAACTGTTTGATGGCCATCGGCTTGGTGGGATCGAGCGAAACGAAATCGATATAAGGCCGCAACCAGCGCATAAACCAGCGATCGCCAATGCTGGCGTAGACGGCAAACACCGGTTTGATCGGCAAAAACAGCGCCAACAGAATACCGTCGAGGAAGGAGATGTGATTGGGCGTAATCAGCAGCTTTTTCTGATCGAAATGTCGGGCGTCGCCCTCAACGCGTACCCGGTACAGCAGGCGGAACAGCACCCGCAGCATTGAAAAGATCATGCCCTTCTCCCTTTGCCCAAGATGAGCGTAAATGGTTGTAGGGAAAAGAATACTATATGGCAGGCAAAAAAAAACCTACGCATCCGCGTAGGTTGGTGCAATTGAAAATGGCTTCAACATACAGAGTATGCTGATTTCTCACCAATCAATACCTCTGGGATCACCTACTCTAGAGAGGTGCCGATTAAGAAACTACCGATCAATCGCAAGAGTTTTGCTCTAAATGCAACCAGCTGTAAATTTCCCGCGATGTACTGAAATAACTCAATGAAATGTAAATAGTCCTGCGGAATAAAAATACAAAATCAGATTTTACGCAGGCGGGACGGAGGGGGATCGGGCAAAAAAAAACCTACGCATCTGCGTAGGTTGGTGCAAATTAATATGGGCTCAACAAACAAGTTGCTGAAACTCACCAATCAATACCTCTGGGACGTTTAATTTACCCCGTTGAGCCGAAAACCAGCCAGCGGCCAATCGAAACATTAGGGCGCAAAGTGTAACCAGCGGTGTATCCCCAAGGCCTTTCAAGCCACAGCGAGCTCGCCTTGCCGTGGGGCTGGATGTTTATCGTACGCTCACTTCTACCAGGCAGCTCATGGCGTTCGGCCCTTGAGTCAATGGTGAGGTACCGATATCCAGCGTTAACACGTTCGGGTTGCCGGACTGTTCCACCTGCAGGCGCTCGGCACCAAAACCTGGGTCAAACCAGGCGCCGGTTGCCATCAGCACTACGCCCTGGGTGACGCCGTCGGTGATCGCAACACCTGCCAGGCAATTGCCACGCGCGTTGCTGACCTGTACCTCCGCCCCCTCGGCAATGCCGCGCCTGGCTGCATCTTCCGGGTGCATATACAGCGTTTCGCGTCCGGCCGTTTTATTGCCCTGCGCCAGCGGCGCCGGATCCATCTGGCTGTGCAGGCGATCGCTCGGTTGGATAGATATCAGGTGCAATGGCCACTCTTTGGCCTCCGGTGCCCCCAGCCACTCGACTGGCGGCTGCCACTGCGGATGCGGGGCAAAATCGGCATAGCGATAACCGGCGATTTTCTCGCTGAACAACTCAATCTTGCCGCTCGGCGTTTGCAGCGGATTGGCCTGCGGATCGGCACGAAAATCGTCGAAGAACACGAATTCTTTCGCCGGTGCCGGCAGCTCGATATAGCCTTTGCGCCAGAAATCCTCAAACTCGGGCCATTCTACGCCGGTCCCCGCCTGCGCCTGGCCGCATTGTTGATAGATAGATTCGATCCAGGCCCGCTCGTCGCGGTTTTCGGTGAACTGCTCGCGGTAACCGAGCCGCTCCGCCAGATCGGCAAAAATATCAAAGTCGTTACGTGCCTGATGCTGTGGCGCAATGGCCTGATGCATCGCCAATACGTAGCGATCGCGCGATGAACCGCCGATATCGTTACGTTCCAGCGAGGTGGTAACCGGCAGCACAATGTCCGCCATCTTGGCCGCCGGCGTCCACCAGATATCCTGCACTATCACCGTATCCGGTTTTTGCCAGCCTTCCACCAGCCGGTTTAACTGCTGGTGATGATGGAACGGGTTGCCGCCGGCCCAGTGCACCAAATGAATATCCGGATACTGGTGCGTCTCGCCACGGAACTGATAGGAGCCGCCGGGTTGCAACAGCATGTCGCAGATACGCGCCACCGGGATGGCTAGCCCGCAAGGGTTGGCGCCGACCGGCATCATGGGTCCCGGCGTATCCACCCGCGGGTTGCCGACCCCGTTCATCGAGCCGTGACCAAAGGAGAAACCGCCCCCCGGCAGCCCCACCTGGCCGAGCATCGCCGACAGGGCAATCATCATCCAGTAGGGTTGTTCACCGCGATGGGCACGCTGAACCGAATAGGAACAGGTGATAAAACTGCGCACGCCGATCAGTTGCTGCGCCAGCAAACCGATACGCGCCGCCGGAATGCCGGTGATGGCACTGGCCCATTCGGGCGTTTTTGCCACGCCGTCGTCGGTGCCGCGCAGATAATCCGCCAACTGGCTATAGCCGGTGCAGTGGCTATAGAGGAAAGCTTCATCCTGAGCGCCACGGCGCTGGATTTCATACGCCAGGGCCAGCATCAGCGCCACGTCGGTATTCGGGCGAATTGGGATCCATTCGGCATTAACAAATTCCGGGCAGTCATCACGCATCGGGCTGATGTTGATCACCGGAGTGCCTTTTTTCACCAGCTTTTGCAGCCAGGGTTTGAGCGAGTGCTCCGCCGCACCGCCGGAAGAGACCTGGGCATTTTTCAACGCCAGGCCGCCGAAGGCCACAAACAGCTCGCAGTGCTCAACCACGCTGGGCCAACTGGTGACACGGCCGGTCAATGGGGTGAAAGTGCCGATCACATACGGCAGGAAAAACTGGGCCGCTCCCCAGCTGTAGTTGCCCAACTGATCGACACCGCCGCCGCCAGCAAAATAAAAACGGCGCACCAGCGAACGAGCGTGGTGCAGGCGCCCGGCAGATGACCAGCCATAGGAACCGGTAAACAAGCCGGAGGGGCCGTAGCGATCGCGCACGCGCCGGTTCTCTTCCGCCACCAGATCGAGCGCCAGATCCCAATCCACTTCGACAAAATCCTCGCGGCCACGTAGCGTACGGTCGCTGCCTTCACGCTTTTGCAGCCAGGAACGGCGCACGGACGGCTTGCGGATGCGCTTGTCGGAATAGGCCATCGGCGCGATGGAGTCGAGCATTGGGGAAGGATCCGGATCGTCGGCAAACGGCTCACAACGGATAAGCCTGCCGTCTTCAACCACGGCGGTGTAGGCGCCCCAGTGAGCGAGTTGCGGATAGCGTTTAATCGACATGGTGTTCTCAGCCAAAAATGGATGCCCAAAAATAGCATTAGCCGACGCGCCACGCCAAAGCACAAATGGCTCTATCACTGAGCGGCGCAGGTCTAAGCTCGGGGTAAATTGCCCATATCTGCAACAGCCGCCACAAGTTACGATCGCCAGCGCTTGCAGCCCCGGGCTTTTTCCGCAAGACTGAGGGATGTAAGCGATTACCCAGGATGTATGACAGATATGGCTACCATAAAGGATGTTGCCAGGCTGGCGGGTGTTTCCGTGGCCACGGTATCCCGCGTAATAAACAATTCTCCCAAGGCTAGCGAAGGCTCACGCACCGCCGTGCTGGCCGCGATGGAACAACTGCAGTATCACCCAAACGCCAATGCCCGCGCGCTGGCGCAGCAATCGACCGAAACGCTCGGGCTGATCGTTTCCGACGTCTCCGATCCCTTCTTTGGTGCCATGGTCAAGGCCGTGGAGCAGGTGGCCTACGCCACCCACAATTTCCTACTGATTGGCAACGGTTACCACGAGGCGGAAAAAGAGCGTCAGGCGATTGAACAGCTGGTACGCCACCGTTGTGCCGCGCTGGTGGTACATGCCAAAAAGCTGACCGACCGTGAGTTAAGCGGGTGGATGCAGCAGATCCCGGGCATGGTGCTGATTAACCGCACGCTGCCGGGCTTTGAATCGCGCTGCGTGGCGCTCGACGATCGCTACGGTGCCTGGCTGGCGACCCGCCACCTGATCCAACAGGGGCACCAGCGTATTGCCATCATCTGCTCCACCCACCAAATTTCCGACGCGGCGGACCGTCTGCAGGGCTATCTCGATGCATTGCAGGAGCACGGCATTGCGGTAGATGAAAAACTGATTGCCTACGGCGAGCCAGACGAGATTGGCGGCGAACAGGCGATGACCGAGCTGCTCGGGCGCGGTAAAAACTTCACCGCGGTCACCTGCTACAACGACTCAATGGCCGCCGGTGCCCTTTCGGTACTGAGCGACAACAGCGTGGATGTGCCGGGGCAGATGTCGCTGATTGGTTTCGATGACGTGCTGATTTCACGCTACCTGCGGCCGCGTCTGACCACTATTCGCTATCCGGTGGTGGCCATGGCGACCCAGGCGGCCGAACTGGCGCTGGCACTGGCCAACAATCAGCCGCTGCCGGAGATCACCAACATGTTCAGCCCGACGCTGGTGCGCCGCCATTCGGTGGCCAGCATCAATAACGTTTACGAGCAGAATTAGATCAACTCCCGGTGATACAGCCGCACCGGGCGATCGGGGTAATCCAGCGCATCGCCAATGTAGCGCCAGCCATGGCGCTCATAATAGCCGCTAAAGTCACTGTAGAGATAAAGCTCACTGAAGCCGGTGCGTCGGGCGTAGTCTTGCACATGCTGCTGCAACCGCAGCCCCAGACCGCTACCGCGCTGGCTTTCGCCGACATACAGCGCCGCCAGCCAGGGCGTCAGATCCTGCCGGCTGATCAAGTCACAGCGCCATAAGCCGACGGTGCCAACCACTTTATCGTCCTGCAGGGCGATAAAAGTAATGGGCAAATCGGCTCCGCACAGCCCGCTATCCACCACGCTGGCGAAAAATGCCCGGCTGCTTTCGCTGCCAAACGCCTGCCACAGCCAATCAATCACCTGACCGCGATGCTGTGGATAATCCGCCAGAAGCTTAATCTCAGTCATCTCTTCTCTCTTTTCCCATTGTCTGGCATCAGTCTACGGACGTTGCGCCACAACACAATCCCGGCGGAAAAATCCCACGCAGCCAAGGGGTAAGCCTATGCTAGACTGAGCGATATTTGCCACAGCGGATGTTGAAAGAGGTAAGCCACTGATGATCACCATGTTGGATGTTTCCATTCGCGCGGGGGTATCCAAAGCCACGGTTTCACGCGTGTTAAATGGCACCGGCCAGGTGAAAAAGAGCACCCGCGATGCGGTGTTCAAGGCCATGGACGATTTGGGTTACCGCCCGAACTTCCTCGCCCAATCGCTGGCAAACAAAAGCTCCAACAGCATTGGCCTGGTAGTGTCCAATTTCGACGGCCCCTACTTCGGGCGCCTGCTTCGTCGCGCAGCCAAGCTGATCGAGGCCAGTGGCAAACACCTGATTGTGACCGACGGCCACGACACGCCGGAAGATGAACTGCAGGCGGTACAGCTACTGGCGGATCGCCGCTGTGATGCCATCATCCTGTATACGCGTTTCATGTCAGAAACTGCGCTGATGAAGCTGCTGGACAGCCTGCCGGTGCCGATTATGGTGATCAATCGGGATCTGCCACAGGCGCGCGCACGCTGCGTGTTCTTCGAACAGCAAAAGGCGGCCTTCCATGCGGTGGATTATCTGATTCGGCAGGGGCATCGCGAGATCGCCTGCATTACCGGCCCCATCGCCACGCCAACAGCACAGGCGCGGCTGGCAGGTTATCAACAAGCGTTAGAGCAGCACCATATTGCCTTCAACGAAGCCCGCGTGGCCTACGGTGACAGCAGCGTGCAAAGCGGATATCAGGGCACCCGGCGTTTGCTGGCCGAGCATATCGATTTCAGCGCGCTGTTCGCCTGCAACGACGACATGGCGGTCGGCGCGATGAAGGCGCTGCTCGATGCGGGCAAACGCCTGCCGCAGGATGTCTCACTGTTCGGCTTTGACGACGAGCCCAGCGCCGCCTATTTGCAACCTGCACTATCTACCGTGTATCTGCCGATCGACGTGATGATCGAAGCCGCCATCAGCCAGGCTTTTCGCCTGATCAATGGGGAAGACACACAGCCACTCACCCCGTTCACCGGCGAACTGCGGCTGCGTGAATCGGTGCTTCCCGGGCCTTACGCCGACTGATCCCTCCGGGCGCTGTCGCAGATTGCGTACAGCGCCGTATTTCTTCAACGCCAATTTCCCTTCCCTGCCACCAATCCGCATATTGTCAAGACAATAACCTTTACGCTATATAGCTTAAAGACTATATTTGGAGTTTGACATGTGGCAGATCGTGACCGTCGAACGATTCGACAGCTGGTTTTTATCATTAAACAGCGATCAACAAAAAAGCGTGCTGGTAGGAATATTCAAAATGCAGGAATTCGCCCCCCTTGTTGGCGCGTCCTCATGCCGACACGCTGAATCACAAAAACCAAATACAGCATCTGAAAGAGTTACGTATTCAGCATCGCGGTCGGCCGTTTCGGATTTTCTTCGCCTTCGATCCGCAACGACAAGCGGTCCTGCTTTGCGGTGGCGATAAAACCGGTAATAAACGCTTCTATCAACAAATGTTGCCGATCGCCATCAGAGAGTTTTCACATTACTTGGCAACCCAGAGGTAACGTAAATGGCCAAACCCTTATCAGATCTGATCGACAAACTCGATCCCACCGTAGTTGAAGCTGCGCAACAGAAAGCGGACAAAGAAATTTTTGAACTGCGGCTGGCAATGCTTCGGGAAGAACTGGCGGTGTCTCAGGTGGAACTGGCCAAGCGGCTTGGTATCAGCCAACCTTCGGTCGCCAACCTGGAAAAACGCGGCAGCGAAATTAAACTCTCTTCACTCAAACGCTATATCGAAGCCATGGGGGGAACGCTGTCGCTGGAAGTTCAGCTCCCGAACGGCCAGCATCGACGGATGACGCTGTAAAATGGGCGCAGCAAACTGCGCCCAAAAGCATCAGATCATTTCCAGCGCAATCAGCTCTTCGATGGTCTGGCGACGACGGATCAGGCGCGGTTCACCGTTCTCAAACAGCACTTCCGGCAGCAGCGGGCGGCTATTGTAGTTTGAAGACATAGACGCGCCATAAGCACCGGTGTCATGGAACACCAGATAATCGCCAACCTGCACCGGCGGCAGCTCGCGGGTTTCAATACCGCCCCCGGCCTGCTGAGTAAAGACGTCTCCGGATTCACACAGCGGTCCGGCAATCACGGTTTCACGCAGTGGCTGGTGTGCGGTATCGCGACCGTCGGCCGGCAGCAGGGATATGTGGTGATAGCTGCCGTACATTGCCGGACGCATCAAATCATTAAAACCGGCATCCACCAGCACAAAGTGCCGGCTGCCCATGTCTTTCACTGCCCGTACCTCGGCGACCAGCACACCGGCTTCCGCCATCAGGAAACGGCCCGGTTCGATCTCCAGCTTCACCGGATGACCCAAATGTGCGGCAATACGCTCGCGGGCGCTGTTCCACAAACCAAAATAGTGTTCGGTATCGATCGCCTCTTCGCCGTACTGATAGGGGATCGACAGCCCGCCTCCGGCAGAAATCGCACTGATGTCCTGGCCGAGGTCGATCACCTGTTGCACCATGGCGTCACACACGCGCTCCAGATGCTGGTAGTCCACCCCCGACCCTATATGCATATGCACGCCAATCAGCTTCAGACCGTATTGCTGAATTTTTTCCACCGCCTGCGGTAAGTCGGCATACCAAATACCGTGCTTGCTGTTCTCACCGCCGGTGTTGGTTTTCTGGCTATGGCCGTGACCGAAACCTGGATTGATGCGCAGCCACACCGGATGCCCGGCAGAGACCTGCCCCAGCTGTTCCAGCATGTCGATCGAACCGACGTTGACCGGGATTTTCAATTCGCTGACGCGAGCCAGAGTCGCGTGATCGAGCACATCGGCGGTAAACACGATTTCGCTTGGTTCGCCACCCGGCTGAAAACCGGCCTGCAATGCACGTTCAATCTCGCCTAACGACACCGAGTCCACCTTGACGCCCTGCTCACGCATCAGGCGCAAAATATGAATATTCGAGCAGGCCTTCTGGGCAAAACGGATCACGTCAAAATGCCGCAATTGGCTGATGCGCTCGCTGATAATCGCTGCGTCATAGGCCCACACAGGGCAACCAAAGCGCTGAGGCAGCGCCAATAGGTTAGCGGCGTTAAGAGCGGTAGAAGTGTCGTGCAAAGCGCGTGGCATAGTGATGTTCCCGGTTCGAAAATGGTATGCCTTCAATATTGCCGCACTCTTTCTCGGGTGGAAAATATCTATTTAGCCAGAGTCTATTCATTTATGATATGGCTTTGTTCATGATGGAATCAGCCGATGCACGCGATAACCCTGCGCCAGATTGAAATCTTCTATGCGGTGATGACGGCCGGCAATCTGACCGAAGCCGCCGCGCTGCTGCAAACCTCGCAGCCCACCGTCAGCCGCGAGCTGGCGCGCTTCGAGAAACTGATCCAACTGCAGTTGTTCAAACGGGTACGCGGGCGGTTATCCCCCACGGTACAGGGCCTGAGGCTGTTGGAAGAGGTTCAACGTTCCTATTACGGCCTTGATCGCATCGTCAATGCCGCCGCCGGTATCCGCCAGTTCCAGCAGGCGCAGCTTTCGATTGCCTGCCTGCCGGTATTTTCACAATCGCTGCTGCCGGCGGTGTGCAAACCCTTTATCGATCGCTATCCGGAGGTCAGCTTCAGCGTGATACCGCAGGAATCACCGTTGCTGGAAGAGTGGTTATCGGCGCAGCGCCACGATTTGGGCCTGACGGAAAATACCCTGACTCCGGCGGGCACCGAGCGAATGACCTTGATGACGCTGAACGAAGTGTGTGTCTTGCCGGCCGAGCATCCGCTGCTGGCGAAAAAGCGGCTGACGCCGCAGGATTTTGCCGGACAAAACTTTATCAGCCTGTCGAACACCGACAGCTATCGCCAACTGCTGGATTCGCTGTTCAGTGAGGAAGGGGTTAATCGCCGGCTGGTGATGGAAACCCACAGCGCAGCGTCGGTCTGCGCCATGGTCAAAGCCGGCGTGGGGGTATCGATAGTCAATCCGCTAACGGCGTTGGACTACGCCAACAACGGTGTGCATATACGGCCATTCAGCGTTGACGTGCCCTTTACCGTTAGCCTGATCCGGCCGCTGCACCGCCCGTCGTCGGCGCTGGTCACGGCCTTTACTCAACATTTGCAGCAACAGGCACAAACGCTGCCCGCCCGTCTGGCCGCCGTGATTACGCGCTAGCCGGGCGCTTGGCGCGGCTGAACGTCACCAGACACAGTACCAGACCCAGCAACGCGATCCCCGCAGCGGCCAGCGGTACGCTGGTCAAGCCCAACCCCTGCGCTATCACGACACCGCCAACCCAGGCACCAATCGCATTACCGACGTTGAACGCGGCGATGTTCAGCGTGGACACCAGATTTGGGGCCTTTTTACCGTAGGTCACCACGTTGATTTGCAGCGCCGGTACGGCGGCGAACGCCGCAGCGGCCCACAGGAACAGGGTAATTTCAGCCGGTACCATCGAATGGCTGGTCCAACTGAACAATGCCGCAAAGCAGGCGATCACCAGGAACGTACAGGTCAGCGTCAACGGCAAGCGCCAGTCCGCCAAACGTCCACCCAGGATGTTGCCCAGCGTCAGACCAACCCCCATCAGCAACAGCGTCCAACTGACGCCATGGGAAGAAACACCCGTCACCTCGGTCAGTAACGGGGCAATATAAGTAAACAGCGCGAACATCGATGCGGCAAAGGCCACGGTCATCAGCAATGACAGCCAAATACCGCCGCCGCGCAACGCCGCCAGCTCTTTTTTCAGATCCGTCGGGGCCTCGTCCTTCACGCTGGGCAGCTTGCTGTACAGCGCCAACAGAGAGAGCACGCCAATGACCGCCACCGCCCAGAACGTCGAACGCCAACCCAGCGCCTGACCCAGTGCGGTACCCAGCGGCACACCGAGCACGTTGGCCAGCGTCAGGCCGGTGAACATCAATGCCACGGCTGAAGCCCGGCGGTTTGGCGGCACCAGATTGGCCGCAACCACCGCGCCAATACCGAAGAAGGCACCGTGGCACAAGGCGGTGATAATGCGCGCCAGCATCAGGAAGTCATAGCTGTACCCCAGGGCGCACATAATATTGCCGAAGATGAAAATCACCATCAGCAGCAACAGCGTTTTTTTACGCGGCAGCTTCGCGGTCAGCAAGGCCATGATGGGTGCACCGATAGCCACGCCAAGGGCATAGCCGCTGATCAGCCAGCCAGCAGAAGGAATGGAGACCTGCAGATCTCCCGCCACCTCAGGCAGCAACCCCATGATCACAAACTCGGTGGTGCCGATAGCGAATGCACTTAATGCCAGTGCGAGCAGAGAAACAGGCATGCGGAAAGCTCCCAGTCAACAAAGCCCCGGTGTCAGGCACTCGGGGCCGGTAAAAACACATAAAATTGACGGGCAGCCCGGCAGGCTGCCCGCGAAAAAGGGTCAGAGAGGGTGTTCAAAGAGCGGGCTTAACTGCTTAACCCTATAATTATTAAGTCTTATTCACGCTTTTCACGTTACAGAAATAGCACGCAATCCCGCGTAAAAACCAGTGGCAAAACGGCCGCTGCGCACAAAAAGCCATGCCTGGCTCGCTAACTGGTTGAATGCGCTGATGATGAAAAATGTGTAAAAATGTTACCCGTGTGTTAACGCTATCAGCGCAGCGTCGCCTGCCAATCCGGATCGTGGGCAAACCACTCCACCAAAAAGTCCAACATGGTGCGCAATGTCGCCGGCATCTGGCGGCGTGAGGTATAGATACCGTAAATCCCCATCGACTGGGGCCGGTAATCCGGCATCAGCTCAATCAGTTCGCCACTGCCCAGTAAAGGGGCTGCAGAATAGTAAGGCTGCATGGAAATACCCGCGCCTTGTACCGTGCCCGCCATCAACACCACCGATTCGTTGGCGCTCAGGTTGCCGCTGACCGCGACCGCCGACTTCACGCCCTGAAGGTCAAAATGCCACAGGCTTTTACCGAAGTAGGAATAAGTCAGGCAGTTATGCAGCGCCAAATCCTGCGGATGACGCGGCGTGCCGTGCGCCGCCAGATAGGCCGGGGAAGCGCAGACCACGGAAGCACAGGAGGATAATGGCCGGGCGATGAGATTGGGATCCAATTCGTTAGTGATGCGTAACGCCAGATCGATACGCTCCTCCACCAGATTCACCGTGCGATTGTTCATTTGCAGATCCACTGCAACCTGCGGATGGCGTTTCAGGTATTGCGCCACCGCGCCCACCAGCGCCGTCTGGCCCAACGATTGTGAACAGGTAATGCGTAACAGGCCACGCAGCTCGTCACTCTGCTCTCCTTCGACCAAATCGATTTCGCCCGCCAGCGCCAGCATCTGTCGACAGCGTTCCAGCGTGCGCTCACCGGCGTCAGTCAGACTAAGCTTACGAGTAGTGCGATGCAGTAAACGCGCGCCGGCCCATTGCTCCATTTGTGCCAGATAACGCGTCACCATCGCCCGCGACATTTCCAACGTTTCCGCGGCGGCAATCATGCTGCCACGGTCGACGATGGTGATAAAAACCTCAGCAGCGGTAATGCGATCCATGATTCGTCCGATTTACGCAATGAATAGTTGCTCATTATCCGGTTTTTCTATCGCTTTATGCAACCTAACATCTATACAACATTAATCGCATCCCAAGGACCTCTACCCATGTTTAAGAAATCATTGTTGACCCTGGCCTTTGCCGGCATCGCCACAGTAAGCACCTTCGCTACCGCCGCCAACACCCTGACGATGGAAGTGTATAACCCAGGTGAGAAAAGCGTGTTCCCGGTGTCTTCCGAAATCATCAGCGGCAAACACGAGGTCGCACTGATCGACGCCCAGTTCCAGCGTAACGACGCGGAAGCCCTGGTGAAAAAGATCAAGGCGACCGGCAAGAAGCTGACC
The DNA here is from genome assembly GCF_058799515.1 of Serratia sp. GW822-FHT06D09. Classification (NCBI taxonomy): domain Bacteria; kingdom Pseudomonadati; phylum Pseudomonadota; class Gammaproteobacteria; order Enterobacterales; family Yersiniaceae; genus Serratia; species Serratia sp. GW822-FHT06D09. Next base: position 112,548 of record NZ_JBXALO010000008.1, read on the forward strand.
ACCGTATACATCAGCCATTCAGATCCGGATTTCTATTTTGGTCTGGACGTCATTAAAGCCGCGTTCCCTGAGGCTAAAATCATCGCTTCACCGGGTACCATTGAAGAAATCAATGCCACCAAAGACGGCAAAGTGGCGTACTGGGGCCCAATCTTGAAGGACAACGCGCCGAAAGCGGTGGTGGTGCCTCAAGCGTTGCAGGGTGACAGCTTCACCGTAGACGGCCAGAAAGTGGAAGTGAAAGGCCTGACCGGCCCGACGCCGGAACGCACCTACGTGTGGATCCCAGCGCTGAAAGCGGTAGTGGGCGGTGTGCCGGTAGCCGGCGACAATATCCATCCGTGGATTGCCGATAACCAAACCGTTGAATCCCGCGCGCACTGGCAGCAAACGCTGGAAGGCATCAAAGCGTTGAAACCGGAAGTCGTGGTCCCTGGCCATTTCCTGCCGGGGGCAGACCAGACGCTGAAGTCCGTCACCTTTACCCAGAACTACCTGACCACGCTGGAAGCTGAACTGCCAAAAGCCAAAGATTCTGCAGCACTGGTGGCGGCAATGAAAAAGCATTACCCGGATCTGAAAGACGAATCCAGCCTGGAACTGAGCGCCAAAGTGCTGAAAGGCGAAATGAAGTGGCCGCAATAAGCACGCCGAAACACCCAGGCCAAGGCGTTACTGCTACCCAGCCGCCGCAAAGGCGGCGGGTATAACGAGGAAAAGACATGACCGGTACGACTCTGCACTACATTTTCGATCCGCTGTGTGGCTGGTGCTATGGCGCAGCCCCGCTGGTGAAGGCGGCCAAAACCATTCCAGGGCTAACCATCGCCCTGCACGCCGGCGGTATGATGACCGGCAACAACCGCCGCCAAATCACGGATGAATGGCGCAATTATGTGATCCCGCATGACAAGCGCATTGCGGAGTTAACCGGCCAACCCTTTGGCGAAGCTTATTTCAATGGATTGTTGCGTGATACCACCGCGGTGATGGACTCGGAGCCGCCGATTACCGCCATACTGGCAGCGCAAGCGCTGGCGGGACGCGGGCTGGATATGCTGCACCGCATTCAGGAAGCGCATTACCAGGAAGGTCGCCGTATCGCCGACACGCCGGTGCTGGAAGCGCTGGCAAAAGAGCTAGGCTTGCCCTCTGCTCCGTTTATCGCCGAAATGCGGTTTAACGCCGGTGCGCCAACCGCGCAGCACATCGCGCAAAGCCGCGCATTGCTTGCCAAGGTTCAGGGCCAGGGGTTCCCAACTTTCGCTCTGCAAGACAGCGAAGGCCAGCTGCGCCAGATCCCGGCGGGCAACTATCTGGGCAACGTTGAGGCCTGGAAAGAGTTATTGAGCGGCGCCGCTACCTGGGCCTAATACCTGTTACGGCTGCCGGGTGTTCAAAGTATTGGATGCCCGGAGCTGATTATTCAACCCGTACAAAGTGTCCTTCCGCACGCACGTTAAAACCGAAACCACAATCCCCCTCGGTGTGCATGTCCAGACCATCGCTACCGAACTGCATCGCCACATCGCACGCCATCACATCTTCCGGTTCCCGCTGACGGTATACTGCTTTGCCGTGCTCTATCGGCAACGTCTGAGTGAACTCCCCCATATTCGGCCCGTAATACAAGCCCATCTGCGGCATGTAATAGCCAGAGTAAACGATCAGCCAGCGGCCATCTTGCGGCTTGATCTCAACCTCGCTCCAGACGCCACGCCCGGCATATTGCCAATACACTCCGCCCGGCCCGATCGGCGGCGTTCGTTTCGCCAGCCGCTCCTGCAACAGCTTGAGATTATGTTGGGACTTGCTGTCTTGTGGTGCCAATTCTAAATAGGCACGCGCCTTAAGCAGCTCGCCGGCGTGTATCAGCGCCAGCGCTACGTTGTTATAAGCAGTGGCCGTTGCCTGGCTATCCAAACCACAGAACTCACTCCAGGCGGCCTGATCGCGGAAAATATCTGCGGCGCGTGGGTAATCGCCACGCTGATAGGCATTTTTGCCCAACTCGGCATAGCTTGCGACCTTGTGACAATCGGCATCAATATCCGGCTCGTCAATCTGCGCCATCGCCTGGTCGCAGGCAAGCGCACCATAGGCCAACAGCAGGGGAACCCACGCCTTCATCACTTATCCTTTCCGCAGTAAACGAGCCAAATTTCGGCGCCAGTATAACCGCCAACCGCCACCGCATCACCCCTGACGATTCAGCCGCGATATTTCAAACGGTTAGCGGCGTTAAAACTGCTTACAGTCAACGTTTGTTTGTTACCTGTCCCCGGCCCATGCTGAAAAAAAGATTAAACCTGCGAGAGTCCATGAACGCTATCCCCACACCCAAACACGCCGTCTGGCAACTGATTAAACCCTTCTGGGTCTCGGAAGAGAAACTGCGGGCCTGGGCGATGCTGATCGCCATCATCGCCTTGTCACTGGGGTTGGTGTACATCAGCGTGCTGATCAACCAGTGGAACCAAGTGTTTTACGACGCGCTGCAAAATAAAAATTACCCGGTATTCAAGGCGCAGCTGTGGCGCTTTACCTATCTGGCGCTGATTTTCATCGTATTGGCGGTGTTTAAAATTTACCTGACACAGGGCCTGCAGATGCACTGGCGGCGCTGGATGACCGAAAAATTCATGGGTAAATGGCTGGCGCATCAGGCGTATTACCATACCGAACAGCAGCAAATCGTCGATAACCCGGACCAGCGTATCGCCGAGGATCTCAACGTGCTGACCCAATACACGCTGTCGCTTTCGTTGGGGTTACTGTCCAGCCTGGTGACGCTGTTTTCTTTTATCGCCATCCTGTGGCATGTCAGTGGCCCTATTACCTTTGTCATCAGCCAGCACGCTATTACCCTACCCGGCTATATGGTGTGGTTCGCTCTGCTGTACGCCGGACTGGGATCACTGCTGATTTGGTGGGTCGGCAAACCCTTGGTACAACTGGGTTTTAATCAGGAGCGCTATGAAGCGAACTTTCGTTTTGGGCTGATCCGCATCCGCGAAAATAATGATGCCATCGCGCTGTATCACGGCGAGCCGCATGAAGCACAGCAGTTGGGCGGGCGCTTTGAAGCCATCCGTGCCAACTGGTGGTCAATCATGCGCATCACCCGGCGGCTCAATATTGCCTCCAATTTCTACAGCCAATTCGCCATTGTCTTTCCGCTACTGGTGGCCGCCCCACGCTATTTTTCCGGCGCCATCCAAATGGGCGGAATGATGCAGATAGCCTCCGCTTTTGGGCAAGTACAGGGCGCTCTGTCCTGGTTTATCGATGCCTTTACCGATCTGGCCACCTGGAAAGCCTGCGTTAACCGTCTGGCCGGTTTTAACGCCGCCGTGGATCAGGTGCACCATCAACAGCGCGGCATTCAATTGCAGCCGGAGAATGAACAGCCGATGGTCCTTGACCGCCTCAGCCTGCAATTGCCGGATGGCCAACGCTTACTGGAGCCGACCTCAATGACGCTCAAACGTGGCGATCGGGTGCTGATCGTTGGCCCATCAGGCTGCGGTAAATCAACCCTGTTGCGCGCCATTGCCGGTATCTGGCCGTATGGTTCCGGTGCGATTGGGCTCGACGCCGCCAGCAGTACGTTATTTCTGCCGCAACGCAGTTATATTCCGATCGGTACGCTGCGAGAGGCGCTGAGCTATCCGCATCTTGCCGCCGAGTACAGCGATGAACAGCTGCTGAAAGCCCTGGATAACTGCCGCCTTAAACACCTTCAACGCTGGCTGGATACCAGCGCCAACTGGAGCCAACGCCTGTCTCCAGGTGAACAGCAGAGATTAGCCTTCGCCCGTGCGATTCTGACCCGCCCGGACATTTTGTTCCTCGACGAAGCCACCAGCGCGCTGGACGACGAAACCGAGCAACTGATGTACTGCCTGTTGGTGGATGAATTGCCGGATGTGACGCTGGTTAGCGTGGCGCACCGCAACAGCGTGGCGAAGTATCATCAGAGCTGCTGGCGCTTTAGCCGCGCGGAAGAAAGCCAACCGGCACGCATGGCACTCAGCCCATTGCCGGTTGCCGGCTAAGTGCTCGGGCGCAGCCTGTACGGTTGCGCCCGGCTTTACTCAGATGCCATCGGCCTGAACGTCCTCGCATTTCACCCGACGCCTTTCGTGCCACAGGCTGGTCAGCCCACGTTTGCCGCACGCCAACGCCACTTCGCGAAACTCATCCAGGCTTAGCCCATCGCGTTCCAGCATCATTTCCGCTGCCAGCTGCATATTTACCCCGGTCAGCACTTCGCAATCACCGCGCTGGTCCGCCAGTTCGCTGGCGCAGCGGAACGGCGATCCGCCGAGCATATCGGTGAGAAACACCACGCCGTCCGCCTGCGCCACTTCGGTTAGCGCCGCATTAAGGGCGCCCCTTAACTGAGCGGTGCTCATCTGCTCCGGGAAATTGACCGCGACGCAATTTTGCTGCGGCCCCACCACCTGTTCTACCGCCTGCAGCAGGCCACTGGCAAAGCTGCCGTGGCCGGTAATCACAATGCCTGGCATCGCCCTTTCCTCACAATAAACCGATAAATTTGCCCACGACGCCAATCACCACCGTCACGCCAATCAGCTTCACTGGCGAGAACCCTCGCTTCATCAGGAAGAAAATCAGCAGCGTAAAGCACAGCGGCAACAGATTGGGCATCAGTTTGTCCAGCACGTCGGTCTGCAACGCCACACTGGCCTTGCCGGCATGCATCACCAACGGGGTGGAAAGATGGACATAGGAAGCCACCAGCGCGCCGATCACCGTCATGCCGACAATCGAGGCGGCGTGTGATATTCGCCGGGTATGGGTTTTCAGCAGCGCCAAGGCGCTGGTGCCGGCCTGATAGCCATAATGCGCCAGCCCGAACCGCAAGCCGAAGTGAAAAACGTTAAACAGCAGCAGGAAGACGATCGGCCCGAACAGGCTGCCTTCCAGCGCCAACGAGGCGCCGATCCCGGCGCAGATCGGCAGCAGCGTCAGCCAGAACAGCGCATCGCCAATGCCGCCCAGCGGCCCCATCAGCGCCACTTTTACCGCACGAATGGTAGAAATCTTCTCCTTGTTCTGTTCCATCGCCAGCACCAGCCCGGACAGGAAGGTGACGTCGAACGGGTGCACGTTGATAAACTCCATGTGCATCTTCATCGAATTGGCCAGATCCTGCGGATTGCGATGGATCTTGCGTAATCCTGGAATTAACTGATAAAGCCAGCCACCGGCCTGCATACGTTCGTAGTTGAACGACGCCTGCAGCAGTAAGGAACGCCATGCCATGCGGTTGATATCGCCACGGGTCAGCGCCTCTGCCGGCTCGCTGTCGACATAATCGTCCTGGTCTACCTGACTGGTCGCCAGGGCCTGCGCCATACGCTGTTCCGCTTTTTGCGCCAGCAGATCGTCGGAATCATTAAATGCCATCTTCAGCATCCTCCTGTTGTACGGACGGTTTGGGCGTGTCCGCCCCGGATCGTTGGCTGTTAAAGAAATCGATCAGTGCGATCGCCAGTGCCCCCAGCGCCACCGCCAGGATCGGCAGTTTCAGGAAGGTGACGGAAATAAAGCCGAGGATGAAATAAGCCACGTAGGTTTTTTTCATCATCACTTTCATCAACAGCGAGAAACCGATCGCCGGCATCATGCCACCCGCCACTGCCAGGCCGTCCAGCAGCCAGGTCGGTGCTTTTTGCACCATGGCGCTGGCCGCATCGGCACCGAAATAAATCGGCAAAAAAGCCACGACAAAATAGAACGCGAACAGGATGCTTATGCCGAGATAATTCACCCGTTCGATACCGCGCCAGTTCAGCTCTTTCACCATCCGATCGCAGCGGTGCATCATCGGTGAAAACAGGGTAAACAGCAGCGTAATACAGCCCTGCACCGCGATAGAAAACGGCACGGCCACGCCGATCGCCACCTTGGGATCGGCCTTGGTCAGGATGGCAAACGCCGTGCCGATCACCCCGCCAATCACCACGTTCGGCGGCTGGGCGCCCGCCAGCGGCACCATGCCCATCCATACCAATTCCAGCGTACCGCCCACCAGCAGACCTGTGTACACATCCCCCAAAATCAGGCCGACCAGCGGCCCCAGCACCACCGGGCGATGAAAGTGGGTCAGGCCGTCAAACAGATCGACCCCCGCCAGCCCGGCCAACAGTGCAATCAATAACGCATCAGTTAACATGATTTCCCCCGAACTCAGAACAGCAGCTTGCCGACCGCCTCACCCGCTTCATCCGGCACCCGGCGTACCTCGCATTCAACGCCAAGCGCCGCCAGTTCGCGAAAAGCGGCGACGTCGCGCTCATCCAGCGAGACCGTTTTATGCACCTGCCGCTTCCCCTCGGCAAAATGCATGTTGCCGACGTTCACGAAGCGGATCGGCACCCCGCCCTGCACCAGCCGCAAAACATCCTGCGGCGTTTTGCACACCAAAAAGATTTTCTGGCGATCCGCCGCCTTGTGGATCACGTCGATGGTTTTCTGCAGCGTGAAGTAGCGCGTCTGCACCCCTTCCGCCACCACCATATCCATCAGGTTCTGCTGCACAGGATCCGCTGCCGCTTCATCGTTGGCCACCACCACCAGATTGGCGCCCAAGGTGTTGGTCCAGGTGACGCCGACCTGGCCGTGCACCAGTCGGTTATCGATACGAGTCATCAAGATATTCGGCATTTCAATGCACCTCCGGATAACAGGCGGCATGGTAGTCGTCGAGCACCTGCGTCACCTTATGCATTACCCAATCCTGCGGGTCGTTGCTCAGTTCACCGGCATTCAGCGCGCGGGCCTGATCTGGCAGATACTGGCTCAACAGCGCTAACGGCACCGGATGGCGGCGCAAGTTGTCGATCAGGCTATCTACCGCCTGCTGCACCTGTGGTTGCGGCCAGTAATAACGTACCCGGTCACTCAGGCTGTAGTGGCGGTCGAGATACTGCTGATGAGGGTTGCCATGGTAGTAACGGCTCCACTGCTGTGGCTGTTCGCGCATGACCTGCTCCAGCGTGGCGCACAGCTGCGCCGACTGATGTTCACCAAGCCATTCACGTTCAATGTGATCCAGTGCGAACAGCGCTTCACGCAGTGCGAAAGTCAGTGCCGGGCCGACTTTCAAGATGGCAAAATGATCGCCCACCAGCTGTCGATAGGCCTGCGGCGGTTGGTAATCCGTCGAGTGCGCCTCGTACACCATGCCCGGCTGCCGTTCGATAAAGCGGCTCAGTTCATGGGCCCGTTGCGGTTGATAGTGCTCCACGCTGTGATGATCAAACTCAACGCCCGGCTGCACCACCAGCGCAATGGTTCGCGTCCAGGCATCGACCAGTTCGGCTTGCTGCCAGGCCAGGCGATGGATTTCAAGCGTTTGCTGCACCGCCCGTGGCGTGGTGACCTGCATACCTTCCAACGCCTCCTGTGCGCCGCCCGGCACCGGCACTTCGGTCCCGATCACATACACCGGCGGCTCACCGCCGCTTTGCTGCCAGGCGCGTTCAGCAATGGCGCACAAACGTGCCGCACGGGCAGCGACGGTTTCATCATTTAGAGGGAAAGGATCGCCAGCGCAGGACATGGAACAATCGAGGTGGATTTTGCGAAAACCGGCGCGAACATAATCGTCGATCAGCGTTTCCGCCAACTGCATTGCTTCTTCTGCCGGCCGATCCTGCCAGGCGTTGGGGCCGAGATGATCGCCTCCCAGCCACAAACGATCGCGTGCCAACCCTTCCTCGTCCGCCAATCGCCACAGGGCGTCGCGGAACTGTTCCGCCGTCTGGCCGGTGTAGCCGCCAAACTGATTGACCTGATTCGAGGTGGCCTCGACCAGTACCGGCGTGCCGCGCGTTTTGGCCTGCCGCAGGGCCGCTTTAAGCACCCAGGGGTGAGCGGAACAAACGGAAAAGATCCCGACCGGTTTACCGGCCTTGTGCTGCTCAACAAGCTGTAACAACTGCTGCATGAATCCCCCATGCAGGCGCCGTACTACCGATCGGCGATGACTACCTCCACGCCCAACTCGGTTAACGCCCGCTCGTAATCGTCCGGAAGAAGGCTGTCGGTAATCAGCCGATGAATTTGTCCGGCTTCGCGAATCATGCAAAAGCTCTTGCGACCAAACTTGCTGGCATCCGCCACGGCGATAATCTCGCGCGCCACCTCGCACATCACGCGGTTGAGGTGTGCCTCTCCAGGGTGAGGCGTGGTGATACCGGCAACCAGATCGAAACCGTCGACGCCCAAAAACAGTTTGTCGAAGCGGTACTGGCGCAATTGCTGCTCGGCAGCCGGACCGTAGAGCGAGTAAGAATTACGGCGCACGCTGCCGCCCAACACCATCACCTCCACCCCATCATTACCGGAAAGCTCATAGGCAATGTTCAGCGCATTGGTCATCACCACCAGATCGCGTCGTCCTTTCAGGAACGGCACTATCTGGGTGGTGGTGGAACCGGAATCGAGGATCAGCGCGTCGCCATCACGCACATAGCTTGCCGCTACGCTTGCGATCTGCGACTTCACATCGCGGTTCAACCGTCCTTTGTCATGCAGTGGACGATCGAAGGCAAATTGCTGATTGAGCATTGCGCCGCCATAGGCCCGTAGCGCACACCCTTTTCGTTCCAGAAAGCGCAGATCGTTGCGGATCGTCACCGTGGATACTGCAAACTGTTTGCTGAGCTGCTCCACACGAACGCTGCCGTGTTCGCATAACAGATCGATAATGTGTTCACGGCGCTTTGCGGTATTCACTGGCATGAGCTGCGGTCCTCAGGTTTCCGGCCAGGCCGGGGAGAAGATGGCTTTCGCTCTACTGCGCAGGCATTACAGCAAAGCGAAAGCAATGAAATTGTGATCGCGGTTACAGCGCTGTTTTAGCAGAAAAAGTGGCTAAAAACCTTTCGAATCGAAATGAAGTGAAAATTAATGGCCGCAGCGAAAGGCAAAATGAAATGTCAGGGCGAGCGCGGTAGCCGGGGTGAGAAGCCTGCCGCAATGCGCAGAACGAAAGCGTCCGCGCAACGGCCAGGTTGGCCGACTTTTAGTTCGCTGGGTGATCGGGATCACATAATCGTAATTATGCGTATTCTGCGTGCCGCTTGCGGCAGGGGAAAGGCTTGCGCACTGCTGAATCGGCCCCTTGTCAGGCCACGGGTTCTTCCCTACACTTGCGCGCAGATATCGGCCCCTGCCGGTACGTAAGCGTTAACGTCAATCAACGCATCATGCCGTGCAGAATTGATTGACTGCATGCCCTGGTGCGAGGAACTGATGCCCCAATCCGCTGTAACCCCAACGCCTGCTGCGACAAAACGCAGCCGTTTACGTCACCCCTTGTTACTGGTTGCCGGCATTATGCTGGTCGCTGCCAACTTGCGTGCCGCGCTGACCAGCGTGGGGCCGCTGCTGGAACAGATCCAGCAGCAGTTGATGCTTTCCGCCACTTCGGCCGGCCTGCTTAATTCACTGCCGCTGATCCTGTTTGCCGTGCTGTCGCCGGTCACGCCCGGTCTGGCGAAGCGCATCGGCATTGAGCGTACGCTGGGCATGGCGTTGCTGCTGCTGGTAATTGGTATTGTGCTGCGTTCAATGCCGCAAACCGGCATGTTGTGGTTGGGCAGTATTTTGATCGGCGCCGCCATCGCGTTTGCCAACGTGGTGTTGCCCACGCTGGTAAAGCGTGACTTTCCAGGGCGCGCCGCCGCCATGATTGCTGCCTATGCAGCGGTGATGTCGCTGGTGGCAGCCACAGCCTCCGGCCTGGCGGTACCGCTGGCGACATTGCACGATCGAGGCTGGCGTTTTTCCCTGCTGTGCTGGAGCCTGCCGGCGCTGTTGGCGCTGATTGTCTGGCTGCCGCAACTGCGTCGCTCTTCAATCCCGACGGCCGGTAACGCAACACCGGCTCAACCCGCCCCGTCACGTTCCCCCTGGGGCAGTGCTCTTGGTTGGCAGGTGGCGCTGTTTATGGGTCTGCAATCCATCACCTTCTACACCATTATCGGTTGGTTCAGCACCTTCGCCGCCAGCCACGGCACGTCGCCGCAACAGGCCGGTTTTGAGCTGTTTATCTATCAGGTGGTGGCGATCGTCGCCAACTTTGTCATGGTGTTTATTCTGCCGCGCGCCCGCGATCAGCGCGCCATCGCGCTATGCAGTTCTCTGCTGATTTTTATCGGCGTCGCCGGTCTGCTGCTGCTGCCGGGTTACTCTTTGGTGTGGTTGATTTTTGCCGGACTGGGGGCGGGGAGTTCTTTGGTGCTGGCGCTGTCCTTCTTTGGCCTGCGCAGCAGCCATCATCATCAGGCCACGCAGCTGTCGGGCATGGCGCAATCGGTCGGCTATCTGTTGGCGGCGCTGGGACCCACGCTGTTCGGTTTGTTACACGATCTGACTCAGGGTTGGCGATTGCCACTGATGGTTCTGCTGTGCCTGACACTGTTGCAAATGCTGTTTGGCATGTTGGCCGGGCGCAATCAGGTTATTCGTTAACCTCAGGGGGAGTGGGGTGTTCCGGCCCGGATTCCCCGGCGTCGTCCTGCCAGAGGTCGTTGATAAAATCCCGTTGCTCGCTCGTCAACTGCCATGACGGGGGGATTTTGGCCGGACTTTCATCCCGGTCGCCCCCTGTGCGCTTTACGCGTTTTTTTTCCATCACCCTACTTCCTAAATAAACAGCCAATAAATCACGGCGGCGACGGCCAACCAAAACACCCCGCAGCCGATAAATACGCACAACCAAGTTTTACGTTTAATATCCGCGTCATCCTTGCCTATCACAGCTACTCCATCCAATAGATTAAACTAATTGATAATCGATTATTGATCTATTTAAACGATCAATAAAGTGGTTTGTTCCTATGGTAATTATAAAAATACATGCTACCCACTTAGAGGGATCCACGTAAATGAAGGGAGAACGCCCGAGGGGCGCGGTTCTCGGCACACAAGAATGCGTCCCGCACGGAACCTCTGGCCGTTTTTTATGATACTGATGACAAGGACAAAACAATGGGTAATGCGAGCTTTATTGAAATAAAAAACTATTAAAAAACCAAATTAATCGCACGATCGACCAAGACCATGATTAACACAGGGTTAAATGGGTTATTGAAAGGGAGTTGAAGGGAAAGGATGGTCCGGGCAGCGACCGCCGCCCGAGTGATATCAATCAGTCAAGATGAGAAACCGAGTCTTTACTGGCAAGTTCACGATCGCTGCCGGTCAATTCGCTAAGGTGCCCATCGCGCATTTGCAACAGGCGGTCCGCATGCTCGAAATAGTGATCGTCATGGCTAATGGCAAACACCGTTTTACCCAGCGCGCGCAGCTGCGGCAGCAGCTCACGATAAAAGATGCGTCTGAATTGCGGATCCTGATCCGCCGCCCATTCGTCCAATAGCAGAATATCCCGCTCTTCGGCCACCGCCAGCAACAGCGCCAGACGCTTGCGTTGCCCCTGGGATAACTGAGGGTTGGTCACCCGAAGACCGTCAAACTCCAGCTTGTTTTTCATGTTCAGGCGATGAAGCCAGCTTTCCACCAGCTCAGCATCCGGCTGCCCGCCCTCAGGCCCCTGCAAAAGCTGGAACGGGTGAAAGTCGGTGAAAATGGCGGAAAACAACCGGCGATAGTCATGCATGTCCGCCGGATTCTGCGCAATGCCGTCCAGCAGTATCTGCCCGCTGACCGGCTGATACAGTCCGGTCAGCAGCATGGCCAGCGTCGATTTTCCGCTGCCATTGCCGCCAATCAGGAACACCAATTCGCCGCGGCGCAGCGTCAAATTCAGCGGGCCCACGGCGAATCCGGCCTTTTCTTCCGTCGCGCCATAATGGAACATCACCTCACGCAGCTCCAATGTTTGCCAGGCCTTGGTCGTTCCCGCCGGAAATTCCTCTTGATAGTCGGCGAGCCGTAAGGATTTGACCTTGTTAAAAGCCACTTCTGCGCTGACAAGCGTAGGGAATGCCCCCACCGCCTGCAGCAACGGCGTGCGCAGGAACAGCAGCGTCAGTGAATAGGTCGCCGCCACGGCGGTATCGGCCCAGCCCAGGCTGTTGGCCATATAGAACACCAGGCCTATCGCGCCCAGCATCATGATATTCGACCAGTTCACCGCGCTGAGGTGGAAGGTATCGGCACGAATAATATGATGGCGATACTCTTCGGCATCCGGCTGGTAGGCCTGGCGGTAAAGCGCTTTGGCACGATCGCGGTTCAATGCCAGCTCTTTGCGGCCGTCAATGGCTGACTGATAGTGCTGATAGAGTCGCTCTTCAGATTCACGCACGTTGGTCAGGTGACGATAGACCCGCGATACCAGACAGCCGCTGCCAAACACCGTCACCGCGACCCAAATGGCCGTCACCGCCAGCATCTGCGGCGACAGCCAGCCCAAATAAGCTGCCGACCCCAACGTCAATATCCCCCCCTGAACCAGTTCGGGCAAACGCACAAAAGCCAGGGTAATGTTGCGAATATCGCTGGCCAGGCTCGCCAGCAATGCCGCACTGCCAAGCTGCTCGATCCGCTCAATATGGGTATCCATGATCCGCTTCACCAGTTGACCGCGGAGCCGAAACACGAAGTGGTGGCCCAAGGCGGTCAGCGCCAACTGCGAACCCAGCGTCACAGCCATCAGCAATGCCAGTAACCCGAGAAACTCCGGCAATACCGCCAGCGGATCGCCCGCCGCCGTCATCAGCCGCAGGTTGATAAAGGCAATGATGCCGATACCCAATGCCGCGCTGGCCATGGTTAACGCCATTACCGCCACAAACGGCCAGCGATATTGGCGGTAAACCACCCGTAGCAACTCCATGAAAAACCCTTACCCTGAAATATTGAGATGGCAGGCATTGTAAGCGGCCAAAAAGTGATATCAATAACAATTCTCATATTGTCGTCGACGATTGATTCCTGCCCGAGAGGATTTACACTGGCTGGAGATCTGGGACAAGGAAAACCAAGACTGATGCTGCCTACACATGAATATGCCAACGATCTGATCCTGTTCGCCTTAATTGTTGACTGCGGTTCTTTCAGCAAAGCCGCAGAAACGGCCGGCATCACCAGCTCGGTGGTCAGCAAGCGTATCGGACGTCTGGAGAAATCCCTCGGCGCGCGCCTGCTTTACCGCACCACGCGCAGCCTGACGCTGACGGAAAATGGCCGCAGTCTGTATCGCCAGGCCAAAGAGATCAGCGCCAAAATTCAAGATGCTTTGAATGTCGTCAGTGAAAACAGCGACGAGTTGACTGGCGTCATCCGCATGTCGGTACCGACGATTTCTGGCGAGCTGCTGCTCAGTGAGAGCGTGGCCGAATTTTGTGCGCGGCACCCGAACCTGAAGGTAGAGATGCGGCTGGAAAATCGCTTTGCCGATCTGGTCAACGAAGGGATAGATTTGGCGATCCGCACCGGCACCCTGCCGGACTCAAGCCTTATCGCACGCCACATTCTTGACTCCCGATGGGTAATAGTCTGCTCGCCCGGTTATCTGCAACAGCATGCCGAACCCCATTCGGCCGACGATCTGCTCAAGCATAATTGCCTGACCTACACCTATCAGGAAAGTGGTACCGACAACTGGCTGATGAAGCCACCGGGCGGCGGCGAAATTTATGAGCTACAGGTTAAAGGCAATTTGTCGGCCAATAACGCGCGGGCCATCCGCAAGGCGGCGATCGGCGGTTATGGCATTGCCATGGTGCCACGCTGCATGGTATTTGAGGATTTGCAGGCAGGAACACTGGTAGAAGTCTTGTCCGGGCACTGTGGCAAGATATTAGGCGTTTACGCGGTTTACCCGTATACCCGCAATTTACCCTTAAAGACCCGGTTGTTGATCGAACATATCATCGCGGGCTATCAAAATATCAGCCAATATTTTTGAGGCCGGTCACAATATTATTCCCACCAGCAGTAAGATGCCGACGGGGGATTACGTCATTTTTGGGGATAATCTATGGTCAATTAACGCCTAATTAATGTGATCCAGTCCCACCCACATCTTAAGTCAAAATTCAATTCATTGATTTTTATATAAATATAACCTCACCTTTCATATACCAATAATCTCATTTCGTAATCATCACGCCTAAGCACTTCGATGTTAAAAAATTGCCGTATAGCACCGCCACCAATGTTGTGATTAGAATAAAAATGTTGCGGCAATTAACTATTTAGCTACATCTCCGTGAAAATAAAAATAATAACCGAAGAGGATCTTATGTCCCTTTTTTTCAGCGTTGCGCCCATCGTCCTGCTGATTTGGATGATGACCAAAAGGAATGGCGTTCCCTCTTACCTCGCTCTGCCGCTGACGGCTGCCGTCGTGTATACCGTGCAGCTACTGTGGTTCGACAGCGCCCCCCTGCTGTTGCATGCCAATATCGTCACTGCATTGGTGGCGGTTTTGACCCCTATCACCATCATCGCCGGTGCGATTTTGCTGAACAAATTGATGCAGATCAGCGGGGCGGAAAACGTGGTACGCCGCTGGTTGGAGAATATCAGCCCCAATCCCGTGGCCCAGTTGATGATCATTGGTTGGGCATTCGCGTTCATGATAGAAGGTGCCAGCGGCTTCGGCACGCCGGCGGCTATCGCGGCCCCGATTCTGGTGGGGTTGGGCTTTAACCCACTGCGGGTCGCCCTGCTGACGCTGGTGATGAACTCGGTACCCGTTTCCTTCGGCGCCGTGGGCACCCCTACCTGGTTTGGCTTTGCCAATCTGGGCCTGTCGGACGCCAGTCTGCTGGAGATTGGCCGCCAGACCGCGCTGATCCACTTTGTCGCCGGGTTTGCGATCCCGCTGCTGGCGTTGCGTTTTATCGTTTCCTGGCGGGACATTCGCCGCAATCTGCCTTTTATTTTGCTTAGCGTCCTGAGCTGTACCCTTCCCTATCTGCTGCTGGCGCAGGTGAATTATGAGTTTCCGGCGCTGGTCGGCGGCGCCATTGGCCTGGCGGTGTCGGTGTTGCTGGCCCGCGCCGGCATCGGCCTGGTACGGGTTGATAAAAACCAGGAACCCGGCCAGCCGGTGCCCTTTATCCAGGTGCTCAAAGCCATGACGCCGACCCTGCTGCTGATTGCTATCCTGATAGTGACCCGCATCCACCAATTAGGCATCAAAGCGCTGCTTAACAGTACGGCACCGCTGTGGCAAGGGAGCCTCGGCTGGTTGGGTGAGCTGCGCGTCAGCGACGCCCTGATTATCGAGCTGCAACAGGTGCTCGGCACGCAGGCCGCTGCCAGCTACAAAACGCTGTACGTGCCCGCGCTGATCCCTTTTCTGCTGGTGGTGGTGCTGTGTATTCCGCTGTTTCGGCTGAACCGTCACCAGGTCAAACAGATGTTTAGCGAAACCGGTCAACGGATAGCCAAGCCCTTTATCGCCCTGTTGGGGGCCCTGGTGATGGTCAACCTGATGATGCAGGGAGAAAACGACGCGCCGGTGATCCTCATTGGCAAAGCGCTTGCGGCACTGACGGGGGAAAGCTGGCTGCTGTTCTCTTCTTTCCTGGGGGCGCTGGGGTCTTTCTTCTCTGGCTCTAATACCGTTTCCAACCTGACGTTCGGCGGCATTCAACAGTCGATCGCCCTGAGCAGCGGACTCAACGTCAATCTGACGCTGGCGCTGCAATCCGTCGGGGGCGCCATGGGCAATATGGTGTGCCTGAACAATATTATCGCCGTCTGTTCGATCCTCGGGATCGGCAACGCCGAAGGAAAAATCATCAGAAAGACCGTGCTGCCGATGCTGGCGTACGGAGGGATCGCCGCCGTCATGGCCCAGATCCTGGCTCTCTGATCCAAAGTACGTTATCGAAAGAAGGTAAAAACATGATCATCTCCGCCTCAACCGACTATCGGGCCGCCGCGCAAGCCAAGCTTCCGCCCTTTCTGTTCCACTATATTGACGGCGGGGCCTACGCGGAGCATACGCTCAAGCGTAATACCGAAGATCTGGCCGATATCGCCCTACGCCAGCGCGTGCTGCGCAATATGTCGGACCTCAGTCTGGAAACCCACCTGTTCGGCGAAAAGCTGGCGATGCCGGTAATACTGGGCCCGGTCGGGTTAACCGGCATGTATGCCCGTCGTGGCGAGGTACAAGCGGCCCGGGCTGCTGCGCAGAAAGACATTCCCTTTACGTTGTCTACGGTTTCGGTATGCCCGATAGAGGAAGTCGCGCCGGCCATCGATCGGCCCATGTGGTTCCAACTGTACGTGCTGAAAGACCGTGGCTTTATGCGCAATGCGCTCGAGCGTGCCAAAGCGGCCGGGGTGAAAACGCTGGTGTTCACCGTTGATATGCCGGTCCCCGGCGCGCGCTATCGCGACGCCCATTCCGGTATGAGCGGCCCTAACGCTTCCCTGCGCCGCGTGCTGCAGGCCGTTACTCACCCGCAGTGGGCCTGGGACGTTGGTCTGCTCGGCAAACCTCACGATCTGGGCAATGTGTCTGCCTATCGCGGTAAACCGACCAGTCTCGAAGACTATATTGGTTGGCTGGGGGCCAACTTCGATCCTTCCATCTCATGGAAAGATCTGGAGTGGATCCGTGAATTCTGGGAGGGGCCGATGATCATTAAAGGGATTCTGGATCCCGAGGACGCCAAAGATGCAGTGCGATTCGGCGCCGACGGCATCATCGTATCCAACCACGGCGGCCGTCAGTTGGACGGTGTACTCTCAACCGCACGCGCCATGCCGGCGATCGCCGATGCGGTAAAAGGCGACATTACGCTGCTGGCCGACTCCGGCATCCGCAGTGGATTGGACGTAGTACGAATGATCGCTCTGGGGGCCGACAGCGTACTGCTGGGGCGAGCCTTCGTTTACGCACTGGCCGCCGCCGGGCAGGCCGGTGTCGCTAACCTGCTGGAGCTGTTGGATAAAGAGATGCGCGTCGCCATGACGCTCACCGGAGCAAAAACCATTGCTGAGATTGGCGCAGGCTCTCTGGTCCACGGACGCGGCTAGCACCTTCTCCTGGCGGCTCCTGAAGCCGCCAGGCACTCAGCGGATGAAAAACCCTTCGGCAAAGGCGCTGCGCAAATAACGGCTGAACTCCGTCACTGCTCGCGATACCTGCGGCGCATAGGGGCGCACTACATAAAGACTGTCGGCAAAAGCACCTATAGGGCGCCAGGCCGGCAGTACCTCAATCAATCGGCCGTCCGCCAATGCCTGCTGCGCACTGAAGTCCGGCAGCAAGGCAATACCCAGCCCTTCTGCCGCCGCATCACGTATCGACTCACTGTTGTTGGTGGCAAAAGGACCGCTGACCGGCACGCGGGTCTTTTCAGCTTGGCCCGGCAGCCCCTGTTTCGCGGCGAAGCTCCACTCCGGCGCTTCGGTACCGCGGGGATAGTAAAGGCACTGGTGCCGTTGCAGCTCCGTCGGTGACGTCGGCATGCCGTGCCGTTTCAGGTAGTCGGCCGACGCCACGGCCACCGTTTCGGTTGAGCACAACCGCCAGGCGACGTGGGTGTCAGGCAAGCTGTCGCTGTGGCGGATCGCCAAATCAAAACCCTCGGTGGCCAACGACACCAGCCGATCCGAAACCTCAAGCTGCACCCGCACCTCAGGATTTTCGCGTAGAAAACCGGTAATACGCGGCACCAGTTGCTGGCGGGCAAACGCCACCGGCGCCGTGACCCGCACCGAACCGCGCAGCGGCCCGGCAGAATCGCAAATGCCGGAAAAGCTCTGTTTGATTTGTGCGAAAGGCTGGCGCAGTTCCTCGACCAGCCTCAGCCCGGCATCGGTCAGCCTGACGCTGCGAGTGGTGCGCTGCACCAACGGCACCCCTGCCAGCATTTCAATCTCTTTGATTTTTTGGCTCATGGCCGCTTTGCTGACGTCCAGCCGCTCTGCCGCACGGGTAAAACTCCCCTGCTCAGCCAATACGGTAAGCCAGTGCAAATGGGTCCACAAGGTTTCTATTTTTGGATTTTTCATCGTCGACTGTTCATTTATATAAACAATGAGTTCAAGTATAGCGCTTCTTCCCGCGCCAGCACTTGGCTAAGATGGATCCTCAAAGGCGATGTCAAAACGCTGCCCTGCGCGCATCAATAACTATTAACCCACTGACAGGATTATTAAAATGCCATTACTCATCTTTGACGTCATCGAAGGTCGCAGCGACGCCCAACTGCAAACGCTGCTCGACGCCGCCCACCGAGCCGTCCTCAGCGCCTTTGAGGTTCCCGTGCGAGACCGCTACCAGATTGTTCATGAAAATAAGGCTAAGCATATGGTGATTGAAGATACCGGCCTTAACCTGACGCGCACCCGCAAGCTGGTAGTGGTTCGAGTGATTACCAGCCCGCGCCCCGAAGAACAAAAACAGAAGTTTTATGCCGAGCTTAGCCGTGAGCTGAAAGAAAGTTGTGGGATTGAAGGCAGTGATTTGATGGTGTCCATCACCACCAACAGCAAGGGAGACTGGAGCTTCGGCAACGGCGTGGCACAATACCTGACCGGTGATCTTTAGCGCGCCGTCCCCCAGACTGAGCATCGACTGGGGGACGCACTTTCAGGGCTGCTGTTCTTCGCTATATTGGTTTTGCCACATTGCAGCATAGCGGCCGTTGGCAGCCAGCAAGGCGTCATGCCGCCCTCGCTCAACAATCTCACCGGCCTTCAGCACGATGATTTCGTCGGCATCCACCACCGTCGACAGCCGGTGCGCAATCACCAACGTGGTATGGTCGCGGCTCACTTCACGCAGATGCGCCTGGATTTCGCGTTCGGTCTGGGTATCCAGCGCACTGGTCGCCTCGTCGAACACCAGGATCGCCGGATTTTTCAGGATGGTGCGCGCAATCGCCACCCGCTGCTTTTCCCCACCCGACAGCTTGAGCCCGCGTTCGCCCACTCGAGTTTCATACCCGTCAGGCAGGCTGACGATAAACTCGTGAATATGCGCCAACCTAGCCGCGCGCTCGATCTCTTCCTGACTCGAACCGGTTTTACCGTAACCAATGTTGTAGCCCAACGTATCGTTGAACAACACGGTGTCCTGCGGCACGATGCCGATTGCCGCACGCAGGCTAGCCTGCTTCAGGCTGCGGATATCCTGGCCGTCAATCGAGACAGCGCCGCCGCTGACGTCATAAAAACGAAACAACAATCGGGATAGCGTGGATTTGCCGGCCCCCGAAGCACCGACGATCGCCACCGTGTTGCCGGCCGGGATGGTGAAACTGACGTTTTTCAGGATCGGCCGACGCTCATCATAGCCAAAGCTGACCGAGTCAAAACGCACCTCCCCTGCGCGCAATTGCAGCGCCGACGCATCCGGCCTGTCGACAATTTCCTGCTCTTCCTGCAGCAGATCGAACATGTTCTCCATGTCGATCAGCGCCTGTCTGACTTCAGCATAAATGAACCCGAAGAAATTCAGCGGCTGATAGAGCTGCAGCAGATAGGCATTCACCAATACAAAGTCGCCGACCGTCATCCGCCCCTGCACAATGCCCTGCGCCGCCATCGCCATCATCACGATCAGTCCGATGGAAATAATGGCGGTTTGTCCGAGGTTGATGGCGGTAAAACTGAACTGGTTTTTGATGGCGGCGTATTCATACAGGCGACGCGACATGTTGAACCGATCGGCCTCAAAGTCCTCGTTACCGAAGTATTTGACCGTCTCGTAATTCAGCAGGCTGTCGAGTGATTTGCTGTTGGTATCAGCGTTGGCTCGGTTGAGCTCACGTCTGAAGCGAGTTCGCCAACTGACGGCCATCACGGTGAACAGAATATAGCAGCCAACCGTCACCACAATCGCCAGCGCAAACCAGCCGTTTAACAGATGCCACATGATCACCGAAACCAAGGTGATTTCGAACAGAATGGGGAAAATGGAGAACAGCAACCGCGAAAGCACCGTCGCCACCGCCTGAGTGCCGCGTTCGATAGACAGCGACAGCCCGCCGGTCTGCCGCTCCAGGTGAAAACGCAGGCTCAACGCGTGCAGTTGTCTGAAGACGCGTAGCCCCAGTAGCCGGGTCGCATTCTGGCTAACGTGCACGAACATCACGTTGCGTAATTCTTCAAATAACGCCCCCCCAACACGCGCCACGCCATAAGCCAGGATCAAACCGATGGGAATGGCCAGCATTTTGGCGGTTTCACCGCTCAAGGCATCGACCATGGCTTTATAAGCCAGCGGCACCAGCGTGATACTGACCTTGGAGACCACCATAAAAACAAAGGCAATCACCAGGTAATAACGCAGCCGGGGGTTCTCTTTGGGCCACAGGTAGGGCAGCAGAAACTTCAATAAGCGGGAACGGTCCATATCAGGTATCTATTGTCTCGGTCAGCAGTGCAGCATGGTTTTTTATATTCTGGCACGTATGCCACGAAAAACCTTCGGCAATTCTCCGATGCGGCTCTTTTGAACCCTGATCACCTGAATGGCACACCTCGGTGGTGAGGAATGACATGATGTTTACATCCCTGCTGCATACATGCGCGGGCCTAATACCCAGCCCGAAGTATCGACGCAATGGCCCCCATGGCATTAGGCTGACCATGGAGGCGCACAGCGGTTTATTTCTCCGAGTCTAAGGTTTCGTGATGCGTGATGACGTCTTGCGCCTTGTTATAGCTCTCGATAAGCAATTGATATGACGGGAAGATCAAGGTGTAGATCTCGGCCCACTGTGCCGCATCCTCACGATTCCAGGTTTGTTGAATCTCTGACGCCACAGCCCCGGTATCCATAGGGACAGCACCGGCCTGAACTACCCGCGCCAGGGTAATTTCCTGAGCCATTTTTGAGTAGGTACCGGACGCATCGACCACGACGAACACCTGATAACCGTCGGCAATTGCGCTAATAGCCGGGAAAGCCATACAGACGCTGGTAATGGTGCCAGCAATAATCAGCTGTTTTTTCCCGGTGGCCTTCACCGCCTGCACGAAGTCGGCATTATCCCAGGCATTAATCTGGCCGGTGCGTGCCACGTATTGCGCATGCGGTGCGTTCGCATGGATTTCCGGGATCAGTGGCCCATTTGGCCCCTGTGGCACCGAAGCCGTGGTAATCACCGGCATGTTGGCCAGCGTGGCAATTTTGGCCAGAGCGGTCGCATGGCGGCGCAGGTCGGGCATCGGCATATCGCCGATGGTTTGAAATAAGCCGCTTTGGTGGTCGATCAGCAGCATTACGGCATCGGCCGGGTTGATTACCGGGCGCTGGTTATTAAAGTTTGCTGGGGCACTCATAGATCCTCACTTGTTCATCCTGAAACGTTAGCGGTCAAAGAGCTGCTTTTCCTGAACTCAGCAGGCTAAAGCGAGTCATTAAATTTAGGCGACTGGAATATGACAGTTCCGATTGTCCAAGGCTTTTCATCGATATAGCATGCACTTATGAATGAAAGCCTCATATTTAACCTAGCAATGAATCAAATCGGCAAACAGGCCAATTATTGGAAATGAGTGTTTCATCAATGGGAAAATGGTCTTTATGATAGATTTCAATGAAATGTTTATGTTTGCCAAGGTTATTGAATGCGGAGGCTTCCTTGCTGCAAGTAAGAAATTTGGTATCCCCAAGTCCACACTGTCCAGAAAAATATCCGCACTTGAACAACGCCTTAATGTCAGACTGATACAACGTTCAACCCGAAATATAATGATCACGGAAATCGGTAAGGAATATTATCAATATTGCGTGCAAATGATCGCTGCGGCAGAAAAAGCAGAAAGCCTGATTAATAACAAAAGTGACCAACCCACCGGTAAAATCAGGATTACCTGCCCCACGATTCTTATGGATCTCGGTCTGTCAAAAACCCTGGCGAAATTTATGCAGGCTTACCCTGAGGTGGTACTTCAGGTAAAAATATTCAATCGTGACGTGGATATTATTGCAGAGGGGTACGACATCTCATTTCAACTGATGGGCAAAGAATCCAAAAACAGCAATCTGATTATGCGGAAAATTGCCGACATTTCCTCTTCTTTTATGCTGAATCCTGCCGGCAGGATCCACCCCAACCAGGTGCAAGAACCGTCAGATCTGCATCAACTCCCCACCGTTGGCTGGCTATCTTCTCATTTTCAATCCGCATGGACGTTCAACAAAGAAGGCCGGGAAGTCAAGATAAGCAATGAGTCCTGCCTGGTGTGTGACGACATCAGACTACTCAAAGAGGCGATTCTTTGCGGCAGGGCTACGGGTTGTTTGCCGCTAAAGCTGGCACGTCAGGAAATTCACGATGGCACCCTGACAACCGTGCTGAATGACTGGCAGCTGGAGCCGCGCAAAATTGTCGCTATTTATCCTTCGCGCCAGGGCCTGCTGCCCGCCGTCAGGGCATTGATCGACTTCGTTGTCGAAGATTTCGCACAGAATGGCTGACTTATTCGATTGAAAACAACGATTACGCACAATTATCCTCCCGCACTTGGCGACAGGTATTATAATTAAAAAGACAATACGAGATAGGATATCCAAACAGTTTAAGGAGATACGTCATGTTAAATATGGGTCCACGCCATTCGCTGATTATCGATGAACAAAGTTTAAAGAAACAACGTACCCCGCTGTTAATCATCTCTATATTGCTGCTGTTAGGCGGTATTTTTTGCCTTTTCAGCCCCTTCGCTTCTGGCGCCGCGCTGAGTATGGTCATGGGCATTTTCTTGCTGTTGAGCGGATTCGGTCTGATTTTCGGCATGATAGCTAACCGGGTACAAAATACCTGGCCGATGATCGGCGGTATTCTGCTAGGGGTCGCTTACCTTATTATCGGCTACGTGTTTATCACCACCCCGGCGGTAGGCATTTTCGCCATGGCGATCTATCTTGCCGTACTCTTCGCTCTGGGCGGCATCGTACGACTGATTGCTGGCTACAAATTACGTGATATCAGCGGCAGTTGGCTGCAGTACGTGATTGGTATTTTGGATCTGATCATTGCCTGGATGCTGTTCAGCGCCGATCCTATGACTTCCGTCGTACTGGTCACCACCATTGTCGGCATCGAAATGCTGTTCAGCTCTTTTGGCCTGTTCCAGGTTGCTCGCCAACTGAAGCGCTCGTGATTTCAGGCGGGGCCACTCGGCTCCGCTTTTCTACTGCACAGCCGACAATTACCCCGATACATCGGCGGCCAAGTGCCCTAATATTAGTAAGGTTTCACGCAAAGCAGGTTCAACTACTCCCCCCTGACGAAAGATTGAAATGAGATGATAACGCTATGGAATTCAAGGACTATTATACCATTTTAGGGGTCAAACCATCAGATGACATCAAGGCGATAAAAACCGCCTATCGTCGGTTGGCGCGAAAGTATCATCCTGATGTCAGCACAGAAAAAAATGCCGAGGCACAGTTTAAAGAAGTGGCCGAAGCCTACGAGGTGCTGAAAGACGACGAGCGCCGTGCTGAATATGATCAACTGCGTCAACATCGTAATGACCCTAACTTCGGCCGCCAAACCCAGCACGCTCATGCAAATGCAAATAATGCCGAAGACTTTTCCGACATCTTTTCCTCCATGTTCGGCGAACATGCGCGCGGCCAGCGTCAGCGCCAAAGCCGAGCCATGCGCGGGCAAGATATTGAAATGGAAGTGGCCGTCTTCCTGGAAGAAACGCTGGCCGAGCAAGCCCGCACCATCCGCTATAGCCTGCCGGTCTATAACGCCTTTGGCATGGTGGAGCAGGAAATCCCCAAAACCCTTAATGTGAAGATCCCTGCCGGCGTAGGCGACGGCGAACGCATTCGCCTGAAGGGCCAGGGCGGCCCGGGGATAGACGGCGGTGCGAATGGCGATCTCTACCTTATCATCCGCATTGCGCCACACCCCATGTTCGACGTCGTAGGCCACGACCTGGAAATTGTGTTGCCGATTGCTCCTTGGGAAGCTGCGCTCGGTGCCAAGGTGCCAGTCCCTACTCTCAAAGACAGTATTTTGTTGACCATCCCTGCCGGTAGCCAAACCGGACAACGTCTGCGCGTTAAAGGGAAAGGCTTGGTCAGTAAAAAAGAAACCGGCGATTTGTATGCCGTGATCAAGGTTGTGATGCCGCCGAAGCCGGACGAAAAGAGTGCTGCACTGTGGCAACAGCTGGCGGAATCTCAGGCGAGCTTTGATCCGCGCAAAGAGTGGAGTAAGCAAAATGGCTAACCTAAAAGTAACCTTCACCATTACCGAGTTTTGTCTGCATACCGGTGTGACAGAAGAAGAGCTAACGGAGATTGTCGGGCTGGGCGTGATAGAGCCGCGCAACCCGGCAACGGAAGAGTGGATCTTTGACGATCGCGCCTTGATCACTTTCCATCGAGCTCAGCAATTGCACCATGAACTGGCGCTGGACTGGCCAGGTATTGCCGTCACCCTGACGTTGCTCGAAGAGATTGAGCAGTTACGTAAAGAGAACAGCCAGTTGCACCAACGGCTGGCGCGATTCGTTACCAGGCCCTGACAGGGCGAAAACAGCCCATTGCATCGCGCCCACCTTCGCTCAGAAAAACAATTTCGTTGCAATAAATCCGCTGAGCGAATGGAGGGCGATAAAAATAGGCTTTAACTACTTAAAATAAGCGTTCATGTTTTTTAATAAGTACTGTTAATAAAGACATGTCATTAAAAACAGTATTGACACCATTTTATAAATCCGTAGATTGGTAATCAACAGCAGCGTAATGATAGCAGCTGTTAATAGTAAAAGTGTTTAGTAAGTTGTTATTAAGTTATTTTGCGATAAAGGCCACGAAGTTTTTTAGTATGGGTCATCGATGCTGAGAAAAGTTACAGTCTTGCTCGATGAAGCTTTAAGGCCACGTTGTAAGTACCGACAATCGCAGGGTGTGTACCAAAACGCGATGATGTAAGGCCATGTTAGAACTGTTTTTTGTTTGCGATCAATGAGTAAGACAGTGAAAACAGATCGCAATAGAAGTGAGGCTATGCATCAAAGAATAGATATCGCGAGGGGAGATGTACGAGTTGAGATGCCATACCTTTGATTATTTTGGTAGGCGGTAATTGTGAACTGGTAAATATAGGGGAGGTTTGAGTTAACCCAATATTATCTGTGATTAACCTGTACATTTAGTGTAGAACTTTAGCAGTAAATAATAGTAAGTTCATTAATGTTAAATCAGAAGTCAATAGTACCTTAAAAGCCCTGGCTGCAACGGTCAGGGCTTTTATCATTTATGGCAACCCTGAGCGTATTAATCAGTAAATTCCTCATCGCAATACCCCTCAGAAAAACCGCAGCAACAATCTCATTGACCGCTCTGCGTAACGGTTCTTTTACGACTCCCCCACACTTATCGTTAGGATTTTTACCTAAAAATACATTTTAAATTCAACGTCGTTAAGATTTATCTTAAAATGCAAGCCGGATATTTATGGATCTTGATGTTCAGGGAATGAAATGGGTGACAAGCAGCGTAAGCAGGATTATCGGGTTGAGTATGGCGAAGAATGGAAGCCTGAAAAAACCTCTAAGTGGTTTTGGTTTGTGCTGTTCGTCATTCTGGGTGTTTTGATTGCCGTTTCCTAAAAGTAGCCAGCAAGAAGGTTTCCTGTATAAAGTCGGCGATATGTCTCAGCGGTCGAAACCGCTGAGCGAGTGAGAAAATATTCTATTTCATTATAGAGAAATGATTAACTTAACGGTGCTTCTCGACATTCAGCATATCCCCTAGCTTTTCTGATTTATATTGAGAATAGTTACGCTGAATTTCAGGATATTCCAGCTGGGACAGAATATCATTATAGGCCTGGTAGCAAAGTTGTTCACGGTTAGTGCTACTGCCATTGAGCAGTTCTTCCGGCATCGCCCCTTCCTTGACTATACGATTAAGGAACATTCGAATACCTTCAGAAACGGTCATGCCCATCTCTTTGAAGACCGCTTCTGCGCGTTGCTTTAAGTTGGTGTCAATTCGCGCCTGAACAATGCTATCGCGTGTCATAAAACCCTCCTGGTGACATTTTTCTCATCCTGTCAGGGCATTATTGCGCTGGAGATAGTGGATAAAAATGAGAATTCAGCTCGGCACCGTAACGCTATTGACGGTTATTGTGAGAGTAATGCCCGTAACTCTCGTAAGGTAAAGATGACATAACCGGGAGTGAGCATTTAAATGCTCTATTATTACCTCATCACCGTGCTTAAACTAGCGCAGATGGATTAAACAATCATTCAGAGAAAATATCATTAACTCTATTATTTTCAAACCACTATAGATTTTATCAGGGTGCATATCCTCCAACCGTCGATTCTCGAATGCCAGGCAGGCTGCTGCGATCTCTTTCGCACAAATGGTTTGCGCAGAGCCTTTTAATCGATGGACCGTTTTGGCAACCCCAACCCGATCACCCTGCTTTGCCAAGGTTTGGGCCAGGGAAATTTCCTTTATATTTTCTTCATTAGCTTTATAAAGTAACGTTTTAATAAAAGAAATGTCGTTGCCAGCAACCTGAAAAAGCCGGTTGATATCCACATGTGCAGATAACGACAACTTGTCATCATCCATTACACTTTCCCCCGCGTTGGCTTTGTGCATTTTTCGCTCAAATCATTAGTCCAAATTATTTTTTATGCAAAACTCATAAGTTTCCATCATACTATTTAGGTCCAGCTTGGCCATGACTCTTCTTTTATAGGTCCCTACCGTTTTATCACTTATGTTCATCTGCAAACCAATATCGACCAATCGCATGCCTTTTGCCAAATAACGTAATACCTGTAACTCCTTTGCCGAAAGCGAAGCAATTGCATTCTTTTGTTTATCTTCTCCGGGCTGCAAAATCTGTTGCCTTGCTTGTTTTAAAGGAAAATAGCCATAGCCGGCGCTAATTGCCGCCACAGCACTATGCAGATCGCATAGGTTATTCGCCTTGCTGATAAAACCATCCGCCCCAGCGCCCACACAGTTTTTAATATAGTAAGGTTCGTCTTTCCCCGAAAGCACCAGAATAGCCCCACTGAACTGGCGTTTGCGCAAACGCTGAACCAGTTCAATGCCGCTGATAGAGTGAATGTCGATATCAACGATAACCAGATCCGGCTTGTGTTTTTCAATTAATGATAGCGCCTCAAAACCATCACCCGTTTCACTAATTACCCTGAGGCCTTCTTTTTCCAACAAAACTTTAATGGCAAAACGTGTGACAGGATGGTCGTCAACAACCAAAACACTCTTCATCGGTCACTACCTCATTATTTTCGTCAATTTACTGCTGCCCTGGAAAGCCCACTAAGATGACAGTGGACAATTGAAACCTGGCTCAACGATACGCGATTCAAGATGGCATGAATGGCTAAGATTATTTTATATTAAGCCCCAAAAACCATTGGCAGTAACAATGAATCATACTATACCCTCTCGGTCACCACCATAGAGATAATTCACTTACTCTTTGTTTTTATTAATGTTATGCGGATGTTGCCTGCCAGCTCCGTTCATTATTTTGTTGTTTAACAGATCATATCATTATTGAGAATTTCGCGCCCAGACCGTTGGAGAAAACCTGGACTCCAGACACAAAGCTTGTGTAAGGGAAATATTACACAAAATAACGTCAATGATTACAAAAAAATCAGGATTACCTTACAAAAATTGAAAGTATGTTCCGATGGGTTAAAGGAAAGCTCCACTATAATCTATCTATATCCTATCTCAACGCCTTACACCCATAATGTCTACACCTCCATTTGACAACATCCCTATAGAAACTGCACTTTATTAAGGTTCAACGGCCTCTGCCGTTTAACTATTTCCAGACTTTATGATTATCAATTAGTGCTAATTTACACCTCGTTAGCCTGGAAATTAAAATCCATGCATTCTACATAAAGCCATTGAGAATCAATGCGTCGTTTTTAAACAAGGTATAAGCCGATATGTTCTTTATAACGCTTAAAAATAATTTAGTCGGCCTTATATTCTGGTTCGCATTAACCCTGTTTACACTGATCATGCCGGCACTTCACGCCGCAGAATTGACCATGGAAGAAAAAGAGTGGATCAGGTCCCACTCGGAACTGAGGGTCGGCACCTATGAAGGCGGATTACCTCCACTGGAAGATAGGGTTAAAAACCAATTAACCGGTTTTGCCCCGGACGTACTCAATGAAGTCACCAGTCGATTGAAATTAACGCTAAAGGTTAAAGAGTATCAAAATCGTCTCGATATGATGCAGGCACTGAGACACGGTGAAATCGATGTGGTGATGAACATGTCCCCTACGTTCTCAGGCGCCAAATATCTGCGCTATAGCCAGCCTTACGGCGAGAACGATCTGATTATTGTCAGCGCCCGCGACAATCGGCACATTCTGGATCATTCAGACCTTGCCAAGGCATCGGTCGCCGTAGTCACCGGCTCACCCGAAGCTGAGCTGATCCCGGACGTTTATCCTGCCATCAGGCTGCATGAATTCGCCAACCAGACCGCGGCTCTGCTCAGCGTCGAGCAGGGCGAAACCGATGCATTCATCGGTAATCGCTACACTATCCGCTACCATATTGCCCTTAACAAAAGCGAAGCTTTCAGAACCGTGGGCAATGCCTATTTACCGCTGCAAACGTTAAGATTCGCCTTTCCACGGGAAAACTCGCTACTGGCCAACGCATTCGATGTGGCCATTACCGATATTGGCTGGCGTGAACAACAGGTGTTATTTGAAAAATGGGTCGCTCCTTTCCCTGCCCGGTTGCCAAAAACTGAACGTATCAATCTTTCTCCCGACCAGATTACCTTGCTGAACCAACTGCCACATCTGCAAGTCAGCAACCTGGAATCCTATCCGCCGTTCTCTTTCCGCAATCAGCATGGCGAACCCAGCGGCCTGGTCGAGGACTATTTCGATCTGATACGCCGCCAGCTGCAGCTTAAATCTGAACGTGTCAGGGTTCGTTCGCTGAATGAATTGATGAAAATGATCAAAGAGGGTGAGATCGATCTGGTCCCCGGTTTGCCGCCAACCGCAGAGCGCATGCAGTTTTTAGCATTCAGCCAACCTTACGCGCGCTTTCCACTGATGATCGCTACGCGTAAAGAAACCAGCAATATCGAAGGTATCGAGAGCCTTGGCAAGGCGCGGGTAGCAATATCCGAGGACGCAGAGCCCATCCCAACGCTACTGCGTAAAAACCCGGAGCTGACGCTGATTCATACCGATACAGCCGAACAAGGTTTGCAGCTGTTAGCCGACCGCCAGGTAGATGCTTACATCGGCAATTTGGTGGTCACCGATCGCATTATTACCGAGCAATATCCCAATATATTAAAGGTCGCGGCTCCGACCGGTTACTATGCCGAACTGGCAGTAGCGGTCACCAAAAAGTACGCTTATGTCATCCCGCTGATCAACCAGGCTCTGGCAAATATCAGCACCGATCGCAAAGAGCAGATCCGCAGCGCCTGGTTCCCGATCACCTTCCATGAAGACCTCGATCTTATGGTTATCATCAGGAAAATTCTGCCCGCCATATTGGCCGTCGGCTTCATCATGGCACTGCTTATCATCGCCTATTGGCGTTTGCGCAAGGAGACCAGCCGTAGGATCCGCGCCCAGATAACCTTAGCCGACCAGCTCAGTTTCCAGCATGCTCTGTTGGAAACCATCCCTTTCCCGGTATTGGGCAAGGACCACCGCGATCGTTATATCGCGGTCAACAGCGCCTTTGAGAAACTGACCGGTCATGCGTCCGCGCATATGTTGGGCAAAACGCCAGAAGAATGCGGCTACATCGATGCCATCGTATCGCTGGAGCGCGAACCGGAAAACCGCGCGGCTTTGTCAGCCGAGGAAGGCATCCACCGTCCACTGCGCTATGCCAATGCCAAAGGAGAAATGCGAGAGGGGTTGTTCTGGCTAAAACCCTTCTTCAGCGTTGACGGGGGGCCTGGCGGCAGCGTTACCGTTTTGGTCGACGTCACGGATATCCGCCGTTCTGAAGAACGAGCTTTGATATCCGAAGCCCTGCTGACCGACGTGACCGAATCGCTGCCGGTTACCGTGTTTCAAGTCTGCCTTTCGGTCAATGGCGATATACATTTTACCTACGTGGCGGGTGCTGCAGAGGCCACCTTTGGCTTATCTGCCGAAACCATGATGGCAGACCATGAAAGCTTCCAGCAGCGGGTAAATGCCGAAGATCGATCCATGCTGCAAGAGAATTTGGTTCGCATGCAAGGTACGCTCGCCCCCTTCCAGAACGAATTCCGCATGCAGGTCAAAAACAATCAATGCTGGATCCGTGTCAATTCAGGCAAGGGCAAACGTGAGAAAAACGGGGATGTGTTATGGGGCGGCTACTTTGAAGATATTACTCAATCCCGCCGCCAGGAACGCATGCTGCTCGAGGCAAAAACCAAGGCGGAGGCCGCTGCCCGAGCAAAAGCGACTTTCCTGGCGACCATGAGCCATGAGATACGCACCCCGGTACACGGCATTCTTGGCTGGCTGGAGCTACTGGAAAGAACCCGACTGGACGATGAACAAAACAGAATGCTGGTTACGGTACAAAGCTCTGCGCAGCATTTGACCCAGGTGATTGACGATATTCTTGATTTCTCCAAGCTGGAAGCGGGCCAGGTCTCGCTGGAAAACCTGGCGATGGATATCCGGGTATTCCTGTCAGAAATGATGCAAACCCTGAACCTGCAAGCGTTGAAAAAGAGTCTGTCACTGCATCTGTATCTGGATAGCAGGGTTGCCCAAAAACTGTTGTTCGACCCAGTCAGGCTACGCCAAATTTTAATGAATTTTCTCAGTAACTCACTGAAATTTACCCATGCGGGTGACATTACGCTGCGGTTGGTTCTGCTCGGCGAGCAGAAGGGTCGGCAGTTTTTGCGTTTCAGTGTTATTGATACCGGGATCGGTATCCCTGCGGATATGCAGCAACAACTGTTCCAGCCTTTTCAGCAGGCAGAGGCTTCCACCACCCGCCGTTTTGGCGGAACCGGCTTGGGGTTGGCTATCTCCAAAGGCCTGGCACAACAGATGAACGGGACGCTCACTATGCACAGTGAGCCGGGCGAAGGGAGCACCCTCAGTTTCGATGTTCATTTCGACGTCTATACACCGTCAGCGGCGCTGCCGGAACTGTCAGGTACCCGAGCGACCCTTTGGTGTGATGACGTCGTTATCAGCCAGAACCTGCGGGAAATGCTGTTGGCATTAGGCGTTACCGTCACCTGCCTGTCAGGTCCACAGACGCCGTCGCTTATCATGACCGGCTGCGATTTACTGTTTATAGAGGAAACCACGCTGACAACGCTTGCGATGCCTTCCACCACCAGGGACAACATGATCGTTTTGACTGAAAAATCACAGCCGGACAATTCGATCGATCCGCATATCCTCGACGTCACGCCATTATCGTGGGAGAAGGTTAAAAAAATCTGCGCCACTCTGCTCGTCGAGCAAAAAAAACAGGCCGTCAACGCCAACAAGCCAACGGTAGAAAATGTGCCAGATATCATCCAGAACCGCGAACATGCCCTGGCGAACGGAAGCCTGATATTGGTCGCCGAAGACCACCCTATCAGCCGAGAACTGATCAAACACCAGTTGCAAATGCTGGGCTATTGCTTCGACCTCGTCGAGGATGGCCGACAGGCTTTGCAGGCGATAGAAACTACCCGTTATGGCCTGGCGATTGTCGACTGCCATATGCCCTATATAGACGGTCTGGAATTAAGCCGCCTGGTCCGCCAAAAAGAGGCGGCGACGAAGAGTGCAAGACTGAAAATTGTCGCACTTACGGCAGGCGTACTGGAAGAACAAGAAGATCAGTGCATTGCCGCCGGCATGGACGCTTACCTGACAAAACCCATTGATATTAAAGGACTGAAGGAAATTCTCACTCGATTTATCACGCCAATAATGGTGACCGCAACAGCCCTTGGCGCAACCAACCCAAATCATTTGTTTAATGTCGACATGGCCTCCTTGAATAAGCGTTATGGTTCAGAAGAAAAAGCCAAAGTGGTCATGAGTATGATGCTGGGCAATCTGGAACATGGGCTGCATCAGTTGGCCGCCAGCCGATCTTCCACGCAGCAAGCTCTGATCGTACGCCATTTGGCATTGGATCTGGGGGCGCTTAATTGCCATATCATGGCCACGCAGGCGACAAGATTGGAGACACGGTTAAATCAGGGAAAAATCAATCTCACCGGCGATCTGCAGGATTTTAAACAGGCTATTGCGCAGTTGATCCTGCAGTTGCACATGCTATAACTGCAAAAAATAGCTTGCCGATGCTATTTTGGGAGGAAATCTCCATCAATACTTAAATGATTGATTGATTGATTGATTGATTGATTGATTGATTGATTGATTGATTGATTGATTGATTGAGATATTTAATTGACAGATATATTGATAACCAAGCAACAATGATAACACAATCATTTGCAGTGTAGATTAATTAATATTTAAAATAACACTAAACGTTATATTCCACCCAACCAATTATTAAATCACTCACTTATTAAAACACCTACCAGATCACTTCAGAAATCAACAAGATAAACTCAACCAGTTAAATAAAAAAACAAACAACAAGAATAACTTAAAAGCTCGACAATCTTGTTTAAGAAAATAATCATAGCACCAGTGATGCAACTGTGATAAATCAGATCATAGAAAACAAGCCCAAAAAACACAGTTACAAAGAAACCCCAAAATTAATTCAAAAAAATCGCCATCATTAATTTTTATACAGGCCAGGTAAAATGGATAATAACCTACATCACTCAACCGTAAAGAAAATAAATTTAAGACTAATTCCATTCATCATGCTGCTGTATTTAATTGCATATATAGATCGTGCAAATATTTCCGTGGCCGCATTACAAATGAATGCCGACTTGGCATTAACTGCAGAAATGTATGGCATTGCGGCCGGCATATTCTTCGTCTCCTACATTCTCTTTGAAATTCCCAGCAATATTATTCTTACTCACGTAGGGGCGAAAATCTGGATCGCCCGCATAATGGTCACCTGGGGCATCATTGCCATGGGAATGAGCCTGGTGCAAACGCCTCTGCAGCTCTACATTATGCGCTTTCTGCTTGGGGTGGCGGAGGCCGGTTTTACGCCCGGGATCATCTATTACCTTTCCTGCTGGTATCCTCGTAGCGATCGTGCCCGCGCCATGTCGATGTTTTATATCGGCGCAGCGCTGGCTTCGCTCATTGGTTTACCGATCTCCGGCGCTATTTTACAGATGAATGATGTGCTGAGTATCGCCGGTTGGCGCTGGTTATTCCTGCTGGAAGGTGCCCCGGCAGTGTTGTTGGGCATCGCGGTTTACTTCTACCTGGATAACAAACCGGAAGACGCCAAATGGCTGAAACCCCAGCAGCGCGCCTGGTTGACAGGCATACTCACGCAAGAAGCCAGGCAGACACCTACCCAGCAAGAGCACCATTGGCAGGCCGCGTTCAAAAACCGCAAAGTATGGCTGCTGAGTCTAATGTGGTTATTGCAAGCCTTCGGTACCATCGGCATTGGCCTGTTTCTGCCATTGATTATCAAAGGCGTGGTCAGCGAGCAAAGCAATTTCATCATTACCCTACTTTCCGCCGTCCCCTTTTTGTTCGCCTGCCTGTTTATGTATTTTAATGGTCACTATTCCGACACCCACCGCGCCCGCGCATTGCCCCTGGGGCTACCGCTAATCTTTTCCGGACTGCTGCTACTAATGGCCATATTCAGCACCAACCTGGCGTTAGCCTATGTTCTGCTGGTGTTCACCATTGCGCTGAACTGGGCGATCATCCCTATCTTCTGGGCAGTAACAACGGAAACGGTGTCCGGCATAGCGGCAGCGGCCTCCATTGCGTTGATCAATGCCGTGGCCAATATCGTTGGGCTGGCGTTACCACCGGTTATTGGCCGAATTAAAGATATGACCAACAGCTATGATGCCGCCTTAATTATGGTAGCTATTGCGTTGGTATTAGGGGGAATTATCGGTTTGCAAGTTGGGCGCCGGAAGCACATCGCCAAACTGCCGGTACATCAGGACATGCCAGAACATTAAGGAGCAAGTATGACAAACGTTATTTTGCAGATGGCACCAGTGCCCATGCAATTGACTCAGCGCCTGCAACAGCATTTCACCTTAGTCAATTACGCCCAACTTACCCCGGAGCAACAGGTTGAACTGTTACCTCAGGTTCGCGTTTTATTAATCAACGGTGAAACATCTTTGAGCGACGCTGCCATGGCATGCTTTCCCAACCTGCAGCTGATTGCCGTTTTTGGCGTAGGGTATGAGCGAGTGGATGCCCACGCGGCCCACAAACGTAACATTCAGATCAGCAATACGCCGGGCGTGCTCACCGACGACGTTGCCGATTTGGCATTTGGGCTGATACTGGCCTGCGCCCGCCAGATTGTCGGCGCACAGCGCTTTATCGAACGCGGTGACTGGGCCGACCAGAGCTTCCGCTGGACACGCAAGGTCAGCGGCAGCCGGCTCGGCATTCTCGGTCTGGGTCGTATTGGCCGTGCTATCGCCCGGCGCGCTTCGGCGTTTAATATGTCAGTGTGTTATCACAGCCGTACTCGGCACGCGGGCTTTGAGGGTGAGTACTGTGCAACGCCGCAAGCACTGGCAGCGCACTGTGATTTCCTGGTGGTGTGCGCCCCTGGCGGAGAAAGCAGCCGCGCCCTGGTCAATGCCGAAGTATTACAGGCTCTGGGCCCCACAGGTATTTTAATCAATATCGCTCGAGGCTCGGTGGTGGATGAAGCGGCTTTGGTGCATGCCATTGAGCATAAGTTGATTGCCGGTGCGGGGCTGGACGTGTTTTGCGATGAGCCCCGAGTCCCAGGCGCGCTGTTGCAACGCGATAACGTGGTGATCACTCCCCATATGGGCAGCGCCACGCAGAGTACCCGCAAAGCAATGTCGGAACTGGTTTACGAAAATATTAGCGCCTACTTTTCCGGCAAGTCTTTGCTGACTCCAACAGATAAGCCTTAATTTCGACGGGAGGCAACACGGGTTCAATTCTAATATGCGAAAGGAATTGTTCCCTGGTCACTCAGCATTAAAACCCTTCCGGATTGTACAACCCGCACTCAATTCAGGTATGCCACTGATAGTACAAGGTTACATAGTTTTACTTAAAACACTTAAATATTACCATAACAAATAATAATTACCTGAGTTAGCACATACAAAATATAAAAAAAAACACACAACATTGTAATTTTCAATTAACACAATAAAAAACCATCCTTGTAATACAACAAGTTGATTTTCGAGCGCGATTACCAATAAACATGGCATATTAAGTCGAAAACTCTGTTTTATTCCATTAACGCAAAACCATATCCATAATTATCATAATTAACGATATAATCATCCAACAAAAGCATGGATCAGGCTTATCACCCATATCCGCCTTCAATCGCCTTACGCGATTATAGTTCAACGTGAATATGGCGTCTAAATACGATTTAGAGGGAAGGAACCACTTATGCTCAAAGAATCAATAACCGTATTATTATCAGACAAAAATCGATTTTTTATAGATGGCCTCCAGCAAGCACTGGAGATCTACTTCCACTCAAAAAATGTGAATGTGCGCTTTACCGAAAATACCTTCGAATACAGGACCGCCGACATCATCTTTCTGGCAGCGAATCCAAGCGAAAGCACCTTGCCTCATTATCTGTATTCGCAAGCGAAGGCTTGTTGTCCATTGGTTTTCTTGATTGAGGAGGAACGAGGTTCAACGCCGGTAGCCAACAGCGCCAGCCGGATGAAATTCACTTATATCTCGCGTAACAAAAGTGTAGAGGCTCTATTTGAAGCTATTGAACGTGTTATTTTCTCTAAAATAATTCAAAATAAAAGAAATCGCTGCAGTTTTAATAACGCCTCCAGATTCGCCAAGTTCTCTACCAGAGAGTACGAAGTCATTCATTATCTTTCCTTGGGCCTACCCAACATTTCGATTTCACGAAAATTGAATCTCAGTGAAAAGACCATCAGCCAACATAAACGTAACGCGATGCGAAAACTGAATTTCAAACGTAATGCTGAACTGCATTTTTGGTTGTTGTGTGGTGGTTTGAAGGACGTTGGGAAACATATTCTGATGTAACCTTCTCACAGGGAGATCCATCATTACTTTCAAGCATCTATTTCTCCAAAGGCAGGCTAAACATGGGGATAAATACATTTTCTCTATTCGATTTACAGCATGCCTTATCGGTGTTTTCGATTGTCCGGTCAACAATAAATTACGGGTAATCGACAACTCAGCGACTGCACAACGAAAGGAAACCGCAAAGTGATACTAAACCGTGCAACCCTGCTTGGTTTACTCAGCATGCTGCTATTGCTGCTGGCGCTACTGCCATCACTTTTGAGAATCATTAACGTTTCCAATATTCCTGCGATTTTGCACTCTACGCAAGATGATAACCGGTCGCCTAATAGCCATCAGATCGGGGATATAAATCAACCGGCCAGCGGAAAGCATCAAGGGCATTTAACCGACAATTCAGCCCTGACGCCGCAAGCCGAGGTCAAAATCAGCCGGGGGGATACCGGAGTCAGATCGGTGTCTAAGCTACGCATAAAATCACTTACGCAAGAGAGCAAAAACCCAAGGATGAATCTGGCAGATTTGCAAAAAAGTGATTCTGGCTTACCGGCCGAAAACACTTTGGCCAAATTCAATTTTCAAATCATCCAGCAGGAAGTGAAAAAATTTATCCGGAAAAGAATACTGTCACGCAAAAAACTAGCGGGTTCGAATTTGGAGTAAATGGAGATGTCTGCAGAAGTGTGCTTGGAGCGGGTGAAGGGAATCGAACCCTCGTATGCAGCTTGGGAAGCTGCCGTTCTACCATTGAACTACACCCGCATCGGTGTGCGGCAGTCATTATAACCGGTTATCCCTGCCGGGCAAGCAGAGATAGCATGTAACTGCTGATGTTTTAAGCAGTTAGCAGCCATGGGCTTCTTATCCTACCCAACGGGCAAAAAAAACCGGCGCAGTTACCTGCACCGGTTGATATTTACTCTGTGAAACGTTATTTCTGCGGGCGCATGGCCGGGAACAGGATCACGTCACGGATAGTGTGACTGTTGGTGAACAGCATAACCATACGGTCGATACCGATACCCAGGCCTGCAGTTGGCGGTAAACCGTGCTCCAGCGCAGTGACGTAGTCTTCGTCGTAGAACATGGCTTCATCATCGCCGGCGTCTTTCGCATTAGCCTGGTCAGCGAAACGCTGCGCCTGGTCTTCTGCGTCATTCAGCTCGGAGAAGCCGTTACCGATTTCACGGCCGCCGATAAAGAACTCGAAGCGGTCGGTGATTTCCGGGTTGTTATCATTACGACGTGCCAGCGGGGACACTTCCGCCGGGTATTCAGTAATGAAGGTCGGTTGAATCAGATGGCTTTCCGCCACTTCTTCGAAGATCTCGGTCACTACGCGACCCAGGCCCCAGCTCTTCTCAACCTTGATGCCAATGGATTCGGCGATAGCCACCGCTTTGCCCATGTCAGCCAGATCGGCCAGATCGGTTTCCGGACGGTATTTTTTGATCGCTTCGGTCATGGTCAGCTTTTCAAACGGCTTACCGAAGTCGAACACTTCATCACCGTACTGTACCTGAGTGTTACCCAGCACTTTCTGGGTCAGGGTACGGAACAGGGATTCGGTCAGTTCGATCAGATCTTTGTAATCCGCGTAAGCCATGTAGAGTTCCATCATGGTGAACTCTGGGTTATGACGCGGAGAAACGCCTTCGTTACGGAAGTTACGGTTGATCTCGAACACACGCTCGAAACCGCCGACGACCAGACGCTTCAGGTACAGCTCTGGCGCGATACGCAGATACATATCGATGTCCAGCGCATTGTGGTGTGTCACAAACGGACGTGCGGAAGCACCGCCAGGGATCACCTGCATCATAGGGGTTTCGACTTCCATGAAGCCGCGTTCCACCATGAAGTTACGCATTGCCGCCATGATCTGAGAGCGCACCTGGAAGGTCTTGCGCGATTCGTCGTTGGCGATCAGATCCAGATAACGCTGACGGTAACGGGTTTCCTGATCCGCCAGACCATGGAACTTGTCCGGCAGCGGGCGCAGGGCCTTGGTCAGCAGACGCAGTTCGGTGCAGTGGATGGACAGCTCGCCGGTCTTGGTCTTGAACAGCTTGCCGCGTGCGCCAACGATATCGCCCAGGTCCCACTTCTTGAATTGTTCGTTGTAAACGCCTTCCGCCAGATCGTCGCGCGCAACGTACAGCTGGATACGACCGCCAACGTCCTGCAGCGTGACAAATGACGCTTTACCCATGATACGGCGTGTCATCATGCGGCCGGCTACTGTGACTTCTACGCCCAGCGCTTCCAGCTCTTCGTTGTCTTTTTCGCCGTACGCTGCATGCAGCTTGTCTGACGTGTTGTCACGACGAAAATCATTCGGGAACGCAATGCCGTTCTCGCGCAGCGCAGCCAGTTTCTCACGGCGTGACTGCAACTCGTTATTGAGATCCAACGCCTGATCGGCGCCTTGTGGTTGTTGCTCAGACATTTCTGTTCCTTATAACCCGGCTTTCAAACTTGCCTCAATGAATTTATCCAGGTCGCCATCTAATACGGCCTGCGTGTTGCGCGTTTCAACGTTAGTGCGCAAATCCTTGATGCGGGAATCATCCAGCACGTATGAACGGATTTGGCTGCCCCAACCGATATCCGACTTGTTGTCTTCCATCATCTGTTTATCAGCATTTTTCTTTTGCATCTCAAACTCATACAGCTTGGCACGCAGCTGTTTGAACGCTTGATCCTTGTTCTTATGCTGAGAACGGTCGTTCTGGCACTGCACTACGATGTTGGTCGGTAAGTGGGTAATACGCACCGCCGACTCAGTTTTGTTTACGTGCTGACCACCCGCACCGGAAGCGCGATATACGTCGATACGCAGATCCGCCGGATTGATTTCAATATCAATGTCGTCTTCCACTTCCGGGTAGATAAACACCGAACTGAAGGAGGTATGACGACGGCCACCGGAGTCGAACGGGCTCTTGCGCACCAGGCGATGTACGCCGGTTTCAGTACGCAACCAGCCAAACGCATAGTCGCCGATAATCTTGATGGTGGCGGATTTCAGCCCCGCGACGTCGCCGTCGGACTCTTCAATCACTTCCGTTTTAAAGCCTTTGGCTTCGGCCCAACGCAGGTACATGCGCAGCAACATGCTGGCCCAGTCTTGCGCTTCGGTACCGCCGGAGCCTGCCTGGATGTCCAGGTAGCAATCAGCACTGTCGTATTCACCAGAGAACATACGACGAAATTCTAGTTGCTCCAGCTTGGCAGACAGTTGATCAAGCTCAATGACGGCTTCGTTAAAGGTTTCTTCATCGTCGGCTTCCACCGCTAATTCCAGCAGGCCGGTGACATCTTCGCCACCTTGCTCCAGTTGGTCGATGGTTTCAACGATGGCTTCGAGCGCCGCGCGCTCTTTACCCAGCGCCTGTGCGCGCTCGGGTTCGTTCCAGACGTCAGGCTGTTCCAGCTCCGCGTTGACTTCTTCTAGGCGTTCTTTCTTGGCATCATAGTCAAAGATACCCCCTAAGAACGGCAGTCCGCTCGGACAGGTCCTGAATACGGTTTTTTACCGGATTAATTTCAAACATGGTTTTTAGCGTTCTTTTTCGTTAGATGTCGTCGATGGCGAAATGCCATTAGAACCGGTAATTCTATCGGATCCAGGCGTCAGTTTATAGCGAGTTGCTCAGTTTTTGTGGGCAAGAAATGTGGCCGGGGCGAGGCAGGCTAACCCCGGCTAAAGGGAAGTGCGAATCAACGCGGCCAGAGATGCTGAATCAACAGCTGCACGTTGCGGTTGCCGCGAAACTCATTGACGTCGAGTTTGTAAGCCAGTTCGACCTCACGCACGCTGCTGTCTGGCCACAGCGTGGTATCCACGTTGAAGGCGATACCGTCAAGCAGCGGTCCGCCACCGAGCGGCTCGACCATCAGCTTCAGGTGTTTTTCACCCACCAGCCGCTGTTGCAAAATGCGAAACTTGCCGTCAAAGGTCGGCTCGGGGAAAGCCTGCCCCCAGGGGCCGCCCTCACGCAACAGCTCGGCGGTTTCCAGCGAAAGCTCTTGCAAGGCCAGCTCACCGTCAGACCAGATAACCCCTTCCAGCATCGCCGGATCGAGCCATTCTCCGACCAGATCGCCAAAGCGCTGGCGGAACTCGTCGAATTTGGCCTCTTCCAACGACAGTCCGGCCGCCATGGCGTGGCCACCGAACTTCATCATTAGCCCAGGATTGAGCGTATCCAGCCGTTCCAGCGCATCGCGCATGTGCAGACCGGCTATCGAACGGCCGGAGCCTTTCAAAATGCCCTCGCCCGCCGGCGCGAACGCGATCACCGGGCGATGGAAGCGTTCCTTGATGCGTGAAGCCAAAATCCCCACCACGCCCTGATGCCATTCCGGATGGTACATCGCCAGCCCGTAGGGCAAGGTGGTGCTGCTGCGTTCCAGTTGGTCGCACAGCTGCAAGGCTTCAACCTGCATGCCTTGCTCAATCTCGCGCCGCGTCAGGTTGAGCGCATCCAGATCGTTAGCCAGCATACGTGCCTGCGCAATATCGTCGCTCAGCAGCAGCGCCACGCCAATCGACATATCGTCCAGTCGCCCGGCAGCATTGAGGCGCGGGCCCAATGCAAAACCAAGATCGTTGGCCGCCAGTTGGCGCGCGTCGCGGTTAGCCACTTCCAGCAGCGCACGAATGCCCGGTCTGCACTTGCCGGCGCGAATACGGTTCAGGCCCTGATACACCAAAATACGGTTGTTGGCGTCGAGCGGTACCACGTCGGCAACCGTACCTAGCGCCACCAGATCCAACAGTTCGGCCAGATTTGGCATCGCCAGCGCCCGTTGTTCAAACCAGCCGCTGTCCCGCAGCCGGGCACGCAGCGCCAGCATCAGGTAGAAAGCCACCCCGACGCCGGCCAGGGATTTGGACGGAAACTCGCAGCCGCGCAGGTTCGGGTTGACGATCGCCTCCGCTGCCGGCAGGGTTTCTCCAGGCAGGTGGTGGTCGGTCACCAGCACCTGTATGCCTTTAGCGTGCGCCACATCGACGCCCGCGTGAGAAGAGATGCCGTTATCCACGGTCAGGATCAGCTCGGCACCGCGCGTCGCCGCTTGCTCCACCACTTCGGGGCTCAGGCCGTAGCCGTCCTCAAAGCGATTGGGCACCAGATAGTCGACGGCACTGCCACCCATACTGCGCAGCGCCAGCACCGTCAGGGCGGTACTGGTGGCACCATCGGCGTCGAAATCCCCCACCACCATGATGCGACGATGATCGGCCAATGCCTGTTGCAGGATCCCCACGGCGGTATCAATGCCGTACAGCTGCTGCCAGGGCAGCATGCCTTTGACGCTGCGCTCCAGCTCCTGCTCCGCCTTTACACCGCGCAGCGCGTATAAACGGCGCAGTAGCGGATGCAGGCTGGCAGGCAGATGGCTGCCGTCCGCCGTTTCACGGCGGCGAAGTTGTGTTTTGATGCTCACCGGCGATTAACCACCGGTTTTAGTTGCGGTCTGATGTGCGTCCAGCATGGCGGCCATCTCTTTCGGTCCCTGATAACCCGGGATCATCATGCCGTTTTCCAAAATGATCGCCGGGGTACCCTGAATGCCGAACTGCACGCCGAGCGCGTAGTGTTTGCTGATGTCGGTTTTACAGGTTGCCGGGGATACTGCGTCGCCTTTCATTGCCTGGTCGAAAGCTTTGGCTTTATCAGCGGTACACCAGATGGACTGCATGTCTTTTTCGGCCTGGGAATTCAACCCCTGACGCGGGAACGCCAGATAGCGGACGGTAATGCCCAGATCGTTATACTCTTTCATCTGCTCGTGCAGCTTGTGGCAATAGCCGCAGGTGATATCGGTAAACACGGTGATCACGTGCTTTTGCTTCGGCGCTTTATAAACGATCATCTGATCTTTCAGCGCTTCCAATTTGCCGGTCAGCAGTTGATTGGTGACGTTGACCGGCTCTTTGCCACTGACGTCGTACAGCGGGCCTTGCAGAATGTGTTTGCCGTCTTCGCTCACGTACAGAACGCCGTTATCGGTCAGCACGGTTTTCAGGCCGCTCACCGGTGAAGGCTGCACGTCCGCCTGCTGAATGCCCAGGCTGCCAAGCGCTTTTTGAATTGCCGCATCGTCGGCATGGGCCGCGCCGGTTACAGAAGCCACCAGCAGAGAGAGCAGCATTAAACCTTTCTTCATTCTTCCAATCCTTTTGAACCCGGCGTGTCAGGCACGCGGGTGGTGCTGTTGATGTAGCTGTTTAAGCCTTTCGGTCGCTACATGCGTATAAATTTGCGTGGTCGAGAGATCGCTATGTCCCAGCAACATCTGTACGACACGAAGATCCGCCCCATGGTTCAGCAAATGGGTGGCAAATGCGTGACGCAACACGTGCGGCGACAGCCTCTCGCTGTCTATACCCGCTAGGATCGCATAGTGTTTGATACGATGCCAGAACGTCTGTCGGGTCATTTGCTGGCAACGATTGCTGGGAAACAACACGTCCAGCGCCTGGCCGTTGACCATCCATGGGCGGCCGTGTTCCAGATAATTTTCGATCCAGTACACCGCCTCTTCACCCAGCGGCACCAGCCGTTCCTTGTTGCCTTTACCTATCACCCGCACCACGCCCTGGCGCAGACTGACGTCGCTGAT
Organism: Serratia sp. GW822-FHT06D09; assembly: GCF_058799515.1. Classification (NCBI taxonomy): domain Bacteria; kingdom Pseudomonadati; phylum Pseudomonadota; class Gammaproteobacteria; order Enterobacterales; family Yersiniaceae; genus Serratia; species Serratia sp. GW822-FHT06D09. Next base: position 155,355 of record NZ_JBXALO010000008.1, read on the forward strand.
GGTCAATCCGACCAGTTCGGAGACCCGCAACCCGGTGGCGTACAACACTTCCAGCATCGCCTTATCACGCAGTTCCAGGGGCTGATCGACACAGGGGGCCTGCAGCAACGCATCGACCTGCGCTTCGCTGAGATCTTTCGGCAACCGCTGCGGCAGCTTAGGTGAGGCAAGCAGCGCGGTGGGATCGTCGGTGCGCATATTTTCACGGTACAAATATTGGAACAGGCGGCGCATCGCGCTCAGCAAACGCGCGGAGCTGGTAGCTTTGTAGCCGCCCTCCACCCGTTCGGCGAGAAACGCCTGCAGATCCAGCGCCTGCGCCTTTACCAGCGAAATGTTTTGTTGGTTCAGCCAGGCGACCAGCGCCTGCAGATCCAGCCGGTAAGAGGCCAGCGTATTCTCTGCCAGATTGCGTTCGAGCCACAGCGCATCCAGGAATTGCTCAATCAACGCATGATCTTGCTGTTGCACGCGGTCCTCTCTTTGTTACGTTTATGCCACAGGCATTATGCCTTAAACCGGTACAAATCGGGTATACTCGACGCAATTCTACCTACGGCAATATAAACGGTTTACACATGAAGATTGGTCTGTTTTACGGCTCCAGCACCTGCTACACCGAGATGGCGGCAGAAAAAATCCGTGAGATTCTGGGTGAAGACCTGGTCGACCTGCACAACCTGAAAGACGTCTCTCCCAAGCTGATGGAAGAGTACTCCATCCTGATCCTCGGCATCCCCACCTGGGACTTCGGTGAGCTGCAGGAAGACTGGGAAGCAATTTGGCCGCAGTTGACCACGCTGGATTTGAAAGGGAAAATCGTTGCCATGTATGGCATGGGCGATCAACTCGGTTATGGCGAATGGTTCCTCGATGCACTCGGCATGCTGCACGATCATATCGCCCCGCTCGGCGTGCAGTTTATCGGCTTCTGGCCCATCGACGGCTTCGAGTTCACCAGCCCTAAACCGCTGAGCGCCGACGGCAAACACTTTGTCGGCCTGGCGCTGGATGATGTGAACCAATACGACATGAGTGAAGACCGCATGCAGCAGTGGTGCGAACAGATCCTATTGGAAATGGAACCCCTGCTGTAATGCCTTTGGGCGCGGTTGCCGCGCCCAATTGCTTGCCTATTTCCACAACCGGAAGCGGTTTTCCTCTTCTCCTGCTGGTTCTCCTGCTGGCGTCTCGCCGCTCAAACGTGCCGGGTCGGCCACCTGATACCAGTCCAGCTTGCGCGTCAGCAGCATAATCCCCGCCAAAATCGCAAACAGCAGCCCCGCGCCCAGCACCAATGCGTTATCTTCCGACTGCAGCAGCAGGTACAGCACGCCATACAGCATCAGCAGGCTGGCGGCGAACAGCGTACCGCGTAACCGGCCGCGCAGAACCGCACTGAGATAAAAGGCGATCAGTCCACTGCAGGCGAGACTGGCCAGCAGATAGGCAGTGGCGAAACCGAAATGCTCAGAGAACGCCAGCAGGATCAGGTAGAACAGCACCAGCGCCGCACCGACCAACAGATATTGAATCGGATGCACCCGCAGCCCGGTCAGGGTTTCGAACAGGAAGAACGCCATAAACGTCAGGCCGATAAACAGCACTGCGTATTTCACCGCGCGTTCGGTCAGTTGATAGTGATCTACCGGCTCGATCAGGCTGGTGCTAAAAGCCGGCAGTTTGTCTTCGTCGAGGATCCCGTCATCGTAGTGAAAAGCACTGTTGATATTGTTAGCGAACCAGGTGCTGCGCCAGCGGGCGCTAAATCCTTTCTCCGTTACTTTGCGCTCGTCCGGCAAGAAGTTGCCGAGGAAGTTCGGATGTGGCCAGTTGCTCTGCAGCGTCAATTCGCTGCTGCGCCCAAGCGGCACCAATGACAGGCTGCTGGTTCCCGCCAGCGTAAGGGTGAAATCGGCATCCAATCCGGATTTCTGCAGCGAAGCCAATGTTAGCGGAGCATGGATCCCCTGCGGCAACACGTTTACCTGAGTGCCCGGTTCGAAGGTCGTCTGCGACTGTGCGCTGATAAGCGGCGAGATGCTCTTGATACCACGTGAATCACTCAACGAGACCAACAGGAAAGGTTGGCCAATCACGACATTGCTGCGTTGCAGGTCACTCAGATCCGGCTGACCGAACTTCACCTGAAACTTCAGCGGCCCCTGATACACCTGCGTTTGGTAAATCCCCAGCTTGCGCACTTCCACGTTCGGCTTGCCGTTCACCTGCAGGTTTTCCGGCAGCAGATAGCGATGATGTCTGACCATTTGCACCACTTTCTGCCCCTTATCGTCGGTCTTTTCTTCCCTTTCGGTGTAAGGAATGACAATCAACGGCCCCAAAATACGCTGTGCGCGGCTGGTGCTTTCACTTACCGGCCCCACCACGCTCTGGCGGTAGCCGCTGCGCTCTTCAATCACATTCATTAACTGCGTCACCGGGATAATCATCAAAATCATCAATCCCAGCAGGGTGGCTATTTTCCAAAACAGTACCGATTTCATCATCGCTGCGCGCTCCTTGTAGGTAATGGCGCCACGATAATGGCCTTCGGTGAAAGCAGGATGTGGTTATGTGAAGGGAAGGTGAAGGGAAGGTGAAGTCAGAGAGATAAGGTGAAAATAGCCGCCACGCCGTGCGGTTGACGATTGTGCAACCGGATAGATCCCCGGTGCAAACGCGCCACTTCCTGTACAAAGCTCAGGCCCAGGCCGCTGCTTTTCGGCTTGTCGGCCCGTGCTAGCGAATAGAAACGCTCGAACACTTTGTCCAACGCGTAATCCGGGATACCGCTGCCGTCGTCGCTGACGGTGATCCGGTAATGGCCTTCATCGCGTTCGCCACGCACGCTGATCGTGCCGCCCGCGGGGGTGAAATCCAGCGCATTGTCGAGCAAATTGGTTAATGCCTGGCCGATCAGTAACCCATCGCCGGTCAGGGTGATCTCTTCTAGAGCGTCTACCTGCAATAAAATACCGCGCCGTACCGCCTGCGCTTCCTTGCCGGCTACCGCCTGACGCACCAACGCCGCCATCGCGATCGGCGCCGGTTCCAGCCCGGGGCGGCTTTCCAGCCGCGCCTGAACCAGCAGCTTGTCCACCAGTTGCTGGATGCGCGTACTCTGTTGTTCGATATTGGTCAGAAAGCGCTGAGCGGTAGCCGGGGGTGGGAACTCCTGCAACAGCTCCGCTGCGCCGCGGATCGCAGCCAAGGGGCTTTTTAACTCGTGGGTCAGAGTGTGCACATACTGTTCGATGTAGGCTTTGCCCTCCAGCTTCACCCGCATGCTTTCGAGCGCCTGCGCCAGTTGCGTCAGCTCATGGCCGCCCATTTTTGGCAGCGGCACGCTTTCACCTTGCGCGACGCCATCGGCGTAACGCACCAATCGACCAATCGACCGGTTAATCCACCAGACAAAACCCAGACCAATCAGCAATGCAATGCCCAGCAGCAGCGCCCCAGCCCAAAGAATGCGGCGTTCGCTGCGTTTGATCACCGGCGCCATGGTGCTGTTGGGTTTTCCGACGCTAAGCACGCCGATTATCTTGCCTTGCTCCAGCACCGGCGCGGCGACATACATCACCGAGCTGTTTTCATCCTGTGGATCACTTCGCGTACTGCGGGCACCGTACTGGCCGCGCAGCGTCAGATACACGTCATTCCAGCGAGAATAATCCTGACCCAGAGCCCTGCCGCTAGAGTCAAAAATGACCTTACCCTGCCGATCGGTAAGATAGACATGATATTCGCTGCGATCTTTTCGAATACCGGCAATATTGGCGCCAATGGGTCGTTGATTGAGTTGGGCGAATGCCTGCGCCAGCTGGCCGTGTGCGACGTCAGTACGCTGCATGTCCAGACGCGCGATTTGCGCCAGCAGGTTGGCGGTATCCACCAGCGTGCCTTCGGTTGCGCGCCGCACGCCAGGCTTCACTTCCTGCACGAAAATGCTCAGCACGAAATAGCCCGCGACCGCCACAATCAGGAAATACCCCAGCAGCAGGCGCAGGCCTATTCTCATGGTTGGCGGCTCACGCTATAGCCCAAGCCACGATGCGTATGAATGGGCGGTTCGCCCGGATCGATCTGACGTAGCTTGGCGCGCAAGGTTTTGATATGGGTGTCGACAGTGCGGTCCAGGCTCTCTTCCGCCTGGGCCCAAACGCTGTCCATCAGCTGTTGACGGGAAAATACCCGGCCGGGCGCCAGCAGTAAGGTTTTTAACAGCAGGAACTCATAGCGGGTCAGCGGTAACGGCTGCTGATGGTAATAAATGGTCGCCGCCGGTTCATCCAGCCCAAAGGGGCCGAAGCTATACAGCGTGGGCTGCTGCAAGCGCTGTTGTTTTTGCAAACGACGTAAAATGGTACGAACGCGGGCGCTGACCTCTCGCGGGGAAAAAGGCTTGGCGACGTAGTCGTCGGCACCGATCTCCAGCCCGATCAGGCGATCGAGCTCGTCGCTGCGAGCCGTAAGAAAAAGAACGGGCAAATCCGCCGCCTGCGACAGCAGACGGCGACACAGTTCAAAACCGTTGATATCCGGCAAGCCGACATCGAGGATAGCCAACGCGGGCGCCCCTTGCGCCAATGCTTGCAAGGCCGGTTCGCCACGTTCGAACCAGCGCACCTGAAAGCCTTCGCTCTCGAGGGTATAAATCAGCGTATCGGCAATGCTGGGTTCATCCTCCACCAGCCACAGCGTCGGCTTCATCAGGGTTCCTCATCATCACTGGCCGGCGGATACAACAGCTGTTGGCGCAAATGTCGCCATTCGGCCTTGGCCATGCTGTCGGAAGCCAACCATAAGCGACGACGCTTTTTCCCCTGCATCGGTTGCAACGTCAGCAGAATACCGAAGCGCAGCATCCAGGGTTGCTTGACCAACTGCCATTCCTGGCCTTGCCAGCCCACACGCTGGTTCTCCAGCAGGCGTAACTCCCCCTGACGCGACGCAATGCGTTTTTGGCTACGTATGCATTCAAACACCACCAGCGTCAGCAACACCAGCCAGATTGGCCCGTAGCCTTCCGGCCAGGGTGAAATCAGGATCAGCAGGATCAGAACGCCATGCGTCAACAGCGAAAGTAACTGGGTGCGCCAGGAAATACGAACATCACATCGCCACTGGGCCACGGTCTTTATTTCGCGTCTGGATCAGTGTCACCATTCTCTGCAGTTCACTGTCCTGCGGAGCGCCATGATTCATCAGCCAGTTGAACAAATCGGGATCGTCACTCTCAAGCAGGCGGATAAACAGCGCTTTGTCTGTGTCATTCAACCGATCGTACTCATATTCGAAGAACGGCATGATCGAGATGTCCAGCTCACGCATGCCACGGCGACAAGCCCAGTGAATACGTGCTTTGTTATTAATATCCATGTTGTTATGACTAACCTCTTTTCAGCGTGGCAACGCCATCGCAGGGTTCAACCGACACACTGTATGGCAACACCGGCGCGATATAATTCCATCAGCCAAAGATCTGTCTGCAAGGGTAACCTTTGGCCGCAAGCCTATAGAGTAACAATTTGACATACTCGCCGGGAAGGACGTTCTCTGCCTAAAACGTAATTAAGCGCTAAATGTCAAAAAAAGCGCTGCTGCAGCGACAAGCGTGAATAACAGTTTGCAAAGCCCGCAGCCTCTTTTACCATGGGGCCAACACACCTTCAGGTAAGCTAACGTTAAGCAGGATCTTACTATGGCGTATAAAATTCCATTTCCACCCCGTCAACCTTCCGCCTCTTCCCATCTGCCCCTGACCTTAATCTCGCTGGAAGATTGGGCACTGGTGACGCTGAACGGGCCCGACACGGTAAAATACCTTCAGGGCCAGGTGACCGCTGACATCGAAGCGCTGGCGGCGGACCAGCACGTGCTGTGCGGCCACTGCGACGCCAAAGGCAAAATGTGGAGCAACCTGCGTCTGTTCCACCGTGGCGAAGGCTTTGCCTATCTGGAACGCCGCAGCGTGCTGGACAGCCAACTGGCTGAAATCAAAAAATATGCGGTGTTTTCCAAACTCACCATCGCCGCCGATAACGAAGCGGTGCTGCTGGGCGTAGCCGGTTTTCAGGCGCGTGCGGCGCTGACGGGTATTTTCAACAGCCTGCCGGACGCGGAACATCCGGTGGTGCAGGACGGTGAAACCACCCTGCTGCACTTCACTTTACCGGCGGAACGTTTTCTGTTGGTTACCACCGCCGCGGTAGCCGAACAACTGGTCGCCAGGCTGCACGAACAGGCGGAACTCAACGACAGCCAGCAGTGGCTGACGCTGGATATCGAAGCCGGTTATCCGGTCATTGACGCCGCCAATAGCGGGCAGTTGATCCCGCAGGCCACCAATCTACAGGCACTGGAAGGCATCAGCTTTAGCAAAGGTTGCTACACCGGTCAGGAAATGGTGGCGCGCGCCAAATTCCGCGGCGCCAACAAGCGGGCGCTGTACTGGCTGGAAGGCAAAGCCGGACGGGTGCCGCAGCCGGCCGAGGATCTGGAACTGCAGTTGGGTGAAAACTGGCGCCGTACCGGCACGGTGTTGAGCGCCGCCAAACTTGCCGACGGCACGCTGTGGGTACAGGTGGTGTTGAATAACGATCTGGAAGCCGACAGCAAGCTACGCGTGCGCGATGATGCCACCAGCGAATTGGCGATCAAACCGCTGCCGTATTCACTGGAAGCCTAGAGTACATCTCGGCTTTATCTGGGGGCGCAACCTGTTGCGCCCCTGCTGACATATCCGTTACTCGTCTAACTCCCCATCGCGTTGCACCAGGTAAATCAGCACCAGAATAATGGTGACAAAGAACCGAAAGGCGTCCGGCACTCCGTTCCATTGTTTCGACATCCACATGCCGAACCATTCGCCCCCCACCGACATAAACCCCACCTGCCAGGTCAGAAAACCGAGCGTCAGCCCCACCACCGCCAGTTTTTTCTTTCTGTTGAACGCCACGGCGGGCAGTTTCAGACCACACAGCAGGCGCACACCGCCCACCCAGCAGAGCAGTGCCGTTAGGCTTTCCAAGAAAATAATGCCGATGTAACCGGCATGATGCAGCCAGGGGGACTGTATGGAACGGTAGGTGATGGTGGCATCTGGGAAAATGGTGTCCATCATAAAGACATGACGCACAAAGGCGAAGTTGGAACCGTAATCCGTAATATTGCCGAAAGCGACCAGGGTGGCAAATAGCGCAATCGCGCACACCAGCAGCGCTTTGGATAAGCGAATAATCATATTGATGAGTCCTGAAAGATTAACGTAAACACCGAAGGTGCAAAGTCGGGCTCAGGAATAAACAGAAAAATGGGCTTGCTGGATACCCGAAAGAAACAAGCGCCTCTTTTTTAACTTAAAAGAAACGCTTAATCAACATGATACTAACGCTGCAGGGGTGCACGTCAGACGTAAAGATAAATCGCCATAAAGTGGCACAGACTGCCGCCGAGCACGAAGCCATGCCAGATGGCGTGTCCAAAGCGGAATCGCTTCGAGGCGTAGAAAATCACCCCCAGGGTGTAAACCACGCCGCCGACCGCCAGCAGCGTCACGCCGCCTAAGGCCAGACGCGTCGCCAACTGATAGATCACGATCAGCGACAGCCAGCCCATGGTCAGATAGGTCACCAGCGACAGCGCTTCAAAACGGTGGGCGAACGCCAGTTTGAACAGCACGCCCAGCAGCGCCAGGCCCCAGATAACCGCCATCAACCCTTTGGCCAAGGGTGAGTTCAACCCCACCAACAGAAACGGCGTGTAGGTACCGGCAATCAAAAGGTAAATGGCGCAGTGGTCAAACTTTTTCAGCCAATGCTTGGCCTTTTGATGGGGGATCGCATGGTACAGCGTGGAGGCCAGGAACAGCAGGATCATGCTGCCGCCATAAAGACTGTAGCTGGTAATGGCCGTGACATCGGCACCGCTGTCGACCGCCTGCACCAGTAGCAATACCAAACCGACAATGCCAAAAACCAACCCGATACCGTGGCTGATGCTGTTGGCTATCTCCTCCGCCCACGGATAGGCCGCAGCGGCGATTTTTTCAGTCCCGGCTTTCACTACGCCCGTTTTTCCCATAAAGCACAACCCCTCAAAACGCTCAACATTGTTCGAAATTACCGCAAAGCAGCTTAACTGAGAATAATTTCAGTGTACACGTGTACGCTAAAATAAAACTGTGTACGCGTGTAACCATCGAAATCCCCCGCTCACTGGTCTACAATCGATCCGCTTCAACCCATCTACCTTGAGGTTTACACCATGTCATCCGCTGTACCCGCGTTAGATTTCGGCTCCATGACCCAGGTCATCCAGTTCCTGATGGAAATCGACAAGTTGAAAAGCGTGCAACGCCGCACCAAGGTGCTGGGCACCCAACGCCAGGAAAACTCCGCCGAACACAGTTGGCACTTTGCCGTAGGCGCCATGAGTCTGGCTCCTTACGCCGGTAAAGACGTAGATATTCAGCGGGTGATCCAAATGGCTCTGCTGCATGACGTCGTTGAGATCGATGCCGGCGACGTGCTGGTATACGATCTGGCGGCACGTGCAGCGATCCACGATCAAGAGGTTGCCGCGGCACGGCGCCTGTTTGGCATGCTGCCGGACGCTCAACGCGAGTATTTCACCGCTTTGTGGCAGGAATATGAAGATGGCGAGAGCGCTGACGCACGCTTTGCGCTGGTGCTGGACCGCACCATGCCGATGCTGATGAACCTGCATAATGAAGGCCAAAGCTGGGTCGAAAACGGCATCAGCCTGGAACAGGTGTTGTCACGCAACACGATGATTGAAGAAGTTTACCCTGAGCTGTGGAAACACCTGCTGCACCACCTGCAGGACGCCCAGCGCAAGGGCTGGTTGAAGTAACTCGATGCAGGCCGGGTGCATCCCTCACCCGGCCCCACCTTCACAGCGGCTTGTGCGCCGTTTCCTTTGCGGCAATCACCGCCCACAACGTGATCAGCAACGCCACCACCACGTAGGCCGAGATCGCCAGCGTGCTGTCGTAGGACTTGAACAGCGAAGCGATAATCAGCGGCGCAAACCCACCGCCGATAATTCCCGCCAGCGTATAGGCCAACGACGAACCGGCGTAGCGCACCCTTGTCGGAAACTGTTCGGTGATAAATGCCGCCTGCGGGCCGTACATCGCCGCATGGATCAACAAACCGACCACCACCGCCAGGCAGATCAGCACCGGCTGGCTGCTGTCGAGCAGCACGAAGAACACAAACGCCCATACCATCGCCGCCAGCGCTCCGCCGATATACACCGGCCTGCGGCCAAAACGGTCCGACAGTGCGCCAAACATGGGGACGGTAATCGCATTGCCGATCGCCCCCAGCATGGTGGCAGTCAGCGCCAGCGGGCGCGGCAGGTTCAGCACCGTAGTGACGTAGGTCAGCGTGAAGACCACCACCAGCGCATAGAGCACGTCGGAGCCGATACGTGAACCTCCGGCAATCAACAGCGGACGCCGATGTTGGGTGAAGACCTCACGGATTGGCGCATGCGTAACGTCCTTCGAAGCTTCCAGTTTCAGAAACGCCGGCGTTTCCCCTACCCCACGGCGCAGCCACAGGCCAAACACCACCAGCACCAGGCTCAGCAGGAAGGGGATACGCCAGCCCCACTGTTGGAAATCTTCTGCCGACATCGCCACCGTCACCAGCGTGATCAGGCCGGTGCCAATCAGCGTGCCGCAGGAAGGACCGACCTGAGCAAAGGAGGCATTGCGCCCCCGCTGGTGCGGTTTGCCGTGCTCCATCGACAGCAGTACCGCACCGGCCCATTCGCCTCCCAACGCAATCCCCTGAATAAAGCGCAGCGTCACCAACAGCAGCGGGCTCCAGATGCCCCAACTGGCGTAACCGGGCAACAGCCCCATCAGCGCAGTAGTCACGCCCATGATCACCAGCGTCGTCACCAGCACAAAGCGCCGTCCCAGCACGTCGCCGAGATGACCGAACACGATGCCGCCAATCGGCCTTGAAACGTAACCGACCGCATAGGTGGAAAACGCCAGAATGGTACCCACCAGCGGGTCGAAAGACGGGAAAAATACGTGATTGAAAATCAGCGCCGCCATGATGTTGTAAACGGTGAAATCGTACCATTCCAACGCGGTGCCGATAGAGCTGGCGGCCGCCAGCCTGCCGGTTTTCGGTGGGTGAGCGGCAGAGTCGTCAGCGGACAGGTTCAAGGTCGGCGTTTCGGTGGTTGAAGTGCTCATGATGACAGCTCCTGAGTGGTCAGTTGCCAGCCAAGGGCATAATGCAGGGCTTCGGCAGCGGGGATTTTCAGTTGGTGGCAGGCCAGTTCGCTCAGCCGCTGGCCAGCCTCGGCGCTGCTGCTTTCGATCAGCAGCATCGGCAACAGATGGCGATTCTCACGCGACTCTTTCGGCAACGGCGAACTGAGCTCTGCGTCCGGCGACAGCAGGCTACTGCGCACAAAGCCTGGTTGCTCAGCCAGCAGAGCCCCCAAATGGCTGATGCTGGCTTTCAATACCCCCGGCTGCGCCGGTGCAAGGTTAACGATAGCCAGGTAACTGCCGCAGCCCTGACCGGTCACTGCCTCCACCGCACACACCCGGCGCATCGGGTCACGCATTTTATCGAGGCTCGCCACCGACCAGGGCGTTTGCTGGGTAAACGCAGCGCGGTAGGCCGCTGAGGTAAAACTGGCCAGTGATTCGGTTTTGTACAAGCCAAGATATTTACGCCCGCCGTGCAGCGCCTGATAACGGGTGCCCGACAAAAAACCAGGCACCCGCACTCGCTCTTCCACGTGCTCGCGGTCGTACCACTGATTGAAATCCGCCTCATCCTGCGTGGCGATATCTGTTGCGACAAACAGCATTCCGTTCGGGGAACCGGTCATGGGGACTCTCCTGTTAGCTCAAAGTAAAAATTACGCGCCGGCAAGGCAGCGTTCGATTGCCAGCGCCCACCCCAGCAGCGCTTCGTCATGCAAATGCAGTGCGGCCACCATCAGGCCAACCGGTGCCGCATCGGCCTGCTGGCACGGCAGTGACAATGCGCAGCCGTCGAGGAAATTGATCACCGAAGGATTACGCAGCACGGCGCCATTGATACGAAAATAGGCTTCTTCATCCGCTTCCAACTCGGCAAGGGTCGGGGCAACGAAGGGCACCGTCGGCATCAGCAACGCATCGAATCCTTGCACTGCGGCACTCACCCGCCGCTGCCAATCGGCGCGCTGTGACCGTAATTGCTGCAGGTTGTTTTCATCCAGCGTTTGGCCGCGACGAATGCGTGACAGCACCCGAGGGTCATAAGCATCGGCATGTTCGGCAATCAAAGCCCGGTGCCAGTGCCAGGACTCCAGCGCGCTAAAACCGCCGTCGGCATTGATCGCCGCCAGCTCGGCGAACTCCTGACAGGGAATAAATTCAATTTGCGCCCCAGCCTGCGTCAAACGTTGCAGGCTGAGATGAAACGCGGTGGTGACCTCCCGATCCAGGCCATCCAGCACCAGGGTTTGCGGGACGGCGAAGCGGGCCTGGCTCAAATTTTTCTGCTGCGGTTGCAGCGGCCGATCGGCTATTGCCGTATCCAGCGCCAGGCACCCGGCAACGTCATGAGCAATTACGCCTATCGAATCCAGTGAAGGGGAAAGTGGCAGCAGGCCGCCGCTGCTAATGCGGCTGGCGGTGGGCTTATAGCCGGTCAGGCCGCAGAAGGCCGCCGGGATCCGCACCGAACCGCCGGTGTCGCTGCCTATCGAGCCGAAGCACATGCCGTCGCTCACCGCCACCGCAGCCCCCGAGGACGAACCGCCGGGAATACGACGAGCGCTGCGATCCCAGGGATTAGCGGGCGTGCCGTAGTGGGGATTGATCCCCAGCCCGGAATAGGCAAATTCGGTCATGTTGGTTTTGCCCATCACCACCGCGCCCGCTTGCAACAAACGCGCCACCACGGCGGCATGGGCATTAGCCACTGGCGCACTGGCCAGTACGCGCGACCCGGCCGCGGTGGCTTCCCCTGCAACATCAAACAGGTCTTTGACCGACACCGGTACGCCGTCCAGCGCCGACAACGGGTTACCCGCGGCACGCCGCCGATCGGCCGCCAGGGCCTGCTCCTGAGCCCATTGAGCATACACATGAGTAAAGGTGCGCCGCCCCTCTCCCTGCTCGTCCGCAATTTGTGACAATGCGTCAGCGGTTAACCGCGCGGCGGTAAATTCGCCGTTGGCCAGGCCTGAAGCGGCCTGGGATAACGTCAGCTTTTTCATCAGGCCACCACCGGCAGCTCAATGCTGCTGTAATGGTGGCTGATGGTCCGCCCCAGCACCTCATCTACCAGTTCCATACGGAATTCGGTCGCCGGCCGGATGCCGCCAATCGCCGCCACCGTACCGCAGGCCATCGCCAGACCGTCTTGCGGCTGCGGCACTGTCAGCCCACTTTCCGGTAACTGTTGGCCGCTCAGGTAGCGATCCAGCAGATCGCCCGGAGTACGCAGGCTGGCCAGACGGCCCTGCTGATAGAGCTGGAATTCGCCGTTTTCCTTGATCCACGAGCGCAGGATCAACGAGTCCCAGTGCGCGCTCACCTCACGCAACGGCCAGGCGGCACGAGCCACCGGCTTGACGCAGAGCTGTTTGGACAGGGCCACGCTGTGCGCCTCCAACTGACGATCGGTATGATCCGAGGCCAGCGAGACATACAATTCACCGCGATGTGTGAAGATCAGCGGTTCCGCTTCGCCGGAGCTGGCATTGCCGATAACTTCGATACGTTCGCTCTGGCTGAGCTGGTTAACCGCCACCCGGTAAAACAGAGGAATTGCACTGGGTTGGGGCACGCCGAGCTCGGCCAGCTCCCTGATATGGTGCAGGATCGCCTCGCGATCCCGGCCGGTCCAGCCGGCAATCACCAGGTGATCGATCTCGACATCCAACACCCCAGTGCCGCTGGATTCGGGTAAAGTAAAGGTCAGTCTCATGGCGTTTGTGCCTCTTTGGTTAAAATACTGTGAAATTTCACTATATCTTTAGTTACCAAATAAGCGATTTCCGTGCCATGTTTTTGTGTACTATGTCTAAAAACTTTCGTCTTGCAGGAGCAGAACGTGATGACCCTTGACGCAGAGAGCCCGGAACTCCCGACGGCAGAGGAAGCCGGGCTGTCACTGAATGAACTCGCCTACCGACGCTTTAAGCAGGCGCTGGTGACGTTAAGTTATAAACCTGGTGAATATCTCAATACCGCTCAGGTGATGAGCGAGCTGGACATGGGCAGAACGCCGATCAATCAGGCGATCCACCGGCTGGCCAATGAAGGATTGCTGCAGGTGATCCCGCGTAAAGGGGTGATGGTTGCGCCGCTTTCGATGGATGATGCGCTGGAATTGATTGAAGTACGTTTGGCCAATGAAATGCTGTGTATGCGGTTGGCGAGCAAGAGAATTACGGCCCCCCAGATCGCCGAGCTTACGGAGCTCAATCAACAAATCGAAGCCGCCAGTCAGCAACGCGATCGAGTAAAAATGATGACGTTGGATCATCAATTCCACCAGCAGCTGGCGCAAATCGCCGGTAATAATATGCTGGCGGACATTCTGAGCGTACTGCATGCCCGAGCACAGCGCTTTTGGGCCAGCACGCTATCACGCGAAGGCCACATGCGAGAGGTGATAGAGGAGCATCGGGCGATTATCGCCGCACTGGCCGCGCAGGACGATGATGCAGCCGCCAATGCGGCGCAGGCGCACATACTCTCATTCCGCAGTGCGCTACTGCACGAGGGATAAGCCGCCGTCAGCGGCCGCCGGCGGCTTCAATAAAGCTGCCGGTGACGTAAGAAGCGGCATCGGACAGTAACCAGACGATGATTTCCGCCACCTCTTCCGGGGTGCCGCCACGCTGCATCGGCAGGCTGCTTTTTACCCGATCAACGCGCCCCGGCTCGCCGCCGCTGGCATGCATTTCGGTATAAATCAGCCCTGGCCGCACGGCATTTACGCGGATGCCCTGCGCAGCCACCTCCAGCGCCAGCCCGGTGGTAAGCGTGTCTACCGCCCCTTTGGAGGCGGCATAGTCGATGTATTCTCCCGGAGCGCCGAGGCGCGCGGCAGCGGAAGAGACATTGACGATCGCCCCGCCCTGGCCGCCATGACGCTGCGCCATGCGCTTCACCGTCTCACGGCAACAGAGAAAATAACCGGTAACGTTGGTACTCAATACCTTATTGATACGCTCGGCGGTCAGTTGCTCAATCCCCGTCTGCTGAAACAAGATACCGGCGTTGTTAACCAGCGCGCTGATCGGGCCAAGGCCGACATCCAGTGCATTGAACATCGCCACCACCTGATTTTCATCGGCGACATCCGCCCGTAGTGCCAGCGCACGACCGCCCATGGCTTCAATTTCCGCCACCACCTGCGCCGCCGCGGCCTCATCTTTCAGATAGTTAACGCCCACCGCATAACCCTGTCGGGCCAATAACAACGCCGTGGCGCGGCCAATGCCGCGGCTGGCGCCGGTAACCAATACAACTTTCGTCATGTCGTTCCTTTCTCTGGTTGGGAAGTCAGAAACTGTAGCTGGCGCTCAGGAAGGCGATGCCGGCCGTTTTTTTCTCGACGATCGGGCTTTTGGCCGCGTCGCCCAACAGAGTATAGAGACTCACACCGCCCTGAAAGGCAATTTCTGGCGTCAATTGGTAGTTCAGCACGCCGGTAAGCGTGGCTTGCTTAAAGCCGCTACCCGGTCGATACGCGGCGAATGACGTTTGCTTCGCCTGTTGCTGCGTCACGCCAAAATAACCACGCTGGTAACCCTTGTTGGCCCAGGTGGTGCTCAAATCGGTTGAAAACGTCAATGCCTCGCTCAGCGGATAAACTGCCGCGATACCCAGATCGACGTATGCAGTATGCCCCAGGTCCTCATCCCCATAACGCCGTGCTTTGGTGGCCTGCATTCCCTTAACGTAAGTGCGAAAAGGGTCAAATTTATAGCTCAGCTCAATACCGGCTTCAAAAGCGCCACCCAAATCGCCCATGCCTTTCAGCCGCTTGTTGTGACCCCGCAGCGTTTTCACCTCTTCATCACGTCCACCGTCATAACCAGCCAATAGGGCTATACCGAAGGGCCCGGATAACGGCAGCTGCCAGCGAGCACCGTTTTGCAGCCCGAGGCTGAAGTCACCCCAGGCAGACTTCTCGTAACCGGCCTCAATATCGTACAGCGGCACCGCACTGTAGTCGGAAGCTCCCTGATAGTCCGGCGCCACGGCCATGCCGCCGCTGAATTTCAATGACGCCTCTGCGCCATCTTGCGTAAGCCCCTGCAGAGGGAATAACACCAATAACGTGGCCGCGGAATAACCCAGGGTATTTTTCACCGTATCTGCCTTATTATTTAATAAAGGGTTGTAGCGCCACCAGGCGCCGCAATTGTTTTTTAATGCGTGGTTTTAAGCTTTTATAAAAATCCGATGACTCCGTATGCTGAATAAGAGGCAGGGTGGATAACAATGGGCCGCCACGATCCCCATCTTGCGCATCGACGTGGAAAGACAGCATGGTCAATACCAACAATAAACTTGCGCCTAAGCGGGCAGCCTTCATTGAAAGATTGTCGATACGCATTTTTTCCACCTGAATGATTTATTCAGAGTCGAGCGTACTTGAAAAAGGACGGGGCTCCCTTAACGTCAAATTAATCCCAGATTAAGGTTTGCTTAAGAAGGGGTGAACAAACAGGAGTGCGCCGTTGTCTTCCCCTTGCGGTTGTAGTTATATAGCCGCCAGCGCCGTGACATAAACCGGATATCAAGTGAACATATTGCTTGTGGAAGACGATCTGCAATTGGGCAAAGCCCTGTGCCGTGCTTTGGAGCTGGCCGGGTTTGATTTGTGCTGGGTGCGGCTAGTCCATGATGCACAACATAAATTGTCTGAGGGCAGCTTTGATTTAATGCTGCTGGATCTCACCCTGCCAGACGGCGATGGCTTGAAAAAACTGATCGAATGGCGCGCTGCCGGCCAAAATATTCCGATCATTATTCTCACCGCCCGTGACCGCATTGAAAGCCTGGTCAACAGCCTGGATTCCGGCGCAGATGATTTTCTGGCAAAGCCTTTTGCCCTGCCTGAGCTGATATCCCGCGTAAAGGCGGTAAACCGACGCATGGCGGGGTTTGCCTCCCAAACCTGGAGCCTGGGCAACCTGTATCTGGACCCGATGAACCACCAGGTCACGCTGGACGACGAACTGCTGCTGCTGTCGAAAAAAGAGTACCGCCTGTTGCACGAACTGATGCGTTGCGCCGGTACCGTGGTGCGTAAGGCCGCCCTGGAACAGCGTCTGTTCGGCAATGGCGATAATGTAGAAAGTAATTCTCTTGAGGTGCACATGCATAATCTGCGACGAAAAATTGGCAAGGAGAGAATTATTACCGTACGCGGCATAGGGTATTTATTGAAAAAAGAGTCTCAGGGATGATTAGCTACAAATCCTTTTTCATGCGAACCATTGTTTTCCAGGTAATGGCCATACTGGTGCTCTGGGGAATATTGCTTGGCTGGGTAAAATACCTTTATTATCCAGATGCTGAAAAGTACCTGGATAATCAGCAACGCATTGTCGCACAAGGCATCGCCAATATTCTCGATAAGACTGATATCACCGACAAAAATTACACCGATATCATTAAAGATATCGAAGTCATGTATATCGACTCGATTAAAAACGGTATGCAAGACGAGATAGATTATCGCCCGTTATTCGTTGTTTACGACAGCAGTAATCGGATGATCTACGCCTCGCCGCAACAGGACAAAGCATTATTCCTGCCCCCTTCAGTGCTGTCCGGCACCATCAGTTACGCCAACGTGAAGTGGCATATCGCCGGCAGTTGGAGCGATAAACAAAAATATCGGGTGATTGTCGGCGAATCCTTTGACAACCGGACCACCATTTTCGGCAATCCGGCGGAAAGCACCGCGATCCCTTTGCTGGTGATCCTGGCGGCGATCATTGTCACGCTGCTGATCACCGCCTACTTCAGCCTGCGGCCGCTGCGGCAAATTGCCCGTACCATCTCTGACCGTAAACCAGGCAATTTATCGCCGATCAATGTACGCGCGCAGTATCAGGAAATTCGGCCTGTGGTGCTGGAAATCAATAAGCTGATGACGCGTATCGATGCCGCCAACCAGCGGGAAAAACGCTTTATGGCGGATGCCGCCCACGAACTGCGCACCCCGATTGCCGCCGTGCTGGCACAGCTGCACCTGCTGACCCAGGTGGCGGATAAAACCGAACGGCAGGAAATTATCGGCGACATGCAACAGGGGCTGGATCGCGCCGCATCGCTGTCGCGCCAGCTGATTGATCTGGCCAAGCTGGAGTCGGAAGACTTCCCACTGAAGATTGAAGCAGTGGATATCTACGCAGAAATCAGCAAATGCATTGCTCAACACGTGCCCTACGCAATGGAGAAGAACGTTGAGCTTTCGCTCGAGGGTAGTGAAAACGTGGTGATCGATACCGATCGCCATTCGCTGATTACCATCTTTACCAACCTGCTGGAAAATGCCATCAAATACGCACCGCCCGGCGGCAGGATCGAAGCCAACATCCGTTCGTTGTGCCCCTTGGGCTGCTATATTACCCTGCGTGACAATGGCCCCGGCGTGAGCCGGGAATACCAAAAACGCCTGTTTGAGCGTTTTTATCGCGTGCCTGGCGTCCAGCAGACCGGTAGCGGCCTGGGGTTAGCCATTGCCAAAAACCTGGCCGATAAAATCGGGGCGCAGCTAAGGATCACCGAAGGGCTTGATGAACGCGGCATCGGGTTTGTCATCGACCTACCGGAAAGTTACCTGATACCGACGGAGAACTAACCCCCCATGACCGATCCCATTTTACTGCAGCAGCACCAGCTTGATGCGCTGTGGCAGATCGACCGCAGTGAAATTATTGATACTCTTTACCGCCTGCAAGACGGGGAGTTACAGCCTTACAGTGACTATTACGATGTACGCGGCTGGGATCCACACGATCGGGAAACCTATACGCCGATCCATGAACAATGCTTTGCCCGCGGCGGGGCATTTTTCGCCCTGTTCGAAAAAGGTCAGATTGTCGCTGCTGCGGCGGTAGATACCTTGCCACGCGGCCCGCAACAGGACTTGCACCAACTGCTGTTTTTCTACGTCGGTGCCGCCCAACGCGGTAAAGGGCTGGGCAAAATCCTGTTCCGCCGTTGTCTGCAGCAGGCCAGAAAAGGCGGGGCTCAGGGGCTGTACGTCTCCTCAATCCCCAATAAAAACACCGTGGATTTCTACCTGTCGCAGGGCTGCCAGGTGATTGATCAGCCGGATGCAGAGCTGTTCGCCCGCGAACCGGAAGATATCCACCTGGTTTGCTATTGCCGCTAGCCGCCTATTGGGCAATACGGATCACCGAACGCACGTCGCTTTTCTTGTTCAGATCCCAGACTTCAGCGATCTCTGATAAGCCGTGCTCCTGGGTTTCGACCGAAATCTGCCCTGCCGCCGCCAATGCCAGGATTTCGCTGGCATATCTTTTCATTTCAGCCACCGGCGGGAAGTTGCCGGTGCCGCTGCCCATGATTTGTAGTTGATTACTGCGCAACACCGCCGCCGGCAGTCGGATATCCGGCCCGGCCATCGATCCGACGTTGACCAAACGTATGCCGCGTCCACCTGCGTAGGAAGACAAATCGTGGTTGTTAAGCGTCGCAAGCAAGGCTTCGGTCGCTGCCCCCCAGATATAATCGACAATCACCTGATAGCCATGCGGCCCCGCTGCGGCGGCGAAAGCCTGTGTCAGTGCAGCCCCTTCCAGTCCAAGATCGACCGTAGCATCAACGTCCAGTGCATCCAGCACGCTCTGGCGGCGACCGGCTGCGACAATTCGTCCCGCCCCCGCCTGACGTGCAGCCGCCACTGCCAGCTTACCTGACGTCCCGGTCGCGCCAACAATCAGCACCGTTTCACCGGGCTGTAACTCGGCACGCCAGTGCAGTGGCAGCCAGGCAGCAAACGCCGGGTTAATCAACGCGGCGGCGGTAGCATCATCCACGCCTTTCGGCACCGGTACCGTCCAGGAGGCGAGGCTACGTTCTGCCAGCGCACCGTGCGGTTGGCGGAAGGAGGCAAAATAGACCCGTTGACCGTCCGGCGCGTAGCCAACGCCATCGGTGCCGGGTACGATCGGCAAGATCTTCGGGCTTGAGTAATGCGTTCCGGCCACTATGGCGCGATCCAGTTGTTTGATGCCGGCCACGCTCACCGCGATCACCGTTTCCCCTTCACGCGCTACCGGTTCGTCGATATTGCCAAACACCGGTGCCTGCCCTAATGCGTTTACGATTGCTGCTCTCATCATGGATCCTCACGCCGTTCAGATGGCCCTGCGGCGATAATTGAAAAGGGACACTGCATCATGCCGTGTCCCTTGATAATACATCTAGCCGAAAAGTGTTATTGAAATTCACTCAGCGGCAAGCTGGTTTAAACATCAGAAGCGCCAGGTCACGGCAACGTTACCCTCTAATGAATGACTGCCCTGGCGTAACAGTTCGCTGGAAACGCCGGCGCCCAAAGAGACCGCCTGGTTGAGTTGATACTGCACACCGGCCTGTGCGGCCAACGTATCACGCCCGGCCAAGGTGCTTTCGCTATCAAAGGCAGAGGCGTTATACCCCACAAATTGAGCGCGCTGGGTCACCTTGTTGCTTAACAACTCATGCTGCCAACCCAGGCGCAAAGTGGCGGACAATGCCTGTGAGCCCTGCAACGGCTGCTGGTACAGTGCCTCCACGCCGAGCGTGCTTTGCAGCGAGTCGGCGTAACGCCCCTTAATCTGCAGCGGCGCGGTACCGAACCCGGACTCTTTGATTGTGCGATGAGTAGTCGCGGTATAGTCCAGCGCCGCGACCGGGCCGAGGCTGAAGGTATCGGTTAACGCAAAATGATAGCCGCCGCCCAAGGTCAATGACCCATTCCAGGCCGTCCAGTGACTTTTGCTGGTACCGCTGATGCCGGCAACATCAAACTGGCGCTTCATCTGATTATCCTCCGCCCCTATGCGGCCCAGACCGTAGGCGAAAGGCCCGGCCATCACGTCCTGCGCATAATTGAACTGCAAGCCAACATCAAATGAGGTGCTGTTCGTACGTGCCCGATCGGCGCTTTTGGCATTGACCGTTTGCCCGCCGACCGCCGCGTGGAACCCGGTGGTCAGACCCGCTACCAGCCCGTTACGTTTCTCGGCACCGAACAGCACGCCATAACGCGATGCGTTGTAACCGGCGATATTGCCCGTATTATTTTGCCAATTGCCACCGCCGTAAGGCAGAGCAAAGCTGATCCAATCTGGCTCGTCGCCGGTGGGTGCCAATGTCAGATTGCGTTCCGGCGCAGTCAATGCCCGGGTTAACTGGCGTTCGCGGTCAAATGAGGTCTGAATCAGGCTGTTATAAGCCGACGGCTCCAGTTGAGCCAACGCGCTATTCACCTGCCGGCCTTCGGGGCTGGAGAAGTCCAGCGCGGTCAGTAACGGCCGCAGGTCATCCCCCGCCGTCGCCGCAGCATGAGCTAACGCCAGACCCACATTTCGTTCATTCGCAGTCTGCGCGTACTGGCTGTAGGCCGATGCGTCACGGGTTGCGCTGATTTGATATTGCCCGGCCTCCAGTGGCGCCACCCGGAAACTCAGCGTCGGTGATGGTGCCTGAACGCTCAGTTGATCGAACTCACCGTTAACCTGGCCCAATTGCAGCAGGGAAGCACTGTTGATCTGCCAGTCCGAGGCATACCAACCTTTGACCGGCAGCAGCTCCAGAGCCCCGCCCAGACTGGATTTGCCGTTGATTTGTACTTGATCCCCCTGCCCCAGACTGTCAAATGTCAGTTGCAAGCGCCCCTGTGGTCCTTGAAGATAATTACCGTTGATTGACAGCTTGCCAAAAGAAGCCCCGGTAGTGAGTAAGCCATTGTTGGTAAACAACCCGGCATCCGACAGCACATAGCGGCTGTTGCCCGCCAACTGGGCGCCCGGTTGGATATCCACGCTATAGACCTGATGGTCGCCGTTCAGCGTGGTTTTCCCGCCTTCGGCCACCAGCGCAAGGTTATCCTTGCCGCGTATATTGCCGTTATAGGTGAAATCAAAACTGTTATCCGCCAGCGCAGTGACCTGCCCCTGCGCATCTGGCTGCAGGCCGAAGGTTAAGCGAGTGAGGCGAGCCTGGTTATTTTCGTCCCGTTGCGCATAATCGGAAATTATGTCGCCCTGAATATCGGCGCCGCGCATCACGTTAATCGCACCGGCCAATGCATTCACCGACTGGTAGATAGCCGCTTTGGCCCCTTTCAACGAGCCGGTGATATCGAAGTTAGACACCAGCGGCGCGGCGCGGTATTGGGACAGGTCGACCCCAGCCCACCGCCAAATATACGAGCCACGGTATTCGGTTTCGTTGCCCAGCAGGTTGTTGCCGAAATCCAGCCTGGCGGCGATGCCTTCTTTACCGGTCGCTTCCAGGCTGCCGCGTTGAATAATGCTGTGGCTATCTCCGTAAGCCACCAATAAGCCGGTGCCGTAATCGCCGTTGGCCTGCACCCGCACGCCAGGTGCAATACTGAGCGTATTCCCTGCGCCATCAATTCTGATACCTGCAGCGGCAACACCATCCGCCAAAATATCGCCGCGCTGCTCGACCCGATTATTACTGCCATAAATGTGCAACCCGACACCCCGGGCTGCGGTATTGGCCTTGCCGTCGATATACCCAGTACCTGCAGCGTTGCGCGCAAAATATCCTTGTTGGTTAACCATATCCAGACCGCTGCCGTACACCGAGTGACCAAAGAAGTTACGGCGGTCGATGCCGTACCCCATGTCCTGCAGCAGCGCCAGCTCGGCTTCCATCATTATGGTGTAATTGCGGTAGTCTTGGTGGCTCATCAAGCTGCGATCCAGTTCAATGTGGGACATGTAATCATCATCCAGATCGCCCAGCACACCGAGAATACGCACCGGAACACCCGGCATGGCGCCTGCCAATACCTCCTTGACGTGGCTACCGGCGAAATAACCCCGATCTTTGCGTACGTCAAAGGCCGAAGGGTCGTCCGGCCCCTCACACTTAGTACACAAGATAGCCTGCCCCGGCTGTGCAGGGTTGCCATTGTCATCAAACAGGTGCGAACTCCAGCTACCGAACGTCGGGCCAAATTGGGTCACACCACCAGCCACACCGGCATCAGCGCTGATGCCTAATGCATGAGCTATTTCATGAAAAATGATGACTTCCAGATCGGCACGGTGATCGGTGGGGATCAGTGCTGGCGAAGCCTGGCCAGGGGTAAAATCCATTTTCCCGATCTGGACGACGGCATGGGCACCGCTGTTCAATTCGCCGGCATCCTGGCCCTGCAACACTGCCTGAAGCTGGGTCAGGCTAAATGCGGCATCACTGACGTCTGGGCTTATCGCTCCCGCATTCTCGTCGTCAAAGGTGCCGACGTTGATTACGCCCGGCAATTTGCCTGGCAGGGGTTTGATAATATCGGCCCAGCGTTGCGCGGCGCTGATCACCTGAGATTTTTTAGCATCATCCAACACCCGGGTGGAGTGTTTTGGAACGCCATCATCATTTAAATAACTGCCATCGGTTGGACCGTAGAAGTTCAGTTTAAACACCGTTTGGCCGCTGTTATTCCGAACGTCATAAGTCTCAATTGCCTGCGCGGAACACAAGGGTAAAGCCGCAACGATTGCGATAGCCAACTTTTTCATAGTGCACTCCCTGTCAGTAAATCTTCCCTGCAAAATAGTTTGCTGATGACAATTTAGCCGCAGGGGTTTAAACGGAAAGTAAACTGGAGAGAGTCTTAAACGATCGGGGTAACAAACTGAAGAAAAATAAAATAACCAGTAATTAATCAAATATATAAGCAAGAAAACCCTCAGGGTTTAGCCATAAAAAAAGCAGCGCATAATGCGCTGCTTCCTGATGGCAAACCTCGCCGAATAAACTTATTCGTAATCGCTCATCGGCACGCAGGAACAGAACAGGTTACGATCGCCGTACACGTCATCCAGACGCTTCACGCTCGGCCAGTATTTGTTCTCACGTACTCCGGCGATAGGGAACACCGCCAGCTCACGGCTGTAGGCGTGCTGCCAATCGCTGACCAGCTCCGCCTGCACGTGTGGGGCGTTTACCAGCGGGTTATCTTCCAGCGGCCATTCACCTTTTGCTACCCGGTCAATTTCTGCGCGAATCGCCAACATCGCATCGATAAAGCGATCCAGTTCAACCTTGCTCTCCGACTCGGTTGGCTCAACCATCAGCGTGCCCGCCACCGGGAACGACATGGTCGGCGCATGGAAGCCGTAGTCGATCAAACGTTTGGCGATATCCATTTCGCTGATGCCGGTTTCTTCCTTCAGTGGACGAATGTCGAGAATACATTCATGCGCCACGCGATGATCGCGACCGGTATACAGCACTGGGTAAGCGTCCTTCAAACGGGTCGCAATATAGTTGGCATTAAGGATTGCCACCTGGCTGGCCTGCTTCAACCCTTCCGCGCCCATCATGCGGATATACATCCAACTGATTGGCAGGATAGAAGCACTGCCGAACGGCGCAGCGGAGACCGCGCCCTGCTGGGTGGTCACGCCGTCGATCTGCACCACACTGTGGCCTGGAACGAACGGGGCCAGGTGGGCTTTCACGCCGATAGGGCCCATGCCTGGACCACCGCCGCCGTGCGGGATACAGAAGGTTTTATGCAGGTTAAGGTGCGAAACGTCCGCCCCGATGTAACCTGGGGTGGTGATGCCCACCTGCGCATTCATATTGGCGCCGTCGAGGTAGACCTGGCCGCCGAACTGGTGAACGATCTGGCACACTTCACGGATGGTTTCTTCGTACACGCCGTGGGTCGACGGGTAGGTCACCATGATGCAAGACAGTTCTTCGCCCGCCTGTTCTGCCTTGACCCGCAGGTCATGCAGATCGATGTTGCCGTTCTTGTCGCAGGCGACCACCACCACGCTCATGCCCGCCATTTGCGCGGAAGCAGGGTTGGTGCCGTGCGCAGAGCTTGGGATCAGGCAAATATGACGGCCCGCTTCATTGCGGCTTTCATGGTAACGACGGATCGCCAGCAAACCGGCGTATTCACCCTGTGCGCCGGAGTTCGGCTGCATGCAAACCGCATCATAACCAGTCAGTTGCACCAGCCACTGCGACAGTTGGCCAATCATTTGTTGGTAACCTGCCGCCTGCTCCGGTGGACAGAACGGGTGCAGTTCGGAGAATTCAGGCCAGGTGATCGGGATCATTTCCGCCGCGGCATTGAGCTTCATGGTGCAGGAGCCCAGCGGGATCATCGCCTGATTGAGCGCCAGGTCCTTGCGTTCCAGACGGTGCATATAGCGCATCATCTCGGTTTCGCTGTGATAACGATTAAACACCGGGTGAGTCAGGATCGGATCCTGACGCAGCATGGCTACCGGGATCGACTGGCTGTTTTTACTCACCGCGGCGTCCAGCGCGTCGATGTCCAGGCCGTGATCGTCACCCGCCAGCAAGGCAAACAGCGTCTGCACGTCTTCACGTGAGGTCGCTTCGTCCAGCGTAATGCCTACGGCACCGTGAATGTCGGTACGCAAGTTGATGCCGAAGCTCAATGCACGTTCCAGCACCGCGGCCTTGTCTTTCACTTCTACCGTCAGGGTGTCGAACCAGGTTTTATGGCGCAATGCCAGCCCGGCTTGTTGCAGCCCGGCGGCCAGAATATCGGTCAGACGATGGATGCGCCCGGCGATGCGTTGCAGGCCCTGCGGGCCATGGTACACCGCATACAGGCTGGCTATGTTGGCCAGCAGCACCTGCGAGGTACAGATATTCGAGTTGGCTTTTTCGCGGCGGATATGTTGCTCACGGGTTTGCATCGCCATGCGCAGCGCGGTGTTGCCGGCGGCATCGCGGGAAACGCCAATGATACGACCCGGCATTGAGCGTTTGAATTCGTCGCGACAGGCAAAGAAGGCGGCATGTGGGCCGCCGTAGCCCATCGGCACGCCGAAACGCTGTGCAGAACCGAACACCACGTCGGCTCCCTGTTTGCCCGGAGCGGTCAGCAGCACCAACGCCATAATGTCGGCTGCCACGCTGGTGCCGATTTTACGGTTCTTCAGCTCGGCCAGCAGTGCGCTGTAGTCGTGCAGTTCACCGGTGGTGCCGACCTGTTGCAGCAGCACGCCGAACACGCCTTGCAGCTCCAGAACTTTCTCGGCTTTATCCACGATCACTTCGAAACCGAAGGTTTCGGCGCGGGTACGCACCACGTCCAGCGTCTGAGGATGTACGTCATCAGCCACGAAGAAACGGTTGGCGTCTTTCAGCTTGCTGGCGCGTTTGGCCAGCGCCATCGCTTCGGCAGCCGCAGTGGCTTCGTCCAACAGCGAGGCGGACGCCAGATCCAAACCGGTCAAATCCAGGGTCAGGGTTTGGAAGTTCAACAGCGCCTCAAGACGGCCCTGGGATACTTCTGGCTGATACGGGGTATAAGCGGTGTACCAACCTGGGTTTTCCAGCATGTTGCGCAGGATCACCGGCGGCGTCAGCACCGCGCTGTAGCCCATACCGATATAGGATTTGTAGCGCTGATTCTGCGAGGCAATCGCCTTCAGTTCGGCCAACGCCTGATGTTCAGTTGCCGCATCGCCCACCGGCGGCGGCGCAGGCAGTTGAATGTCTGCCGGCACAATCTGTTGGATCAGCGCGCTGAGCGAGCGTGCGCCCACCGCTTCCAGCAACTGCTGCTGTTGTTCTGCAGAAGAGCCGATATGACGTTCGATGAACGCTTCGCTGTGTTCAAGTTGGCTGAGTGTCTGAGTCATTGCTACAAATTCCTGAATTCTGGCGTGGTACGGGATATAGCCTGAACTAAAACGCCCCGGCAGAAAGACCTGGGGCGTTGCATGGATTACTCGTCGATAGAAGCCTGATAAGCACCGGCGTCCAGCAGGTTCGCCAGCTCGCTCTCGTCTGATGCTTTAATCTGGAACAGGAAACCTTCACCGTAAGGCTCGCTGTTCACCAGCTCCGGAGAACCTTCCAGTTCAGCGTTTACCGCTACGATTTCGCCGCTGATTGGCGCGTAAATGTCCGATGCCGCCTTAACGGATTCCGCCACGGCGCAATCTTCGCCTGCGGCAACGACACGGCCCACTTCTGGCAAATCAACAAACACCATATCGCCCAGCAGTTCCTGCGCGTGTTCGGTGATACCTACGGTGTAAACGCCGTTACCTTCTGAACGAACCCACTCGTGGGAGGATGCGTATTTCAATTCTGTTGGCACATTGCTCATCGCCAGCTACTCCTTCGAAGAAATAAAGAATCAATAAACAAAAATTAATTAATCAGTGACTTACCGGCTCGCACAAAGCCAGGTTTGGTGACCCTGACCGGCATTTCACGGTTACGAATCTGTACGATAGCCTGTTCGCCGATACCGGCAGGGACGCGGGCCAGGGCGATGCTGAAGCCCAGGGTCGGTGAAAATGAACCGCTGGTGATCACCCCTTCATGCGTCTGGCCTGCCGCATCGGTGAAACGCACCGGCAGCTCATTACGTAATACGCCTTTTTCCGTCATGATCAAGCCGACCAGTTGTTCGGTGCCCTGCTCACGCTGTTTTTCCAGCGCGTCACGACCGATGAACTGACGATCTTCCGGCTGCCAGGCGATGGTCCAGCCCATGTTGGCGGCCAACGGCGAAATACTTTCATCCATCTCCTGGCCATACAGGTTCATGCCAGCTTCCAGACGCAGCGTGTCACGCGCGCCCAGCCCGGCTGGCTTAACGCCCGCCGCCAGCAGTTGCTGCCAGAAATCCGCCGCCTGCTCTTTCGGCAGGGCGATTTCATAACCCGCTTCGCCGGTATAACCGGTGGTGGCGATAAACAGATCCCCTGCCTGCACGCCGAAGAAAGGCTTCATGCCTTCAACCGCGTTTTTTTGTTCCGGGGTGAATAAGGTAGCCGCGCGTTCTTTGGCCTGTGGGCCCTGCACTGCAATCAGCGCCAGATCGTCACGCACCGTCAGCGTTACGCCATACGGCGCTGCGTGCTCTTCGATCCAGGCCAGGTCTTTGTCGCGTGTGGCGGAGTTCACCACCAGGCGGAAATAGTCTTCAGTAAAGAAGTAAACGATCAAGTCGTCGATTACGCCGCCGGACGCGTTCAGCATGCCGGTGTACAGCGCTTTGCCAGGCTGGGTGAGCTTGGCGACATCGTTCGCCAGCAGGTAACGCAGGAATTCGCGGGTACGGGCACCGCGCAAATCAACAATGGTCATATGGGAGACGTCGAACATACCGGCATCCTGACGCACGGCGTGGTGCTCATCGATCTGGGAGCCATAATGCAGCGGCATCATCCAGCCATGAAAATCTACCATGCGCGCACCGCACGCCACGTGCTGGTCGTACAGTGGGGTTTGCTTTGCCATCTTTTCCCTCATTCCACTCAGAAGCTGAAGATAGGGTGCTGCTACGCAATACGTCAGATTATGGCTCGTGGCCGGATTGCGTGGCGCACTGACTGCCCAACAGAAACGCTGCGTCGAAATTGACAAAAACTGCGGCAAATCGCCGCGACGCAAACGATACCTTTGCTCTGACGTTATCACCGAACGACCACATTAACCATAAGTTAAAATAGGCTGGGCGGCGTTCTGCGCCAGTAAAAAGCTGGGCTAGTGTGCAGAGTTTTAAACTGGAAAACTGCGCTTTAAGGCACAAAACCAACAATTAGAGCACCAAAAATCCGAAGTTATATAACAAACCCACGGCCAGAGACGGAATTTCGACTTTTGATAACCGGTTATGGAATTAGAAAAAGTAATGGTAAAAACAGCCTGAAATTAGATTATTTCAAATGAAGGGTTATATAAGGAAAAGCTATGGGCATAAGGCGCAGATCTGCGCCTTTGGAGAGCGATAACGCTACGGGGAAACAAGACAGAAAGACCGGCAAACCGGTCTCTCTCAGGCGGTGATCAGGCCAGCCAATCCGGCAGATCGTTCAGGCCCATAGCCTGGCGCACCAGCTTCGGCTTCACGCCCGGCAGGCTGTCAGCCAGCCGCAGCCCGACATCGCGCAGCAACTTCTTCGCCGGGTGATTGCCGTCAAACAGTTCGCGGAACCCTTGCATGCTGGCCAGCATGACCGCTGCACCGTGTTTGCGACGACGCTCATAGCGGCGCAGATACAGGTGTTGACCGATGTCCTTGCCCTGACGTTGCAGGCGGCGCAATTCGGCGATCAGCTCGGCGGCGTCCATAAAGCCCAGGTTGACCCCCTGGCCAGCCAACGGATGTACGGTATGGGCAGCATCGCCCACTAATGCCAGACGGTGTGCAGCAAAGCTACGCGCATAGCGCCCGGTCAACGGGAAGGTCTGGCGTTCGCTTTCCAACTGGCAGGCGCCAAGGCGCAGATCGAAGGCCATCGCCAACTCACGGTTAAACTGCTCGGGCTCCAGTTGCCTGAGGCGTTCGGCCTCTTCAGGAGCAACCGACCAGACGATGGAGCTTAAATGCGGATCGCTGAACGGCAGAAATGCCAGAATGCCGTCGCCGTGGAATACCTGACGCGCCGTCGCCAAATGCGGCTCTTCGGTGCGAATGGTGGCCACCAACGCATGATGGCGGTAGTCCCAGAAGGTCAACGGGATATCGGCATGCTGACGCAGCCAGGAGTGAGCGCCGTCGGCGCCGATCACCAGCCGGGCAGTCAGCATGCGGCCGTCCTCAAGGGTGATAAACGCGTCGTTTTCGCCCCAGGCTACCTGTTTGAGCGCCGCCGGGGTAATCAGCGTGACATCGCTCAGGCTTGCCGCCCGTTTCCACAACGCCTGCTGGATCACCGAGTTTTCAATGATGTGGCCGAGGTGGCTGAAGCCGCATTCGTCACCGCGGAAGGCAATCTTGCCGAAGCTGTCGCGATCCCACACTTCCATCGCGTTATAGGCACTGGCGCGCAGGTTGAGGATCTCGTCCCAGACGCCAATATGCTGCAGCAGGCGCTCGCTGGCGGCGTTGATGGCGGATACGCGCAGTGCCGGCTGTGGCGGCGGCGGTGTCATATCCGGTTGCTGATGCTCCAGCACCGCAACGCGCAGGCCGCTGCCCTGCAATCCGCAAGCCAGTGCCAGCCCCACCATACCGCCACCGGCGATAACCACGTCAAATGATTGCATGCTGCTTAATTTCCTTAAATGACGCGCTGCGCAGTGATTGCCCAGCGCTTTTGGGCGCAACACGCTGCGCCGCTACTGATTATTGCCTAGCGATCTACCCAGCCCAAAGTCCGCTTGGCAAAGGCATCACGCACCGCCGGCAATTGGGCCATCGCCATCAGACCGAGATTACGTCCGACCACCAAAGGACCGTAACGGTTGGCGAACAGCCGGATCAAACCGTCGGTGACGCCAATCGTCGCTTGCTGATCCTGCTGGCGGCGTTGTTGATAACGACTCAACAACGTATAGCCACCGGGATCTTCCCCGTCCTGCTGTGCCTGGGCCAGCGTTTCCGCCAGCGACATCACGTCGCGCAGGCCAAGGTTGAACCCCTGACCGGCGATCGGATGCAACGTCTGGGCGGCATTGCCCACCAGAGCCAGCCGATGGCTGACGTGCTGATTAGCGGTCAATAGGCTGAGCGGATAGCTGTGGCGCTTACCGGCACGCAGGATCCGCCCCAATCGCCAGCCGAACGCCTGCTGCAATTCATTGATAAAGCGTGCATCGTCCCACGCATCAACCTGTTCACGATCTTCGCGTGCATGGCACCACACCAATGAGCTACGCCCCTGGGACATTGGCAACAGCGCCAAAGGCCCGTAGCGGGTGAAACGCTCAAAGGCACGCCCTTGCGGATGCACTGCCGTGGTTACGTTGGCGATGGTGGCAAACTGCGGATAGTCACTTTGCTGCCATTGCAGATTACAGGCCTGAGCCAGCGCCGAGCGCGAGCCGTCCGCTGCCACCAGCAGTTTTCCACTGATACGCCGACCATTATCCAGTAATACCTCGGCCTGCTCCGCCGTGCGCACCACATCGACCACTCTGGCCGGACAATGCAGCGTGACGCCGGGTGCCTTGGCCAGCAACGCAAACAACCGTTGCCCGGCGTCGTGCAGTTCAATCACCTGCCCTAGCGCGTCAACCTGATAATCTTGCGCGTACAGATTAACGAACCCGGCGTGACCGCGATCGCTGACGTGTACCTCGGTGATGGCCGTCGCACAATCGCGCAATGCCGGCCAAACGCCGATACGCGTCAACTGTTGGCAGGTGCCCTGCGCCAAGGCAATGGCGCGGGCGTCAAATCCCGGATGGCTACGATCGTCCGGTCGGGTGGCTTCGACCAGATCAACCGCCATTCTTCCCTGAGTGAGCGATGAAATGGCCAGCGCCAAGGTCGCGCCCGCCATGCCGCCGCCAACAATAATTACGCTCATGCCGTTACCTTGCCGCCGCCATCAGTGCTTCGATGGCGTCAGCGTCTTTCACTACGCTGGCGGTCAGGTTTTCATTACCGTTGGCAGTGATCACAATGTCATCTTCAATGCGAATGCCCATGCCGCGGTACTCTTCCGGCACGTCGGCATCCGGCGCGATGTACAGCCCTGGCTCGACGGTAAACACCATGCCCGGCTCCAGCGTGCGGTCGCGGTTTGGCGTGCCGTAATGCCCGACGTCGTGCACATCCAGCCCCAGCCAGTGGCCAAGTCCATGCATGTAGAACTGACGATGGGCCTGTTCGGCAATCAACTGCTCCACTTCGCCCTTCAGGATCCCCAGTTCCACCAGCCCGGTGATCATGATGCGTACCACCTCATCATTGACCTCACGGATACTGGTACCCGGTTTGAACAGCTCCAGGGCACGCGTCAGCGATGCCAGCACGATGTCATACACCGCACGCTGTGGCCGGCTGAACTTGCCGTTGACCGGGAAGGTCCGAGTGATGTCACCCGCGTAGCCTTTATACTCACAGCCGGCGTCGACCAGCACCAGATCGCCATCGCGCAATTCACTTTCATTTTCTGTGTAGTGCAAAATGCAGGCGTTGTCACCGCCGCCGACAATGGTGTTGTAAGACGGATAACGAGCGCCAAAGCGGGTAAATTCGTGATGAATTTCCGCTTCAAGCTGGTATTCGAACATGCCGGGGCGGCATTTCTGCATCGCGCGGGTATGGGCCAGCGCGCTGATTTCACCGGCGCGGCGCATGATCGCCAGCTCTTCAGACGATTTGAACAGGCGCATTTCATGCACCCATGGACGCCAGTCGGTCACGGTCGCCGGTGCCTGAAGATTCTGGCGGAAACCCTTACGCAGCTTGTCCAGCGCGTCGAACAGGATTTTATCGGCGTAGTCGTATTGGCCCTGCCCGTGGTAAACCACGTCCAGGCCATTGAGCAGCAGGGGTAATTGATCGTTGATTTCATCGAACGGCAGCGCGCGGTCCACGCCCAGTTTCGCCGGAGCCGCTTCTTGCCCCAGGCGACGGCCAAACCAGATTTCCGCCGTCAGGTCGCGCACCCGGTTGAACAGCACGCTGTGGTTGTGCGTCTCGTCGCTCTTGACCAGAATCAACACCGAACCCGGTTCGTTGAAGCCGGTCAGATACCAGAAATCGCTGTTCTGACGGTAGGGATATTCGGTATCTGCACTGCGCGTCACTTCCGGCGCAGAGAAAATAATTGCCGCGCTGGCCGGAGCCATTTTAGCCAACAGCGCCTGACGGCGGCCGTTGAATTCCTGCTGAGTCATCACCTTCTCCTGAAATCAATCTGCCTGTGCTCACGGCCGCTAAGGACGTGAAATCGGGTGTTTAGTGCAAGGTCGGTTTGGCATTTTCCGGCGCCGTCGGCTTATGGCGGGTAAATTCGGTGTGGCACAAAATGGCCGCCACACGCACGTACTCCACCACTTCCTCCAGAGAGTGCTCAAGCTCTTCCTGGTCTTCGTCTTCGTCATAACCGAGCTGAGCGATATTGCGCAGATCGTCGATCGCCTCGCCCACTTCGTCTTTCACCTGCGCCAGCTTGGGCTGCATCATGCCCAGCCCCAGCAGGAAATGATTCACCCAACCGGCCAGCGCATCGGCGCGGTCAAACACGCTGACGGTTTCGCCTTCCGGCATCATCAATTGGAACATGAAGTCGTCGTCTTCCAGCGTTTCACGCGTGATTTCATGAAGTTGCTGTAACGGCAGGCTGAGCGCCTGCGGGAAGGCCACGCCTTCATTGGTCAGATCGTAGACCAGCGATTGCCAGCCGGCGTCGCGGCTGCCACCGCACAGCAGGCCGCTGATCAGGCCGTGCATTTCTGCTGCGGTTAACGCCACCGCTTGCTGGTTGAGAGCAACGGTCAAAGATTGGTAACTTGGAAATGTATTCTGTATAGACATGCGCATTCGTCATCGTTGGCAGGATAAGTTCGTGTTATGCTACCACCAAGGTCCGTCGCTGTACCAGATAAGCGCGACACCTCAGTGGCTAGTTATAATCGTGATGTGTCAGAACTCACACGCTGCCGGCAGGGGACGAAATGACGCTAAATACGCATTTTGAAACCCTTTTTTGACTGGTAATGTCTGACGCAGTAGATTACAACCAGGTACTGAAAAAGGGGTTGTATCTTGGTACCGAGGTATATATAGTGGCGCCCGCTTTGGTAGGCCCGGTCAGGGCAAGCTGGGGCTGGCGCGAAATTTAGGCAGGAAGGTGGCATGTCTGCACAACCGGTAGATATTCAAATTTTTGGTCGCTCTTTAAGAGTCAATTGCCCGCCAGAACAACAAGATGCGTTGAACATGGCCGCGGTCGATCTTAACGAACGGTTGCAAGATCTTAAAGTTCGCACTAGAGTCACAAATACTGAGCAGCTCGTTTTCATCGCAGCATTGAACGTTTGTCATGAACTTGCTCAAGAACGGTTGAAAACCCGTGATTATGCGTCCAATATGGAACAACGCATTCGCATGCTGCAACAGACCATTGAACAGGCTTTGCTTGAACAGGGTCGCATCTCTGAACGTCAGGATGCACAATTCGAATAACTTAAGTTGCTGAAACCTCAGGTTTTGGCAATGAGTAAAAAATTTCTCTGAGATGTTCGCCAGCGGGCCAGTCCCCTGAGCCGATATTTAGTACCAACAGAATGTGATGATCCGCGATCGGTGTGCATGCTCGGCCCGCCGAGAAGCCTTAAGATTGCGACAGCACGTTCACCTTGAACCATGGGTTCAAGGGTTACAGCCTGCGACGGCATCTCGGAGATTCCCCCTTCCTCAGCGGTATGTGTGCTGACTATGTCTTTTCAAGCCCAGTATGCCCAGCAGCGGCAAAATATCCGAAATCAAATCCGTCAGCGTAGACGCGCTCTAACGCCTGAACAACAACAACAATCCTCCCTGCAGATAGCTGAACGCATCGCTGCACATCCACGCATCCTGGCAGCGCAGAATATCGCGGTATTTTTGTCGTTCGACGGTGAGCTAAATACCCGCCCGTTGATTGAACGGCTGTGGCAGTTGGACAAGCAGGTTTATCTGCCCGTGTTGCACCCGTTCAGCAAGGGTAATCTGTTATTCCTGCATTACACCCCTGAAACGCCGCTGGTGCACAACCGCTTCAATATTCTCGAGCCCGAGCTCGACGTGCGCCACGTGCTGCCATTGGGCTCGCTCGACGTGGTACTGACGCCGTTGGTGGCCTTTGACAGCGCGGGCCAGCGCCTGGGGATGGGGGGTGGCTTCTACGATCGTACGCTGCAAAACTGGCAACACCGTGGCCCTTATCCGATAGGCCTGGCCCATGATTGCCAGCAGGTCGAACAGGTGCCGGTGGAACACTGGGATATTCCGCTGCCGGAGATTGTGACCCCCGCGCAGAATTGGGTTTGGCAGATCGTTAAATAGCAAAAGGCCGGATAAATCCGGCCTGAGACTGCTGACAAACATATAATGTTTGGCGGCAGGCGCTAAAGGTTTTGAAAATAAACCAGGAAAATCAATTTGTTGATTTTCGGCTAATAACACAAAGGGGGAAAACCACGCTTTTATCCCCCTTTGTCAATAACCTGAGGCCGGATAAATCCGGCCTTTATTCGTTACAGCACGTTCAATCAGAACAGCAAGCGAGCACGGATAGTGCCGTCAATCGCCTTCATACGTTGCAATGCCGCATCGGCACGCTCGGTTTCCGCTTCAATATCGATCACCACATAGCCGATTTCCGCACCGGTTTGCAGGTACTGCGCGGCGATGTTCACCCCTTCTTCAGCGAAGATCTGGTTAATCTGCGTCAGTACACCCGGACGGTTTTCATGGATGTGCAGCAGGCGGCTGGCGTTAGGCCCATGCGCCGGCAGGGACACTTCCGGGAAGTTTACCGCCGACAGGGTTGAGCCGTTGTCGGAATATTTCGCCAGCTTGCCGGCCACTTCGTCACCGATATTCTCCTGCGCTTCCTGAGTGGAGCCGCCAATGTGCGGGGTCAGGATCACGTTATCAAATTCGCAAAGCGGTGAGTTGAACGGCTCGCTGTTGGTCGCAGGCTCTTCCGGGAAGACGTCGATCGCCGCGCCGGCCAAGTGCTTGCTGGCCAATACCTTGCACAGTTCCGGAATATCCACCACGGTGCCGCGCGAAGCGTTGATCAGAATCGAGCCCGGCTTCATCAGTGCCAGCTCTTCTGCACCCATCATGTTTTTGGTTGATGGGGTTTCCGGCACGTGCAGCGTCACCACGTCGCTCATATTGAGCAAGTCTGACAGGTGGCGCACCTGCTGAGCATTGCCCAACGGCAGCTTGTTCTCAATATCGTAGAAGAACACTTTCATGCCCAGGCCTTCGGCCAGGATGCCCAGTTGGGTACCGATATGGCCGTAGCCGATAATCCCCAACTTCTTGCCGCGCGCTTCAAACGAGCCCACGGCCAATTTTTGCCATTCGCCGCGGTGCGCTTTGGCGTTGGCGGATGGAATGCCGCGCAGCATCAGCAGCAGTTCGCCCAGCACCATTTCGGCCACGGATCGGGTATTAGAGAAAGGTGCGTTAAACACCGGAACGCCGCGTTTGGTCGCCGCCTTCAGATCAACCTGGTTAGTGCCGATGCAGAAACACCCTACCGCCACCAGCTTTTCTGCAGCGGCGAAGACTTCTTCGGTCAGATGCGTACGCGATCGGATGCCGACGAAGTGAGCATCGCGGATGGATGCCTTAAGCGCTTCGGTGTCTAACGCACCTTTGTGATATTCAATGTTGGTATATCCGGCTGCCAGCAGATTATCTACCGTGCTCTGATGAACCCCTTCCACCAACAGGAATTTAATCCTGTCTTTCTCCAATGATACTTTTGCCATTTACCCGACCCTATGTTCAGACTTCAGAAGCGGCTGTTGTTAACAGCACGCATCCAACATAACAAAAATAACGCGGGCGGCAATACAAACGATTGCCCGCCCGTCA
This sequence comes from Serratia sp. GW822-FHT06D09, assembly GCF_058799515.1. Lineage (NCBI taxonomy): Bacteria > Pseudomonadati > Pseudomonadota > Gammaproteobacteria > Enterobacterales > Yersiniaceae > Serratia > Serratia sp. GW822-FHT06D09. The sequence continues at coordinate 190,949 of NZ_JBXALO010000008.1, forward strand.
GTACAAGGCTCAGCGATGTTGGCGGTTTGTGGCAGAAAATGCCATAGGGAAAGAAATAGACAGAAGCTTTGTGGAGCTAACGCTGACAATGTGACATATGTCACCAAATTTGGCGCTTTAAAGAAAAGATATTTTAGCCAGTGAATTATGCGGTCCGCTGGGATCCAAGATTGTATTCCAGAGGGGCGCCATGGCGACGCCCCTGCTAACACATGCGGTTATTCGACGACTTTCACACCTTCAGGCGTGCCGACCAACGCCACATCGGCGCCGCGGTTGGCGAACAAACCGACGGTCACCACGCCGGCGATACCGTTAATTTTGTTTTCCAGCGCGATGGCGTCGACGATGCTCAGGTTGTGCACATCGAGGATCACGTTGCCGTTATCGGTCAGCACATTCTGACGATATTCCGGCAGGCCACCCAGCTTCACCAGTTCACGCGCCACATAGGAACGCGCCATCGGGATCACTTCGACCGGCAGCGGGAACTTGCCCAGCACGTCGACCTGCTTGCTGGCATCGACGATGCAGATAAATTTGCGCGCGATGGCGGCAATGATTTTTTCGCGAGTCAGCGCGGCACCGCCGCCTTTGATCATCTGCATCTGGCGGTTGATTTCATCCGCACCATCAACGTAAATATCCAGAGAATCCACTTCGTTGCTGTCGAACACGTGGATGCCGAGGCTTTTCAGCTTGGCGGTGGAGGCGTCGGAGCTGGACACCGCCCCTTCGATTTGGTGCTTGATCGAGCCGAGCGCGTCAATAAAGTGGGCGGCGGTGGAGCCGGTACCTACCCCAACGATGGTGCCAGGGGTTACGTAATCCAGCGCGGCCCAGCCAACCGCTTTTTTCAGTTCATCCTGCGTCATAATATGTCCATTGCCTCTGTACGAAAACGTGTGCGTATTATAGGGTAAATCGCTATTTTTCACTCAGGCAGGATCACACTTCTTCACCCTAAGCCGCATTTTTAGGCGCGTCGAGGTAAAGTCGCGCGGTGATTTTCCACCTGTAAAACACCCCAGATGTGGCATAGTGCCTGTATCTATTACTGTAAGGGATATCTTTCCGATGAAACGCCCAGACTATCGAACGCTGCAAGCGCTGGACGCGGTGATCCGTGAGCGCGGCTTTGAGCGCGCCGCGCAAAAGCTTTGTATCACCCAATCGGCAGTATCCCAGCGCATTAAGCAGTTGGAAAACCTGTTCGGCCAACCGCTGCTGGTCCGCACCGTACCGCCGCGCCCGACCGAGCAGGGCCAAAAATTGCTGGCGCTGCTGCACCAGGTCGAGTTGCTGGAAGAGGAGTGGTTGGGCAACGACACCGGTATCGACACGCCGTTGCTGCTGTCGCTGGCGGTCAACGCCGACAGCCTCGCCACCTGGCTGCTGCCGGCGTTAAAACCGGTGCTGACGGACTCCCCCATCCGCCTGAACCTCCAGGTGGAAGACGAAACCCGTACTCAGGAACGCCTGCGGCGCGGTGAAGTGGTCGGCGCGGTGAGTATCCAACCGCAGCCGCTGCCGAGCTGCCTGGTAGACCGGTTGGGTGCGCTGGACTATCTGTTTGTCGCCTCGAAGGGTTTTGCCGAGCGCTACTTCCCGAACGGCGTCACGCGTTCTGCGCTGCTAAAAGCGCCGGCGGTGGCGTTCGACCATCTCGATGACATGCACCAGGCTTTCCTGCAGCAGAACTTTGATCTGTCGCCGGGCAGCGTTCCCTGTCATATCGTGAACTCATCGGAAGCCTTCGTGCAGTTGGCTCGGCAGGGCACCACCTGCTGTATGATCCCGCATCTGCAGATTGAGAAAGAGTTGGAGTCGGGCGAGCTTATCGACCTTACACCAGGCCTGTTCCAGCGCCGCATGCTGTTCTGGCACCGCTTCGCGCCGGAAAGCCGCATGATGCGTAAAGTGACCGATGCCCTGCTGGAGCATGGTCGTCAGGTTCTGCGTCAGGATTAAAAGGTAAAAAGGTTCGCCGCAGCGAACCTCAGATTACTAACAAAGCTGTTTTAAGTCCGAGATTCCCGGATCTCGCGTACCGAGGGGCTATTACGGGATGCATCCCTGTATCCCATCCTCCGGGCTGACTGGAAGTCATTCCAATTTGCTCCCGGCAAATTGGTCAACGGCCAAGGTCGTAACGACCACGTCAGCACGATCTCGCTAATAACAGGTTTTATCAGCAGTTTGAAAAGCCTGACTTATACCCTAGATAATTGGAGTTGCATCACAACAAAACCAAGGGTTTTGTTGTGATGCGCTTGCGTTGGCCCCGACGGGGCGAGGCTTTGCCGAGTAACGCGGCCAGGGCGGGAGTCCCCAGTCACTTACTCAAGTAAGTGACTGGGGTGACTGCCTGCAGCCAACACAGATGCAGCTTCAAGTATGACGGGTATGTTACTGCGCCGTGTTGCGCTGCAGCTCGAAGACTACATCGACCTGATCGTCAAAGTGAATGCTCTGTTGCTCGTAGGTTTGCGCCACGTCGCTTTCCGCAGCGGCTCCCGCCGCTTTGTACATGCGCGCTACCGGCATCGGCTGGTAGTTGGCGACGTGATAACGAATGCTGTAAACCGGCCCCAGTTTCGCGTTGAAGCCTTTCGCCAGTGAAGCCGCCTGCTGCGTGGCGTTCTCGATGGCTTTCTGACGCGCCTGTTCGCGGTAAACATCCGGTTTGGCTACGCCCAACTCAACGGCGCGGATCTCGTTCAGGCCAGACTTCAACGCGCCGTCCAACAGCTCGTTCAACTTATCCAACTGACGCAGAGTAACCTGCACCTGACGAACTGCACGGTAGCCTTTCAGCACCGACTCACCGGTTTTCAGGTAATCGTATTCCGGCTGGGTGCGCAGGTTTGCGGCGCTGATGTCTTTCTTCTCGATATTGTTTTTCTGCAGGAAATCAAAATATTGCGCTACGCGCTCATCGACCTGCTTCTTCGCCTGTGCCGCGTCTTTAGAAGAAACGCTGACCTCGATCGCCAGGGTGGCGATATCTGGAGTGGCGTCAACGCTTGAAGTGCCAGAGGTCACCACGTGCGGCCCTTCCGGCACTTCAGCCGCTTGCAACGCCAGCGGTAACGTCCCTAATCCAATCATTGCGGCCATAGCCAATGCTTTAAGCTTCACAGAGTCTCCTTGATGACAGGCTGTAACTGATTACCGGCCTTTCTCGACTGAAAACGGCCGGTTCCTTGGCATCAAACGTAGCATATCGCACGGGCTTTTGAATTCGGATTAGTGACAAATTCTTATAAACTTGCGCCCTGCCAGGCCAATTGCAATGCGATGCCCCACATCACCACGCCGACCAGCGTATTGATAACGCGCTGTGCCATTTGGGTCTTCAACCAGGGTGCCAGCCAGGAAGCCAACAGCGCCAGCGCGAAGAACCAAAGAATCGACGCGCTCACCGCCCCCAGCGCAAACCAGGAACGAACTTCCGGCGCCAACTGACCGCCCAGGCTGCCCAACACCACAAAAGTATCGAGATAAACGTGCGGATTAAGCCAGGTTACCGCCAGCATGGTCACCACCAGCCGCCAGCGACTCTGCTTCAGTTCCTCGGCCGTTGCCAGCGCCAATTGGCGGCTGAACGCGGTGCGAAACGCCCCCCAGCCGTACCACAACAGAAAGGCAACCCCGCCCCAGGTGACCAACGCCAGCAGCAACGGCGAACGACTCAACAACGCGCTCCCGCCGAAAATCCCCCCGCAAATCAACACAACATCGCTCAATGCGCACAGTGAGGCGACCATCAGATGATACTGACGGCGGATGCCCTGGTTCATGACAAAAACATTTTGCGGGCCCAGCGGCAGGATCATCGCGGCGCTCAGGGCAAAGCCCTGCAGAAAGACAGCTAGCATGGTATTCCTCACAGAAAGAGTGCGCCGGTCAGCGGCGCGTGTCGGTCAACACGCGCATCATAGGAGGAAAAAATTATTAGGTGAAATTGATATTTCTAATCAACTATCAGCAATGCTAATAATCAGGCGGGAATGACAAAACCCAGCTCCTGAGAAATGCGCTGCGCGGTTGCCAGCACTGGCTTAATCAGGGCTTTAACGCCGATTTGCTGCAGTTTGGCGGTCGGCAACGATACCGATACCGCGTAGGGTACCCGCTGTTGAATATCAAACACCGGCGCCGCTACGCAAGACACGCCCAGCTCATTTTCTTCGCGATCCATCGCCATGCCCTGTTTGCGAATGTCGGCCAATTCCTCATACATCTTCGGTAATTCGGTAATGGTATTGCGCGTCAGCGTCTGGATCTCATGCTGATGTGTCTGCCAGTAGTGTTCCGGATAATCACTGTTGCCGTAGGCCATAAATATCTTGCCCATCGCCGAGCAGTACAGCGGCATATGCTGACCGATATAGGCACGAGTGCGCATCATGCCGGTGGTGGGCTCCAGCTTGTAGATCAAAATAACGTGGTCGTCTTCACGGCTGGAGAAGTTTACCGTCTCCCCCACCTCAAGATTGAGCTGCTCCAGATGTGGTGCGGCAACGTGGATAATATTCAGCGAAGAAAGCGCTTTCTGGCCGACCGAAATGAACTTGGTGGTCAGGCGATAGCTGCCGGGCGACGGCGCCTGTGTCACATATCCGCTGGTATGCAACCCTTGCAGCAGGCGATGGACGGTGCTTTTGTTCATGCCGGCCAACTCAGACAGATGCGCCAGTGGGCAGCCGTTAGGGAAGTTGCTCAGGATCTCAATCAGTTGCAATCCGCGGAACAGGCTTTGACTGCCCAGGGGTTTGTCTTTCTTGTCATCTTTCTCTTCGACAGCTTTCAAGCTCATTGCGCAATTTCTCCAGTGTCGAACCGCCAGCCAACGCCACGGCGTGGCAAACGGCCCCTTTGCCGGGAATGTTACCCCAAGGCCCGCATCAGGTGAAGACGGAACGCCGTTTCATTGTCAGCAGCAGGTTAAAAATGCGCAACACTCTGCTAACCCCTGAAGTGAGTTGTACGTCACAATTCCGCAAAGACATAAATAACCAGTTGTTTTAAAACAAGAATTAAAACACCTCCGGCTTTGCTTTAGATTGGCGTTCGGCATATTATTTTTGAAATTGAATTTCGCATATTGAAATTTAACGGACATATAAACACCAGAAAGCATAAATCCGATTGCGTATTTCACTATCAGGGGCGCATCACATGACACCAGATAATGCGGAACAACCCATTCTAACCCTCAGCCATATCGTTAAGCGCTTTGGCGGCAACGTCGCGGTAAACGACGTCAGTCTGCAGGTGATGCCGGGCGAAGTCCTGGCCCTGCTGGGCGAAAATGGCGCCGGCAAATCGACGCTGATCAAAGTGCTGGCCGGGGTGTATCCACGCGACGGCGGCGACATTCAGTTCCAGGGCACCAGCATAGCCTCCGCCGCGGCGATAAAAAGTGACAGTCGCCAGCCTATTGCCTTTATTCATCAGGACCTCGGGCTGATCGAATGGATGACGGTAGCGGAGAACATGGCGCTGGTGATGGGATTCCCACGCCGCTTCGGCCTGATCGACTGGCGAGCCATTCGCCGCCGCGCCGCTCAGGCGCTGCAGGATGTCGGCATCGCGCTGGATCCCGACGCCAGGGTGTTCGAACTGTCGCGCACCGAGAAATCCCTGCTGGCGATCGCCCGGGCGGTGGCCGTTAACGCCGAACTGCTGGTGTTGGATGAACCGACCGCCTCGCTGCCCGCCAACGATGTGCGTCATCTGTTTGCCGTCATTAACCGGCTGCGCGACAAAAAGGTCGGCATGATTTACGTCACCCATCGGCTGGACGAAGTGATCGAGATTGCCGACCGGGTATGCGTCATGCGCGACGGCCGCTATGTGGCGGGCGGCAATACCGCCGACTATTCGCTGCGGGATCTGGTGCAGATGATCGTCGGTGAGGCAATGGCAGAAGATCAGCGCGAGCCCCTGCCGGAAAATCAGCCGCCGGTGTTGCAGCTCAATCACGTGGTGGTGGGCGATATCGGCCCGGTCAGCTTTAACCTGCAGCCCGGTGAAATGCTGGCGCTGGCCGGCCTGCGCGGCGCAGGCCAAGAAGAGATTGGTCGCCTGCTGTTCGGCCTGCGTCATGCCGATGAAGGTGAAATCCGCTTTCGCGACCAACCCTATAGCGCCAGTAGCCCACAACAGGCCATGGCCTGCGGCGTTTCGCTGGTGGCGGGTGACCGTACCGGCGAAAGCCTGGTGATGTCGATGAGCGTGCGTGAAAACCTGTTTATCAACCCTTGTGCCAGTGGCCACAAGCTGCTTTCCCGCTACAGCCGCCGGGCCGAAATCGGCGCCAGTTGGTGGAAAGTACAGCTGTTCGACGTGCGGCCCAAGGACGTCAATATCGATATCAGCGCCCTGTCCGGCGGGAACCAGCAAAAGGTGGTGATGGCGCGCTGGATGCACCTCGGTGCCCCATTACTGATCCTGGAAGATCCCACCGCCGGTGTAGACGTAGGGGCCCGGGCGGAAATCTACCATCTGTTAAATAAATCCCTGGCTGACGGCATCGCGGTGTTGGTGATCTCCAATGACTTTGAAGAGATCGCCCATATCTGCAACCGCGCACTGGTATTCAACCGGGGAAAAGTGGTCGGCGAGCTGAAAAATCAGCAGGTGTCATTCGCCAATTTATTGGAGCTGGCCTCCGCCAGCTCCGGGGAACCCCTCGCGACAACGTTAGAATCTGAGGTAGGCCATGTCTAAAACATCTGTTAAATCAACGGCACTGGAGCAAAGAGTCAGCCTGTCGCAGGACGGTGCCGGCCCCTGGCTGATGCAGGTTCTCACCCGCTACGGCCTGCTGCTGCTGTGCGTTGCGCTGGTGGTGCTATTTTCGCTGATCGCACCGTCTTTCGCGTCCATGCTGACGCTGCAGGCAATCCTCTCCAGCAAAGCCAAGATTGCGCTGCTGGCACTGGCGGCGACCATCCCGATGATCGTCGGCAAAATTGACCTTAACGTCGGTTTCGGCATCGTGCTGTGGCATATCCTGGCCATCACCCTGCAGGTGGAATACGGCTTTTCGTGGCAGATGGCGGTACTGACGGTGCTGACCCTTTCCGCTCTGTACGGCCTGCTGAACGGCATTCTGGTGGCACTGGCGGACATCGACAGCTTCGTCGCCACGCTCGGATCCGGCACCGTGCTGTATGCCATTGCGCTGTGGCACTCCGGCGGGCGACAGATCGTCGGCGATCTGCCGGATGCTTTCATCGCCCTGCACCATACCGAGATCGGCGGGATCCCGATCGTCGCATTCTACGTGCTGATCGTCGCCGTGGTGCTGTGGTTGATCACCGAACATACCCCGCTTGGCCGCTGCATGTACGCCGTGGGCGGCAATCCGGCGGCGGCACGGCTGAACGGCATCTCGGTCAATCGCTTCACCATTGGCGCCTTTATCGCCTCCAGCGTGCTGACCGGCTTCAGTGGCATACTGATCGCCGCCGAACAGGCCGTTGGTCAGGCCAGCGTCGGCATGGACTACCTGCTGCCGGCGCTGGTCGGCGCCTTCCTCGGCAGCACCACCATTCGCCCAGGCCGGGTTAACGTCTGGGGCACCGTGGTTGGCATTGCCATTCTGGCTATCGGCATCGCCGGTATCCAACAGTTCGGCGGTGAATTCTGGGTCGAGCCACTGTTCAACGGTGCGACGCTGTTGCTGTCGATCACCCTGGCGGGCTATGCCCAACGCCGCCGGTTACTCAATCAAAAAGCGGTACAACGCAGCCCAGCCGCTACGGCTGATAAAAATAACCAAAAAGCGATCAATCCTTAACCAGGAGTGCACCGAATGAAACGTATTTGGATATTACCGACCACCCTGCTGCTGGCCAGCGCTGCTTCATCCGCCTGGGCCGACGCCTATCTGGATCAGGCCACCGCAGCGGTCGCCAAGGCGACTGCCAGCGTGACTCAGTGGGACGGCCCCACCAGCGGGCCACAGCTGCAAGCCAACAAGAAAATCATCTTTATCGCTTCGGACATGAAAAACGGCGGTGTGCAAGGGGTGCAGGAAGGGCTGAGCGAAGCGGCGAAAGCCGCGGGCTGGAAGCTGGAAACCCTCGACGGCGGTGGCTCGGTGAAAGATCAGCTGGCCTCGCTCAATCAGGCCATTGCCCAAAAGCCGGACGGCATAGTGATCGGCGGCTGGAACCCTAACGTCGCCAAGATCCCGCTGAAAAAGGCCATTCAACAAGGCATAGTGCTGACGGCCTGGCACGCGGTGCCGGAGCCGGGGCCAATCGCCAAGTACAGCGTGTTCTATAACGTCACCTCTGACTCTAACGAAGTGGCGCGCATTGCCGCCCAATATGCCGTGGTGCAGTCCGGCGGCAAAGCCAGCGTGCTGATCTTCACCGATTCGCTGTACCAAATCGCGCTGGACAAGGCCAACGTGATGAAAGAGGAGATCGGCAAATGCAGCGGCTGCAAGGTGGTTGAGTTTATCGATACCCCGCTGGCGGACACCGCCAACCGCATGCCCGCCATGACCTTCAGCCTGCTGCAGAAATACGGCGATCAATTCCAGTACGCACTGGCGATTAACGATTTGTATTTTGACTTTATGGCACCGGCGCTGAAAACCGCCGGTAAGGGCGGTACCCATGCGCCATACAGCATTTCCGCCGGCGACGGCTCGATTTCGGCCTATCAGCGCATTCGTTCCGGCGGCAGCCAGTCGGCGACGGTGCCGGAGCCGCTTAAACTGCACGGCTGGCAACTGCTGGATGAGTTCAACCGTGCCTTCGCCAAACAGCCACCTTCCGGCTACGTGACCCCGGCGCACCTGGTGACCCGCGACAACATCACCGCCGACGGCGGCGCCAGTAACCTGTATGACCCGCAAAATGATTATCAGGGCCATTACAAAGCCATTTGGGGCGTGAAGTAAGCGGAGGTCAGCATGAACGAACTGATGGCGGGCCCGCCGCTCGAACGCCTGTGCTCACCGGCCATTTGGGCCGAGGGGCCGGTGTGGCTGCCCGCGCAAAACGCGGTGGTGTTCAGCGATGTGAAAGGCAATCGCATGTTCCGCTGGTCGCGACAGGGGGAACTGAGCCTGTGGCGCTCCCCGTCGCATTATGCCAACGGCAACGCACGGGATGCCGAAGGCCGCGTGGTCAGCTGCGAGCACGGACGACGCGGCATCAGCCGAACCGAAAACAACGGTGAGGTGCAAATGCTGGTCGATCGCGTTGACGGCAAGCGTTTCAACTCACCCAACGATCTGGCGGTACGTTCCGACGGCACCCTTTGGTTTACCGATCCGCCCTACGGCATTATCGGTGACGAAGAAGGTTACAAGTCGGAAAGTCAGATCGTTGGCTGTTACCTTTACTGCTTCGATCCCCGCGACGGTTCGCTGAACATCGCGGCCAGCGATCTGCAGCGCCCTAACGGCCTGGCGTTCTCGCCGGATGAGTCTCTGCTGTACGTGGCGGATATGTCGATCGTCGATTTCCCAACCCTGGGCCGCAGAGAGCTGCGGGTGTATCAGGTTAACGGACGTGAATTAAACGCCGGACGCCGTTTTGCCACCGTGGCCCCCGGCTTCCCGGACGGCTTTTGTGTCGATGCGTTTGGAAACATTTTTTGCAGCTGCGCCGACGGCATACTGATCTTCGACAGTCAGGGAACACAGCTCGGTAAGATCGAAGTGCCGGAGCGGGTTTCCAACTGCACGTTTGGCGGACCAGACGGCAATGAGCTGTACATCACCGCCACCACTTCGCTGTACCGCAAGATACTGAATATGCGAGGGTAATTAGTCATAACGGCCAAAGCAGAGCGGGCAGTTACCGCTCTGCTTTGCCACGCCTAAAACACCGCAACGGCCAAAAACGTGTCTGCGATCACAAAACCACCAAGTTAATTTAACCACTTGTTTTATATAAATAACTTTCTCTTCCCTCGCTTTGACTTCACCTGGCCGCAGGTATAGCATTTATTTGAAATGCAATTTCGCATATTGAAATTTAAAGAACACAAAACAAACAAAAATGCCGTAGCGGAGAACCAGCATGAGAGTGAGTTACACCGATCTGAAACAGGAATTCAAACGCGTGCTGCTGTCGCGGGGCGTGGCGGAAGCCACCGCCGATGACTGTGCGGGCATGTTCGCCGACACCTCTGCCAACGGCGTTTACTCCCACGGCGTTAACCGTTTCCCACGCTTTATTCAGCAGTTGGACGCCGGCGATATCGTGCCGGACGCCGAACCCAGCAAGCTGTTGTCACTCGGAGCCATTGAACAATGGGACGCGCATCAGGGTATCGGTAATCTCACGGCGCGCCGGATGATGGATCGCGCCATGCAGTTGGCCGACAGCCACGGCATAGGCCTGGTGGCCCTGCGCAATGCCAACCACTGGATGCGCGGCGGTGGTTTCGGTTGGCAGGCGGCGGAGAAAGGTTATATCGGTATCTGCTGGACCAACTCAATTGCCGTTATGCCACCCTGGGGCGCCAAGGAGTGCCGGATCGGCACCAACCCGCTGATCGTCGCGGTGCCGGGCAACCCCATCACCATGGTGGATATGTCGATGTCGATGTTCTCCTATGGTGCTTTGGAGCTAAATCGGCTGGCGGGCAAAACGCTGCCGGTGGACGGCGGTTTCGACAACGACGGTCAATTGACGCGCGATCCGGCCACCATTGAAGAGAACCGCCGCATTTTGCCGATGGGCTACTGGAAAGGATCCGCGCTGTCGATCGTGCTCGATATGATTGCCACCCTGCTGTCTGGCGGATCCTCAGTGGCGGAAGTGACCGAAGACAACCGCGAAGAGTATGGCGTGTCGCAGGTCTTCATCGCCATTGAGATCGAACGCTTGATCGACGGCGCCACCCGCGATGCCAAACTGCAGCGCATCATGGACTACATCACCAGCGCAGAACGCGACAACCCGGAGATAGCCATTCGCCTGCCGGGCCATAAATTCCCACGTATTCACGCGGAAAACATGCGTGACGGCATTCCCGTGGATGAGCGCGTCTGGGCGCGTATTCAGGCGCTTTAACAGGAGAGTCACCATGATATTCGGCCATATTGCCCATACTTCGCCGGAGCAGTACCCGGCGCCGGTGGCCAAAGCCATCGCCTATCTGCAAAGCACCGATTTCAGCGCCCTGCCCACTGGTCGGTATCAGGATCCTGCCACCGGCTACGTGGTACAGGTGCTGGATCTGCAGACCCACCAGCCGAGCGATCTGCGACCGGAGGTACACCGGGAAAACGTCGACGTGCAGTTTCTGGTCAGCGGCACCGAATTGATCGGTGTGGCGGCAGATCGCGGTAATAACCCGATCCACCAGGATTTGCTGGCGCAGCGCGACATTCTTTTTTATCAGGACGTCGCCGATGAATCCTGGTTAACCCTGCGGCCCGGAAATTTTGCGGTATTTTTCCCGCAGGATGTGCATCGCCCGGCCTGTATTAACCAACAGCCCGGCGATATTCGCAAAGTGGTGGTGAAAATACCGCTGGCATTATTTAGCGCTTAATTAGCAGCAAACGAAAACCTGCAAAAAACACCGGTCCTCAGGCCGGTGCGGGCGCCCTTGTGCCCAACGCAAACCAAAACAATAAAGCCCGACCCTACAAAATAGCGAAAGGTGTATAGATGAATACAGCCTCTGTTTCCGTTAGCCGCAGCCAGGTCATTCCCAAATTACGCTGGTTGAGAATAGTGCCGCCTATTCTTATTACCTGCATCATCTCCTACATGGACCGGGTGAATATTGCCTTCGCCATGCCCGGCGGCATGGACGATGAACTCGGCATCACCGCTTCCATGGCCGGCCTGGCCGGCGGCATCTTCTTTATCGGCTATCTGTTTTTGCAGGTGCCGGGTGGCAAGCTGGCGGTGTACGGCAACGGCAAGAAATTCATCGGCTGGTCACTGCTGGCCTGGGCGGTGATCTCGGTACTGACCGGGCTGGTCAGCAATCAATATCAGCTGTTATTCCTGCGTTTCGCGCTGGGCGTCTCCGAGGGCGGCATGCTGCCGGTGGTGCTGACCATGATCAGCAACTGGTTCCCGGACAAGGAGCGCGGGCGCGCCAACGCCATCGTAATTATGTTCGTGCCCATTGCCGGTATTCTCACCGCGCCGCTGTCCGGTTGGATCATCACCGCCTGGGACTGGCGCATGCTGTTCCTGGTGGAAGGCGCGCTGTCGCTGGTGGTGATGGTGCTGTGGTATTTCACCATCAGCAACCGCCCGCAGGAGGCCAAGTGGATTTCACAGGCTGAAAAAGACTACCTGATCAAAACGTTGCATGACGAACAGCTGCTGATCAAAGGCAAAACGGTGCGTAACGCCTCGCTGCGCCGGGTGCTGGGCGACAAGATCATGTGGCAGTTGATCATGGTGAACTTCTTCTATCAAACCGGGATCTACGGCTACACCCTGTGGCTGCCGACCATCCTCAAGGGGCTGACCAACGGCAACATGGAGCAGGTCGGCATGCTGGCCATCCTGCCCTATATCGGCGCCATCTTCGGCATGCTGATCATCTCCACCCTGTCCGATCGTACCGGCAAACGCAAAGTGTTCGTCGCATTGCCGCTGGCCTGCTTCGCCATCTGTATGGCGCTGTCAGTGCTGTTAAAAGATCACATCTGGTGGTCTTACGCGGCGCTGGTCGGCTGCGGCGTCTTTATCCAGGCCGCCGCCGGGGTGTTTTGGACCATTCCTCCCAAACTGTTTAACGCCGAAGTGGCCGGCGGGGCACGCGGCGTGATCAACGCACTTGGCAACCTGGGCGGCTTCTGCGGCCCGTACATGGTCGGCGTCTTGATCAGTCTGTTCAGCAAGGATGTCGGCGTTTATAGCCTGGCGGTATCGCTGGCCATCGCGTCGGTACTGGCACTGATGTTGCCGAATAAATGCGACCAGAAAGCGGGGGCCGAATAATGGAATATTGGTTGGGGTTGGACTGCGGCGGCACCTTTATCAAAGCCGGGCTCTATGACCGCCGAGGTAGCGAGCTGGATATTGCCCGCCGCAATCTTGAGATTATCGCGCCGCAGCCCGGCTGGGCGGAACGGGATATGCACGCGCTGTGGAGCACCGCCGCCGAGGTAATCCGGGAAGTCTTGGCCCGCAACGAGGTTGCCGCCGGTGATATTCAGGCAATCGGCATCTCGGCACAGGGCAAGGGCGCGTTTTTATTGGATAAACGCGGCCTGCCGCTGGGCAACGCCATGCTGTCTTCCGATCAGCGCGCATTGACACTGGTGCAGGAGTGGCAAAAACAGGGCGTGCCGCAGGCACTCTACCCGCAGACCCGACAAACGCTGTGGACCGGCCATCCGGTGTCATTGCTGCGCTGGGTCAGGCAACACCAGCCGGAACGCTATCGCCAAATTGGCAGCGTTTTGATGGCGCACGATTATCTGCGCTACTGCCTGACCGGCGAGCTGGCCTGCGAAGAGACCAATATCTCCGAATCCAATCTTTATCAGATGGCCGACGGCCGCTATGACCCGGCGCTGGCGCAGTTGCTGGGGATTGGCGACATCATGCCCGCGCTGCCACCGATCGTCGGTTCCGCCGAAATCGCCGGGCGCGTCAACGCTACTGCTGCCGCCGCGACCGGGCTGCTGCCGGGAACGCCGGTGGTTGGCGGGCTGTTTGACGTGGTGTCCACCGCACTGTGCGCCGGGCTGCAGGACGAAACCCGACTCAATGCGGTGATGGGTACCTGGTCGGTCACCAGCGGCATCACCGACCGCATTACCGCAGGGTTCGATCATCCCTTTGTTTATGGCCGTCATGCCGAAGCCGGCAAATACATCGTGCATGAAGCCAGCCCCACCTCCGCTGCCAACCTGGAGTGGTTCTGCCGACAATGGGGCCTGCAAGACTACGCCCAACTCAATGACTGGGTAGCGGCGTTGCCCAAGGCCGACAGCAGCCTGCTGTTCGCGCCCTTCCTGTATGGCTCCAACGCCGGGCTGGGCCTGAGCGCCAGCTTCCACGGCCTGCAGGCTTTCCACCAGCGCGAGCACCTGGTGCAGGCGATTTACGAGGGGGTGGTGTTCTGCCATATGACCCATCTCAACCGCATGCGGCAACGTTTCCCTGCGGCCACCGCGCTGCGCGTCACCGGTGGCCCAGCCAAGTCAGTGCCCTGGATGCAGATGTTTGCCGACGTCAGCGGCCTGCCGGTCGAACTGCCGCAGGTGGAAGAAACCGGCTGCCTGGGCGCCGCGATGGCGGCGATGGTCGGCAGCGACGCATTCAGCGACTTCACCGCTGCCCAACGCGAGCTGGCGCCACGTATTGAGCGGGTGTTGCCGGATACTTCAGCAAGTGCGGCCTACGGCAAAAAACACCAACGTTATCAGGCGCTGATTGCCGCGCTGCAAACGCTGCAATCCACACAGTAAGGAGGCTTTATGAGCAATAAACCGCGCCTGCAGCTGGCGCTCGATCACACCCGGTTAGATGCCGCTCTGCAGACGGCAGAACGCCTGCGGCCCCACGTCGACATCATCGAGGCCGGCACCATCTTATGCATCAGCGCCGGTATTCAGGCGGTGAGCGCACTGCGCGAGCGCTGCCCGCAACATACGCTGGTGGCCGACCTGAAAGTGGCCGATGCCGGTGGCACGTTGGCGCAACAGGCCTTCGGCCACGGTGCCAACTGGATGACCGTCATTTGCGCCGCCCCGTTGGCCACCATGGACAGTGCGCTGGAAGTGGCGCAACGACACCAGGGCGAGATTCAGATTGAGCTGTTCGGCCGTTGGACGTTGGAGGATGCCCAACAGTGGCGCGACCTCGGTATCCGCCAGGCGATATACCACCGTGGCCGCGACGCGCAGGCCAGCGGGCAAACCTGGAGCCATCAAGATTTGGATCTGATGAAGGCCTTGTCTGATCTGGGCATTGAATTGTCGGTGACCGGCGGAATCACGCCGACCGATTTACCGCTGTTTAAAGACATCGCCGTGACCGCTTTTATCGTCGGCAGAGCGCTGGCGGAGGCTGCCGATCCGCTGGCCGCTGCCGGTCAGTTCCGCTCGGCCATTGATGACATCTGGAGAAGTTGATATGCGTCAGCACCCCTTGGGAATTTATGAAAAAGCCTTGCCGAAGCACCTGACCTGGCCCGAGCGGCTGGCGCTGGCCAAGGCCTGCGGTTTTGATTTTGTCGAAATGTCGGTGGATGAAAGCGACGAGCGGCTGGCACGTCTGAGCTGGAGCAAGGAGCAGCGGTTGTCGTTGGTCAGCGCCATGCTGGAAACCGGCATCAGCATCCCGTCGATGTGCCTGTCCGGTCATCGCCGCTTTCCCTTCGGCAGCCATGACGATGCGCTGCGTCAGCGTGCTTTCGAGATGATGGAACAGGCGATTCAACTGGCGAAGGACGTCGGCATCCGCACCATTCAGCTCGCCGGTTATGACGTCTATTACGAGCCGCAGGACGAAAGCACTCTTGCCCGCTTCACCGAGGGTATGCAGTGGGCAGTCGAGCGCGCCGCCGCAGCGCAGGTGATGCTGGCGGTAGAGATCATGGACACCGCCTTTATGAACTCCATCAGCAAATGGAAGGCCTGGGACGCCTGCCTGGCCTCCCCCTGGTTCACGGTTTATCCGGACGTCGGCAATCTGAGCGCCTGGGGCAATGACGTGGCCCAGGAGTTGGCGCTGGGCATTGACCGCATCGCCGCCATCCATTTGAAAGACACTTACCCGGTTACCGATAGCTCGCCGGGACAGTTCCGCGACGTGCCGTTTGGCGAAGGCTGCGTCGATTTTGTCGCCGTATTCCGCACCCTGAAACAGCTTAACTACCGCGGTGCTTTCCTGATTGAAATGTGGACCGAAAAAGCCGAAGAGCCAGTGGCCGAGATTGTGCAGGCCCGCCGGTGGATCGAACAGAAAATGCAACAAGGGGGTATGACATGCTAACGCTGCCGCAGCTTAAACAACAGGTGCTGGAAGCCAACCTAGACCTGCCGCGCCATAACCTGGTTACCTTCACCTGGGGTAACGTCAGCGCCGTGGATCGCGAACGCGGGCTGGTGGTGATCAAACCTTCCGGCGTGGAGTATGAACACATGACCGCCGAGGACATGGTCGTGGTCGATCTCGCCAGTGGCCAAACCCGGGAAGGCACCAAAAAGCCCTCTTCTGACACCGCCACCCATCTGGCGCTTTACCGTGAGTTTGCCGACATTGGCGGCATCGTTCACACCCACTCACGCCACGCCACCATCTGGGCCCAGGCCGGGTTGGACATCCCCGCCTGGGGTACCACTCATGCCGACTACTTCTACGGCGCGATTCCCTGCACCCGCCTAATGACCGAAGACGAAATAGAGCATGAATACGAACTGGAAACCGGCAAGGTGATTATCGACACCTTCCGCCGCCGCGGTATCGATCCAAATGCCATTCCGGCGGTATTGGTCAATTCACACGGGCCCTTTGCCTGGGGCAAGGACGCACACAGCGCGGTGCATAACGCCGTGGTGCTGGAAGAGATTGCCTATATGGGGATTTTTTCACGTCAGCTGACGCCCGGTATTCACAGCATGCAACCGGCGCTGCTGGATAAACATTACCTGCGTAAGCACGGTAAAAATGCTTATTACGGACAGTAAGTCGGATTAACCCCACTCACAGGCAACCCTTTTCATAAATATCCTTCGTGGCAGACGCCGCCAGGCGTCTGCCAGACATATCAAAGCGCGAGAATTGCGGCCGGTTCTTCAAAACCGGGGGACACCTCCTCTTTCTCGCCCTCTTAGCATCTTTCAACCTCAACCCCTCGTATGATCCTTATCACAAAACACACACGCAGTTTTTAGCGTGCTACCAGCAAAGTAAAACAAGGTACGTGTGTTAATGGCACGTTACAGCTTGTCGCGCGCAATTGTTAATATCAATTCATGCGTTACACGCATCAGTTTATGAGTTTAATGCGCTTATTTACTTCATTTTCCTGATCCAGTCTGCAGTAACAGGCGCAGTAAAAGCGTCAATGACAAACTGGAGATAAAGATGCATCCCCCTAACGCACCAATGACGACTCGGGCAAGAACCAGCGCGATACTGCGCGTTACCTCTGGCAACTTTCTGGAGCAATTTGATTTTTTTCTGTTCGGATTTTATGCCACCTACATCGCTCATACATTCTTTCCGGCCAGCAGTGAGTTTGCCTCACTGATGATGACCTTCGCGGTCTTTGGCGCGGGTTTTCTTATGCGTCCTATCGGTGCCATCGTACTGGGGGCGTACATTGATAAAGTCGGCAGACGTAAAGGGCTGATTGTAACCCTGTCGATCATGGCTGCTGGGACCTTTCTGATTGTCCTCATCCCGTCCTATCAGACCATCGGCCTGTGGGCGCCACTTCTGGTACTGGGCGGCCGTTTATTGCAAGGCTTCTCAGCGGGGGCTGAGCTGGGCGGCGTATCCGTTTACCTGGCTGAGATTGCCACACCAGGCCGTAAAGGATTTTACACCAGCTGGCAGTCAGGTAGTCAGCAAGTGGCCATTATGGTGGCCGCGGCTATGGGGTTCGCACTGAATGCAGCCATGGAAGAAAGCGTCATTCGCGAATGGGGCTGGCGTCTGCCTTTCCTGTTCGGCTGCTTGATTGTGCCTTTCATTTTTTTCCTGCGCCGTAATCTGGAAGAGACCCAAGAGTTTAACGCCCGTCGCAAGCATCTGGCGATGCACGATGTGTTTAAGACCCTCTTGGCAAACTGGCAGGTGGTTATTGCCGGCATGCTGATGGTCGCCATGACCACCACCGCGTTTTATCTGATTACCGTGTATGCACCCACCTTCGGTAAAAAAGTGTTGATGCTCAGCGCCTCTGACAGCCTGCTGGTGACCCTGCTGGTCGCGGTATCTAACTTCTTCTGGCTGCCGGTAGGGGGTGCGCTATCAGACCGTTTTGGCCGTAAGTCGGTGTTGATTACCATGGCGTTGCTGGCGCTGTTCACTGCGTATCCGGCCCTTAGCCTGCTTGCTGAAGCCCCCAGTTTTTCCATGATGCTCAGCGTATTGCTGTGGCTGTCCTTCATCTATGGGCTCTACAACGGTGCCATGATCCCGGCGTTAACAGAGATCATGCCTACAGAGGTCCGGGTTGCCGGTTTCTCGCTGGCCTACAGTCTGGCAACCGCTGTCTTTGGCGGATTTACGCCAGTTATCTCTACCGCACTGATCGAGTACACCGGCGATAAAGCCTCCCCCGGCTACTGGATGAGTTTTGCTGCTCTGTGTGCCTTACTGGCGACGCTGTATTTGTACCGTCGTCGCACGTTATCACTACAAACCGCACGTTAAATCAGGGATTTCGTCATGAAAAAAATTTATCGCCCACTCTTCGCCACCCTGGTGCTCCTCTCTGTCAGCACGGGTGCGATGGCCAAAGAGGTGACCGTCATGATGTCAGGAGGCTTTAAAGCCGCACTGGAAAAACTGGCTCCGCAATTTGAAGCAAAGAGTGGCGACAAAATCATCTTGGTGTCCGGTCCCTCTATGGGCAAGACGCCCCAGGCGATCCCCGCGCGCCTGGCTCGCGGAGAAAAAGCCGATGTAGTGATTATGGTGGGTGATGCACTAACGAATTTGGAAAAGGATAACTGGATCCAACCGGGTTCGCGCGTGGAACTGGCCGATTCACCGATTGGTATGGTGGTTAAGCAAGGCGACCCTAAACCCAATATCAAACAAGAAGCAGATCTGCGCAAAACCCTGCTACAGGCTAAGTCCATTGCCTATTCTGACAGTGCCAGCGGCCTGTATATCAGCAACCAGCTATTCAAAAAGCTGGGTATTGAAGACAAGGTGAAAGAAAAAGCACATAAGGTTGAACGCATTCCGGTGGCCAGCGAGGTAGCAAAAGGGAAATATGCGATAGGCTTCCAGCAAGTCAGTGAGTTGCTCCCTGTTCCGGGCGTCACCTTTATTGGTGAATTGCCTGAAAATGTCCAGTACATCACCCGCTTTGCCGGCGCGGTCATCCTCAAGGCAGAACATCGTCAGGAAGGCAAAGCGCTATTGGACTTCCTGTCTTCCGCCCAGGCGCAAGACATTATTCGCGCCACCGGGATGAGAACGGTGAAGACTGCGCCACCCGTTAAGCAGAGTGATACTGTTCAGTGATTAGCTTTTCCAACTCGGCGGCAACATAGGATTGCATACGCCCGCTGCGCCTGATCAGGCCAACCGTGCGCTTCACTACCGGATCTGTCAGTGGCAGGTGTGTCAGTACCGAATGCTCTGAGGCAGGCATCGACATGGCGGGTACCGCAGCAATGCCTATCCCCGCTTCAACCATACCCAGCATGGTCGTGACATGCCGGGTTTCGCAGATGCTGGGGCGCTCAGGAATGATGTGCTCCAGCATCTGATCGAGCAAATTGCGATTACCTGACGTCTTATCCAGCCCTACATAGTCTTGCTGATAAAACTCGCGCCAGGTCAGACTTTTTTTACCGGCGATGGGGTGATCGCGCCTGCAGGCAGCCACATAAACATCCGCGACCAACGGCAGAAACTCGATATTGGATTGCAGGGTTCTGGCAAAACAGATACCGAAATCAGCCTGCCCACTGGCAACGGCTTCAATGACGTTACCTGCACTGCTATCGATAAGCTTAACCCGTACCCGAGGATAGCGGGCCTGGAAACTGCGAATCACGTCAGGCATAAAATAGTAGGCCGCCGAGGGCACGGTCGCGACCGTTACCAGCCCAACGCGATCCTGACTGACCTTATTGATATCTGCC
This sequence comes from Serratia sp. GW822-FHT06D09, assembly GCF_058799515.1. NCBI lineage: Bacteria > Pseudomonadati > Pseudomonadota > Gammaproteobacteria > Enterobacterales > Yersiniaceae > Serratia > Serratia sp. GW822-FHT06D09. The sequence continues at coordinate 210,750 of NZ_JBXALO010000008.1, forward strand.
AGAACCAGCTCAACATTCATCAGTAGCTGATCTGAGCGCTCGGCGAAGGTTTGCCCATAAAGTGTCAGCGTAACGCGCCTGGTTGTTCTGTCGAACAACTTAATACCCAGCGCAGATTCCAGCTTCTCTATCCTGCGGCTCAATGCTGACTGTGAAAGGCAGATGGACTCTGCGGCAAGCCGAAAATTACCGTATTCAACCAACGCACGGAAAGCATAGAGATCGTTCAGATCAAAATTCACGGGCATAGCGGCAGGCAATCCTTTCAGGGCAGTTTAAAGAAAAGATGATAGCCACATCTTGGACAACAGCAACTTTTTAAAGATTGACCTGCCACCCTCATCGCCGACACCTTACATACTGGCGGCCATGACTGGAAATGACCACCTGCCACACGATGAACACCTGATGACACCCCAAAAAGCATGATACTGGCGGTCAGCTATAGCGAGAAGTGGACGTTGAGTGCTCTGTTCAACATCGCCAAACTCAGCCTCAAACATTCAGTTTTTCGCGAGTTGGACCTTCAAAGTAGATGCTACTGATATGGCAACTACGCGGTTGAGCCAGCACAAAACGAATTGTTTCCCAGATCGAGCGCCCATTCATTAGACGTTCCCCCATTCTGGGCTGGCTATCGACAAATGTATCTAATCCGGTTAGTTCAAAATCCGGGGGATACAGCCCGGTCACACGTATATTCTCTTCAGACAACTGGTTAGAAAGTTTAGTTGTAAAGCCGCTAAGCCCGTGTTTGCTAGCAAAAAAAGCGGGGTGCGCAATTGAATCTGTAAAATTCGGGATCCCACATGAAGATATAATTGAGACGATATCCGCGCTTTCAGAACGTCTTAATCCAGATAGCAAAGCCTGAGTCAGTAGAATTGAACCTGTCAGGCCTGAACTGACGGTATTGATGATTTCTGTATCGGGTTGATCGTCTAACGTGCCTGACAGCCACTGAGCGGCATTGAGAATTAAAATGTCTATGGGCTTGTCGGAAAATAACAGCTGTGAAGAAAACTGAGAAATGGATTCAGGCTGGGTTAAATCACAGATATACCCTTTTGCAATCCCACCTTCAGCCGTGATGATGCTGCAAGTTTTTTGAATATCATCAGCACGCCTCGCGGAAAAATGCACCTCGACGCCTTCTCGCGCCAACCACACGCACAGCGCTTGCCCAAATCCCGCGCCGCCACCGGTAATCACAGCTCTTTTACCTCTCAGCATCTCCATCCATCCTTTCATAATGACTATGTGTGGATGTAGATATACATGAGGCGATGGACTGGCATCTTTCAGTTAGTGCCATTTTTCATGAGAGGCAAGAATAAGCCGCACCGCAATCTGTTTAATCGTGTTCTAGGGGACATGCAACATCTGTTTCTGGCACTGAGCTGACGCTAGGATTTGAGGCTGCCGGGTTGGTTACGTGTCAGAGTAATTGCCAGTCACTGCAAGCTCACCCGCATCATCTCCCCCACGCCCCCTCTCAACGTCTCCTCTCTGAGGTATACTCGTATTTCTATACCACGCCAGCCAAAGCGGCTTTGGATCAGGCCCGTTTCAGAAGGAACCTGACGCCTACTCTGCCCTCCAGCCAGCTCCACACAAGCCTAATTAAAGTGGAACCCCCATGAGCCAAAACACCGCTCGTATCAGCGAGATCATCGACAACGCGAAAATCTCGCCCTATCAAATCCTGATCCTTACCCTGTGTTTCCTGATCGTCCTGCTGGACGGTTTTGACACCGCCATCATCGGCTATATCGCCCCGGCGTTACGCGAAGAGTGGCAACTGCTGCCTGCCCAGCTATCGCCGACGTTTGGCGCGGGATTGTTCGGCCTGCTGCTCGGCAGCCTGATCTTCGGCCCGGTTGCCGATGCCATAGGGCGCAAGCGCGTGCTGCTCGCCTCCATACTGATCTTTGGCGGAGGCACTCTGGCCTCGGCCTATACCAGCTCAATCGAGTCGTTGACCCTGCTGCGTTTAATCACCGGTATCGGTTTAGGCGGTGCGATGCCCACCTGCATCACCCTCAGTTCGGAGTACTCGCCGGCGCGTCGCCGTATGATCATGGTCACACTGAGTTGGAGCGGCTTTACCGCCGGTTTGGCGCTGGGTGGCCTGCTCGCCGGGCAAATTATCCCTGCGTTCGGTTGGCGTGGCCTGTTGATGTTCGGCGGCATTGCCCCGCTGCTGTTGCTGCCGCTGCTGGCCTGGCAAATGCCCGAATCAGTACGCTTTATGACTGCCAGCTCAAAACATGCCGATCGCCTGCGCCAGGTGGTCGAGCGTATCACCGGCAAAAACTGGGCAGGCGTAACGATTGTCGATGACGAACGTCCAGTACAGGCCAGCTCGCCGATATCGCACCTGTTTATCGAAGGCCGTGCGGTGCGCACCCTGTTGCTGTGGGTGGCGTTCTTCTGTTCGCTGTTCGTGTTTTACCAGCTCACCAGTTGGCTGCCGAGCATTCTCAAAGATGCCGGTTACGATATCGTTCACGCGTCGCGCATTGGGGCAATGGTGCCACTGGGCGGGACGCTCGGAGCTATCCTTATGGCGCTGCTGATGGACCGCGTCGGCCCCTACCGGGTATTGGCTCTGTCCTACCTGGGTGCAGCGCTGGTTGTCGGCGCCACCGGTTACCTGATGGGGGATGTCTACACGCTGGCGACTACGGTGTTCCTGATCGGTTTCGGCGTGGCTGGTGCACAGAACGGCCTGAACCTGGTGTCCGCCACGATCTATCCCACCGCGGCCCGCGTCACGGGGGTCAGCTGGGCGATGGCGAGCGGGCGCTTCGGTTCAATCGTGGGATCCATGCTCGGTGCCTGGATGATTGTCACTGCGGGTTCGTCTGAGGTGTTCTTTATCTGGCTGGCGATGCCGGTGTTGGTGGGTTCTGCCGCCATATTCCTGCTCTACCGGCTCAGCTCGCACCGCCGCGTACCCACGTCAGCGTCCGCTTTGCCACACTGATCCAACAAAAAAGCCGAGGCGACATCCCTGGGATCTCGCCTCGGCCTGCAGTAAAAAAGGGGCCGTGGCCCCTTCTCACTTATTCTGCTTTCGCTGTGGTCGCATCGTTGCGGTACAGATGAACATCCATCTGCGGGAACGGAATGCCGATATTGTTGGCATCCAGCGCGCGCTTGAAGTTCTCCATCAGATCGAAGTATACGTTCCAGTATTCCGCATTGGTGGTCCAGGAACGGGTGACAAAGTTCAGTGAAGATGGCGCCATCTCGTTCAAGCGTACGGTTACGCCTTTGGCGTGCATGATGCGCTTGTCGGCAGCGATCACATCACCCAACACTTTTTTCACCACGTCGATATCGGCGTTATAAGCCACGCCAACCACGATGTCTACGCGGCGGTTTGGCTCGCGAGAATAGTTGATGATGTTGCCGGCGATGATTTTGCCGTTCGGCACCACGATGGTTTTGTTGTCTGCGGTACGCAGCGTGGTGGAGAAAATCTGCACCTGGTCGACGGTACCGGCTACGCCGCCCAGATCGACATATTCACCGGCACGCAGTGGACGGAAGGCCACCAGCAGCACGCCTGCAGCGAAGTTGGACAGTGAGCCCTGCAGCGCCAGGCCGACGGCCAAACCTGCGGCACCCAACACGGCGATCACCGAGGTGGTCTGAACGCCAACGCGCCCCAGCACGGCGATAAAGGTGAAGGCCAGAATGCCGTAACGCGCCATGGCAGACAGGAAGTCGGCAACCGTGGCGTCAATACCGCGCAGCTTCATCACCCGGCTTAATGCATTGCTGACTACGCGTGCAATGATCGAACCGATGATGAAAATAACGATCGCCGCGACGATGTTCACCGCGTACTGAATCAATAAGTCCTGGTTCTGCACCAGCCAGTTACCGGCACCATTAATGCCATCTACTACATTCAGATCTTTCATTCGTGTCGTCCTAACTTGTCCCTAAGGGGATAAACTCGCAAAAAAACTGACATCAGCCGTCAGTCGGAAACCACCGCCTTAGGTTAACCAACATTTCCACCGCATGCCAACCGTAAGCGTCAAAAATAGCCGAAACAGCCGCCACGCTTCTTCTATGCTGAACACAGCGCTATCGCCTTTATAACGATAAGGAACTTCATCGGTTATGCACATTCCATCGTCAATCAAACACTACTGGCAGGTTCGGCCAAGGCTGCTGCTGTCCGTCGGTGCGGGCATCTTGTGCTACCTGCTGCTGCCCGCCACGCTTTCTGAGCTGCAGCGACTGATGCTCGGCTGGAACGTTTTGGCCTGGTGCTATCTGCTGTTTCTCTGGCGACTGATGCTGATCAGCACGCCAAAACACATCCGCCAACTGGCACGGGCACAGGATGAGAGCGCCAGTATGGTGCTGGCACTGGTCAGCATCGGTTGTCTGGTGAGCATTTTATCCATTCTGTTTGAGCTGAGCACCGCCAAACAGGTCAGCGATTCTCTGAAGACGCTGCATCTGGCGCTGACCGGCGCGACGCTGGTGGTGTCCTGGTTACTGCTGCCCACGGCATTTACCATGCACTATGCCCATCAGTTTTATCGTCAGGGTGCACAGCAGGATCCGCTGCCGCTGCTGTTTCCCGGCGAGCTCAAAGAACCGACCTATTGGGACTTTGCCTATTTCTCGTTTACCATCGCGGTGGCTTCGCAAACTGCCGACGTGGCCGTCGGTGCGGCCGAGGTGCGCAAAGTCGCTCTACTGCAATCGGTGATTTCCTTTGTTTTCAATCTGGTGATCCTGGGGCTGTCGATTAACGTCGGCGCCAGTCTGTTGGGCTAGCAACAAAAAAGGCTCCCCGAAGGGAGCCTTTCAATATGGCTAACAGCTGACCGAGATTACAGAACGTCTACTGCGTTCAGATCTTTGAAAGCCTGTTCCAGACGAGTAATCATGGAAGTCTGGGCTGAACGCAGCCATACGCGTGGATCGTAGTATTTCTTGTTCGGCTGGTCGGCGCCTTTCGGGTTGCCCAACTGGCCCTGCAGGTAAGCTTCGTTCGCTTTGTAGTACTGCAGGATACCGTCCCAGGTTGCCCATTGGGTGTCGGTATCGATGTTCATTTTGATCACGCCGTAACCTACGGATTCTTTGATCTCTGCGTCGGTAGAACCGGAACCGCCGTGGAACACGAAGTTCAGGCTGTTGTGCGGCAGATTGAATTTCTTGGACACGTAGTCCTGAGAATCACGCAGGATGGTCGGAGTCAGTTTAACGTTGCCTGGCTTGTATACGCCGTGCACGTTACCGAAGGACGCTGCGATGGTGAAGCGTGGGCTGATGGCGTTCAGTTTTTCGTACGCGTAAGCCACGTCTTCCGGTTGGGTGTACAGAGCGGATGCGTCCATATGGCTGTTGTCCACGCCATCTTCTTCACCGCCGGTGCAGCCCAGTTCGATTTCCAGGGTCATACCGATCTTCGCCATGCGAGTCAGGTATTTGCTGCAAATTTCGATGTTTTCTTCCAGGGACTCTTCAGACAGGTCGATCATGTGAGAAGAGAACAGTGGCTTACCGGTAGCCGCGAAGTGTTTCTCGCCAGCGTCCAGCAGGCCGTCCAGCCATGGCAGCAGTTTCTTCGCACAGTGGTCGGTGTGCAGAATAACCGGCACGCCGTAATGCTCAGCCATCTGGTGAACATGATGTGCACCAGAGATAGCGCCCAGAATTGCTGCACCCTGAGGAACGTCAGTCTTCACGCCTTTACCGGCGATGAACGCGGCACCGCCGTTAGAGAACTGTACGATTACCGGAGCACGCACCTTCGCTGCTGTTTCCAGCACGGCGTTGATGGAGTCGGTACCTACGCAGTTCACTGCTGGCAGAGCAAAGTTGTTCTCTTTAGCTACTGCGAATACTTTCTGAACGTCATCACCAGTGATGACACCCGGTTTTACGAAATCAAAAATTTTAGACATGTTACTTTGTCCTGTTTCGTCGGCCGTAGATGGATGTAAATCGATTTTTCATGCCGCGCCGCATTATGCCGCGCGGTATAAAACAAACGGGCGGCTTTCGCCTCCCGTTGTCTGAATTACTGCTTAGCGCGCTCTTCCAGCATCACGACCGCCGGTAACGCTTTACCTTCCACGAATTCCAGGAAGGCGCCGCCGCCGGTTGAGATGTAGGAAATCTTGTCAGCAATGCCGAACAGGTCGATTGCTGCCAGGGTGTCGCCGCCGCCTGCGATAGAGAAGGCTTCGCTGTCTGCGATAGCGCGAGCGACAATTTCGGTGCCCTTACGGAAGTTAGGGAACTCGAATACGCCAACCGGGCCATTCCACAGAATGGTTTTGGCGTTCTTCAGGATAACGGCCAGACGCTCGGCTGAGACGTCGCCCATATCCAGAATTTGCTCGTTGTCCTGAATTTCGTTCGCCTGCTTCACGGTTGCAACCGCAGTTTCAGAGAACTCGGTCGCCACGCGCACGTCGGTCGGAACCGGAATGTCGCAGGTTTCCAGCAGTTTCTTGGCGTTGTCGATCAGATCAGGTTCGTACAGAGACTGGCCCACGTTGTTGCCCTGCGCCGCCACGAAGGTGTTGGCGATGCCGCCACCGACGATCAGCTGATCGGCGATTTTGGACAGGGAATCCAGTACGGTCAGTTTGGTGGAAACTTTAGAACCACCCACGATGGCAACCATCGGACGGGCTGGGTTGCCCAGCGCTTTACCCAGCGCTTCCAGCTCTGCAGACAGCAGCGGGCCGGCACAGGCAACAGGCGCGAACTTGCCCACACCATGGGTGGAAGCCTGTGCACGGTGTGCGGTGCCGAAGGCGTCCATCACATACACGTCACACAGTGCCGCATATTTCTTGGACAGGGTTTCGTCGTCTTTTTTCTCGCCCTTGTTGAAACGGACGTTTTCCAGCACGACCAGCTCGCCTTCTGCAACATCAACGCCATCCAGGTAGTCTTTAGCCAGACGTACCGGGTTTTTCAGGTGTTCTTTCAGATAGTTGACAACAGGCAGCAGGGAGAATTCTTCGTTGTACTCGCCTTCGGTAGGACGACCCAGGTGGGAAGTTACCATCACGCGGGCGCCTTGTTTCAGCGCAGCTTCAATAGTCGGCAGGGAGGCACGGATACGTGCATCGGAAGTCACTTTACCGTCTTTCACTGGAACGTTCAGATCGGAGCGGATCAGAACGCGTTTACCTGCCAGATCCAGATCGGACATGTTAATTACAGACATGGTGAACCCTCTTGGTTGATTCTCTATAAAGTTGCCTGAGCGGCGCACCGGCCAGTGCCGATGCCGCCGTACTAGAAACCGCTTGCGGCCATTGCCCGTGTTGTATCCAACATCCGGTTGGCAAAGCCCCATTCATTATCACACCAGACCAAGGTCTTGATCAGGTGTTGTCCGCTGACCCGAGTCTGCGTACCGTCGACGATAGCGCTGTGCGGGTCATGGTTAAAATCGATCGAGACTAATGGTAGTTCCGTATAGTCAACTATACCACGAAAAGATCCCCGTGCGGCCATTTGCAACAGCTGGTTGACCTCTGCCACTTTCACCGCCGAACTGACGCTGACGCTGAGATCGATGGCCGTCACGTTGATGGTCGGTACACGTACGGAAATCGCTTCAAAACGATCGCAAAACTGCGGAAAAACGCGGGTAATACCGGCGGCCAGCTTGGTGTCGACCGGAATAATCGACTGGCTCGCCGCGCGGGTGCGCCGCAAATCCTGGTGATAGGCGTCTATCACTGGCTGATCGTTCATTGAGGAGTGAATGGTGGTCACCGTGCCCGACTCGATGCTGTAGGCATCGTCCAGCAGTTTGATCACCGGAATAATGCAGTTGGTGGTGCATGACGCATTGGACACGATGCGGTGTTCCGCCAGCAGCGTCTGATGGTTGACGCCAAACACGATGGTGGCGTCCAGATCGTTGCCGCCGGGGTGAGCGAACAACACTTTTTTCGCCCCCGCCGCCAGATGGGCCTCGCCATCCGCCCGACTGCCGTACACGCCGCTGCAGTCCAGCACCACGTCAACGCCCAGCTCGCCCCAGGGAAGCTGTTCCACCGCCGGCTGATGCAGCAAACGAATGGTATCGTCCCCGACGGTCAACATGTCGCATTCCTGGCGAACATCCCAGGCAAAACGGCCATGGCTGGAGTCGTATTTCAGCAGGTGGGCCATCCCCTCGGCGTTCGCCAATTCGTTGATCGCCACCACGGAAATTTCCGCTCTTCGTCCCGACTCATACAGTGCGCGTAAAACGCTGCGGCCTATGCGGCCAAAGCCGTTTATCGCTATGCGGATTGTCATGCTGCTCCTGAAAAAGGGCCTTCTCACACCGGGCATGCTCACCCTATCTGAGAGAGCGCTGATAGGTTATCAAGCTCACTCGCATAGAGTACTTTAGCGCACCGCCTGCTGTGAATCGCCACGTCGCATTATTCCTTCCATCAGCCGCGTGTTCATCACCTTCACTCCGGCGTTTCAGTTGAATCCTGATGCAACTGAAACGCTTCAGCTGAGCATAAACCAAAGTTTTGCCAAAAGGAACAGATGCGACAGCTCGCCTGACAACTGATCGACACTTTGCGGGAATAAAATGATCTGGCGCACACTTTTGCCTCCTCCTTGCCCTAGCGACGCGCCAGGTATTCCGACAACAACGAGGCTTCGCCATAGTGTTGGCGGAAATAATCGCGCAAAAATTCGACGGTAACCCTGACCTTGGCCGAGGTCGCCAGGCGTGAAACGTACACCGCCCAAATATCTGCCGGCTGGTAGTAGTCCGGCAGGATATGCACCAGCCAGCCATTTTCAATACTCTCTCGTACGTCCCAGAAAGAGCGTAGCGCAACGCCCTGTCCGTCCAGGCACCATTGATGCACAATTTCACCGTTGTTGGATGACAGCCCGCCGGTCACCTTCACCGCCTCCTCCCCTTGCGGCCCCTGCAGTCGCCACAGCCCAAAAGGATGGTCACGCTCTTTAATTGCCAGACATGCGCGTCCGGAAAGCTCGCTCAAGGTTTTCGGTGTGCCGTAACGCTGCAGGTATTGCGGAGACGCGCACAAAATGCGTTGGTTCTGCGCCAGCTTGCGGGCAATCAGATTGGGGGCAATGTCATCACCGATGCGGATATCCAGGTCAAAACCTTCGCTGACCAAATCCACCAGCCGATCGGAAACGTCCAGCCGCAGTTCAAGCGCCGGGTATTCCAGCGCCAGCGCCGACAGTGCAGGGCCGACAAAACGCCGACCGAAGCCGAAACTGCTGACAATACGCAACGTACCTTGCGGTGCCTGACGGGCGTCGGAAAGCTCATCCATCATTTGATCGACGTCGTTCAGAATGCGTTGTGCCCACTCGTAAATGCGCTCGCCATCTTCGGTGATCGCCACCCGGCGCGTAGTGCGGTGCAGCAACGACACGTCCAGCGCCTTTTCCAACAGCGCAATACGTTTGCTGATGAATGCCGGTGAAACGCCCAGCTCGTCGGCGGCGGCGGCAAAACCGGCGCGGCGCGCCACCAACACAAACACCCGCAGGTCACTCAGGATAGGTAGATTATTCATGATTCGTGTTTTATGTTTCACCGTTTCCAGCATTGATTAACAGTTAGTCAATTATAGGATGGAAGGGATGTCAATCGCCCCTCTTCACAAGTGAGATCCTATGAGCAAAAGCTATAAAATCGCCGCCATACCGGGAGACGGTATTGGCCAGGAAGTGATGCAGGAAGGCATTCGGGTGTTGCAAGCTGCTGCCGCGCGTTGGGATTTGTCCCTGGAGTTTGAAACCTTCGAATGGGCCAGCTGCGATTATTACCTGCAGCACGGCCAGATGATGCCGGACGATTGGTTCGAGCAACTACAAGGCTTTGACGCCGTCTATTTTGGTGCCGTCGGCTGGCCGGACAAGGTGCCGGACCATATCTCGCTGTGGGGCTCATTGCTAAAATTCCGTCGCGATTTCGATCAGTACGTCAACCTGCGTCCGGTGCGCTTGTTCCCCGGCGTGCCCTGCCCGCTGGCAAATAAGAACCCGGGGGATATCGATTTTTACGTGGTGCGTGAAAATACCGAAGGGGAGTACTCGTCGCTCGGCGGCCGAATGTTTGAAGGCACAGAACGCGAAATGGTGATCCAGGAGTCGGTGTTCACCCGCCACGGCGTCGACCGCATTTTGAAATACGCCTTTGAACTGGCGCAACAACGCCCGCGCAAGACGCTCACCGCCGCCACAAAATCCAACGGAATGGCGATCAGCATGCCGTATTGGGATGAACGCGTAGCCGCCATGGCGCAGCAGTATCCGGACATTCGCTGGGACAAACAGCATATCGATATTCTTTGCGCGCGCTTCGTGCTGCAACCCGAACGTTTCGACGTGGTGGTGGCCTCCAACCTGTTCGGCGACATCCTGTCCGATCTTGGCCCGGCCTGCGCCGGCACTATCGGTATCGCGCCTTCGGCCAACCTTAACCCCGAGCGCAATTTCCCTTCACTGTTCGAGCCGGTGCACGGTTCCGCACCGGATATTTTCGGCAAAAACATCGCCAACCCTGTCGCCATGATCTGGGCCGGTGCCATGATGCTGGACTTCCTCGGTAAGGATGAACCACGCTATCGCCAGGCGCACGACGGTATTCTCGCCGCCATCGAACAGGTTATCGCCTGCGGACCACGTACCCCGGACATGCACGGCGATGCCACCACCCAGCAGGTCGGTCAGGCGATCGCCGCCCTGCTTTAACCTAAACATTCACACCATAAATGACCATGCAGAGCGATATATATCGCTCTGCATAGTCACGTGCTAATTTTGTATTCCTCCATAAATTCTCATCGTAATTCGCTGAAAAACCCCCGAAAACCCACACTAATTCTCCGGTCAAGATCACAACAAATTATTTACATACCGTGTTTTATCCCTTCACAGATACCTCAATTGTGGCAGTTGGGTAATTTGTGCACACTCTCAAATGTTAATGAAGGGTAAAAACTCATGACATCTAGCGTGTCGAGATACCTGCCCTACGTGGTCTAACAAACGGCTTAACGCCAATCAATAAGGCCGATAAGCGTGCTGATTGCACGCAACGGCCAACCACAAATAACAGGAGTTCACTCCCATGCAGAGCACGCCTAAAAAGGATGTCATGCTCATCGCGATCAGTCTGTGCAGCATCACGCTGATCGCTATCTGCCTGATGCTATTTCCAACACAATCCGCACTGGTAGCCACCACCATTTTTAACGCGGTCACCCGCCTGTTCGGTTCGACCATTCAGGTGCTGGTACTGATGGCACTGCTGGTGGTGCTTTATCTGGCCTTAAGCAAATATGGCAATATCCGCCTTGGTGAAGGCAAGCCGCAGTACTCCACTCTAGCCTGGGTGTTTATGTTCATCTGCGCTGGGCTGGGTTCCTCAACCCTGTACTGGGGCGTAATGGAATGGGCCTATTACTATCAAACGCCCGGGCTGAATATCGCACCACGCACGCCAAAAGCATTGGAATACAGCATCAGCTACTCGTTCTTCCACTGGGGGCTGAGTGCCTGGGCAACCTATGCCTTGGCCTCACTGATCATGGCCTATCACTTTCATGTCCGTAAAAATAAAGGCTTGAGCCTGTCCGGCATTATCTCGGCCATCACAGGTGCACGCGCCGACGGCCCTATAGGGCGAGCGGTAGATCTTATTTTCCTGGTTGCTACCGTGGGTGCATTGACTATTTCACTGGTGTTAACCGCCTCCACCTTCACCCGCGGGCTGACGGCATTAACCGGTATTCCAGACACCTTCGCATTACAGGCCACAGTGATCCTATTGGCCGCAGTAATTTTCTGCCTCAGCTCGTACATTGGTATCGACGGCGGCATGCAGCGGCTGAGCAAAATGGTCGGCTGGGGGGCGTTTATCTTCGCCGCACTGGTACTGTTGGTCGGCCCGACCGAATTCACCATTAATAACACCGTTAACGCTATCGGTCTGACGGCGCAGAATTTCCTGCAGATGAGCCTGTTTACCGACCCCATGGGAGACGGCAGCTTTAGCCGCAGTTGGACAGTGTTCTACTGGCTGTGGTGGATTTCCTATACGCCTGGCGTGGCCATGTTTGTGACCCGGGTTTCTCGCGGGCGCAAGATCAAAGAGGTGATTTGGGCCCTGCTGCTCGGCAGCACCCTCGGTTGCTGGTTCTTCTTCGGTTCGCTGGAAAGCTTCGCCATGCATCAATTCATCAGCGGGCAGTTGAACGTACCGGAGATCCTCAACGTTCAGGGCGGAGAAACGGCGGTGCAAATGCTGCTGATGTCGCTACCACTCGGCAAACTGTTCCTGGCGGGCTACCTGTTTATCATGATTATTTTTCTGGCGTCGCATATGGATGCCGTCGCTTACACCATGGCGGCCACCAGCACCCGGAATCTGCAAGAGGGGCAGGATCCCAGCCCGATGCTGCGCCTGTTCTGGTGTGTGGTGATCACGCTGATCCCGCTGTCGATTCTGTTCACCGGTGCCTCGCTCGACACCATGAAAACCACCGTTGTCCTAACCGCCTTACCGTTTCTGTTGGTGCTATTGGTCAAAACTTACGGGTTCGCCCGCTGGCTGAAACAGGACTACGCCGCGATACCGGCACACCTGATCGACGTCAGCCGGCCGACGTTGAGCACACCGTCAGAACCTCCGGCCGTTAACCCGTTAAACAACACAACCGTCGTCTGAAACACTCCCGTGGAATAAAAATAAAGAAGAGGAAGGTTATTATGAGCACAGTAATCCCCGCATTGACGTTACCCAAAGACTTCTGCGCCGATGCCCGCGAGGCGTATACCATTCCGGCTCAGTTTTATACTCACCCGGCCGCATTCGATCATGAAAAAGAACGGGTGTTCGCCAACAGCTGGATCTGCGTGGCGCACGGCAGTGAAGTGGCGCAGCCGAATGAATACATCACCCGCGAGATCATCGGCGAAAATATCCTGGTGGTACGCGGTCGCGACAAGGTGTTGCGCGCCTTTTACAACGTTTGCCCACACCGTGGGCACCAATTGTTGTCCGGCGACGGCAAGGCCAAAAACGTCATTACCTGCCCGTACCACGCCTGGGCGTTCAAGCTCGACGGCGAACTGGCCCATGCGCGCAACTGCGAGAACGTGCATAACTTCAATAAAGACATCGCCCATCTGACGCCGGTACGGGTAGAGGAATACGGCGGATTTATTTTTATCAATATGAACCCGCAGGCCGGCAGCGTAGAAGATCAACTGCCCGGCCTGGCGGCCAAGGTGCGCGAGGCCTGCCCGGCGGTAGACGACCTGAAGCTGGCAGCACGTTTCACCACCCTCACCCCGGCCAACTGGAAGAACATCGTCGACAACTATCTCGAGTGCTATCACTGTGCCCCGGCGCACCCCGGTTTCGCCGATTCGGTGCAGGTCGATCGCTACTGGCACACCCTGCACGGCAACTGGACGATGCAGTTTGGCTATGCGCGCCCTTCCGAGCAGTCATTCAAATTCGAGGAAGGCAAAGACGCCAGCTTCCACGGCATCTGGCTATGGCCATGCACCATGTTCAACATCCCGCCGCTGGAAGGCATGATGACGGTGATTTATGAGTTCCCGGTCGATGCGGAAACCACCCTGCAACACTATGACATTTATTTCACCAACGAGGAGCTGACCGCCGAACAACAGAAGTTGATCGAATGGTATCGCGACGTGTTTCGCCCAGAGGATCTGCGGCTGGTGGAAAGTGTGCAGAAAGGGCTGAAGTCACGTGGCTATCGCGGGCAAGGACGCATCATGGTTGACGGTGCGGGCAGCGGCGTTAGCGAACATGGTATCGCGCACTTCCACAACCTGCTGGCGCAGGTCTTCCAACCTTAAATGTACAGGGGCCCCTCGGCCCCGTTAACCCATGAGGTCATCCGGTGAATATTTCCGATCAATTACTGTTCCGCCAGCAGGCGTTTATTAACGGCCAATGGTGCGATGCATCCAATCACGAAACCTTGCCGGTCAGCGATCCGGCGACCGGCCAACTTATAGGCCAGGTGCCGAACATGGCACAACCCGAAGCACAACACGCCATAGCCTGCGCACAGCAAGCGCTGGCAGGCTGGCGTAGTCTGCCAGCCCAACAACGGGCACTGCATCTGCGCCGCTGGTTCGAATTGATGCTGGAGCACCAGCAGGATCTGGCGTCGCTAATGACGCAGGAACAAGGTAAACCGCTGGCAGAATCGTTGGGCGAAATCCGCTATGCCGCTTCGTTTGTCGAGTGGTTCGCCGAACAGGCAAAGCGCACCAACGGCGATATCATTCCTTCACCCAGTGCTGACAAGCGCCTGATGGTGATCAAACAAGGCATCGGCGTTTGTGCCGCCATTACGCCGTGGAACTTCCCAGCGGCGATGATCACCCGAAAAGCGGCACCGGCACTGGCGGCCGGCTGCACGCTGATCGTTAAGCCCGCCAATGAAACGCCTTATTCGGCGCTGGCAATGGCGGAGCTGGCTAACCGTGCGGGCATTCCCGCTGGGGTTTTCAACGTGATCACCGGCAATTCACAGATCATCGGTGCCGAGCTGACCAGCAATCCGCTGGTCCGTAAGCTGAGCTTTACCGGTTCCACCCCGGTTGGCCGCGTGTTGATGCGCCAAAGCGCCGACACCATCAAAAAGGTCTCTCTGGAACTGGGTGGCAATGCGCCCTTTATCGTGTTCAAGGATGCGGATATCGACGCTGCCGTTGAGGGTGCATTAGTCGCCAAATACCGTAACGCGGGGCAAACCTGTGTTTGCGCTAACCGTTTCTATATCCACCGTGACGTTTACCCGCAGTTCACAGAAAAATTTGTCGCTCGGGTAGCGGCGCTGAAAGTGGGTAACGGCTTCGATCACGATGTGCAAATAGGTCCGTTAATCAACCGTAAAGCACGAGACAAGGTCATGGAACTGCTGAACGATGCACAAAACAAAGGGGCCATCCTACTCACCGGCGGTCATCCGCACCCGCTGGGCGGCAATTTCTTCACGCCGACGGTACTGGGGGACGTTCAAGCCGGCTCACTCTTGCTGGAAGAAGAGATTTTCGGCCCGGTCGCACCGCTGGTGGTCTTTGACGATGAAGCAGAAGTGCTGCAACGCGCAAATGACACGATCTATGGGCTGGCGGCCTATTTCTACACGCGCGATGCTGCGCGCATCTGGCGGGTTTCGGAGCAGTTAGAATACGGCATGGTAGGCATCAACACTGGCCTGATATCCAACGAGGTGGCACCGTTCGGTGGCGTCAAACAGTCCGGTCTGGGGCGTGAAGGCTCCACCTATGGCATAGACGATTATCTGGAACTGAAATATCTGTGCCAGGCGGTATAACCTGTTATGCGCGGGCGCAGCCCGTGCTCTGGAGTGAATAACATGTCCAGTTATCGGATGTTTGATGTCCGCGTGATCGAAATCGAAACCATTACCGCGCAGGTAAAGCGTTTTACTCTGGCGGACCCGATGCAGCGGCCGTTGCCGGCCTTCAGTGGCGGCAGCCATATCATCGTGCAGATGCAACAGGGGGAACAGCGCTACAGTAATGCCTACTCCCTGCTCAGTTCCCCTTTCGACTTGCAGCACTATCAGATAGCCGTACGGCGCGAGTCGCCCTCGAAAGGCGGGTCGAATTTTATGCATGACAACCTACAGGTAGGCGATACGCTGACCATCAGCACGCCGAACAATCTGTTTGCATTGGCGCCGATGGCGGAACAACACCTGCTGATTGCCGGCGGCATCGGCATTACGCCGTTTATGGCACAACTGCATGAACTGCACCAGCGCGGTCAACGTTACCGGCTGCACTATTGTTTCCACAGCGAAGAACAGAATGCTTTTCAGGCACAGCTGCTGACTTCCCCCTTTGCTGAACATGTCCACTGCCATGTTTCCACCCAGGGTAGCCGTTTAGATTTGGCACGCCTGCTGGCAGACATCGAACCTGCAACCCATATTTACGTGTGTGGCCCACCGGCGTTGAACGATGCGGTATTGCAGGCGGCTTCCGCGCACGGGATTGAGAAGGCACGTCTGCACCGCGAGGCCTTTGCCGTCACTGACAGCCAAGGGAAAGCCTTTACGCTGGTGTTGGCTCGCTCAGGGATTGAGCTGGAAGTGGCACCAGAGATGACCATTCTGCAGGTGCTGGAAAACAGCAAGGCAGCGAAAGTGGAATGCCTATGCCGGGAAGGTATTTGCGGCACCTGTGAAACGCGAATTATTGAAGGGGAAGCTGACCACCGCGATCAGTATCTGAGCGAGGAGGAACGAGAAGCGCAGCAGAGCCTATTGATATGCTGCTCAAGGGCCAAGGGGCAACGGCTGGTACTGGATTTGTAGTTCAACCAACCGCGCCCGCCACAGGCGCGGTTATTGTTGAAGCTAGGCCTTGGGGAAAATCCACAGGTGCTCTGCCGGCAAGGACAGCCGGCAAAGCGTCTGTCCACGCACTTCGGTGCCATAAGCCCGCACCACGAAATCTTCAGCAACGGTGCGGAACAGGTATTCCCAACGATCGCCCAGGTACATGCTGGTCAGCAGTGGCAACTCCAGTTGGTTGCCCTGGGGATCCTCACCCAGGCGCACGCGTTCTACCCGGATCACCGCCGTGGCTTCATCGCCAACCTTTACCCCTGCGCCTGCCATGCCCCACAGCGCCCAATCTTTCCCTTCGATGCGCGCCTTGCCCTCGCTCATCTCGGTGATTTTGCCGAACAGGCGGTTATTGCTGCCCATAAACTCGGCGGTAAACAGGGTCGAGGGGGAGCCGTACATTTCCTGTGGCGTGCCCTGCTGTTCGATCTTGCCGTTGTTGAGCAACAAAATGCGATCGGAAATGGCCATCGCCTCGTTCTGATCGTGGGTCACCATCAGCGCCGACAACCCCAGCTTGATAATCAGTTCACGCAGGAACACCCGCGCCTCTTCGCGCAGCTTGGCATCCAGGTTGGATAGCGGCTCATCCAGCAGGATCACCGGCGGGTTGTACACCAACGCCCGACCAATCGCCACGCGCTGCTGCTGGCCGCCGGACAGCTGATGCGGATGGCGTTTGCCCAGATGCCCCAGTCCCAGTTGATCCAGCACCCCTTGCACCCGCTGGGTAATTTCCGCCGTGGAAACTTTGCGTAATTTCAGCGGATAGGCGACGTTCTCAAACACGGTTTTATGCGGCCACAGGGCATAGGACTGAAATACCAGCCCGAGGTTGCGCTCCTCCGCCGGGATCTCGCTGCGCGCAGTGCCGTCATACACCTTATTGCTGCCAATGATAATGCTGCCCTGCGTTGGCTTCTCCAGCCCGGCGACCGCCCGCAACAGCGTCGTTTTACCGCTGCCCGACGGCCCCAGCAGCGAAACCACCTCGCCGCGCTTTAGCTGCATCGAAACGCCTTTCAGCACCGGGTTGTCGCCGTAGGTCAAATGCAGGTTCTCTACCGAAAGTTCAATCATGTAATTTCACTCCAAAGCGCAAGGCGATCCCCAGCCCCAGCACCACCAGCAGGATGTTAATGAAGGAGAGCGCGGCCACGATATCAATGGCACCCGCCGCCCACAGCGAAACCAGCATCGAACCTATGGTTTCGGTGCCTGGAGACAACAGGTAAACCCCGGTGGAATACTCTCGCTCGAAAATCAGGAACATCAGCAACCACGAGCCGATCAGGCCATAGCGCGACAGCGGAATAGTCACATGACGAGTGATCTGCCCACGGGAGGCACCGGCACTGCGCGCCGCCTCTTCCAGTTCAGGGCCGACCTGCAACAGCGTCGAGGAGATCAACCTCAGGCCGTAGGCCATCCACACCACGGTATACGCCAGCCAAACGCTGAAGATGGTGCTGCGTAAAGAACGTAGCCAGACAATCAGGTTTTCCCGCAGCCATTCGGCGACCGGCAGGGCCGATAACCAGCCCTCTTTCAGCGACTTGTCCAGCCACATCGGCAGGAACAGGAACACCCACAGGAACGCCAGCCCCGCCAGCAAACCCGGCACCGCACGCGGTACCAGCACGCTGTAATCAAGAAAACGGGTAGCACCGTCGGGTTTGCGGTGCATGGCAATGCCGATGAACAGATAACAGACTACCGCCAGAGCACCGCCGATCACCCCTATCGCCATCGAGTTGACGATGGCTCGCAACAGGTTGGGTTGCTGCCAGATGGTGCGGAAGGTATTGAGCGACAGCTCGTCCCAGATAGAAACACCCACGCCCCAGTTGGAAATAAAGGCACGCAGCACCACGCCCACCAGTGGCACACCTATGGTCACCGTCAGCCAAAACACCACCACCGCACCGGCGACCCAGCGCCATTTGCCCAGCGGCAGCGCCCGCGCCTGCGACGCCTTGCCCTTGACGGTGACGAAACGGTTGGCGGTACGCATCAGACGGCGCTGCAACATCACCAGCGGAATGGTGATGCAAATCAGCACCACCGCCACTGCCGCCATCAGGTGGTAAGACGGCGTGCCCAGCTTGTTGGTCAGTTGATACAGGTAGGTCGCCAGCACCAGGTTCCCTTCCGGATCGCCCAGCACCAGCATCAGGCCGAACACCTCCAGCCCGAGAAAGAACAGCAATACGCCGGCATACAGAATCGAAGGGCGTACCATCGGCAAGCTGACGGCCGTCATGACCTGCAAGGGCGAAGCGCCTGCCGTACGAGCGGCCTCCTCCACGTCGGAGCCGACGCTGCGCAAGGCCGAGGAAATATAAAGATAAGCGTGCGGCACGTGGGTTAATCCGGCAATGACCACAATGCTGGCCATCGAGTAGATATTCCAGGGCACAAAGCCCAGCAGCGATTCCGCCCATAGCGAGAAGAAGCCGACCGGCCCGGCGGCCACCACGTAGCCAAAGCCCAGCACCATCGGTGAGACAAAGATCGGCACCAGGATCAGCGGTTCAATAAACCGACGACCGGGCAAATCGGTTCTGACCATCAAAAAGGCCAGAATACCTCCCAGCGGAATGGCGATCACCACTAAGCCAAAGGCCAGGATAAAGCCACTTTTCAGCGCCTTGTAAAAGTCGGGATCGGTGAAAATAAACTCGAACGCCTCAAGGCTAAAAACCTTGGAGGGCGAAAAAAAAGGTGCGGAGAGAAAACTTTGAATCACGATAAATGACAGCGGCACATAGATAACCAGCGCGGTTATCACCACCACCAAGCCACGCGGCAGGCTCTGCCACTTTCTGCGCCATGTATTCATAATCTATCCCAATGGTTGTAAACATCGACCACCAAAGGGCGCGCGCCTCCCTGGCAGACGCGCGTCCGGAGCCTGTCCTAATTTATTTTGCCGCGGCGGTACGCCATTGCTTGATGTAGTCCAGTCGTTTGGCTGGCTGCAGGTACTCCAACAGGCTCTCGTCCACCGGAATAGGCTTCAGCGCGTTGCCAAGCATTTTGGTCATGCCGTCGATGTCGTTTTTGCCTTCAATGTCATTACGGATAGAGGGAATATCCGCCTGGTTGGCGAGAATGCTCTGGCCCTTTTCCGACAAGACGTAGTTAAGCCAAAGTTTTGCCGCGTTGCTGTTGGCAGCCTCTTTGCTGATAAAGGACACGCGCGACAGCACCAGGGTGTAATCTTTCGGGTAAGCAATGCCCAGAGAAGGGTCAGTTTTGGCGCGGGCTTCGGCGTAGGAGCCCAGAATGTTGAAACCAATCAGGTTTTCACCGGACGATACCCTTTCCATCATGGTACCGGTGGACGACTGCACGGCCAGACCGCCTTTGGCAACGTCAGCCAGCGTAGCGAAATAGTTCGGATCGGCCTTGAAGTCCTGCACCGACAGCATGAAGCCCAACCCTGATTTTTCAATGTCATAGGTCGTGACTTTCTTTTTAAACTTGTCGGTTTGACTGGCGATCAGCTTTGCCAGCGCAGCGTGCGAGTCCGGCACATCCCCCTGCGGGATCAGCCGTTTGTTATAAATGAAGACCACCGGCTCATAGGTGGTGCCGTAAGCTCTCTCTTTCCAGACCGCCCACTTGGGCAGTTGGCCCTGTTCCGGCGAGGCGTATTCTTGTGCATAGTCGGTTGCCAGCTTCAGCGCGGTATCCATCGACGAACTCCACACCACGTCACCGCTGGTGCCACCCGCCGCCTGTTCGCTGATATAGCGGTTATACAGCTCGGTGCTGTTCATGTCGTTGTATTCGACCTTAACGCCCGGATACAGCGCTTCGAACCCCTGAATCAACGGTCCTGCGGCTTTGGTATCCGTGGTGGAATACACCACTACCTTGCCCTCTTTCTTCGCGCCATCCACTATTTTCTGATAGTCGGCTGGATAGCCTGCAGGGAACTCAGCGTAAGCAGGCACTGCACCCAGTACCGCCATCGCCACCACCGACGCGCCGATTCTTGTTAACATAATCAACTCCTGGTTACATTTAATAAACTAAAAATTAACATATAGTTAATAAGTGTTCTTAAGCAACGCCGTTGATTTTTTATCTTCGTATTTTGTGAGGTTGGGCGATTTTTGGGCAAGAAAAAGCCCGGCAAGATGCCGGGCTCAGATTGATGACAAAGTCCTTTGCAGTTAAAAATTCCGATCTTGGGACGAATAAAAACAAAGGATTATGTCTTCAGACTTACCCCAAACAGCCGAAAACAACGTTTTTTGGCTGTTTGTCATTAGACTAAGCCCGGCAAGGTGCCGGACCTAGGGTAATGCGACGCGAGATGCCTTATTTCAGCAGTGCCTGCGCCTTGGCCACCACGTTATCCACGGTGAAGCCGAACTCTTTGAACAGCTGCTCTGCCGGTGCCGACTCACCAAAGGTGGTCATGCCCACGATAGCGCCGTTCAGGCCCACGTACTTGTACCAGTAGTCCGCGATACCCGCTTCCACCGCCACGCGGGCAGTGACCGCCGCCGGCAGCACGGATTCACGGTAAGCCGCATCCTGCTTGTCGAAGGCGTCGGTAGACGGCATCGAGACCACGCGCACCTTGGTGCCCGCCGCGCTCAGCTTGTCTGCCGCTTCCACGGTGATGCCCACTTCCGAACCGGTGGCAATCAGGATGACGTCCGGCGTACCGGCACAGTCCTTCAGCACGTAGCCGCCGCGGTAAACGTTGGCCAGCTGCTCCGCGGTACGCGGCTGCTGGGTCAGGTTCTGACGCGAGAAAATCAGCGTGGTCGGGCCGTCATTGCGCTCGATGCCGTACTGCCAGGCAATCGCCGATTCCACCTGGTCACACGGGCGCCAGGTGCTCATGTTCGGGGTCACGCGCAGGCTGGCAATCTGCTCAACCGGCTGGTGCGTCGGGCCGTCTTCGCC